>CANIZL010000094.1 GCA_947471985.1 Verrucomicrobiota bacterium | reverse complement strand
GAGTCTTCTGGTGGAGGATTCCCCGACCGCCCTGAAGACGTTGGCGGCGTACATTGATCTGAATCCCGTGCGAGCGGGCTTGGTCTCCGATCCGAGGGACTACCGGCACTGCGGCTACGCCGCCGCGCTGGTGGGCTGCAGCGCCATCCAGCAGGGATTGATGAGCTTCCTGGAACCGGAGGACTGGCCGGCGGCCGCGGCCGCCTACCGCTGTCTGCTCTTCGTGACTGCCGGTTCCGCCAATGCGAGCGACAAACAGGTTCTGGACCCGGACATGATCCGCGCTGAGCTGGCGCGTGGGGGCGAGTTGGGCGAGGGGCAAGTGCTGCGCCTGCGGATACGGCATTTCAGCGATGGGGTAATTCTGGGTTCGCGAGAGTTCGTGGATCAACAGTTCATGCGGTTTCGGGACCGCTTCAGTCCCAAGCGAAAGGATGGCGCCCGCCCCATCCGGGGCGTCCCACTCCCCGGAATCAGCGTCCTCCACGACCTGCGCGTCGACGCCATCGGCTGACGGCTCAAAGAACCCAACCTTCAACCGGCCGAACTGGCGAAATTCCTCCGCCGGATAGGTAGAACTCTGCCCGTAGCCGGCGCGTTCGTGCCGCCGGAGGCGTTGTGGCTCGCCAAATGGGCTGACCCGCAGTCCAAAACACCCGTTCCGGACCAGTTCCACCGCCAAAAGTTCACTCCGCCGCCTGCTGTATCACCAGCGGTGATGCCCCCGCAAGATACTGAGGCTGGCTCCCTATCCGGCGAAGATAGCGAACCTGGCACGATCGCTACGCTGGGCGAATAGGGAGGTTGGCACCGTAGAGTGGGAATGGTGAACCTGGCCCCTTTAATCGGCTGCGGCGATTTCGTCGGTTGCACGCCGGAGGGACCTAGGTAACGGTCCCGACCTCGCGCGCCGTCGCCCGCGACCACACCAACTGCCATGCGCCAAAGCCTGATCGCCGCACTCGCCGCCTTGTCTTTCGTCGCCGTGTCCGCTGCCGACTGGCCGCGCCATCGCGGTCCGACCCATGACGGGATTTCCACGGAAACCAACTGGGTTCACCAATGGACTGGGAATCGCCCACGCGAGGCTTGGCGCGCGAGCGTGAACACGGGGTTTGCCGCCGTGGCCGTCGCCGGAGGCCGGGCGTTCACGGTGGGCAATACCAACGAAACGGACACGGTGCACGCGCTGGACGCGGACACGGGCAAACCGCTTTGGACGTTTAGCCATCCCGAGCCGTCGAATCCGAAGATGTACGAGGGGGGCCCCAATTCCACACCGACGGTGGACGGTGACCGGCTCTTCGTTGCCAGCCGGAGCGGACGCTTGTTTTCGCTGGAATCCGCCACCGGAAAAGTTCAGTGGTCCAACGATCTGGCGGCCGTCGTAGGCGAGAAAAACGGCGACTGGGGACTCGCCGGCAGCCCGCTGCGGTCGGGCGATGCGGTTTACGTCAATTACGGCTCCGCGATGGTGGCGCTGGAGGCCGCCACCGGGCGGACGCTCTGGCAGTCGGCGAAAGAGCCCAAAGGAAAATATAGTTTCACCTCGCCGGTGCTCTCCGCTGTCGTGGGAACTCCCGTGCTGCTCGCGCACATGCACAAAGCTCTGTTCGGGCTCGACCCGGTGGATGGCCGGGTGCGGTGGCGACACGAGTTCGGCCGCGGGTACGAAACTCATTGCTCCGATCCGGTCCTGGTGGCTGGCGGCGTGTTCATCAGCTCCGGCGACGACGGCGGTGAGTTGGTGTCGCTAGGGAGTGACGCGGGTTCCCGGGTATGGAAGAATGGTGACCTCGGCACGTTTACGGGCACTGCGGTGGCCCTCAACGGGTATCTCTACGGCGTGGACTCTGGTGGATACAAAAAGGGCCAGCAGGAGCTCCGTTGCCTCAATGCCCGCGATGGACGGCAACTCTGGTCGCTGTCGGGATTTTCCCAGGACAGTTGGATCGCGGCGGGCGACCGGCTGCTGGTGCTGACGGAATTGGGGGAATTGGTGGTCGTACGGATCGGCCCCGAACGGGGTGAAATCTTGGCGCGAGCGCAGGTGCTCAGCGGCAAGTGTTGGACCGAACCGTCATTGGCCAACGGCCGCCTCTACTGCCGAAACGCACGGGGACAAATCGTTTGTCTCGACTTGCGCTGAAGCAGGCGCTGATGATCCCCGGATTGCCGGAGTCCTCCATCCTTGACCCCGATGGTTGGGTGAGGAGGTTCGAGCGACCCTTCAGTCCTACTTCCATCGAGCCCCGGTTCACGGCAACTCCCACCCTGGCGGGAGGGCCCGGGATTAATTGGCGCCGCGGCGGGTGACGGGCGCCGGAGTGGGTGGACCGCTGGGAACCCGGCGGCCGGGATCGCGTCCACTGGCACCGGCAGGTCCGGGTGTTACGCCGCCGTTGACCGGCTGATCCTGAAAGGTGACGACCCGTTCATCGGGACGGGCGAAACTCAGTTGCTCACGCGCGGTTCGTTCGATGGTCCGGGGATCCCGCGCGAGGGCGAAGTTTTCCGCCCGCAATCGGTTCACTTCCGCCTCCAAGCGTTGGACTTCGTCGGTCTTCTGCTGCAATTGGCGGCGCATGGACTCGTTCTTATGGATCTGGGGCAAATAACGCGCCAGCACCAGGCCGAGAACGGCCAGCCCGATGATCCAGGGGAGGATCCGGTTCAGTTGGGCGACGGGCCCCAGATTCGGCTCCGTTTCGGCGTGAAGTCGGTAGGCGTTCATGCAGCAGTAGGCGTGGATCAGCGAAACTGTCGCTTAGCAGTCACCAGCTGCCGGTCTGGTCCGAATTCCAAAAGCATCAACTCCGCCGGCACCACTTCGATGGGGGGACCAAAATCCGCGCGCCAGCGGCGGCCGTAGGGTCCATAGCCCGCGTCCCAGCGATGGAACGGCGAAGTGCGGAGGTCGCGTCCGGCCATGACCCATTGGGCGACGAGCGTGCCATCGGTCAGTGTTTCCTTGCGGTCCGGGGGGCCGAACTCCTTAACCGCATCATCATACTGGTAATGGCCGACCCGCGCCTTCCAGTCCACGCGCTCGCCGGTCACGCACCCGGCGAGCAGCGTCAGAAGGGCCAGGACGGCACAGAATCCGCTCAGCCGACGACGATCCAAGTTCACCCTCCCAGCAAGCCACGTTTCGTGGGGCTCCGCAATGGGCGGCTGTACCAGGGAATCACAAATTCAAGCGCAGACTCAGGAAGACGGCGCGTTGCCGGGCGAGTTCCGCCTGCAGGTTGAGAGGGTTCAACCGGTTGTCGGTATTGAACAGATTGACCACGCCCAAGCGGACTTCGGCGCGGCGTTGGGGAAAACGGTAACCCACGGCCACTTCGTGCAGCCAGACATCCTCGTCGCCCAAGCCGTTCTGGTAGCCGGCATTGTTCTGTCGGTACCAATTGGATTCCCAGCGGGCGAACCAACCGCTGGTATGGTTGAAGACCCCGAACAGTTGCACCTGCTGCAGCGTGGCCCGGGCGCTTTGTTCCAGATTGGCCAGTCCCAAGGCATTGCGCGGAATCCCCGGGAACTGCGTGGTCAGTTCCGCCTGGGAAAACTGGTAGCGGCTGCCCAGCGCCCAATACCGTCCCAGCACTTGGTTCGCGTACACGCTGACGGTACGCTCTTCAAACGCCAGTTCCTCGCGGGCGCTGATGGCCGTGTCCGGCAAGGGGAAGGGGAGCGAGTTTGACACGGCGCCCATATCCCGATCGCCCTGCGAGGTCAGGCGTTCACCGGAGGCCCCAAGGTACAGGCCGAAATCCCAGGAGTGGTCGAGGCGCACGCCGGCGGTTTCAAATTCGGTGCCCGGCACAATACCGGCGATGGATTCCGGGATCAGGCTCCGGAAGCTCTGGTTGAAGCCCGCCATCCGCGTGGGTTCCAGTCGCAGACTGTTGTCGTAATACAGGCCGCCCAGGGATCGGCTCCACGCCGCTTGCAAACTGGTGCGTTCCCAGGGTTGCAGGGTGAGTCCGACCTTGGGCGAAAGCTGATCCTTCCGTTCCGTCTTTTGATTGTACGGCGGTGTATCCAGATTCCGCGGCGTCAACAGCGACTCGTAACTCCCACCCGCATTCAAGCGCACCCAGGACGCGGGTTCGATCTGATAATACAGGTAACCGGACATCCGCTCCAATGGTTCGGAGTAATCCTGGTTAAAGGCTGGTATTTGCCCCAGGTCCAGCAGCGTCGCCTTCGACGAAATGTCGCCTCCCTGATACCGCCCGCCCGCGATGACAGTATGGATCGAGGATTGCCACAATTGCTGCAGTTCGACGGATCCCAATTGATCTTCACTGTGGATGGTCGTGTCGTAGATGGCGCGACTGAGGTCCACCGAGGTGATTACACCGCCGCGTTTGCGCAGGAAGGGCACCGTGACGGTGGGATCGGTCAGATCGAGTTCATCCGAATAATACGAAGCCAGCAGGAGGGTGTGACTGCCCGGTGCCCATTCGTGATTCCAGCCCGCATGCAGATAGGGGTTTAGGGTTTGTTTGACCCGGAGATCGAGGTTCGCATCCGCCGGATCCCAGCGCGCGGCGGCATCGCCCGCCGTCACCTCGGAGCGGCCCACTTGCAGGTAAAGGCTATCGCTGGCGGTTACCTGTTGCTTGGCGGTGAACCCCAGATCCTGCACCAGAGTGTCCTGGTTCGGGCGCCATCCCCGGAGGGAGATGTACTGACCGTCGATGGCGTAGCCGAGGCCGTCGATCGTACCGAACACCGAGGCGCCCTGGCGCCAATCCCCGTTATCCGTCCAGGTGGTGACGGAGGCCAGCGCCACGGTGGGAGCATCGAAGTACCGGAGATGATCCTGTTGGGACAATTGCTGGGACAGATTGCCGCCACCGGCCGGAGCCAGGAGATTGGCCATCAGCAACTCACTGCGAACCGGTGCTTCGTAGCGCAGATTGAACCGCGAGGGATCCTCGTGGGACTGCAGACTCCGGGCGACGAAGAGGTGTCCGGCGTAGTTGGAATAATCGGCCTCCACCGCCCGGCTGGCGGCTCGCTCGCTGACTTCGGCCAGCCCCACGGCGTCGTAAACCGCCGCCAGATCGGCACTCCGAATCGCCCGGTCCCGATCCAATCCCAAGCGCGAACGAAACACGCTGGAATTGTCGTTCAAGGCGACGGATTTTTCGAGATCCCGGACGGCGTCGTTGAGATCGTTGTTTTGCTGACGTTCCAGGGCGGAATACAGCCACGGAGTGGGGTCCCGCGGATCAAGTTCCTGCGCGAGACGCAATTCCTTGCGGGCGCCGGTGCGGTCGCCGGACTGGGCGGCCGACTTCGCGGCGTAGCTGCGGAAGAGGGAGCGGCGGGGTTCCAGGGCGGAGGCTGCTTGGAATGCGGCCAGTGCTTCCTCATGGCGGGACAAATGTTGCAAGGCGATCCCGCGGCCCAACCAGGCATTGCCAAAACCCGCATCGAGGGCCGACGCACGATCAAACGCCGCCAGCGCTTCGCCTGGACGATTGGCTTCCAGCAAGACAAAGCCCTCCAACGCGGCGATCCGGGGGTTCTCCGGAGAGTGTTCGCGGGCGACGGCCAGCGAGCGCCGGGTCAGCCCGAGCTTCTCCTCGATGAAAGCCAGTTCCGCCACGCGGGCGGCGGCCAGGCCTGAGGTCGGTGCCCGTTGCTGGGCGGAGACGGCCGCGGCCAGGGCGTCCGGAAAATTGGACGCCGCCTGCAGCTGATACGAGCGAGCGAGCCACTCGCTGGCGGTATTCGGCGGGGCGCTGGCCTGGGGCGCGGCGGTGCCGATCACGGTGGCGATCAGCTCTCGCATGGCTCGGGCGGCGGCTGAATCCGGAACTTCCTGCAGCGCGGCCTCGGCCTCAGCGACCTGACCCACGCCGAGCTGCAAGGCGGCCTGCAGGGTCCGCCCTCCGGGGGATATTACACCCGCGGGGAATTCGCCCAGTGCCTGCAAAATGTTGCCCCGGCGATAGGCTTCCAGGGTCGTGCCCAATTGCGTCCGATCCTCCGCGGTAAGCGGCAGGTCCGCTTCGTCCACCACGGCGGGGTAGTACAGCGCCCACTGGATTTGCCGTTCGACCAGTACCGCCCGACTGACTCGTGCGGGCTGACCGGAGGCCAGATCGGCTTGGTCACCGCTGCGCAGATTCAGGGATTTGCCCTCGGAATTCAATTCCACCGCGCCATCCAGTAGGGTGAGCGAAGTCACGGTGGCCAAAGGGGCGGACAGCAGAAATTCCGTGCCACGGATCGCCCCGACGGTCAACGGCGTTTCAAACTCAATGGAGGCCGGCTTTTCGCGGTTGAAGAAAAACAGCCGACCCACATCCAGCCGGAACCGGCGCAGTAGCCCTGTCTGTTCGGTTGGCACCAATCGAACCGTCGTTGAATGGTCGAGTCGAACAATGCTCCGGTCGGTCAATTGAAGGGCGGCCCGACTTGTGGGGCCGGTATGGATCCGATCTCCGACCCGGAGGGTCGTGCCCCGGGTGACCGGAGCCCAGCCGTTCGTGGTGCCAGCCGACGTTTCCACCAGGCCCGTGACTTCGATCAGTACGGCGTCGCCGCTCGGGCGCACACTGTCGGTGATCGCCGCGCTGTTGGTTTTCGGCGCTTGAGCTTGGGCCTCGCCGGCCGCCACCGCACACGCCACGGCCACCCCGAGCCACAACGCTAGACGCCCCGAACGTTCAACGGGACTCCGACGACGATCCATCGCCGTCGATTGGGCAACAAAAACAGGCAGGTAAATCATAGGCAAAACAGGCGACCCCCACCGTGCAACGCCGCATCATTCACGATAAGGGAGCCGCATGACTTGGACTGTTTTTAGCCCGTCCCCTGCGCGGATTCCAATAGCGAAGATGACTATTTGCCTGCTCCGAATTCGGACCACTCAACCGGGCGCCAAGCCCGATGCTGGGGAAGGAAACGGAGCGGCCCCAGCGTCAGTGATTACCCGCTGGACGGATGGGGCTTATTGGCCGGCGACGGTTGCGGCGGTCGGCCGCGTCGGGGCGGATTTATCCGGCCACCGGGAAAGCAGCACCGCACCGCCGACCAGCAGGCAGGCGCCGTAATGATTCCACCGCAGGCGTTCGCCGAGATACGTGACGGCAAAGACGCAGAAGACGAACAAGGTGATGGCTTCCTGGAGGATCTTCAGTTGGACGGCGGTGTAAACTCCGGAGCCAACGCCCCAGCGATTGGCGGGAACCATCAGGCAGTATTCGAAAAAGGCGATGCCCCAGCTCACGGCGATCGCCTTCCACAAGGGGACATCGTGGTACTTGAGATGTCCGTACCAGGCAAAGGTCATGAACACGTTGCTGGCCAGCAGCAGCACGATCGGAGTCAGCCACGAAGTCATGGCGGGAGCTTGTGGGGTTCGCAGTAGGGGGCAATGGCTATCCAGGTAACCGTGGGGGAACTGGCGGGAGTGCGTTTCTTTTGAGGGCGGAACCGCCCGGAACGCTGGCAATGCTGGCAACCGCCCTTTACACCCTGCGGTCGCCCCCTACGGTTTTTGCGTGGATCTCACGGTGCAGTCATTCGCAGCGGAAATCGAGTCGGCCCTGGCCGCCTATGATCGCTACGTCGTGGCGCTCGACAAGGTGCCGGAGGACGCGGGGACGTCGCTGGCGTCGCTGGTGGGCAAGGCCATCACCGCTTACACGACCCGGCAGCCGGGCATGCGTCATGGAATCGCCTTGGACCGGCATCTGACGGTGATCCTTTCCCAGAACGACGCCGGGGTGCGTCCGTTGTGCGGCATTTATTTCAACCTGCACTCGCCGTACACCCGTAGGACTCCGGCCCGCCGCAATACGGGTGAGGCGGCCAACGCCTGAGGCCCGTTTCCCGGCGAAATTCCGCCGCACCTGCCGTCATGCCTGCCCGCCCATCTGTGCGCACCCTGTTGGTTCTGGGGCGGATTTCCAATCTGCCCACGGTCTGGACCAACTGTCTCTGCGGTTGGCTGTTGGGCGGCGGCGGTTCGGAGTTGACCCTCTTGTTGCTGACCTTCGGGTCGAGCTTGGTCTATGTCGGGGGAATGTATCTCAACGACGCTTTTGATGCGGCGTTTGATCGCCAATACCGGCGGGAACGACCCATTCCGTCGCAGCAGATCTCCGAGGCGCTGGTTTGGGAGATTGGCGGGGCGCTGCTCGCCGGGGGCGGCTTGATGCTCGCCTTTCTCGGGTGGAAAACTGCGATTTTCAGTTTGCTCCTGCTGCTGGCCGTCCTCGGTTACGACGCCATTCACAAGGCGGTCGCTTTTTCGCCGGTGATCATGGCGGCGTGCCGTTTCTTTCTGCTGCTGGCTGCCGCCTCGGCGGGTGATGACGGTGTGACGGGCACCGCGGTTTGGACGGCGTTCGCGCTGGCAGGATGGGTGCTTGGACTCAGTTACGTGGCCCGGCGGGAGAGTGCCGCCGGGCCGATGCGCTGGTGGCCTTTGCTGGCTCTGGCGCTACCGCTCGTGCTGGCGGGATTCCTGAACGATGGGACCTATCGTCTGCGGATGTTGGTGCTGGCCGCCCTTTTGCTGACGTGGATTGTGTTGTGTCTGCGGCATTGCTTCGCTTCGGGACAGCGTCAATTGGGACGAACTGTGGGAGGTCTTCTCGCCGGCATTTGTCTGGTGGATTTGCTGGCGGTCCCGCCGGATCCCGCCGCCCAGGTGGTGTGCCTGGTGGGATTTCTTCTGGCCTGCTTGGCTCAGCGTTTCATTCCGGCCACCTGACGGGGGCCCCATTCGACACGATAACCCCGATTTGTTTTGGGGCTGCCTGGCGGGTTCCTTCGACTTCGGCGTGGGGTTTGGCACTTCCGGCAAATTCAACTACCCTGCCTGCTTGGAAATCAAGATGACGACTCTTTCGCCCTCCGATCTGTTGGCACGGCTTCACTGGCGTTATGCCACCAAGCGTTTTGACCCGGCTCGCCGGATCTCGACGGAGAATTGGCAGGCCCTGGAGCAGGCGCTCGTGCTCGCGCCCTCGAGCTTTGGTCTGCAACCGTGGAAATTTATCGTGGTGACCGACCCGGTTAAAAAGGCGGCATTGGTCCCGCATTCGTGGAATCAGACCCAACCGGCCGAGTGCTCGCACCTGGTGGTTTTTGCGGTGAAGACCGGCGTGGATGCGGCGTTTGTGGAGCGGTACATCGACCGGATCGTCGCGGTGCGTGGGGTCACGAAGGAGTCACTCGCGGGCTTTCGGGGATTCATGCTGGGCAGTATCGACAAGGCGCGAACTGCCGGGTCGCTGGATACCTGGCAAACCCACCAAATCTACATTGCCCTGGGCCAGTTCATGACGGCGGCAGCGCTCATGGGCATTGATACCTGTCCCATGGAGGGAATCGTCGCCGAACAATATGATCGGGAACTGGGTCTGTCGGGATCCGGCTACCAGACCGTGGTGGCCTGTGCGGCGGGCTATCGGGCGGAGGACGACAAATACGCCAAGTTGCCCAAGGTGCGGTTTTCGTCGACCGACGTGATCACGCACATCTAACGGGCACGCACGGGCGGGGCTGGGGGGATTCGGTTTTTACCCGGGTGGGGCGCCGACGTTTTTACGGCATTTTCAGGGCGGAACGCCAGCGCATCCCTCAATCGCTGGGCAACACGGGAGAACCGCCGCCACTGGACGGGGCTCAGAAGCTGGCTGAGCGGCGCGGCCGCGATTTCATTCCCAACGGAGGCGACTGAAACCAATTTTGCCACCGGGGGTAATTGGGGCTTCTCAAGTTCCCAGCTTGATTTTTCGCGGTAATTGCGGCTATCTGGTCCAACGATGTTCAAAACAGCCGCTCTGTCTGCGCTGGTGGCGGGAGCAATCACCGCCGGGGCCAACGACCTTCACTCGTTCAAACGGATTCAGTTGAGCGATCAGTTTTGGGGCGAAGGCGCCAATTTTGGAGACCTCAACAAGGATGGGATAAACGACCTCATTTCCGGTCCTTGGTGGTACGAAGGTCCCGATTTCCAGAAACGCCACGAGTACTCTCCCGCGACGGCTACGTTCGACTTGAAACTGGGTCCGCTCACCACCGTGAAAGTGCCGGGCTTTGAAGGCACGCTCGGTCGGGAGAACCGTTATTCGGACAATTTTTTCGTGTGGACGCCCGACCTCAATCGCGACGGTTGGAACGACATTCTCGTCATCGGCTTTCCCGGTCAGGATACCTCGTGGTTCGAAAACCCCCGCGGCAAGGACGGTCACTGGGTGCGGCACCGGATCTTTGAAGACACCTGCAATGAGTCGCCCACGTTTGTGGATCTCACCGGCGACGGAAAACCGGACTTGGTGTGCATCACCAAAGGACGGTACGGCTATGCCAGCCCTGATCCCGCGGCTCCCGAGAAGCCTTGGATTTTTCACCCACTGTCGCCGGACAATAAATACGGCAATTTCACGCACGGCATGGGAGTCGGTGATGTGAATGGCGACGGTCGGGCCGATCTTTTGGAAAAGGACGGCTGGTGGGAACAGCCCGCCTCCCTCGCCGGTGATCCGGTCTGGGCGTTTCATCCCCAACCCTTCGGGGCCGGCGGTTCCCAAATGTATGCGTATGACGTCAACGGGGATGGACTGGCTGACGTCATCACCGGGCTTTCCGCTCACGGCTTCGGATTGGCCTGGTACGAGCAGTATCGTGAGGCCGGTACCATTCGGTTTCGCGAGCACATCCTCATGAACAAGGAACCCCAGGAAAATAAATACGGGGTCAAATTCTCCGAACTCCACGCGATTGATCTCGTGGATATGGATGGGGACGGGCTCCTCGACATCGTGACGGGAAAACGCTTCTGGTCTCACGGTCGTACCGGAGATCCGGATCGGAATTCCGCCGCCGTCCTTTATTGGTTCAAACTGGTGCGCAATGCCGACCATACCGTCGATTACCTTCCGTATCTGATCGACGACAACTCCGGTGTGGGCGTGCAGGTGGTGGCCCGTGATTTGAACGGCGACGGGCTGCCGGACATTGTGGTCGGAAACAAAAAGGGCACCTTCGTCCATCTGCACGAAAAGAAGAACGTAAGCCAGACGGAGTGGGAAAAGGTCCAGCCCAAGCCGCTGGCGCGGTAATGCCCGTAAACCTATCGTCTACCAATCTATTAAGAGTATGAGTACCAAAGTTGTCGCCTTCGACCTTACCCAGCGTCCGCCCCGCGGGATGCGTTCCCGCCTGGGTGGATATGTCATTTTTCCGCGGGTACTCGACAAGTGTCGGGCCCTGATTGCCGGCAAGAACGGCGAATTCAATTACAACTGCCCGCTGGATCAGCATTTCTTCCGGTTTGTCGGTATCGATCCGGCAGCCTTTCAGGCTCAGGTCGCGACCGGTGCCGGTGATGCGGCGATGCTGGACTGGGTTCAGTCGAATACCATGAGCAAACCTGCTCCGTGGGTGATTGCGCAATGGAGCGCCTACCACGAGCAGCGAGGGCCGGACAGCGATGCGGAAACGCTCGAATACTTCGCCACTGCCCTTGCCAAATTTTCCCAGACCCGCGAGGACATTCGCTCCTGGGCGGATCTGCTGGATCTGGACGATTACGCGTCCTTCGGCGGAGCGCTGTGAGGGCGTTCGATCAAAGCTCGGGGGCCAGCCGAACCAGGGCGGCATCCCGGTTGTCCGCCCAGTTGCTGCCCCATTCGAGTAGATAAAGCGCTCCGTCCGTCCCCAGTTTAAGGCAGATGGGGCGCTTGAATTTTGTCTCCGGCAGCAGCGGCTTCAGGGCGGTGACCTTGCCGCTGTCGTCCAGCCACGCGGCTTGGATCCATCCGCGTTCCCAGTCGAAGAGAAACACGCCCCCATCCCACTCGGCCGGCAGCTTGCGGGGCGAAGCCAGTGCGGGATCGTAGTGATACACGGGACCGGCCATGGCGGAACGAGCGCCCGAGCCGACGCCGGGCCAGCGAGTGGAGGGCCCCGGCGGATACCAGAGGAAGGCAGGTTGGGCCGGGGGCAGTTCGCGGCGGCCGGTGTTATTGGGTGAATCGTTTACCGGATGCTGCGGATCATAGGCGGCGCCATTGGTTTTGGCGGCAAAATCGCGCGGGTGATAGGCCCGGTTGTCGGCATTGAAGTAGGGCCAGCCGAAGTTGCCCGCCTGCCGGGCCCGATTGAATTCGTCAAAGCCAGCGGGGCCCCGGTCGGGATCCGGTCCGAGCGCGTCCGGCCCCACATCGCCCCAGTACAGCCAGCCCGTTCGGGCATCCACGCTGAAGCGAAAGGGATTCCGGCAACCCATGATATAAATTTCCGGCAGTGTCTTGGGCGTGCCGGGGGAGAACAGGTTGCCGGCCGGAATCGTGTAGGTTCCATCGGCTTCCGGGTGCACTCGCAGGATCTTGCCGCGCAGGTCCGCGGTGTTGGCCGCGGTACGCTCGGAGTCGTTTAATTCATGCCCGGGCCGCCAATCCAGCGGCGCGAAGCCGTCGGACTCGCCGGCCTTGGTATAATCCCCCGTCGAAACGAACAGGTTGCCGGCCCCGTCGAAGCCCAGCCCGCCGCCGGAATGATTGGGCTTGGGAATCAGCGTGGGAATCCGCAGGAGGATCTTTTGCGACGCGAGATCCAGCGTGTCGTTCGTCAGGCGGAAACGCGAGACGCGGTTCTCGAGCACGCCCGGCGTGGAATGAAACAGGAAGAGCCATCCATTGGTGGCGAAGCCGGGGTGCAGCGCCAATCCCAGGAGGCCATCCTCCGGTCCGGTGAATGTCTTCAGCGTCCCCAAGGTGGTGGCGTTGGTGGCGCCGGGTTGCCAGGATTTTACGGCACCGCGACGTTCCGCGAGGTAGACCCGACCGTCCGCCGCCACGTCCAAGGCAATGGGTTCGTGCAGCTCCGTGGCCAGGACCGTGCGCGTCAACGGGCTCTCCGCTTGCGTGACGCAGGCCATCCCCAGCCAAAGGCCAACGCCGTACGCAACGGGGAACTTAAAGTTAAAGGATAACACCGGTGGCCGGCACAATGCGACGAATCCGTCCGGGCTCAAGTCTCGCACGGTTCAGCCGTGTTCCGGTCGGCTCCGTTCAAGCCAGCACCTCGCGCACCACTTCGCCATGAACATCGGTGAGGCGCCGATCCGCCCCGTTGTGGCGGAAGATCAGGCGGCCGTGATCGAGTCCGAGCAGGTGCAGCACGGTGGCGTGAAAATCGTAATTGGTCGTGACGTTGTGGCCGGCCTTCCAGGACCACGGGTCGCTTTCGCCATACGCCACGCCGCCGCGTACGCCGGCGCCGGCCATCCAGCCGACAAACGTACCGCCGTTGTGGTCGCGGCCCTCGCCGCTCTGGCTGAAGGGCATCCGACCAAACTCCGTGTTCCACAGCACCAGCGTGTCTTCGAGCAGGCCGCGGGCCTGGAGATCCTTGAGCAGCGCCGCGATGGGCTGATCGGTTGCGGCGCACATGGGGGGGAGTTCCTTGCCGATGTTTGCGTGATTATCCCAGTTGTTGGTGGGACCGCCCGCGCCGCTCCAGACCTGCACAAAACGGACCCCGCGTTCGACGAGCCGGCGCGCCAACAGGCAGCGGCGGCCGAAGTCCTCGGTCACGGGGGCGTTCAAACCGTAGAGGTTGCGCGTGGCTTCGGTCTCGCCCTGGAGGTCCAGCACTTCGGGGGCGCTGAGTTGCATGCGCGCCGCGAGTTCGTAGGCCTGAATGCGGGCGTCGAGGCGGGAGTCCCCCGGGTTTTCCCCGAGGTGCGTGCGATTGAATTGCTGCAGCAGGGCGAGGCCATCCCGGCTGGCAGCCGGCGTGATGAACCGGGCCGAGTCCGGTGGTCGAAGATCCGCGATCGGCGTGGGACCTCCCATATTGATCACGGTTCCCTGATGCTGTACGGCGAGAAAGCCGCTGCTGAAATTGCCGCGTTGATTGTAGGGCAACCCGCGGGTATCGGGCAGCACCACGAACGTCGGCAGGTTGTCGGTCAAGCGTCCCAAGGCGTAACTGACCCACGAGCCGAAGCTGGGAAATCCGGGCAGCAGGAACCCGGTATTCATGAGATAGCTGGCCGGACCATGGACATTCGTGCGCGATGCCATCGCCATGAAGAACGCCAGATCATCGACGCACGTGGCAAGATGTGGGAGCAGGTTGCTGACCCAGCGGCCGCACTGACCGTGCTGCCGGAATTCAAACTGGGGCTTGAGTATCCGCCCGGGTTCACTGGTTGGGGCTTCCACGTGCTGCCCCGCACCGGGATCAAATTTCTCACCGGCGCGACGGAATAGTTCGGGTTTGTAATCGAACAGGTCCATCTGGCTCGCCCCGCCGTTCATGAACAGCTGGATGACGCGCCGGACCCGGGGCCGGTGATGGGCGAGGGGTATTCCGGTCGGCCGGCCGACGGCGGGTGCCGTGTCGCCGCCGAGGACTTGGTCCACGCCCAGCAATTGGGCGAGGGCGACGCTTCCCAGGCCGCCACCGAGGCGTCCCAGAAATTCACGACGGGGACTGACCGAAGCCGGGGCAGAGCGGGGAGTGGGGGGATTCATGGCGGGGCTGGATCAGTTCAGGAACATGAATTCATTACTGTTGAACAGCAGGCGGGCCAGGTTCGCCAGTCCATGTTCGCGGGCATAATTCACAAAATCGCGCTGTTCCGGTTCAGCGGGTGGACGGCAAAGCGTGAGTTCAAAGGCCCGGCGCACTTGTCCTTCCAACTGTGTTTCCTCCCGGGCCAGGCGGGCGGCGAGGTGTTCCGCCTGACGGGCGATGAAGGCGTTGTTCCAGAGCGCCAGCGCCTGCTGTACCGTGACGCTGGCATTGCGGACGGGCGTCAACTGGTCTCCGGCCGGGCAATCCAGCGCGTCCATGAAGGGATCCGGCAAGGTGCGAAAGAGAAAACGATAAACGCTGCGCCGGCTGCCGGCGTCGGAATCCAAAGCGAATTTATTGTAGTCAACCTTCGGGGTGACGTGGATGCCGGGTTGCAGGTCGAACATGCGATCACTCGGCCCGCCCATGCGGAGTTGCAGTCGGCCGGACATTTGCAGGACGGCGTCGCGGATTTCCTCGGCTTCCAACCGGATCGGGGCACGTCGCCAGAGCAGGCGATCGTCGGCGTCGACGGCGCTGGCCGTGCGAAAGTTTTCCGGCAGAGGAGTCGTCCCGGCCTTCGCTGGTTCTCCGGGCGACACCGCATAAGTGGCGGCCCGTCGGTAGGTGGCGCTGGTGACGATGAGCCGATGCAATTGCTTGAGGGAACCGTGGGCTTCGTCCCGAAACCAAACGGCCAACCAATCCAAAAGTTCCGGGTGCGACGGAGTCCCGCCCATGCGGCCGAAATCATTGGGTGTATCAACGAGTCCCCGGCCGAAGTGTTGCTGCCAAACCCGATTGACGATCGATCGCCAGGTCAGGGGATTGTCCCGTTCGGTGAGCCAGCGGGCGAGCGCCACGCGGCGGGTGGCCTCGTTCTGGGAGTCCGCGAGCGTGAATCGGGAGGGCAGGGCACTCACACAGCCCAACGCGCCGGGTTGGGCCGTCTCCTCCGGTTTGGTGATCTCGCCGCGGCGCAGCAGATGGACCGGCCGTGGCTTGGGCGAAGGTTTATGACTGCCGTCCGGTTCGAAATCGCCCGCCCCAGCATAGACCAGCGCGGCGGGTGGCAGGGCCGTGAGTTGGGCGGTCAGGTCCTGACGCAGGACGTAGCGGGCGAGGGTCACGCGTTGTTCCTGCGAGCGCTGGGAATCCGGCGTGGCCAAGAGCTGCCGGATCTCGGCCGGTTTCACCTCCGCTCGTGCGGGTGGTTCGGCATCGGTCACGGAAAGGCGAGGGCGGCCGATGCAGTGCCCGCCGTGAAGTTGGCGAAGGACGAAGGTGAGCCGTGTGCCGGCGGGCAGTTTTAGACCCTCCCGGAGTTCGAACACCGCTTCGTGGGCTTGTCCCACCTGCGGATAAATTCCCCACGCTGTGGCGTCCTTACCATCCAGAGTGTGAGCGATGGTCCAGCCGCTTTGATTGAAATCCGCCGACGGGTGGGTGAGTTCCAGTCGTTGTGCGTTCGTGGCTCCGGGCGGGAATGCGAGCAGTTGAAACTCCGACAGGTGCAGGTTGCCGTTGGGTTCGCGGCCGGGTCCGTGCTGGGGCAGGGAATCATCCGCCAGGACCTCCAGCCGGACCGCCGTCAGCCGCTCCAGCGTCGAAGTGGCGGTAAAGGTATAGGTGTCGGTGGATCCCTGGGGTCCGCTGGCGAGGAACGAGTCGTCGGGTTGGCGCGTCAGCGTGGCCCCTGCCACCGACACAAAAACGTCCGGTCTCACCACCTGCCAGACCAGATTCGTGGTCTGCTGCGATTCCCAATCCCGCACCGTCTTCAAGGCGGCCGGAGCGAAGAGGACGGCGGGATCCCTTTGCTCCACGGCCGCCAGGCGGCGGGTCAATTCGGTGCGTTGCCGCTGGGTGGCGCCGTCGGGTCCATAGCGACGATTGCCCCGACCAACGCCGGCGAAGACTGCTTGAAGCGCGTAATAATCGGACTGACTGATGGGATCAAACTTGTGGTCGTGGCACCGGGCGCACTGGACCGTGGTGCTGGTAAAGGTCTGCATCACCGTCGTCACCATGTCGTCGCGGTCGATGTACCGCCCGATCTCGCGATCCAGCGTGTCTTCGCGGATATCGCGCAAGGTGCTTTCGTCCCAGGGACCGGCAGCGAGCAAGCCCAGGGCGACGGCAGCTTGCGGGTCGTCGGGAAACAGCGCGTCGCCGGCGACCTGTTCCTGCACGAACCGATCGTAGGGTTTGTCGGCGTTGAAGCTGTTGATGAGGTAATCGCGATAGGGCCAGGCGTTTTCGCGCACGCGATCCTGATCGTGACCGTGGGTTTCCGCGAAGTGCACGGCGTCCATCCAATGGCGGGCCGAACGCTCCCCGTGCCGTGGGCTGTCGAGCAGCCGTTGCACCAGATCTTCGTAGGCGGTCGGTGAGGAATCTTTGAGAAAGCGATCCAATTCCTCGGGGGTGGGGGGAAGCCCGAGCAAATCAAAGTAGATCCGGCGGGCCAGGGTGCGGCGGTCGGCCGTCGGGGTGGGGGTGAGCCCCTGGGCTTGCAGTCGTGCGGCGATGAAGGCGTCGATGGGTTGGCCTGGCCCGGCTGGCACCGCGGGCTGAACCAAGGGCTGAAGCGCCCACCAGAGATTGGTGCCAGACACCGATTTTGGGGCGGTGGCGGGCTCGCGCGGGTCGGGCGCGCCGCGTTGCACCCAGGTTTCCAAGGCGGCTACTTCCGCTGGCGTCAGGGCATGTTCGGGCGGCATCTGCCGATCGGGATCCTGCCGGCGGATGGCGCGGATGAGCAGACTCCGGTCCGGTTCTCCCGGAATTACCGCCGGTCCGTGATCTCCGCCGAGGCTCCACCCGCGGCGGGAGTCGAGGGCCAATCCGCCCTTGATCTTGTCGGCCCGATGCGAGTGGCAGTCGTAGCAACGCTGCTCCAGTACGGGTCGCACGGTGTCCTCGAAGAGTCGGGCGTCCGGGGACGCCGCGGCCCCGCTCGAAGCGGCGCCGAGCGGCAGGGTGGCGAGCAGGAGGGCTCCGAACAATTTGGTCACGTCCGTGGCGGTCTGAAGTGGTGGCGCGAGCTGATGCGCGATACGATTACCTGCGACCGCCGGGCGGTAAACATCTCTTTTGGCGGGCGCTGTTTTAATGGGATGGAGGAATATGCTGGTGTGCTACGGCCTCCCGGGTTAGGACAGTCGCCAGGAGATCGGACACGGTAAGCGAATCTATGAAATACCTCACCCTGATTGCGGGCGGCCTGTTGGGCTTCCTTTTTGTCGCCGCTGGCGTTGTGCATTTTTTGAAACTGGTGGTCATGCCGCCCATAGCGGCGGGTTCGCCGCCCGCTCTGTTCATGGGCGCCCTGGGACCGACGGGCTACCTGGATATGGTGAAAGCCTTCGAGATTATCGGCGGCCTTCTGGTGGTGGTTCCCCGCACCCGTAATTATGGGCTGCTGGTGCTGGGGCCGATCGTGGTGAATATCCTCGCCTATCAGGTTTTCATCGCCAAAGACGGACTTTTTCAGCCGCCGATCATTCTGATCACGGTGCTTTCGGCCTTTTTGCTCTGGTCGGGACGCGTGGCGTTCGCCCGGTTGCTGAATTGATTGGAGCGGCAGCCGCACGGGAGGACAGGGCGTTGAAGTGGGGCTGGCAGATCGGCTGGATCGGAGGGCTCGGGCTGGCCCGCCTGCTGGGGCAGGAGTTGGCCCCCGCGGTCCGATCGTGGGCCGATGCGTCCTCTGGGCCCGCCTCACGGGCGCACCGGCAGGCGCCCGCCATTCCTTTGCCCAGCCGGGAAGCGGTGGTTCTCGGCTATCAGGAAGTCTATCTGGCCTCGGGATTGGTGCCGGTGGAATGGATCGGTAATCGCACCAACTGTACCGCTGGGACGACGAGTGCGGCGTATGCGACAGCGACGGTGCAGCGGCTGAATTTCTTCCGTTTCCTGGCGGGCTTGCCGGAACCGGTGTCGCTCAACCCGGCCTGGAGCCTTCAATGTCAGGAGGCCGCGCTGATGATTTCAGCGCAACGCCAGATTTCCCACGCACCCGCACCCGGCTGGGCGTGTTACACGGCGGCCGGAGCCGAAGCCGCGGGCCGCTCGAATCTGGCGCTGGGAGTGGCGGGTCCGGCGGCGATTGATTTCTATTTTGATGACCCGGGCACCGGCAATGCAGCCGTGGGTCACCGCCGCTGGCTGCTGTACCCGCCGTTGCCATCCGTGGGAACCGGCTCCCTGCCGGCGGTAGGCGGGGTGGCGGCGAATGCCCTGTGGGTGATCGGATTGCCGGGGCCCCGTCCGGCGGAACCGGCCTGGATCGCTTGGCCGCCGCCGGGATTCATTCCGTACCGATTGCTGCCGGTGAATTCGAAGCGCTGGTCCTTCTCCCTGCCGAATGCCGACTTCTCCGGGGCGGTGGTATCGATGAATCGGGGCGGGGTGGCGGTGCCCGTCACCCTCGAGGTTCCGACGTCCGGTTACGGCGATAACACCCTCGTTTGGGTGGCTTCGGGAGTTTCCCCGGCTGCGCCGGTAGACGATGTCACGTACTTGGTCACGGTCGGCAACGTCCGGGTGGAGGGTGTCGCACGGACGTTTACCTATGAAGTCACGGTCATCGACCCGGCTCACGTGGTCCCGGCGCCGGTTCTGGCGGTACGGGTCGAGGGGCTGGCCGTCATGCTGACGTGGCCTGGAAGTGCCACGGGATACACCCTTCAGCGGGCCCTGGAGTTGGGCGACGTGCCGACGTGGCAGAACGTGTCGAGCGGGCCGGAATTGCTGGGAAATGAGTGGCGGGTGACCTTGGGGGAATCGTGGTTGCCCGAGTACTTTCGACTGAAGCGGTGAGTTTCAAGGCGCTGCGGATTTGGTACGGCCGTGTCGGGCACGGAATCAGACGAATATTTTCCATGGGCGCGGCCTGATCCCCCCGCTTTGTTAGGCGGGTTGAATCCGGTTCGGCCACGAACCTTGGAGTGGATCGTCCCGCCCGCGTGGGTGGTGGGGATTTCTCCGGCTGGCGAGCGGGTCCATTGCTGATCCTGGTCCCAATTACATGAGTCTGTCCCGTCGATTGTCCTACGTGGTGATGGTTGCTGCTTTGGCTCTGGTGGGCTGGCTGCACATGGCCACGCTGCTGATCACCACTCTGTTCTGCTATTTCGCGCTACGACAGTTCAGTCTCCGGGGCAGCAAACCGCTGGCTTTGGTGCTGTTTTTCGCGATGTCCGGATTGGTGGGGTTTGGGTTGCTGTTTTTTGTGCAGCAGGCGTCGGTGGCGTTTCCCCGGTTGGCGGAGACGACCATTCCCGTGATCCTGGAGTACGCGGAGAAGCATCGGGTGGAGTTGCCCTTTACCGACCTTCCCAGCCTCAAGGTGCTGGCCATGGATGAAGTGAAGACCCGTTTCGCGGCCATCCCCACCTATGCCCGGGCGGCGGCCTTTCAACTGGTGTATCTGGTCATCGGGGTCGTGATTGCCGTAAGCCTCTTCCTGAACGCGAAGCTCGGCCTGGAGAGCGACCCGAATGTCGGTCGCAATAGCATCTACGCCCTGACCATGCGCGAACTCTCGGTGCGAACCCGGACTTTTTATCGCAGCTTCACCCGGGTTATGGGGGCCCAGATTTTGATCTCGGCGATCAATACGCTGATGACCGGGGCGTTTCTGGTGGTCGCCGGCTTTCCGTATGCGTGGGTCCTCACGATCCTGACCTTCCTGTGCGGATTGCTTCCGATCGTGGGGAACTTGATCAGCAACACGGTGATCACCTGCATCGCGTTCGCGAAGTCGCCCCAGATGGCGCTGATTGCGCTGAGCTTTCTCGTCATCGTCCACAAGCTGGAATACTTCCTGAACTCCAAGATCATCGGGAACCGGATCCGCAATCCCATGTGGATGACGCTGATCGCCCTGCTGGTCGGCGAGAAGTTGATGGGGATCCCTGGGATGATCCTGGCGCCGATCGTGCTATACTACGTTAAAGTGGAGGCGTCACGGGACGGAGCAGAGGCGATAGCCTCGGACTCGCCGACCGACGACCCGTCATCCGCGTAGTACCCGATCGAAATCCGCCACCACCCGGTCGAGCGAGAAACGTTGACGGACTTCCGCGCGGGCGGCCGGGATCCAGGCTTCGCGGCGCGGGCTCAATGCGTCCTCCAGCGCTTGCAGGTAGCCCGGCAGGTCGCGCGGCGGCACCAGACGCCCGGTGCGAGCGTCGGTCACGATTTCCGGCGTGCCGCCGCCGCGGGCCGCCACCACGGGGGTTCCGACGGCCATGGCCTCGATCAGCACCCGGCCAAAAGGCTCTGGTTTGGTCGAGGTGTGGACCAGCACGTCGAGGCTCGACAGGGCCGCCGCCACATCGGGTTGAAACGACACAAATCGGACCCGTCCGGCGAGCCCTCGCGCTTGAATGTCGGCGCGGACGGATTGTTCGAAGGCTGCGTCCTCGTTGAAGGCCCGGCCGATGATGACGAAAACGCCGGGATGACCGCGGCGCACCCATTCGGCGGCTAATTGGACGTAGAAATCCTGTCCCTTCCACGGCGTGATCCGACCGACCAATCCGAACAGGGGTTCCCCGGGAGTTAAGCCTAATTCGGTGCGGAGCGGTTGGGTGGCGTTGCGCTGATACCGCTCCAGGGGAATGCCATTGTGAATGGTGGTGCAGCGCTCCGAGGGAACTCCCTCCGCGATTAAGGCGGCGCGGCCGAAGTCGGAAACCGGGGTCAGCCGCGTGGCCAGGCGGCGGGCTTGCCGGACAAAAATGCGGCGTACCGGCCAGCCGAAGAAATCGGCGGAAAGGATGTCGTTGATCCACCAGATCGACGGCAGCCCGGCGCTTCGGGCGACGGAGCCGGCAGCGAAATGATCCTTGTTGGTGCAGCTGAGGATCACCTGGGGGCGCACGGTGGCGACCGTGGTCTGCAAGCGCTGGGTGGCCCGGCGCAATTCCTGCCAGCCCCGCAACTTGGCCAGGGGACTAAATCGCCGGCCGACGACCCGCAGCTCATTCAGGGCGTCGCCAAACTGGTGCGGGACGATCGGCCACCCCAGGGCAGCGACTTTCTCCGCCAGGGGACTTCCGGGAGCGCAGGCCACGTGAACGTCCCAGTTGGAACGGACTGCGGGATGCGCGAGCAATTCGAGGACATTGACCTCGGCGCCGCCCAGCACCTTGCTGACGTGGTCCACCAACAGAACGCGCAGGGGAGCGGGCGGCATCACGGCATTTCCAGGAACGTGGTGGTCGTTTGATGCTTGTGCGTGTGGTGCCAGGTGGCGGGCAGCGTGCAGACGTCGCCCAGGCAATACCGGTTGCGGGCAATCCACGCGTAACCCGCCTTGGTGAAAATGCGGACGCCGGGCAGCCAGCCGAGCACTCCCAGCGGGCTGAGCCACCAGACCCGGCGGGCGAGCCACATTACGGCGGCGGCCCCGAGAAGACGACGGCCGTCCGTCAATTCCAGCGCAAGTTCCTCCGGGGTTTCGCCCGGTAGCAAATTGAGGCGTTGGCGCCAGAATTCATCGTGCAACGGCACCCAGGCAAAGCCCCGCACAGCGAAAACCTCGCGCCATCGCGCCATCGCCGACAGACACACCGGGCAGTGTGCGTCGTAACCGATCGTTCCCCGAATACCTGTGTCATTGATTGTCATAATCGGCCTCTTCCCTCGCGGCTGCCGGTTGCCCGGCCGTCCGCTAAATTCCCAAAATCTTGCGCCACTTCTCCCCCAGTCCTGTTCCCATCCCGGCCAGCTTCACAAATGTGCTCGTGGGCCAGCCCTTCACCTGATCGTACCAACCGCTGACCGTTTCGAAGAAGGTCAGCATCTCCTTCATGCGGGATCGGGTGTGGGCGTTCGTGGCCCGATCCTTCTCCGCCTCCGCCAGGCACTCTCGCAACACCGCCAGGGTGGGGTCCATCTCGCGCTTCTTCCGTTCCTCGATCACCAGCCGGAAGATCTCATGGACGTCCTTTAACGATTCAAAGTGGTCCCGGCGATCGCTCATCACGTGCACGCGACGGATGATCCCCCAGGCCTGCAATTCCTTGAGGCTCGTGCTGATGTTCGATCGCGCGACGCCGAGCCGCTCCTGAATGTCCTCGGCGGTGAGCGGTTGCGGGCTCAAAAAGATGAGCGCGTGCACCTGGGCCACCGTCCGGCTGATCCCCCAGCGCGTGCCCATCTCCCCCCAGTGAAGGATGAACTTCTGTTCCACGGGCCGAAGTAGCTTCATGGTCGTCATTTCTGACACAACAGAAATGTAATAAACGATCGAAGTCAAGTCGGAGGAGTCCCCCGATCCCAGCTGGCAAAGTAGCTTCGGTGTCCCGTCGTAAAGGATCCTGGAAGCGTCGGGAGATGCGCTGCGCGGCGGAAGTACGCCAAGCTCCACCCGAAGCCGCAGCCCGGGCTGGCCCCGCCCGGATTCGTGGCGTAGACGTTGCGGCATGTCTTGGAACAAGCCGTTGCCCGCCTGGCTGGGGTTGGGCGTGCTCGCGCCGATGTTGGCCGGCGCCGCGTCCTTCCCGCCGCCGTACAACACGGAGCGCACCAACGCCGCCCCGATGGCTGCCGCGGACGCGGTTAAGAGTCTCCAGCTGCCCGCGGGCTTTCGCGCCACGCTCTTCGCCGCGGAGCCCGAGGTGCAGCAACCCATCTCCATGACCTTCGACCCCCGCGGACGGCTGTGGGTGGCGGAGAACTACACTTACGCCGAGGCCGGGGTGAACTTTGCCACGAATCTCTGCGACCGGGTCCTGATCTTCACCGACCGCGATGGCGATGGCCGCGCGGACGAACGCAAGGTGTTCTATGATCAGGCCAAGATCCTGACCAGTGTCGAAGTGGGACGGGGCGGGGTCTATTTGCTCTGTCCGCCCCGCCTGTTGTGGGTGCCGGATCGCAATCAGGACGATATCCCCGATGGCCCGCCGGAAGTGGTGTTGGATGGGTTTGAGACGACGCAGGGCAATCGGCATACGTTTGCCAACGGCCTCAAGTGGGGCCCGGACGGCTGGCTTTGGGGGCGGGTGGGGATCTCCAGTCAGGCGCGCATCGGCGTGCCGGGCACGCCGGAGACTCAGCGGGTGTTGATGAATGGCGGCGTTTGGCGCTTTCATCCGGAACGTAAGGTGGTCGAGGCGGTGTCCCACGGGACGACCAATCCGTGGGGCATGGACTGGAACCAGGCCGGCGAACCGTTCTTCATCAACACCGTGATCGGCCATCTCTGGCACGCCATTCCCGGCGCGCATTTCGAACGGATGCATGGGGACGATGTGAATCCGCATAGCTACGGATTGATTCCCCAACACGCGGATCATTATCACTTCGATACGGGTGCCGGCTGGACCAAATCGCGCGCGGCGATGGACGGCAGCAGTTTTGCCCCGGGCAGCGACGCTCTTGGTGGCGGGCACGCCCACACCGGACTGATGATTTATCAAGGCGAGAACTGGCCCGCCCGCTACCGGGACCAGCTGTTCACCATCAACCTGCACGGACGACGGATTAATTCAGAGCACTTGGTGCGGGAGGGATCGGGCTATGTCGGCCGGCACGGGACGGATTTATTTTCGGTCGGGGACCCGTGGTTTCGGGGGCTGGATTTGCTGCAAGGACCGGATGGTAGCGTGTTTGTTTCCGACTGGTCTGACACGGGGGAATGTCACGATCACGATGGCGTGCACCGCACCTCCGGCCGGATCTACAAAATTACCTATGGCGAAGCCCGGCCCACGGGATTGGGCGATCTGGCTCGCTTGGAGTTCGATCAACTGCTGCCCTTGCTGACCGGGCGCAACGAATGGGTGGCACGGCAGGCGCGGCAGGTGCTGGCCGAACGGGCGGTGGCGGGGACGAATGGCGCGGCCATGGCCCGGTCGCTGAAACAGGAATTTGGCCGGCAACCGACGGTTGCGGCCCGCTTGCGGGTGATCTGGGCGCTCAATGCCGTGGGAGGCGCGGATGTGCCGTGGCTGCTGGAACGACTCCAGGGGCCGCGTCGCGATGCCGACGAAAGCACGCGGAGCTGGGCGGTCCGTCTGCTGGCGGAGCGGCCGTTGGCCGGGGCGGAGGCGGTGGCCCGGTTGCAGGCGTTTGTGAGTGAGGCCCAGTATGAGTCAGCGCCTTTGGTGGAGTTGTATCTCGCGTCCGCCCTGCAAAAGCTGCCGCTCGCGGAACGCCGTCAATTGGCCCGGCCACTGTTGGGGCACCGGGGCGCGGCGACGGACCACAATCTGCCGTTGCTGCTCTGGCAGGGCATCGAGCCGCTGGTCGCGGCGGACGCCGCGGCGGCGTCCGAGTTGTTCGCGGCGAGCCGCATCCCGTTGTTGCGCCAATTCATTGCCCGTCGCCTGGTGGAGGATCTGGCCACGGCTCCGCAGGCCTGGGAACAATTGCTGGCCCGGGCGGCCCGCAGCACGACGGCCCAGGCCGATCTCATTGCCGGCACTCTGGCGGGGACCCGCGGGTGGCGGAAGGCGACCGCTCCGGCGGTCTGGGCGGATTTTGCCGGCCTGGTCGCGCATCATCCCAGCGGCGCCGTTCGCGGCCAGGTCCGCGATCTCAATGTGCTCTTTGGCGACGGCCGGGCGACGGACGACTTGCGAGCGGTGGCGGCGGACGGCAAGGCCGCCCCGGAGATGCGTCGCCGGGCTCTCCTGAGTCTGCTCGAGAGTCGCGCGGAAAACCTTTCGCCCTTGCTCCAGCAGGTGGCTCGGGACACGACCCTGGCCGCCACTGCGGTCGTGGGGTTGTTGCAGCTCGATGATCCCGCGGGACCCACCCTGGCGCTGAGCCAATACCCGTGGATGACTCCGGACACCCGCCCGTCCGTCCTCAACGCCTTGGTCAGTCGGCCTTCGGGGGCCCGGGCGCTGTTGGATGCCGTGGGGCGTCGGGCGGTGCCACGGACGGATCTCGGTCCCTTTCATGCGCGGCAAATTGCCGGACTCGGCGATGCGGCCTTGCTGCAGAAGTTGAACGAAGTCTGGGGCGCGGTCCGGGCGCCGGATGCCAACAAGCGGGCGGGCATTGCCCGCTGGCGGACTGAACTCAGTCCCGGAAACCTCGCGCAGGCGGATCTCGGGCAGGGACGGCGGGTGTTTCAACAGGCGTGTGGTGTGTGTCACGTCTTGTATGGCGAAGGCAGTCGGGTGGGGCCCGAGCTCACCGGCTCCGGGCGGGCCAACCTGGATTATCTGCTGGAGAATATTGTGGATCCCAGCGCGGTGGTGCCGGCGGATTTCCGCATGAGCATTGCCACGATGAAGGACGGACGGGTTTTGAATGGCATTGCCGGGGCGAAGACCGCCCGGACCCTCACCCTGCAAGGGTTGGGAGAACCCGTCGTGCTGGAGCTGTCGGAGATCCAATCGCTGGAACGCGTCGAGCAATCTTTGATGCCGGACGGATTGCTGGAGGCCCTGCCGGCGGAGTCCGTGCGCAATCTGGTGGCCTACCTGATGCATCCCCGGCAGGTGCCGCTGAAATGAATCCCCGGGGACAACGAACATGAAGGGGCACGTGGTCGCGCTGCTGGGACGGTTGGTGACCGGGGCCCGGGCGCACTGGCACGGTTGTGCGCCGGACACACGGCAGCGGATCTATTTCGCGAACCACACCAGCAACCTCGATGCGCTCATCCTGTGGTCGGTGCTGCCGACCGCCGTTCGCTCGTTGACCCGACCGGTGGCGGCCCGGGACTATTGGAGTCCGGGATGGATCCGTCCCTGGCTGGCGAACGATGTTTTTCGGGCAGTGCTGATCGAGCGGAAGAAACCCACGGTTCACGACAATCCGCTGGAAGACATGATCCAGGCGATGGGGGATCGGTACTCGCTGATCCTGTTTCCCGAGGGCAAACGGAATGCCGAGGCGGAACCGGGAACCTTCAAGAGTGGACTGCATCACCTGGCGCTGCGCCGTCCGGATGTGGAGTTGATTCCCTGTTACATCGAAAATATGAATCGCATCCTGCCGAAAGGGGAATTCCTCCCGGTGCCCATTCTAGGCGGGGTTATTCTGGGGGCGCCGTTGAAGGCTGAACCGGAGGAGACGCGGGCGGCGTTTCTGGAGCGGGCCCGGGCGGCGGTCGCGGAATTGGCGAACGTATGACTCTGGATCCCGCATTGATGTCCCTGCTGGGCGGAATTCTGACCCTGCTGATGGGGGTGGCCGCGGCCGGATGGATCGGTCGGCGGCGGGCGGCGACCGAGGTGTCGCGGGAGTTCTGGCAGGATCTCCAGGCGCGGATTCTCACCTGGTGGGTGTTGCTGACGGTACTCGCGCTGGCCCTGCTGGTTCGTCCCGGGGGGGCTATCCTTCTGTTCGGCCTGCTCTCGTTTCTGGCCTTGCGGGAGTTTATTACCCTCACCCCCACCCGCCGGGCGGATCATCGCACCTTGTTCTGGGTGTTCTTTGTCCTGACGCCCCTGCAATACGTTCTGGTCTGGGCCCGGTTTTACGCCGGGTTTGTCCTGCTGATCCCGGTGTGTGCGTTTCTCTTCGTGCCGCTGCGCAGTGCGCTGGCGGGCGATGGTACCCGCTTCCTCGAACGAACCGCCAAGATTCAATGGGCGCTGATGGTTTGCGTCTTCTGTGTCAGTCACGCACCGGCGCTGCTGATGCTGGAGATTCCGGGCTATGCCGGACGCAACGCCACGCTGTTGCTGTACTTCATCCTGATCGTGAAATGGAGCGACATCTTCCAGTTCATCTGGAGTCGGGCTGTGACCCCACCTGCTGCTGGAGTCGCCAAGGGCTGGCGAAGTGCCCGCATTGGGGTCATGGGTGGGGTGCTAACCGCCTCGGGCCTGGGCACGGTCTTGTGGTGGGCGACGCCCTTTACGCCCGGGCAAGCGGCGTTGATTTCTCTGGGGGTCACCCTGATGGGAGTGGCCGGTGTGCGGGTGATGGCGGCGATTCGGAGCGATCTCGGTATTCGGACCTATGGGTCGCTGGTGGAAGGACAGGGAGGGGTGTTGGATCGCATTGATTCGATTTGTTTCGCGGCGCCGGTGTTTTTTTACGTAGTGCGCTTTTGTTTCACGGAGGCCGGACGGTAAGCGGCAACGGCTGAGCGCCAGGTGGCTCGTCCGGCAGGGCGGCGGACCGACCTGGGGCGCTCCACTCTTGTGAAGGCCTCGTTGACGGCCAGACCGGCCGATGAAGACCCAAACGGGCTTCACGCATCTATACGTCAAAAGATGCCGGCGGTTACATTGCTCCAGCGATAAACTTTCCGGGCCAGGCACGTTTCGGACGAGGGGTGACAGGTAATTCGGGTTGGTGGCAGGCACCTTTTACGGACGTCCGCCGGGAGCGGTGCCAGGTAATTACCGCTCAAGGGGCAACAGGCCCGACTCTACGTCTATTTCCCCTTACCATTGTGTAGCGCTTCGCGGTAATTCGAGGAGTGATTCCCAAATTTGTTCGTGGGGAAAGTGGGAGTGATGTCGCAATGGTCCGTGGGAGCAGTTGCAAATAGGTCCGTAGATTCACCGGAAGTGCGTGGGAATGATGCCACGACGGTATTTGATGGGTTCTCTGCACATCAATTGGGCGTGAGTTCCCGGGACTAATGTGGG
>CANIZL010000093.1 GCA_947471985.1 Verrucomicrobiota bacterium | reverse complement strand
GAGCTGGACTAACTTCTCCTTCCCCAGGTCATCCAACAGCATTTGCCCACCCACAATCCGTGAAAGGCAGTGATACACGGCCGTCTCCCCGACTGGTTTGATCCGCTTCAGTCTCATGTTGTTTTTCGTGGTGTTTGCAGACCCCGCCCAACGGGGCGGGGTTCCACGCCCTGCTACGAAGAATTCGGGACGGAGTTACAGACTTTTTTATACCGAGCCTGCGACCATCTCCGGAGGACGGGCGGGGATACGGAGCCTGGTACGCTGTCGGGCGGGCTACCGATTAGTGAACCTGCCACCCTATCTGGCGCGCGTGGGGGAATAGGGAGCGTGGCACCACTTCCATCCGGCAGTGAACCTGGCACCGTGTTGGTGGGGGTGGACTTTGAACCTGGGACGCAGGGGTGGTGGTGCCGTTTTGTCACTGGCTCGCCAGCCGCGCGGATACCCCCTCTCTCCTACCTGGACGACGGCGGGAAGATTTTTGGCCCACACTCCTGCCACGGCCTTTCCGACTTGAAGGGGGCATCGCGGCGACACAGTGTGCGTTAATGCTCCGACCGGGAAAGAAATACTCCGTTTACGACTTAAGGCGGCTCAAGGGCCGACGCTGCCTGATTCACGTCCATGTGAAATCCCCGGAAGAGGCGGCGGCGGCGGAGGCCGCCGGGATCGATTTGTTGAGCTGCAGTTTCGATTCGCCGGCGTCGCAGGCGCGGTTGCCTCTGCTGGTGGCGGCGGCGCCCAACAGTTTCATCTCCGGCGCCACTCCGCACGGGATGGCGTCGCCGGAGGAGGCGATCCGGGTCGGTTTCCGGGCGCTGGAACTGGGCGCCAGCTCGGTCTATTGCTCGTCGAGTCCGTGGATCATCGAAGCCATGGCGCGGGAGGGCATCCCGGTGGTGGGGCATCTGGGGATGGTGCCGCGGCATGCGACGTGGACGAATTTTCGCGCGATCGGCAAGACCGCGGCGGAGGCCCGCGAGCTGTATCTGCAGATGAAGCGTCTGGAAAGCGCCGGCGCCTATGCGGCCGAGCTGGAGCTCGTGCCCCACACCTTGGCGTCGTACCTTAGCCGCAATACGTCGATGCTCCTGATGTCGCTCGGCTCGGGCAAAGGCTGCGACTCGCAGTTCCTGTTTTCCGACGACATTCTTGGGGACTATGACGAACGGATCCCTCGTCATGCGAAGGCGTATCGGAATTTCCTCGAGGCCTATCAGCGCCTTCAGGAAGAGCGGATCGCGGCGTTTCGCGAATATGCTGAGGATGTGGCCACCGGACGTTTCCCCGAAGCCTCCCACTTGGTGAGCATGGATGAGGCCGAATACCGGAAAGCGATCGCGGCCATCGAAGGGGACGAGGCGGCAGCGGAGATTCGCTGACGGCGCGTTCGGGTGCCCCGGCGGTCGGAGTAAGCTGATTTATTTCAGCACCGAGGTGCGGGCCTGGATCCACAACAGGTCCTGACTGTTGGGAACCTTGAGATTGTGATCGATGCGCTGCCCCAGGGTGGCGTTGCGAAAGGTGGAGGGATCGAACCAGCGATGCGCCTCCACGTGGCCGTCGGTAAAGCTCACCACGCCGCCGCGGTTATGGTGCGTGGCCGGGAGATGAAAGAACGAGGTGTCGATGGTGCCGGGCAGGTGGACGATGAAAGCTGGCGTGCAGAGGCTCTGCGGGGTGAGGTCCTGGAAAAGAAATGTTTCGGAGGCCGAAGCGATCTGGGCCGAGCGCTTGTAGGGTTGGTATCGGGTGGAAAGATGCGGGGTAATCTCCGCATTCGGTCCCAGGTATACGTTCATCGCGTAGCTCCGTACCTGGGGGATCGGCCTTCCGCGGCTTTCCACGTAGGAGGTCTTGTCTGACGGACATTTGTAGATGGCGGCCGTGGGCAGATACGGCGCGAACGAGGCGTATTTCCGGTCCGTTAGGAAGGCGGTATTGGTGAAGGCTTCCGAGAAATTGTGAAAACTGCCGAGCACCCAGAGTTTATCGGCGGAATTGCGATTCAGCTCGGCACCGTTGTTGGGCAGAACGTCATTGGCGTCGCCGGAGTAGAGCATCCAGGCGGTGGCCAGTTGCTTCTGATTGTTGAGACACTTGATGCGCTGCGCCTGCTGCTTGGCGAGCGAGAGCGCCGGCAGCAGCAAGCCTGCGAGAACGGCGATGATCGCAATCACGACCAAGAGCTCGATCAGCGTAAAGCCGGGCGTGCGGCGGTGGCCGGGCAGGGGAGACATGGACCCAAGTGTTCGCTCAAGCCGTATCGCTGACGAGTAAAATCTCGAAGGATCTCCCGAATTTCTCCCGCGCCCTTCGGTGGGAAAAGGGTTGGAATTCGCCTTTCCGAGTGGGCGGGCCTTGGTTTAGTTGCGGTCGCCTGCATGAAAAATACCACGTCCTTGCTTCGCCAACTGCTCCTGAGCAGTGGTCTCACCCTGGGTATGTCCTTGTTCGCCGCGGATCCGGAACCGCGGGTGGTGACCCCGGGAACCGCCGGTGCCCCGCCTTCGGATGCGATCGTGCTCTTTGATGGTCACGATCTTTCCGCGTGGAAGAGCGAGGGGGGCGGCGAACCGAAGTGGAAGGTGGCCAACGGCTATGCGGAAGTGTCCGGCGGCGGTATTCTGACCAAGCAGCAATTCGGAGCCATCCAACTCCACATCGAATGGGCCTCACCGGCCGAGGTGAAGGGTGAGGGTCAGGGCCGCGGCAACAGCGGCGTTTATTTTCAGGGCCGGTATGAAATCCAGGTGCTCGATTCCTACCAAAACAAAACCTATCCCAACGGGCAGGCCAGCGCGTTTTACCTGCACAGCGCGCCGTTGGTGAATGCCTGCCGGAAACCCGGCGAATGGCAGACGTACGACATCGTTTTTCATCCGCCCAAGCCCGGGGCCGATGGCAAGGTGGCGGCGGGGTCGTTCACCGTTTTGCACAATGGAGTCCTGGTGCAGGACCATGTTCCGGTGACCGGTGATGCCACCGTGGCGGCGAAATTCTCCGGGGCCACGCCCACCGGGCCGCTCATGCTGCAGGATCACGGTAATCCGGTGCACTATCGCAATATTTGGGTGCGCCCCTTGGAATAAACGGGGGGACTGAAGGGCCACGGACCGGTCTGCCGGCCGTGGCGGTCGGGCCGTTTTTAAGGGGTCAGCGCGGCGGTTTCGGCGATGGCCTCGTGCAGGGTGTGGACCATCCGCCGCAGCTGGGCGGGCGTGGTGCAATAGGGTGGCAGCAGGGCGACGACATTGCCGATGGGGCGCGTCAGAACACCACGGCGGGCCATGGCGGCGCACACCCGGATTCCTGCCTGGACCGTCAGGGGAAAGGGCGCCCGGGTGGCGCGGTCCTGTACCAATTCCACGCCCACCACCAAACCGACCTGCCGTACGTCGCCCACCCAGGGGAGCGACCACAACGAACGAAGCTCCTCGGTCAGCAATTGTTCCAGTTGCCGGCGGGCGGCGAACGAGTCGGCCCCTCGGAGCAATTGCAGGCTGGCATTGGCGACCGCCGCGCCCAGTTGGTTGCCGGTGTAGCTGTGGCCGTGGAAGAACGTCTTGAATTCGCCGTACTCACCGAGAAAGGACCCAAAGACCGCGTCGTGGGTGAGCGTCGCCGCCAGCGGCAGGTAACCACCGGTCAGACCTTTGGCGAGGCACAGATAATCGGGCGTCACGCCTTCGATCTGTCCGGCGAAAAACGGTGCCCGGGCGGCGGAGCGGGCGGTGCCCACACCGGTGCGGCCAAAGCCCGTGAGGACTTCGTCGGCAATCAACTGGGTGCCGTGGCTCCGCGCGATTTCCGCGACCCGTCCCAGCCACCCCTCGGGTTGTGGGACGAGGCCCGCGGCTCCTTGAATCCGCGGTTCGTAGATGAAGCCCGCGTAGTTCGAACCGCGTTGCTTCTGCCGATCAAACCGGCGCGCCACCTGATCGACGCATTCCCAACCGCAGCGCCGATAGCTCCGGGCATCGGCCGCCTCGGGTCGGGCGCGGTTGTAGGGACAGCGGTAGCAATAGGGCGCCATCACCGAGTCGGTGGGGAACAACAGTCCCCGGTAGGTGGCGTGGAACAGATCGATATGCCCGACACTGGTGGCGCCGAGGGTGTCGCCGTGGTAAGCCCCGCGCAGCCCGAGGAAGCGCGGTTTGCGACTTTGCCCCGAACGACGGGCGTGTTCGTAAGCGAGTTTCAAGGCGACCTCCACCGCGGTGGAACCGTCGTCGGAAAAAAAGACTTTGTTAAGCCGCAGCGCGCCGGCGGAGCGGGGCGGGCGGGCGGCCTGGACCAACGCGGCCGCCAATTCGGTCGCCGGGGCGTTGGTCAAACCGAGAAACGAGGTGTGGGCGACCCGGCCCAATTGCCGTCGCACGGCGGCGTCCAGGACCGGGTGCCGATGTCCGTGGAGATTCGTCCAGATGGAGGAGTTGGCGTCGAGATACTGGCGACCCTGGACATCCCGCACGGTGGCGCCCCGGCCCGAGACGAGGACGATGGGTTCCTGGCGTAACCAGTCCCGCATCTGCGTGAACGGATGCCAGACGTGGCGGTGATCGATCCGGGCCAGCGGATGCATGAGCCACCTCAGGCCACCAGCGAGGCCCCGGGGGAGTCCGGTTCGGGGCGGAAGACGCTGATGGCTTCGCCGAGCGCCTGAACATCGTCCGTCGTGTGGGCGGCGGAAAGGGTGACACGCAGGCGGGCCAGTCCGCGAGCCACCGTGGGATAACGGATGGCGGGCACGAGAAATCCGAGTCCCCGCAGGCGTCGGGAAAGTTCCACCGCCTCGGTTTCGCCGCCGACCATGAGGGGCAGGATCGCCGACGCACTGGCTTGCGGGGACCAACCGGCGGAGCCCAGCTCGGTCTTCATTTCCGCGACCCGTTGCCAGAGGGTGGCCGCCCGGGCGGCGCCTTCCGCGCCCTGAACCTGCTCAATACCGGCGCGGGCGGCCGCGGCGGCGGCCGGGCCGGGTGCCGTGGAGAAGATGAAACTCCGGGCCCGATTGACCAGGTAGTCGATCAACGTGCGCGAGCCGGCCACGTAGCCGCCGGCCGCGCCGATCGCCTTGCCCAGCGTGCCGAACTGCACTTCGATCTGTGAGCTCACGCCCGCTGCCTCCGCCAGGCCGCGGCGGTTGCTGCCGAAGCAGCCGGTCGCGTGGGCTTCGTCCAACATCAACCACGCCCCGTACTTCTCCTTGAGCTCCACCAGTGGCTTGAGCGGCGCCAGATCGCCATCCATGGAAAATACGCTTTCCGTGACAATGAGGATCCGTCCCAACTCGGCCCGTCCGGTGGCCCACTGGAGGATTTGTTCGAGATCGTTGAGGTCATTGTGCGCAAAGACGCGGAGTTTGGCCCCGGACAGGCGGGCGGCATCCACGCAGCACGCGTGGACGAGTTTGTCGATGATGACGAAATCCGCGGGGCCCACGAGCGCCGGGATCACGCCCATCGCGGTGGAATAGCCGGAACTGAAGATGAGGGCGGCGGCGGTGCCCTTGAAGGCAGCCAGCGCCTCCTCGGCCTCGTAGTGGGGCGTCAAGGTGCCGCACATCAGGCGCGACGCACCGCTGCCGGCGCCGTAATCACGGGTGGCCCGGATCGCGGCCTCGACCAACGCGGGGTGATTCGCGAGGCCGAGGTAATCGTTGGACGAGAAATTGCGCAGCTCCCGGCCCTCCATGCGGACGTGGGGCCCTTGGGGTGACGCCACGCGACGGAGATCGCGGCGGAGTCCCTGACGGGCCAGGGTGGCGAGCTGTTCGGCGAGAACGGTATCTATGGCGGGCACAGAATGAATTTGCGGTTTTAGCGACCCCTCAAGCCCATCGGCTGATCCGACTGTCGAGCTGGAAGAGCTGCCCGGAAATGTTCCGGGTTTCTGCGAGGTGCGCAACGAAACGCGCGACTTCTTCCAATTCATTCCAGCGTCCCAATAGATTGGCCTGAGCCAGGGCCAAGCGTCGTTCGGGTGACAATCCGGCGGTCATGCCGGTCGGCAGGACCCCGGGCCAGATCGTATTCACCCGCACGTTTCGCTCCGCCAACTCCCGGGCCAACGATTCCCCGAGACCGATCAAACCGGCCTTGGCCGCAGCGTAAGCGGATTGCCCGCTGGCGCCGCGGGCGGCGAAACTGCCGATCTGCAGGATGTGTCCGCCCTGCTGCCGGGCCATGATCCGGGCGGCCGCCTGCGCGCAGAGAAAGGCGCCGCGGAGATTGATTGCCAGGCATTGATCCCATGCCGCCACGGCGGTCTGGCTCAGAAGGTTGTCGGCCGTGGCCCCGGCATTGTGAACCAGGGCATCGAGGCGACCGAAGCGTTCCTCCACGTGCGCGAACAGGCGCTCCACCGAGGCCGCGTCGGTTAATTCGACGGTCAGACCGGCAACGTCGTCGGGCAGGTTGGTGGGAGCGGCCCGGTGTCCGGCGGCTGCGACCTGCCAATTACACGCGCGAAAGGTGGTGGTCAGGGCGCCCCCCAGTCCGCCCGCGGCACCGGTAATGACTACCACGCGTTTCATCGGGTGCGGGAGGAGCGGCGGCGCTGATGGTTCGGCGTTGCGCAGTTTGGGGTGCAGATCCCTCCGGTGCAGGAATGCCGGAGTCGGCGCTTCATGGTGTCTGCGAAAGTTGGTTCAATGGCCGATCGGGCGGGGGAGGTCATAGCCGGGTGCCTGCCATTCCCAACGGCCGTCGATGAGCGTCGCCAGGACGTCGCCGTGGTGGTCCATGGTTGCCTCTTCCGCAGCGGCGAGAGGGCCCGAGTAGGGGATCACGGCCAAGTCGGCCCAAGCCCCGGGGCTCAATTCACCCGCGGATCCCGCCACCCCCAACGCCCGGGCGCCATTGCGCGTGGCCAGGGTCAGGGTCTCAGCCGGACTCAATCCTGTGTTGTGACTGTTGAAGGAGCGGAACTCGTCCGTCATCGAAAGGGTGGGACGACGACGGCCGAGCTTCCGGGTACTGGCCAGACTGTCGGTGCCCAGGCAGACGTTGATGCCGGCGGCGATCAATTCCGGCAACGGGAATCGAGGGTGCCGGAAGTAGTCGTGGGACTGCGGACAGTGGACCACTGATGCTCCGCTACGCGCGAGGATTTCCACGTCATTACGCCACAGCAGATTGGCGTGGGCGATGAGCAGGGAGGGGGACAACAGGCCGTGACGGGAGCAGTGCGCCAGCGGGGAACCGAGCCCGCAATCGTCCATGGAGCGTTGCGCGGCGAGCCAGTCGTACATGGGACCCGTACGCCGCACGAACATCTCGAATTCTTCGGTGGATTCCGCGATGTGAGTGGTAATCGGCCAATGACGCTGCCGGGCGGCTTCGGCGGCGAGGCCCAGCAGTGCCGGAGGGGTTGAATAGGGGGCGTGCGGGGAGAGGCCCACGCCGCCCCGGCGGATGGGGAGACGGTCCAGGATTTCCAGCGCCGCCTGCAGCAATTGCGCCGGGTCCCGTTGCCGGCGCACGCCGGTCAACTCCAGCAGCGACCAAACGCGCAGGGGCGTGCACGCCCGTACGTCGGCCAGCATCTCCGGGACGGATTCAATGTTCGCCACGGTCGTTGTACCGCTGCGGACCAGTTGTTCCGCGCCCTTCAGCCACGACAGGGCAAATTCCGAAAAACTCCAATCCGACTTGGCCGTCAGGAGGGACTTGATCCAGCCGGAAAAGGATTTCGGCGGGGCGAGCTGGCCGGCGAGTTCGGTCAGGTCGAGATGGCAGTGAGCGTTCACCCAGCCGGGGTGAACGATGACTTCCCCCAAGTCGACGGCCGGCCCGTGGGCGATCCGCCCGACGTCCGGCCAATGGCCCGCCGCCTGAATGCAGCCGTCTTCAATCCAAACGGCCCCATCGTCGATGGGGCCCGCTCGAACTGATAACAGGGTACGTGCCCGGAGCAGCATGTGGAGACAGGTGCCGGGACCGGGGGTAATCCTCGGTGGGCTTACTCGGCCTTTTCGGCCTTGGCGCGGCGGGTCTCTTTTTGCCGGGTGGCGAGCTTATGCTTCTTGGCCTTCGCGACGCTGTGCTTCTTGCGGATCTGGACTTCGACTTTCTTCGTGGCGGCGTCGATGGCGAGATACAGGTCTTCGTGGCGTGCTTCGCCGTAGATGTCATTGCCCCGGATGCCGAGCCGGACGCCGCACTTGTACTGGCGGTCGGGCTGGTGGGCGGTGTGATCTTTTTCCAGGGTGACCCGGGCATCCAGCAACCAACGATCCATGTGTTCGACATGCTCGAGCCGATGGAGCACGTGATGCTCGATGGCCTCAGTGAGGGTGACGTTGTGCGTGGACAGAATCAGCTTCATGCAAGCACAAGGTGGGGCTCATGGAGAAGATTTCAAAAGCGTTGCAGGGGATATTTGTGGGTGATGACCCGCATTTGCGCTGGCGTCGCTGGGGTGTGGTGACATGGTTGGTCTATTAATGAGATCACTTTTGCTCGCCTTCGTTTTTGCGGTGACCGCCGTCTTCCCACCCACGATGGCGGTGGCTTTGTCACCGAAGCCGGTGGTTTCGACCACGGGCAAAGTAGTGCATCATCCGGCCCGCCCGGCGACTTCCAAGTCCAAAGTCAAAGGAGCAACCCGGCGTCGGACGGCGGCTCGTTCCAAGCCGGCCGTCAAGCGTGCGACGCGGACTGCCAGTAAGCGCAAAGCGGCCCCGCGACGTGGGTCGGTCCGTTCGGCGCGCTCGCGCTCGGTACGTCGTTCATCCGGTGCCACGGCGGTCCGCCCCGCGCCGGTCGAAAACACCGCGCCGGCCCCGGCCAGTATCGTTCCGGAAATTCCGGCGGCGTACGCTCCGGGCGAAGCGCCGGTTGTGGCGCCGGTCAAATAGTCCGAGGGAATTTGTCGGTTTCTCCGCCCTGCGCTCGCTCACACCCACGCCAGGGGAGGCCATGAAATTGATGGCGCCCCGGGCCGATGGCGATTACGTCCGCGCATGCTTCGCCCTGGCGGTGGTGTCGTTCTCTTCTGGATTGGACTGATTCTCAGCACATCGCATTTCGCGCGGGCGGAGCCCCGCATCGAACGGCTGTTTGGACCGGAGGTTTCCACGGGGGATTACAAACATCCGGCGGGAATCACGGAGCTGACCAACGGGGATCTGTTCGTGGTGTTTTTTAGCGGAAGGGGTGAGTACAAGGATTCGGCGGCCGCGGTTTTTGGTTCGCGACTTGGGCGCGGCGCCCGTCATTGGACCCCTCCCGTGGTGCTCGCCCGCAATCCCTTTTACGCCCTCGGCAATGCGGTGGTTTGGCAGGCACCCGACGGCGTGGTCTGGCTGTTTTACGTCACACGGTACGGGGAGCTTTGGGATAGCTCCCGCATCACCGCGAAGATCTCCCGGGACGGCGCGAAGACCTGGTCCGAATCCTTTCAGTTGACGTTCGAAGCCGGCACCATGGTGCGAAATCGGCCCATCGTTCTCCCGGATGGGGATTATCTCCTGCCCGTTTACCACGAGGTGGGTACGGATCCGGAATCCACCAGCCCGGATTGCACCTCGTTCTTTCTCCGCTATCACCCGGCCACCCGGCAATGGACGGAGTCCAATCGGGTGCGTTCGCGCCTGGGGAATATTCAGCCCGCTCCGGCGGTTGTCGCGGGGGAACACTTGGTGGCCTACTGCCGTCGCGGCGGGGATTACTCCGGGCGCTTGGATGGATGGATGGTGCGGACGGAATCCACCGATGGCGGGCGGACGTGGTCCCCGGGTGTCGATTCCAATTTTCCGAACCCGAATGCGGCGGTGGATTTTCTCCGCCTGGCCAGCGGTCACCACGTGTTGGTTTACAATCACAGTTTTTCCGATCGCACTCCGCTCAGTGTGGCGCTGTCCGTGGATGGGGCGCAGACTTTTCTGCCGCGACGGGATTTGCTTTCAGCGACGGGGGGCGACTACGGCTATCCGATGGCCATTCAGACGCGGGACGGCCGGATTCACGTGGTGTTTACCTCGGACGAAAGAAAGGTGGTCCGGCGGGCCATTTTCACCGAAGCCGACCTGCAACGCTGAAGGGGCGGTCAGGGACGCACCGGCCGGGCCTCGTCGCCGACCTCGGGAGTGCCGCTCAGGATATCGGCGATGAGCGTATTGGCGCGGGCGTGATAACCGGTTTTGAGTTCACCGATGACGGTGCCGGCGCGGGAAAGTTCCAGACGATCCCCCGGTTGGGGCATTCGGCTCAGAGAGAAGTCCACGACGACAAATCGCAGCGTGGGATTGACGGTCACGACCCGGCCCACGGAAGCATCCAAAGGTTCCATGCGGACCGGCGTGGGAGCGGGTGAACTCTTCTTGGGCGAGGGTGCCCCGCTCCGGCAAGCGCTCGTCGCTGCCAGACTCACGACGGTCGCCAGGATTATGAAAGTCCGTCGACCGTTTCCGGTGGATGGTTTGGGCGCTCCGAGGAGTTTCACGAGGGGCATTGGATGGGAGGCTGCGGCCCGGCCAAAAGTGGCCGGGCCCGGGTGCTTGGGCGGGTGCCCACTGCGGGCCGGCCCTTAGAAGCTGAGATTCAGACCGAGCACACCGCCGAAGGTGGCGCCAAATCGCAGGTCCGCCTCGCGACTGCGGGCGACGAAGTGGATGTCCTTGTTCCACTGCACTTCGGCGCCGACGTAGGCGCCAATCATCTTGGTGAACATGTAGGTGGCCCGCAGTTGGGCGTAGGCTCCGGGAACCCATTCGCTGCGGCGATAACTGGTCGTGCCGAGATTCTGTCCGGGGATGGCGTTGCCCGCGTAGACCGTGCTTTCCGTCAGGCGCAGCTCCGCATCGGCCAGCGTGGTGACGTAGCCGAGGCTGAAGCTCACGGAGGTGCGTTTACCTACGGGAAGTTCAAACCACGGACCGACGCGCAGGGAGTGGACGTTGGCGTCCATGGCCGCCGTGAGCGAAGCGGTGCTGGCGGCGGTGATGCTGGTGCTGGAGACCGGAGTGCGGGGCAGCAGGAAGTTCGGGCCCCCGGCACTGCCAATGAACGGCGCCTGGGGCGGTACCAGAACCCCGCCGCCATCCAGCAGGGAGTAGGCATCCGTGGTCAGGGTGGCATTGGCGGACTGGGCTTGAGCGTTGGCGCTCGCGGAAACCGTTGAATAGGCGTAACCGGCCTCGAAGCCCCACTTCACTTCCTTGCGGCCAATCTTGAAGCGGCTGATTTCGAAGCCGCTGGTGATTTGGCCGCCAAAAAGACTCTGATCCCCCAGATCCACGCTGCCGACGCGGGCCCCATTGGCGAGGTGCTGGAAATTCAGGGTCGTCCCTCCCGCGACATACTGCGGTGCGGAGGCATGGCTTTCGGAAGCGCCGCCGGTATAGCCCCAGTTATAGGTATCGGTGGCACTGCCGCTGGCATCAGGTTTCACAAAACCATTGTCGTAGGTGAAGCCCGTGCCCGGGGTGCCGAGCGCGGGTGACGGTGCCTGCAGATCCTTCAGGGACATTTTGGCGCCGGTCCGGACGAAGCCGCCGAGGCGGATGAACCAACCGGTTTCCGGAGAAAGTTCTTCGAGTTGCGGTGATTGAGCCAGCAACCCCGGGGCTGCCGTGGTGATTAATGAGCCGATGCCCAGGGCCGTCAGGACCGCGGAACGAAGGGAAAAGGAATTCATGGTGAAGCGTGGGGAGAGTTTAACGGACCTCAAGGATGCGGTAGAAGCGATTCGCGGTGTCCGCGGGGAAGGACTCGGTTTTGGGCGGACCATTATCGAGCCATTGCACGGTACTGCCGGTGCCCGGTACCGGGGGCAGAACCAGGCGGACATCATTGGTGTGGGTGAAATCCGGCTGCGCCGAATACTGCACGTAATACACGCGGTTGGTTTGGGTGGGGAAATCGAGCAGAACCCCGGAGAATCCGGCATTGGGAATGGCGGATTGGCGGGTGACCCGGACCTTGGCGTCCGCCAGGACGACGGCGGCGGGGGTGGTGCGGCCGGGCGGGAGAACCGAGCCGGTGGAAAACTCCGGCAGAATGGGCGTGCTGCCGAGCGTCGGCCAACCCGCATGATTGGGCACAAAGTATTCGAGCGTCAGTGGGCGGAGGCCGCCGGCGGGCAGGAGTCCGATATCCATGATGGCGCCGGCGCCGATGCGGCCCGGAGAATTGTAGACCACGATTTGATTGGCTTGGGAATCCACCGGCAGGGAGACAACGGTGAGGCGGGCATTGGTCAGGACGGCATAACCCGGATTTGCCACGGTCAGGGTTTGGAGATAGAGCCCGGTTTGCCGATCCAGATGCGGGACGCTATCGCGGCCGAGGAGCACCGGCGGGGCCTGGCCAGCGACGAGGTCGAGGTAAACTCCGTTGGTGATCGAGCGGGCCTTCAAGAGACTGGGGCCATTGGCAAACCCCAAGCGGCCGGCGTAGGCGCTCCGCTCGCTCGCCACCCGCCAGCGCAGCGTGCCCATGACCCGCTCGCCCGCCGCAAAGACCCGGCCGTGGTCGAGATTCAAATTGATCCCCAGCGCATCAATCGGCCCGTCGGTGCTCGACGTATGGCTGACGGTGATGGCGACGCTGTCGGCAGCCTGGCCAAAAGTGGTTCCCGCCGGCGCGTCCGGCAGCTCCACGCGCGGCGCCACTTCAAAAACCGGGTCGGTCAGGACGGCTCCGTCAAACGACACGGAAAACGACACGTTGGTCTCCGTGCCCTGACTGGCGTAGCTGATTTGGACGGCGGCGGTGTCCGGGGTGGGGGTGGTAAGTTCGCCGAAATTCACCGCGGCCTGGGGCGGAACCAGGACGAACAGATTGACCGGCGCGCTGGTGACGGCACCGCTGCGGTTGGTGATGATGGCGTAGTAGGCACCGTTGTTCGCGAGCGCCAGCTTGGTGAACGACAGCGTCGCATTGGTCGCGCCGGAAACATTGGTGAACGACCCCGGCAACGCGCCGACCCCGGCCAGATACCATTGGAACGACGGAGCGCTATTGGTCGACGCCACCGTCAGCCGGAGAGTGGCGGGATAGCCCGTGTAGGTCGTGACCGATTCGGCGTCGGTGACGATCGTCGGAGCCTGACCGAGAGCGACGCCGGCGGTGGCCAGCGACAGGCTCACGGCAAATCGGCGGAGAAAATTTCGGAAATCCATAAGCAAGGTGCCCTGGAGTTTCAGGGCCTGCTTTGTGTCGTCAACGCCGGCCATGTAGGCAACCGGAATGATGGCTTCCCCTGGGTGTGGGACTTCGCTGATGAGAACGTTTGATAGGCAAGTCCACTCTGGGGCGCAGTGTGCGGACGCCGGAGCAGTCGATGGCTCCGGCTAGTCGCCGCGCACGGGTTCCGGCTCCGGCTCGGAACCTTCAAGTCTGGGGAGATTGGGTGGATCGGGGACCGGCGCTCGAAAGGAGGGCGGCGGAACCTCCCTCCGTTCGGGGGCGCCGTACGTTTTCCACTGCACCTGGCCGGCGTTGAATGCCAAACTCACCCCTCCACTTTCGTCGGTAAGCAGGACGGGGCAGGGGGCAGCATGGAGACGGGCGCGTATTTCGGGAGTAATCCGGGCGGCGGTCGGGAAGAGCGCCGTCTGGACGACCACCAGGCGGGGCTTTACGGCCGCCAGCAATTCCGGGGGCAATGGATTGATCCCGGCCGTGGCGACGGTGATGAGGACTTCCGCTCGTAATTCGTTGGTTTGAGTCAGGAGTTCGGCGGCGACTTGGGCACTGATGCCGCCCAGCCACAGCACGCGAACGCCGGAGAATTCCCCGAGCAGTACGGGGGCGAAATCGGTGGCCCGCGTGGATCGGGTAGCCGGACCCGCCAACGGCGCCAGCAGCGTCCACCCGGCGAATCCCGACCGGCCCTGCAGGACGTGGATGGGGATGTGTCGCTCGGTCAGGTTGGTCAGGTAGCGTCGGAGTGCGGGTTGCCGGCTGGCGCCCAGTGCGGGCACCCAAACGGCGCTCGGTGGGAGATCGTTCAGGAGTTCCGGGGCCAAGCCGCAGAAGCGCTGGATCCCTTGGCTGATGTGATGGACGTCGAGTCGATTGACCCCGTGGGCACGCAGGAAGGGCAGGATCAATCGTCGACCCGCCCCGGCACGCCCGCCGTCAAACAAGGTCGTGCCATCGATCGTCTGCGTTACGAGGGCGGGTTCGTTGCGAAAGACGAAGAGTCGGGGAGTGTGGCGGAAACGCCACCAGGTCCATCCCGCGGCCCCGGCCCAGATCGCCACGGCGACGGTACTCCAGTGCAGCCAACGGGGCGTTCGTGCGGGCGCAGTGGCGGCTTGGGGCGCGGGTGACACATGATACCAACCCAAGGCCAATCCGCCGTACCAGCCCAGCCACCACGGCCAGGCTGGCGCGGGCACGGACCACCACCCGCCCGGCCAGGTGGCGAACCAGCGACTGAGATCCATCATGCCCCGCATCCAAAGCCAGCCACTGGCGTTGAAGATTTCGGACAGCCAAGGGGCCAGGGGTGCGACGGCCAGCGATGCGGTGGTGGCGGCGAGAGCGAGGCTGCTGAGCGGCACGACCAGCAGATTGGCGGGCAGACTCACGGGGCTGACCAGGTTGAAATGGTGCACGGTCAGGGGCAGGGAGGCGAGCAGGGCGGCCGCGCCCACGGCCAGATTCATGGCCAGGGCGCGCAGGGGCGCTGCCAGCCACTGTTGCCAGCGCGGTCGCAGCGCATCCGGAATCCAGGGATCAAACTGAACCCACCGCAGGAAATGGTGCTCAATCGGCGGGACGAGCAGGGCCAGCCCCGCAACGGCCCCAAACGAAAGTTGAAACCCACTTTGAAACAACTGCCCCGGTTCATTCACCAAAATCAGGGCGGCCGCACCCGCGAGCGAATTCAGGAGATCCGACGGGCGTTGGAGGGAGGTGCCGACGAGGACCACGCTGGCCATGATGGCGGAGCGGACGGCCGACGCCTGCCAGCCGGTGGCGGCGACATAGGCCCACGTCAGCGGCAAGGCGAGTGCCCCGGCAGCCAGGCGGGGCAGGCGCACGGCGCGAAAGAGCTGGATCACCATGGCCATCAGCAGGGCGATGTGGAGTCCGCTGATGGCGAATACATGCATCGTGCCGGCCCGCATGAAGACGTCATCCACTTCACCGCTCAAAGGGGTTTTCCATCCCAGGGTCATCGCCCGGAGCAGGCGGGTGGCTTCGTCGTCGGGCACCCCGCGGGAGAGGGTGGCGTGGGCCCAGGGGAGAAACTTTTCACTCCACGGCGGCCCGCCGGGAAGCGGTGCGATTCGTAGATCGTTGGTCGATTCCACGCGGAAGACCCGGTGGATGTTTTGAAACCGGAGAAAAGCCGCATAGTCAAACAAGCCCGGGGCCTCCGGCGCCTCGGGCAGGCGCAGGGTGCCGAAGGCTTCCAGGGAGCTTCCTCGACTTGCTCCGGCTGGCAACGGTCCCCGGAGGGTCAGGAGGGCACCGCCCGTGGCGGGTTGCCACGACCCGTTCTCGGGGCGCCAGGCTGAGGCCTGAATTCGCACCACGGTGCTGGCGGCCAACTGGCCGTGTCGTTCGATGAGTCGCAGCGTGGGGGTTTCCGCGATTTCACCGCGCAGGCTCCCCAGAATCGGGATGGATGGCGTGGACCGCCGCAGGCTGGCTGGGGAATCGCAGCTTCGTTCGAGAAGCTGAGCGAACAGGCCCAGGGCGAGGGCGGCGGCCGTCGAGGACAGCGTAAGCCAGCGTCCGCTTCGAGGGCTGGCCGGCAGCCAGACCAAAGCCCCAGCGTGACCCAGCAGGAAAAAACCGGCCACGCATCCGGCAACTGACACGGGCACTGTGCCGATTTCTGCGAGGACAATCCCCACCAGGAAGCCGACGGTGGGGAGCAGGAGCGGTCGATGCAGCATCAAGCTGCTCTACGTAAAAAAAAGCGATCCGTTACCGAAGCGGAGCGATTAGTTCGAGTTCCTTCTTGCGCAGTTTGTTGGTGGGAATGCCCACGACCAGGCGGCGTGCGGGTTCGCGCTGATTGTTGGCCAGGAGTACGGCCGAGTATACCGCCTGGCTGCGGGGCGTCAGCGTGGCCGGTTCGACTCCCAGTGCCTCCAGTCGGCTCAGAGCCCCGGCCGGGTCATTCCGTCTCAGATCGGCCAAAGCCAGCATCACCCGCGCCTCCCGGCCCACGGCCGGGTGATCGATGATGTGGGACAGGGCGGTGCGGGCCCGATCCACTTGCTCGTTGAACAGCAGGTCCAGCCAGGAGCGTTCGAGCAGGACCGAAGGCTCGCCCGGGAGATAGTCGACGAGCTTTTCCATCGTGCGGCGGGCGACGGTTAAATCTTCGATGGGTTGCACCAGGGCCAGGGCGTGGCGGCAGAGTTGCACGGTTAGCAGCGGATTCACTTCGACCGCCCGGATCAAGGCGCTGGCGGCCAGAACGGGCTGTCGGGCGAGTTCGGCGTAGGCGGATACCTGGATCAGTTCCATCGGGTTGGCCGCCGCCTTTTGGATGGCATTGGCAAAATACCCATTGGCGTCGGCGGCAGCCCCCGTTGTCGTTGCCAGAACGCCGCGGGCGGATTCCTGGGCGGAGGCGGGCAAGGCGACCGGCTTGCGCTCAATCAGTGTCCGCATGCCGTTCCAATCCTGGCATCGCGCCAGCGCTTCCAAGGTTCCCTGGGCGGCGTATTGATTGGTGCCCACGGCGTCCCAAGGCAACATGGCCAGGCAGCGGTTCGTGGCCCCGCCGATCGCCAGCCAGATGGCGAGGCGTGTTTGATTGGTGGAGCCGGGGTACTGGGCTCGCAAGTCATCGGTCTGACTCCAAACCCGGTCGCGATCCGAAACCATCGGTAATCGCAGGTCCAGGACCCGCAGTCGGTCCTCCAGGGAAACGGGAGTACGAGCCTCGATCGAGTGGATCAGGAGGAGTCGATCTCCGTCGGTGAGATCGCGGTTGCGAACGAGCAAATCGACGGCGGAATCCCGCCACGTGGAATTATCCAGGGCGACGTTCCAGAGCAAACGGCGAGCCTCGGACTGCGAGGATCGATCGGAAGTTTCCAGGAGGAGTTTGCCCAACAGGAATTGCAATTGGGGATCCGACGGCAACGTCGCCACCGCGATGCGGGCGGCTTGGACGGCGTTTTCCGTCAGGCCCGTCAGGGTGTGATGCATTACGGCCCGCGCCAGGACCTCGCGGTCGTTGGGGGTTTCTGTCAGCAGCACCTTGAGGAGGTCTCGGCTGATGTCCAGACGCTGGAGGGCCAGGGCCAGATCCAGTTTCTTCAGCCGGTCCCCGCGGGTCGGCGGTGTGAATTGCGCCAGCCGATCCCAATAGACGAACCCGTCGGGACTGCCGGTAAGGGTGCACCAATTGGCCGTGATGCGCAGGACGGCAGGGTCGTTTGGGGCCAGTTTGACGGCGGTGCGGACGGCACGCTGGGCCTCCAGGAAATTTTCCTGCCGGACGAAATCTTCCGCCTTGGAGGCCTGCTCCCGGGCCCGTCGAATCCGCAATTCCTGCCAGACCTTCCGCCCGCCGAAGTACCCGCCAATGCCGACCACCACGAGAACGGCGACGATGTAGAAGAGGATCTTGTCGGGGCTGAGCCCGCGACGCCGTGAGGGATCGACGTCTGTATCCCGGGGCAGGATGGTTATTTTTTGGTCATCCATGAGTTTGCGATGGCGACGCCCTTACCCGCCGTTGGGCGGGGTAGGCGGCGGCGCCAATAAGAGGGATATAAACGCGGACGGGTGGGATCATTTCGCAGGCGGCGAATCCTTCCGATCAAACATCTGCGGCAGGATCTTTTCCAGCAGATGCGGATCGAGGGTTTGCTCGGGTTTGTAGGGCACGAAGCACGAAACCAATTCCACCCCCAGCAGGTGGCGGTTGCTGGGCCAGGGCTTGAAGACTTCCGGCAGCCCGGAGAAGGATTTATGGAAATCGAAGGGTACCGAGCGCCCGTCCCGCCAGACGCCCCAGAGCTGCAATCCCTTCCAGCCTTCCCGCTCAAAGTTGAAGGCCAGAAAATCCAAGTTTTCCTTCCCCATGCGCACCTGGATGGTTTCCGGCGTTCCGACAATTTTCCAACCCTGTCCGGGCATGCACGCATCCGGGCGGTGGTGCAGCGCCAACCGGCTCATGGGTCCTGGCTTCCAGAACAGGTGGTACGCATCCACAAATCCCAGGGGTGCGTCGGAAACCGTCCGGCGGAAACTTTCGTTCACATCGGCGCCCAGTTGTCGGGCGACGGTTTCATCGATCGGCCGGGCTTGGTTTCCGGAGCCTTCTTCCAGCTTGGCGCGGAAGAGGGGTGACGTTTGCGGGTTGGCGGTCCAGGAGAGCACCCAATACCAGGCGTGGACGCCGAGGAAACACGCGAGGGTGGTGGCGAACAGTGGGCGGAAATTTGGCACGTTGGCCCACGCGAGGGCACCGACCCGCTCCGACCAGCTGCCGACGTCGGTCCGCGGCCAGGGATCTTCCACGCCGATCGCCAGCAGTTTCCCCACGCCAAAGATCAGGGCGTAGTAGGTCCACATGGCGATGTTGCCGACCATGTCATGCTGATGGTGCATGGCGACGGACCCGCTGTGTTCCATGATCCAGCAAAGGGTGAAGGTTCGGACGAGGTTGCTGAGCAGCGCCATGAGAATGGCGGCGATCACCAACCCCACTCGCCGACCGCGGGACAGCCACAAGAGTTCACCCACCGCCAGGCTGACCATCAGGCCTGACTGCAGTGAGCGGATGCCGGAGCAGGCTTCCACAATGCCCACGGGACCGTTGCTGGTCAGGAGAACGCCGCCGTTCTGCTCCAGTGGCACGTTGCACCACAGCATGATTTCCCGCACCACCGTCGCCACTTGCATCATCAACCCCTGGGTCAATGGGTGCGCAATCGCATTGGGCCAGGGGACGGCCGTTAGAAAGAAGACCAACGGGAACAGGGTGAGGACCCAGAGTCGACGTCCACCCAGCCACCACGCGCCCGCCATGGAAAAAATCACTTTGGCCAGATTGATGCCCCAGAGGACGGCGCCGGACTGATGGTATTCCGCCCGTAGCACCTCGGTGGGAAACAAGGCCACCCCGACCAAGGCCAGCAACCATGGATTCAGCGTCCGTGCGTTCTTCGCGGTCGCCGCGCACTCCGGCCAGAATTCCCGGTCCTGCGCCCCGAGTCGGCGCCAGAGGAAGAAAAACATCAGGAACGGCACGACCCATCCATACGCATAATTGTCGTCCCGTATCCAGTAGGGGACACAAACAGCGATGGACCAAACCCACAAAACCGCCTCGAGGCAGGTGAAGGCCCAATTCGAAGTGAGTCGTTGTCCTAGACCGCCACCCCCCTTGGGTATGGTCTGATCAATGGTCATGGTACCGGCAGACATTCCCGGCCATGTTCGGGGAGAAATGCCCTTTGGTCAACGCGTCCGGCTGGCGGATTGACGCCGGGCCAGGGTATTGGGTCCCACCCAGCGGGAGTTGAATCGCCGGTGCAGCGCGTCCGAGGGGAAGGGGGGGCGGGCTTCCTGGCCGTACTTCTGGTCATCCATTCCCCGCCAGGGCAGCGGCTCGATGGTGGTTCCCGCCGCCACGTGGTAATCCGAGTCCTTGTCCCAGCCCACCGTTCGCAGGAAATAGTCGCGCACCCAGCCGGTTTGGACCGCGGGTAGTTCCGTCACGGAAAACTCCAGCGTTAATTCGTCTCCGCCCGCCACCAGGCACAGCGCCTGATCCTCCGCGGTCACCAATTCCTCCACCGGACCGTACCGCGTCGCCCAACCACTCGGTGTATGCGTCCAGTGTGCCCGCGGAACCAGTTGCTCGTAGACGGGTGTCGGGGGTTCGGTCAGCGGCAGATCCGCAAAGGCGCTGTACCCGCGGAAATGCAAGTCGGCTTTGCTGGGCCGGATCGTTGTGACGACCGGCGCTACCGTTCGTTCCCCCAGGGCGATGCGATCCCAGTGGATTTCAAAAGCCTGGGTCAGGCGCAGTCGGCGCATCCCCGGCGACAGCTGCCCGGCCAGGTCCATGACGATGGACTTCGTTTTGCCCGCCGGCGCGGCTGGGGGGACATTGAGCTTTACCCACGAGCCGTCGGCCCGTTCGCCTTCCAAAACCGGGAAGGGAAACGGGAAGTCGTCGCGTTGCGAGCCGCCGATGTTGGCCATGCCACCGCCGAAACGCAACCATCCGTTCAACACCAAGACCAGCGGTTTCGCGGGGTCCAGTGCTTCCGGGCCAAAATCGAGAACCACTCCGTGCGGCTCGGCGAGCCCGCGGAATTGGGCCCCGCGGAGTTGCTCGGGAGATACCTTGATCTGGTCCACCGCTGCCAGGGCCAGGGTGACGTCGACCCCATTGAGCGTGGTGGCCCGCAGCGGCGGCCGCAGGTGCTCCACCCCGAGCAGCGCGGGTTTGGTGAAGGGTCCGCGCGCCCGCAATTGGCTCGACGTGTGTACTTCGGCGGACCCGGGGCGATCCACCACCAACAGTTCCGCCGAGTCCAGGTAGAGCACTTCGCGCAATTCCTCGGTGATCTGCAGGGAGACGCGCCCTTGGCGGACGCCCACCTGATCCGCCGAGCCGACCCAGGCGATTTCTTCCGGATCCGCCTCGATGTAATGCCCCGCCGCCACGGGCAATCCCAAGGGCGCCCCGCCGAGCAAATCCGTGACGAACCGATACCGGGCGCCGTCCCAGACATAGAGGTTCGGGCACGAGCCGGTGCTGTCGCTGAAGATTTCAATGGCGGGTACCGGGGCCCGGCAATCCACCGTGACATCAATGCCGTTCACGCGGGTGTCGAACCAATGCACATTGAGGGCGTCCAATTTGGTGTGCTGTCCGAGGCCGATCTCCGCCGGGAGTTGCGGCACGCTGCGCAGGATGCGCCAACTGCCCGCCGCCGCCTCGACCTTGACGCCGAGTCCGCTCTTGTTGGAACGATTGCCAATCAGGCCGAGCTTCAATTGCACATTCGCGTGGCCGCCGTTGTTGCGCAGGAACCGCAGCGAGCCGCCGACGTCCACGATGAAATCCGTATCGCAATCGCGATCGAAATCCGCCGCTACCAGATACCGGACATCCTTCAATCCGGCGAGGCCCAAGGCCGTCGTCATTTCGTGAAAACCCAGGCGTCCGCGGTTCCGCCAGATATGCAGGCCGTCTTCGCCCCAAGCGACCAGATCCACCCAGCCGTCATTGTCATAGTCGATCCCGCGGATGCCCCGGATTCCATTCTTCATCTGGGGCAGCCGCCGCGGGTCTTTGAGTCCCCCGTAGAAGACCTCGATGGACTTGTCGGTGACGAGCACGGTGTCGGCGCGGAAATCATTGTTGAAGTCGCCCACGGTGAGGGCGTTGGCGACCGGCCACTCGGGCGGGGTGACCGGGGCGGCCAGCTTGCCGCCGCGCAGATTGGCGAGCACCACGGGCGGCTGACCCACGCGGGTCAGGAGGACGTCCGGCAGGTCGTCGTTGTTCCAATCATCCACCACGACCTGGGACGCACTGGTGATGCCGGCATAGAAGGTCTGATTGGTGTCGCGCAGGAGAAAATTGCCCGAACCGCGCAGGAACCGGGCCTGTCCGCTGCCCGCCGTCGCACCCACGACGCCCAGACGGCCCGTGAATTCGAGGTCCGCCAGGACGACGCTGGTGAACGATTGTCCGCCGCTGGAACTGAGTCGGGAGACATCCGTCAGGGTGCCGTTGGTGGCGCAACGCAGGACCACGGTGCCGTTCGGCCCGCTGAGGATGGCGTCGGCCACGCCGTCATTATTCAGGTCGCCCACAAAGGCCGTAACGAGCTTTTTGCCGGCGGCGGTCGCGAGCGGTTCGCCTTTCGGTTCGAAGCCGCCGGGACGATTCAACAGCACCTGCGGCCCCGCGTCGCCGGACAACGCCAGCAGGTCATAAATCCCCTGGTGCGCATGATCGAAGACGCCCAGCGGCCCATGGAAGCGGGTCGCCGCTTCGCCGAAGACCTTCGCGGTTTCGTCGGAGAAGGTCACCGCAATGCCGTCGATGGGCGGCTGTTCCAGCACCAAGGGCGCGCGGAACTCGGTGTAAACGCATTGTTCATAGCGGGACGGTGAATCGGCGGGCTGGGGTTTGCCGGCATTGATGGCCTGATGGGTGGCGAGGGCCCGGGCGGCTTCCTCGGGTTTACCCGTGCGCAGCAGGGCCTGGCTCAACTGATAGTACGCGGAGGAGTGATTGGTCTCGAACTGCGTGACCTCGGCGAACTGCCCGGCGGCGTCTTCGAATCGCGCCAGGCCGGCATAGGCGCGGCCCAATTGAAAGCTGATCGGATTGATGGACCGATCAATGTCCTTGGCAATCTGCAGCGACTGCACGGCGTTGCTGTATTGATTCTGTCGGAGCAGGGCGCAGCCGAGGAGGAAATGTCCCGCGGCACCGTTGGGTTCGAGGTGCGTAGCTTCGGTGGCGTGGACGGCAGCCTCGGTGGGCTGGTTGGCGAGCAGATGGGCGGCGGCGAGATTGAGATGGACGTCGGGATTCTGCGGATTGAGGGCGAGGGATCGCCGGAAGGATTCGAGGGCGCGGGCGGTGTCGCCGTTGTTGCCGTAGGTTTTGCCCGAGTTCATCAAGGTGACGAACTGATCCTCGGCGCCGCGTTCGGATCCCCGCAGCGCCCACCATGCGCCGGCGGCGATGGCAAGGATGCCGAGAAAGATCCCCACGACCAATAACTGCCCGGAAGCCTTGCGGACGGGTGCACTCATAAATTTGAGCCCCGAGAATAGGCCCGGAAGTCGGGGTTCAAACAGCAAAGCAGGGAAAGAAGCGGGGTGGGAGGGGCAGGGTTTCCCTGGGCGTCGGTTTGCTCAACGGTGACAGCGGGTGTATCGACGTCCGTGCAACGCAGGCGATGGTATTGGGCGTGCTGTCTGGCCGTCGGGATTTTCCTGGCGGTGGCGGTGTGGTGGCTGGGACGTGAACCGCAGTACCAAGGGCGCTCCCTCCAGGAATGGGTCGAGATTTATCTGCGCAGTTGTGACAGCCAGCATTGTCCGTATACCCAGGCTCCGACCGCTCCGGTTTCGATGCTGCCGGAGCACCTGCGACCGAACCCCGATCGAACTTTCACCCGCCTCCCGAATGGCGCATCGACTCAATATGTGAATGAGTTCCTGCGGGAGTCACTGGCCGAAGATGCTCGGCGCTGGCAAAGGGCGGAGCATGCCCACGCTTTGGTGGCGATACGCAGGATCGGAAAACCCGCGCTGCCGTTCCTGCGGTCGCGGATCCATTCCCGTCTGCCAGCGTGGAAGTTGCGCTGTGCCGCGTGGCTGGGGGCACTGGGTGACTGGCCCGGGCTGCTCTGGCTGCGTCAGAAACTTTCCGGCTCGCCCGGGCCGGATGCAAGGCACGTCGGCATGGTCGGCCTGATCCTTCTAGGGGAAGTGTCGCGAGAGGATATCTGGGAACCCCGCCGGTCGGATTCTGACATGGCCTTCCCGGAATGTTATACCTTCCTTCTCGCCTCGACTTGGTGCGGTCCGGACGGAATTGCGGCTCGCGTTCAAATGGCCGATGACCCGGCGTTTTCGGCTCGCGAACGGGTGTCGGCCTTACGGTGGGAGCTGGGTATCCCTATATCGGATCCGCGCTCCACGGTCCCCCCGCTACCGCATTTGGCGCAGTGTCTGGTGAATCCCGACCTGGAGATAAGCGCGGCTGCGGTCCACGCGGTCTGCCGTTTCGGGGGGCATCCCGAGTATTACGCGCCGGGAATCCTGGCGAACCTGACGGCCAAGCTGGACACCCGGCGCTGGTATATCACGGAACTGCTCCGGTCCTTTGGGTCCGCGGGGCGGAGTTTTAATCCGGCATTGCAAGCCAGCCTGAACGATCCCGACCCCTGGATCCGGCAGCGGGCGGCGGATGCTTTGACCGACCTGGATCCCGAGGCGGCTTTGACGGCCCACGACGTTAATCTGCGACGGCTCGCGTTGCTCCATGTCGCCGAGTTGCAATCGGAATGGGAAACCCACGTGGAGCCGGGGCGGACCGTGTGGGCTCTCGGTTGGTCGGCCACGGTCAATGTCGAGCCCCGGGCGCGAATTTCCCCCGCCGACTTCCGGGCTCCTGTCCGGCTTTGCCTGGCCGATGCTGATGAATCCATCCGGCAGGCGGCAATCGAGGTGCTTCAACGCATTGATCCGGCGTTTTCGCCCGCCGTGCAGTAGCCTCCCGCTCGGAAGCGCCCGCACGGTAGGTTTGTGAAGAAAAATCACCCTTCCTTTTGTGACGCACGGCCCGGAGCGCGGCTCTGCGAGCCGCTTTGCGGGCTGGTACAGCGCGTGACCGACGGGTAGGCTGCCGCCGTCATGGAGGGCGTATTCCATTTTTGGTTGCGGGTCGTTTTATTGGGGTGTCTCAGCGCGCACGGCCTTCTGGCGTCCGCATTACCGGATTCCCAATGGCAGCCGGACTTCTGCCCGCCGGGCGTCGATGGGCCTGTCTATGCCTCTTATTCTCAGGGCACGAATCTCTACGTCGGCGGACAATTCACTCACGCCGGGGGCGTGCCCGCCCGCAACGTGGCGCGCTTCGATGGTCATCGGTGGTACCCGGTGGGTGAGGGCATCGATGGACCGGTGCGCTCTCTCGCCGGCGATTACAATGGGTTGGTTTATGCGGGCGGATCCTTCACCCGGGCCGGCACGAACGCGGCGCAGAATATTGCTGCGTGGGATGGCGCGAAATGGTCGTCCCTCGGGGGCGGCATTTCCGGGCCGGTCGCCGCGCTTACGACTTCCGGGTTGACCCTCTTGGTGGGTGGAAAATTTGCCACCGCCGGTCAGCAGACGGCCAATGGTATCGCCCAATGGAATGGAACCGCGTGGTCCACGTTTGGCGACGCGTCGGCCGTGGGGGTCGATGGGGAGGTTTCCGCCCTGGTGTTTGAAACCGGGGAATCTTTTTTTGTCGGCGGTCGCTTCACCCGCGCCGGGAACGTTCCAGCAGCGAGTCTCGCCCGGTGGGACGGCACCGCGTGGCGGGCAGTGGGAGGTGGCGTCGCTGTGACCAACGCGGTAACCCCAATCCCCGGGCGGGTGAACGCCCTTACTTGGGTGGATCAGGTTCTGACGGTGGCTGGGCAGTTTCAAATCGCCGGGAGCGTACCCGCGGCCAACATCGCGCAATGGAACGGCGAGGTTTGGTCGGGTTTTGGTGCAGGCCTCTCGGGGGGAGCGTCACCAGTCGTTCGCGGCTTGCTGCGGGGTGGCTCCCTGCTCGCGGTGGCGGGTACTTTTTCGCTGGCCGGTACGACACCCGTCAGCGGCACTGCCAAATGGGATTATGAACTCCAACGCTGGTCGCCGCTAAGTACCGATTTGGAAGGGCCGACGGACGTCGAACTGATCGCCGCCAGCTCCGGCGGCAGTGTGGTGATTGCGGGGGATTTCACCCTGGCTGCCGGCGTGCAGGTAAATCACGTGGCGTACTGGGATGGCGGAAATTCCTTCACGTCCCTGGGGCAGGGAGTGAAGGGAGAAGTTCACGCGCTCGAGGTCGTTAATAACAATCTCTATATTGGCGGCCAATTTGATCGGGTTGCGGGCGCGCTGGCCAATGGCCTGGCGGTTTCCGGCGTCACCTATCCACGCTGGTTGGCCGTGGGGGCGGGCGTGGACGGAGTGATTCGAACGTTGGCCAGCGCCCAATACCGTATCCTGGTGGGGGGTGATTTCACCCGCGCCGCGGGCGAGCCGGTGCAGGGTTTTGCCCAGACCGACGGGCTCGATTGGCACACGAACCTCGGCGGAATGGACGGAGATCACCCGTCGGTGTGGACGATTGCGTCCGTCGGCGATGATCGACGGTTTTATGTGGGGGGCGATTTTTCCGCGGCGGGTGGCGTGGCCGCGCAGAATATCGCCTACCTGGACGGCTCGGTGTGGGCGCCGCTGGGGCAGGGCCTGAATGGACCGGTGCATGCGATCTTGATCGAGGGTAACCACGTCTGGGTGGGCGGCGCGTTTACCACGGCGGGCGGACTGCCGGCCCATGGGGTGGCGCGTTGGGATAGTGCGGCGCAATCGTGGTCGGCGCTCGGCGCCGGCATTGATGATTTGTCCAACCCGACCGGGACGCCCGAAGTCCATGCGCTTTTGCGCGTAGGCTCGGATCTTTACGTGGGTGGTCGCTTTGATCGGGCGGGCGGGAAAACTGCGTCGTCCTTGGCCCGTTGGGATGGTACCGCCTGGTTCCCGTTGGTCACTGCCGAAGGCAATGGCGTAACGGGAACGGTCCGGGCCCTGGCCGCCCGGGGTGGAGAAATTTATGTGGGCGGCGAATTCACCGCGGCGGGCGGCGTCCCGGGCATGTTCAATATTGCCCGTTGGGATGGCTCCGGATTCACCGCTTTGGGGAGCGGCACGGATGGGCCGGTGCGGGCGCTCGCGGTTCATTTTAACACGCTTTTCCTTGGTGGATCCTTCCGTTCGGCGGGCGGACAACCCGCTGCCGGATTGGCGCGCTGGCAGATCGCCGCCCCGCCCACGATCACAGTGACGACACCGGCGACGGACAGCAGCTTCGCCCATGGCGCGATCATTCCGGTCACGGTGAGCCTGGTGGGTTTCACGCCGCCCCCGGCGTATGTCTCCTTCTATCTGCCCCCGAATCCGTTGATCACGGTGTCCAATGCACCGTTCGCCACCACGCTCAGCAATCTGGTGGCAGGGCGCTATGGGCTGACGGCGTATGCGTACGATGCCAAGGGCGATTCCGTGAATTCCTCGGACGTGCAGATTGTGGTGCGCCAACCCGAAGCCAATGCGGCCCCCCAAGTGGTGCTGACGAGTCCGCTGGACGGAGGACGTTACGCCGTGGGCGAGTCGGTGACGCTGACGGCGGAGGCGGAGGATGTCGATGGGGCGATCGACCGGGTGGAGTTTTACATCGGCCATTCCTTTCAGAGCCCCATCGGTTTGGTGACGAATCCACCGTATACTCTGACCCTGCCCATTACGTTTCCGGGCGAGTATCCCTTTGTGGCCCGGGTCATTGACCGGCAGGGGGCATCGACGGTCTCGAGCAACCGGGTGGTGGTGACGTTTTTGGCGAGCAATTTTCCGCCGACAGCGGACTTCGAGGATCCCTTCGACGGCGCGCTGTTGCTGGCCGGGACGCCGGTGCCGTTGGTGGTGACGACAGCGGATCGAGATGGGCAGACGGTTCGGGTGGACTTGTCCGCGAATGACGCGCCGTTGGTTTCGTTTCAGGGGGCGGCCGGTCCGACCTATCGCTATGTGTGGTCTCCGCCCGCGCCGGGCGAGTACCAGATCGCGGCCAAGGTGCGGGACAATGCGGGGGCTACGACGACCACCACTCTGCGGATTGCCGTGGTCGAGCCGGGCAATATTCCGCCCCCGCGGGTGATGGCCGCGCCGGGGCGACGAAGTGATTATCCCACGGCGGAGGGGCCCGTAAATGCGGTGTTGGAGCGTGACTGCATCCTGTATTTGGGCGGCGAGTTTACGAAATTCGGGGGACAGCCGCGGCGGGGATTGGCGGCGCTGGATTTGCGAACGGGCGGCGTGACGGCGTGGAATCCGGAGTGTGACGGGGTGGTCTATTCCTTGGCGGCCGGGACGGATGGCGTGTTTGTCGGTGGCAGCTTTTCCAACCTTGCCGGGCAAAGTCGGCGCAACTTGGCGGCGGTGGATCCCGACGGGCATCCGACGGCTTTCAATCCCGCGGTGGAGGGTCCGGTGTTGGCGCTCCTACGGGTCGGGAATCGACTCTACCTCGGAGGTGCTTTTGCTCAGGTAGCCGGTCTCCCGCGGGCTTTCGCTGCGGCCGTTGAATCCGACTCGGGGCAACTCCTGCCCTGGGAACCGCGTCCGAACGGGGTCATCCGGGTGATTCATCCGGATCCGCTGGGCCTGTATCTCGGGGGCGATTTTACGACGCTGCATGGGGTAAACCGGGGCTATCTGGCGGAAGTCGATGTTTCGACCGGCTTGCCCACCGCTTTTGACTGTTCGACGGACGGACCGGTTTGGGCGCTGGCGGGCTCGGGGACGACTTTGTTTGTGGGGGGTGAATTCCGGACGATCCAGGGTCATCCGCGTGACCGGTTGGCCGCCGTGGATCGATTGCGGGGACGGGTGACGGGTTGGGTGGCGACGGCGGATGGAACCGTCCGCGCGTTGGCGCAGGGCGATGACGTCCTGTATGCCGGCGGGGCTTTTACCCAAGCGGGTGGCGCGGCCCGGCCGGGACTGGCGGCGCTGGATGTGCGGCTGAAAGCGCCCCAAGTCCGGCCGGGATTTCCCGGGGCGGACGAGGGGACGCTGGCGACGTCGGTGAGGACGCTCTTTTTGGGGAAATTGGCGCTTTATGCCGGGGGCACCGCAGGAGCCGACGGCTTGGGTCCGGCTTTTCGGGCCTACGATCTCCCACTGCGATTCGAGGCCTTGGAGCGGAGCGGTGGAGGAAGTTACCGCTGGATGATCCAAGGACCGGCGGGACATTCGGCTCAAGTGCAGCGGTCGGTGGATCTGGAGCAGTGGACGTTGTGGGACACTCAGAACGTGCCTTTTGTCTTGGAGTTCCCGCTGACGGGAGGCGCGGCCTACCGGGCCGTGCTGAACCCGTAGGG
>CANIZL010000092.1 GCA_947471985.1 Verrucomicrobiota bacterium | reverse complement strand
CGAGATCCGGCAAAAGTTCGACGAGATCGTTTCCTTTGCGGAGGTGGAGAAATTCTTAGACACGCCGGTGAAACGCTACAGCAGCGGGATGCATGTAAGGCTGGCATTCGCTGTGGCCGCGCATCTCGAACCGGAAATACTGATCGTCGACGAGGTGCTGGCGGTCGGCGACGCAGAATTTCAAAGAAAGTGTTTGGGCAAAATGAAGGATGTGGCGCATGGTGGGAGAACGGTATTGTTTGTGAGTCACAACATGACGATAGTACAAAATCTCTGCGGGCGCGGTGTTCTACTCCGGCAGGGAATTGTCGAAATTACCGGTAGTACTTCGGAGGTAATGCAGGCCTACATGCTTCACAATTCTCGGAACGATTCCTTTGTTCGGCAACATAATATAAATGAGGACCGGCCAAGTATCTTGAGTGTCGAATTAAGCCAAAATGGGAAATTAGTTGAAGGTGACGGGGCTACCTCGCTTAGGATTGTCATCCAGTCACCGAAACAAAGGCGTGTTGCTCTGGATTTCAGGCTGCAAGATCATTTAAATGCCCCAGTAAGTTTTGGTTCCTTGGGAACATTGGATGAAGCACAAATGCTGGACCTCTGCCCTGGTAAAAATGAGTTTATTGTTGCATTTCCCACAGAAACATTGGCGAACGGATCCTATCAAATAAGCTTGGATCTCACGATACCATTCGCCGAGTTCTTTGACCGCGTTGAAGCCTGCATCAGCTTTGATATCGAGCGGCCTTCCAACGGTTTTGGAAGGCGACAGGTAAGCCAGGGATGGGGACTCGGATCTAATCGATTACCATTGTATTTAGTGAACTATAAACCGAATCCGTGATGATCCCTAAATTTATTAGAGAGCCTTTACTACGGCGACTCTATCGGCGGATAGGGATTTCATAAAATACTGCGAATGTGCCCTTTGCACTTGGTAAGTACTTGTTTGAGAACAGGCCAATCGCGCTCATTGATGTCGGAGCCCATGAGGGTCATTTCACTTCTGCAATCGAACGACTTTGAGGAGTGAAGCCCGCGCTGCTGGTCGAGCCGCAGCCTCTGTATGCAAAGGCTCTTCGGGATCAGTTCCCACCGCCGAAATTCGATGTGTATCAATGTGCGCTGGCGGATCGTGCTGGCACATTAGATTTTGAAATTAACGAATTTGACGCAACGAGCTCTACTTTGCCAACACATCGAGATTCTGCCGACTAGTCCGGAGTGGATGTGAGGTTGCGCGAGCGGATACCGGTGCGGGCGGAACAACTCGATCGACCTGTCGAGAATTCCGCGCTCGGTTCTATTGAATTACTCAAGATAGATGTACAAGGGGCGGAGCACCTCGTATTTGATGGAGCAAAAGACACCCTGCGGGCGGTGAAGCTCGTGTGGTGCGAGGTTTCTTTTCGGCCACTGTATAGAGGTTCATCAACTTTTGATCAAATTTACCAACGCATGGCTACGGACAATTTCTGCCTTATTGAGCTGGAGTCCGGATTTCGATCACCCGGAGGTGAATTGCTCCAAGCTGATGCGCTTTTCGAAAGACGGTGAACGTCATGCGCAAGATTCTAAAACGTTGGCTATACGGATCCTGTCCAGGATTCGCCGGTTCATTTCCTTACTTCGGCACGGCGGTTCATTTTCCGACGCATTCTTGGAGCTTCTACGCTGCCTGTGAGCAGGGTATCTTTGAGTTCGACAATGTCCGACTCCTTCAGGCGCTCATTCGCCCCGGCACGACCATGTTTGATGTTGGTGCCAACATCGGGTTGATGGCCATTCCGGTACTTAAGGCCTGTCCGGACTGTCGTGTGGTTTCGTTTGAACCCTCCCCGAACGTCCTGCCCTCGCTCCGGCTCACCGTTGCCGGCAGCCCGTTCGCAGCGCGCTGGCAGTTGGTGGAAAAGGCACTGAGTGCTGTCGAGGGTACGGCGGAGTTTGCCCTCTCGTCGCAGGCGGAAAGCCTTTTTGATGGCCTCCGCAACACCCGGCGCGCCTCGACCTCCACCACCGTCACCGTGCCGGTGACAACTCTGGACAGCGTGTGGAATTTGTTGGGTCAACCGGAGGTCTCGGTGATCAAGTGCGACGTGGAAGGGGCCGAATTCGATGTGCTCGAAGGCGCGGCCGAATGTCTCGCCGCTACCGGAGCCTCCATCCTTGTTGAATGGAACGCCATCAATTTGGCGTTTTATCAGCGCGCGCCAGAGGCGCTGATTGAATTTGCTCGCCGCGCGGGCTATCGCGTGTTCACAGTGCCGCGGTTTGTGGAAATTACTGACCCGCTGACCCTGCGTTTGCATATGATTGAGACGGAGAGTTTTCTTATCGCCCGATGAATCACCAGAATCCGTGTCTGCTCTACATCGACGACGCGGCGGCGGAATCCCCCAAAATTGGTTCGGTCTCGTTTTATAGTCGTCTGCAATGTTTAGCTGTGGAGCCACTTCTGGGGATCGCACTATGATTGGAACGGTCGTTCGCAGAACGACGATGGACTGGAGTGGCCGACGTTTTTGTTTGTTAATTTACGGGCGTTGGAGATTGGGCAGACGTCTAAATTTGAGCGGAATCGTGTGTTGGAAGAGGTCCAAAAAATTGATTCCGAACAAATTTTAGGTATGGATATCAATCGAATTGGTTATGTTACTGTGGGGAGTGCCTCGGATGTGCGCGCTTGGTCCGGCTTAAATACCCACATTCTTCATGCCCTTCAAGCAGCCGGCTTGCAGACTGTAGTGGTGGATGATTTGGAGTCCCCTCAGCTGTACTGGCCCCGGCTCAAGGCCCGTATTGGCCGACGTTGGTTGGGGAAATCCTTTCCCTTGGACCGGGATCGGAGCATTGCTCGGCGATGGTCCGAGGAGGCCGCCCGGCGGCTGGCCTCGCACGCTGATGTGAAATGCGTCGTCTCCCCAGGGACTATTCCGATCGCCCAATTGCCAGTCCGGTATCAAACGGTAATTTGGGCGGATGCCACTTTCCACTCATTGCGCACTACCTATTCCGGTTTCGAACGGCTTGCTCGAGCGAGCATCGAGTCCGGCGATTGGATCGAACAACGGGCCTATGATCGCTCCGTAATGGTTTGTTTTTCATCGGAATGGGCGGCTGCCGATGCCGCCAGTTTCTATGGTGTTCCCGCGCACAAGCTTGCAGTCATCCCCTACGGAGCGAACTGTCCTCCTGCCTACGCCGATTTAAATGCGGCCCACTCCAGCGTGCGGGCCCGCGCGCGGACGGAATGTCGCTTGGTATTTATCGGGATGGATTGGGAACGCAAGGGTGGCACCCTTGTGCTTGAAGCGGCTCACCAATTGCGCTATCAAGGCGTTCCAGTTCACCTTTCCTTGGTCGGCGGTGCTCCGCCGCCCAACGTCATGTTGCCGCCGTGGATTGAAAAAGTTGGCTTCCTTAATAAGCAGATGCGTAGCGACTGGGAGAAATGGGACGCGTTGCTGCGCAACGCGCATTTCCTTATTCTGCCTTCAATTGCCGATTGCACCCCCATCATTTTCTCAGAAGCCGCTGCTTATGCCGTGCCTTCGCTCGCTCGAGATGTCGGAGGAGTGTCGAGCGTTGTGCGGGACGGCGCGAACGGCTTTCTTTTCCCGGTTAGTGAGGGTGCCGGAGCGTATGTGGACCTGATTACAAAGTTATGGAGGGACACGGTTACATACGAGAAAATAGCAATTTCCAGTTACCTTGAGTGGGAACAGCGCCTGAACTGGCTCGTTGCAGGTCGGCAGTTCGTTGATCGATTGCAGGCTATTTCGAGCGCGGCATCATCGAAATCGTCGCTCCAAATTAAATAGCAAACCTTTACCCTTTGAACTTTCGAAACGCAAACGTCAGGGTATTTTATAAATTTGTTTTAGGTTCATTTAAAGCCTGATTTATGGCGAATCCTTTTCCGATCTTAACCAGACTCATGAGACTTCCGTCGTCGTTGTCGCAACGATGGTCCCAAATGCAGCACCTGAGGCAGGTCCTGCCGGGTTTGGACGCTCTACGAATCGTCTGCAGGACAACGCGGGATCGTTCCCACCTCAGAATCGAGTTAACCCCGATTGGACGGCTTGTTACTCTCCGAGCGAACACCTCCGATTTGAAGTGTCTGGAGAAAGTTTTCATTGAGGAGGAGTATCGGCTTCCATTTGACGTCAACCCTGCGTTTGACATCCGACCTGATTTTATCGTGGACGCAGGCGCGAATATCGGGATGGCTTCACTTTATTTTGCTCGGGCCTTTCCGATGGCAAGAATCCTCGCGGTGGAACCGGAAGCGTCGAACTTCGAGCTGCTATGCCGCAATTGTGCGGGCATCGAAAATGTGAAACCTAGAAAGGCGGCCCTCTGGCCATGTCAAACAGACCTGCGCGTGGCAAATCCGACGGCTGATAATTGGTGTTTTGCGGTACAACCTTCCGCTGTTGGCTCAGGTACCGTTGAGTCTATCACTGTTCCGCAAATTCTATCAGAATCCGGTTTGGATCGGATTGACTTGCTGAAGCTTGATATTGAAGGTGCTGAGCGAGCACTTTTTGATGAATCTTGTGAGCATTGGCTGCCCAAGGTCGGGATGATTGTAATCGAGTTGCACGACAGGTTCGGGAGGGGATGTAGCGAGGCCCTCTACTCTCACCTCGTGCGCCGCCCTTTCATCCAAGAAATCAGAGGTGAGAATATTTTCTTACGTCTCGGAGGGGAAAGCTGATCCACATGCCGAAAACCGGACCTTGACAGCGTTGGTCGAAGCTTGGTGATTCCGAACGATTCCATGTTGCCAGTCCATTATAAGCTTCCCCGCTTGCTATACGTCGGCGATGTGCCCGTCGAATCCTCGCATCATGGCTCGGCCTTGCTTTATCGGCTGCTAGAGAACTATCCGGCGAATAGGTTGCGAGTGCTCGAATCAAACCTTTCCGTTTCTCGATCTGATCGCCGTTTGCCCGATGTCGAATACCGCGTGCTACCGACGGGGCGGCGACGATTGCTGAACTCGCGGATGCATGCTCTTTATTCGAGCTGGCTTTCGTGGTCCGCAGCGGCCCGAGCGGTTAGTGCCTTCGCGCTTCTCAACAGTTTCACTCCGGACTGCGTTGTTTCTGTCGGGCATGGTTACGGATGGCTGACAGCCGCAACACTCGCCGAGCGATTAGAGGTGCCGTTTCATCTGATCATGCATGACGATTGGCCCCGGGTGGCAGGTATTCTGCCGCGCTGGCGGAGTTTGCTTGAGCGGCGGTTTGCCGAAGTTTATGGCAGGGCGACGAGCCGGCTCTGCGTGTCTCCATTCATGGCGGAAGAATACCAAAAACGGTATGGGTCTCCGGGCTCCGTTCTTTACCCATCGCGTTCCAGCAATTGCCCGGTGTTTGAAGCAGCGGAGGCGCGGGTGCTGGCGGATGAGGATGAACTTGTCATCGGTTATGGGGGCAATGGTTGTCCTGAGGTTGTCTCTTGTCTCCGCGACCTCGCTTATTTGCTTGCCCGCGCAAAAGCCAGATTATGCGTCTTTGGGCCATTCGCGGAACCTGTGCGCCAGGAACTCCTGTCCATTTCACCAGCCATTACCTTTCACGGATTGGTGCCATACATCCGGATGATCACTGAACTTCACCGCACAGCCGATGTCCTATTTGTGCCTATGGCTTTCGGGGAGGCGTCGCGGCAGAACATGATCGTCTCGTTCCCGAGCAAGCTCGCCGACTACACTGCTACGGGCCGACCACTTTTGATATATGGGCCTTCCTATTGTTCAGCATCGAGGTGGGCCAGTTTGAATCCAGGTGTTGCGACCGTCGTTGAACAATCCGATCCGGTGCTACTGCTAAAAGCTCTCTGGCAACTTCGCCTAAATCCAAGCCTGCGCCGCCATTTGGCTGAACGAGCCTTGGCGGAAGGTGCCGAATGTTTCAGTGCCGCGGCGGCCCGGGAACGGTTCTATGCCGCGCTGGACGGTACCCAACCAATCTTGCCTGTGCGTCGGCACATACCCCAATCATGAAGCGCCCGGTTCAGGCAGATGTTCGCGTTTACCTGTTCACTTACCGGCGCCATGACCTTTTGCCTCGGGCTTTGGACAGTCTGTTGCAGCAGACACATAAGAACTGGATTTGTGAATTGCACAACGATGAACCATCCGATCCGTTTCCCGAACAGCTGGTGAAGCGCATCCGCGATCCTCGCCTCGTATATGTTCATCATCCACAAAACCTAGGCGCTGTGGATTCGTTCAATCTTGCATTCCAGCCAGTATCCGAAAAGTTTGTCAGTATTTTGGAAGACGACAACTGGTGGGAGTCCGATTTTCTCGCGAGCATGCTCAAGCATATGGAGCAACATTCTTTAGTGCAAATTGCTTGGGCCAACATGTGGCTTGTACGAGAGGCGGCCGATGGAACTTGGCAACGGGACGGAAGCATTTGGTCGGCAACTCAGGGGGAAGAGGTTCAGCTGTTTCAACAGGCAACTCCACAACAAGTATGCGGAGCCCTCCACTCAAATGGTGCTATGCTGATAAGGGTGTCAAGTGGTACAATGTTTACTGTGCCGCGCTCGCTACCATTCTTTGCCATTGAGCCGGTCCGAGAGCGCGCATACCCCGGCCCGTTACTGCTGGCGTCCCGCCCGCTCGCAAATTTTGCCATAACCCGCGCCAGCGCCCGTGGCGAAACAGCTGACGAAAACATGCAAGTTCTGGTTCTGTTGGCCCAGACCTTCCTTGCTCACAATGACGTTTCCGCCGCATTCTATAGAAGTCTTTGGACAGTTTCCCGAGGATCATTGGGACATAAGCACCGCGCTTTAACGGTGGCTGCGATTCTCAGCGGCCGTTTTTTTCAGCTTCTCAAAGCTGCGCGGCTCCGCGATCTAGTATTGGTGGCCGCCTGGGCGCTGCGCCATCCCATCCGCTTTCGTGCGCTCTTTAAGGCTCGAGAGCGCTTTCCCGAAGTGCTGGTCTTCTTGGATAAGGCCTCTGGCTCGCGTGCTTCAAAAGCTGATGACGGAAAGTTCGTGGGGTAGTTAATTGATAGGCCATGAACGATTTTCTTTATCCAGGCGCGATCAGCGTGATTATTCCGACCATCGGCCGGCCGGATTCGTTGCGCCGATTGCTCGACTCGCTATGCCTACAGTCGGTGAAGGTTTTTGAGGTGATTGTTGCTGACGGAAGTGTGACGGGTGAAACCGCTGCTGTGGCGTCAGATGTTTGCTGGAGGGAAGCCGGTTTGGTGGTGAAACAAGTCTATGTTCAACCTCCTAATGCGGTGCGGCAGCGACAGGCGGCAATAGCTTTAGCGGCCGGGGAATATTTCCTGCTGTTGGACGATGACGTTGCCTTGGAGTCTGACTGCGTCGCCCAGATGGTCAAACTCCTCGGGGACGACGCAGGGACGGTAGCGGTATTTGCGGATTTCACCAACCAGTCATGGCCCATGCCCACCCGAGCCTGGCGTATGTATTTGCGCTTTGTGCTTCGGATGCCCGAGGACGCTTGGCAGGGGAGGGTAGTCGGGCCTCTGCTCCGGTTTGGCTACAAGCCGACACCCAAGGAACCCATGACCATAGAATGGTTGGGCACTTGTAACACGATGATTCGCCGGTCGGCGTATGATAAAGCGGGTGGGTTTTCGGATTTCTTCCTACATCGATGCACTATGAATGAAGACGTAGATCTCGGACTAAAGCTGAATCAGGTTGGCCGAATTCTGTTCTGTCCGATGGCTCGCCTCGGACATTATCACGCACCCGGGGGAAGAGTTTCGACGAGGGTCGCTGCCGAGGACGATCTTTATAATCGCTATTTAATTATGCGGCAAACTCAAAAGCGATCTGTCGGAGCAGCCTTTGGATTTGTGCTGTTGTATTTTGTAGTTGAGACTGCGAGCAACTTTGGTGGCTGTTTGCGCCGGCTCAAGGCTAACGGAGTTCTAGCCCGAACAACGGGGCGTTTGTGCGCAGTCGTGAAGATTCTATTGTCGATTTGTTCTCGGGGGGAGCAATCTTGAAAAGCAAATATCTAAGTATCATCCGAAATCATCCAAGGCCAATACGCTTCCTTGCCGCCAGAATACTAATGGCGTCTGGAATGTGTCGGTGGTTTTCAATACAGCAATCGGGCTATCGCCTACGGTTTCATTCCTCGAATCTAGCCTCCCAATTATGGATTGATCCACATGCTCGTGAGGAATCACTTCAGTTTTTCCGTGACTATTTGAAACCAGGTGATCGGGTCGTGGACGTGGGAGCCAATATTGGCGATACGGTGTTGACCGCATCATTGATAGTTGGCGTCGATGGCAATGTAATTGGCATTGAGGCTCATCCAAGAACATTCGGTTTCCTAAGGGATAATTTGCAATTGAATCATGTCCGCAATGTGATTGCGATCAATTCTGCCGTCGGTGCAATAGCCGGCACGCTCCGTTTTTCTGATGACCGACGCGACGATATGAATCGGGTGGACGGGGGAAATCTGCAGGTGCCAGTGGAACGTTTGGACAAACTGGTGCCGGATGATCTGCCGGTAAATCTCCTAAAAGTAGACGTGGAGGGTTATGAAAAGTTTGTTTTCGAAGGAGCAAATAGGTTGCTCAAGAAGGCGGACTGCGTATATTTTGAGGTTTCTTCAATTCATTTCGCCCGATTCGGTTATTCAACAAAGGATGTTCTTGAGATGCTGGTAAACGCGGGGTTTCGATTGTTTCGCATTTCGAGTCCAGCCTCTTTGAGTCCAATCACGTGCGAGTTTGATACCGTCCACTTCGAAAATCTGGTTGCCCTTCGGAGTGAGGTGGCATTTTCAAGTAGGACCAGATGGAGAATTGGAGCCTAATGACTGCATTAAATTGTCGCTAAAATTCAATGCGTTTCAGTGCCATTGTCACCGCCTATCGGCGTCAGGAACAAATTTTGTTTACGCTGAGGAAACTGACCGAGTGCAAACCGCCTCCGGCTGAAATTCTTGTCCATGTTGATGGAAATCAGTTGGCTACCAAAGAGATTATCCGGTGCAGCTTTCCTCTAGTAAAAGTGCTTTTGAGTGAAGATAGTGTGGGCCCGGGTGGTGGACGCAATAAGTTGATCGAAATGGCGGAAAATGAAGTAATTGCCAGTTTTGATGATGACTCTTATCCAATAGATTCAGATTATTTCTCTCGAATCAGTGACCTATTCAACCGATTTCCCGATGCTGATATTTTGTGCTCTCGGGTCTATCATCAGGGTGAGGTAATCGGGCCGGCTCTTCAAACCGCAGTTTGGGCTTCTGACTTTAGTGGGGGGGGCTGTGTGTATCGCCGGCGGGCCTTTGCTAAAACTGGAGGATATGTTCCAATCACGGTGGCCTATGGTATGGAAGAGGTGGATCTGGCTATTCGCCTTCACGCGCAAGGTGGCAAGATTCTTATGACTCCTTGGTTGCGTGTTTTCCATGACACAGACCTTGGCCGACATTCCAAGCCAGAGGTTACAGCCGGTAGCATTGCGAATATTGCCTTACTAACCCACCTGAGATATCCCCCTTCGTGTTGGTGGATTGGAGCGGCTCAATGCATAAGGCGTATATGGTGGTTGGTTGGACATGGCCGATCGCGTGGCGTTTTGCAGGGGTTGCTTATGATTCCCGATCACATTCGGGCTTATCATCGGTATCAGGGTCGGCTTCCCGCAGTGGTGATCCGTTCATATCTGGCGTTGCGACGGAATCCAGTCAAAGCTGAGTTCGATCGCCAGCCTACCGGATGCTAATCGCCGGAGGTTGGCGTGGCTGCTAGGATCTGGAATAGGGCGCCGTGCCCAAAATGGGCCTGCGTAAAAATGTTTGGACAGAAATCGGGGTGAAATTCCAAGACCCAAACCGAATGAAAGTCCACATTAATTGCCTCAAGGACAATTTGACGAGATGAATCCGGCTTCCTCGATCGTATTGGGTTATATCGGCGTACATCAGATGTTCCAGCTTGCGCTGGCGGCTCATGAGTCCGGTCGTTTGGAGCGACTTCATTGTTCGCTGGTGGATGCTCCCGGAAAATGGGGTAGGCTGATTGGGGGCCGGCTAAAGGCTTCGTCTTTAAAGCCAATGGGGATCGAGGGATTGCCACCGGGGCTGATTTCTGAGCTGCCCATGCCCCTGTTGTCCAGGCACATTGCCAAGATCTGGCGGCATTTGGGGCCTGATGACTACCACCATTCGAATCAGTGGTTCGATCGCACCTTGGCTCGACGCCTAAGTTTTTCCTCCGCCTCGCTGTTTGTGGGTACCGAGACGTGCGCGCTGGAAAGCCTGCGTGCCGCCCGCAGAGCAGGAATGGTGCGGTTGCTTGACTGCCCGGGTATTCCTGCGGAGTTGTTGGGCTTCGAATTGGCGCATGCTTGCGATAGTCTTGATCTTCCCCCATGTGCGTCCCGGGTTTCTGAACGTACCGTTGAGAGACGGCGGCTCGAGATGGCTGAAGCAGACGTAGTCAACTTGTGCTCGGACGTGCAATTCCAGTACTATCAATCGGCGGGATTTCCCGTTGAAAAGATGCGAGTAAATTCCCTTTGGGTGGATCCGATCTTCGCCAAGGTCCCCATGAGGGAAGGCTGTGAGGCCGATTCTGGTCCATTGCGCGTGCTTTTTGTCGGGAACGCAACCATTGCAAAAGGAGCACCTTTTGCCCTCAAAGCGGCGCAATTGCTGGGAGCTGATGTGCGTTTGACTCTCTGCGGGGGAATCGATGAGCAGGTGAGGAATTGGGCGGGGACTCGCCTGGGGGAACATCAGCTTCTCGGGTGGTGCAGTCGTGAAGCCTTGGCGGGAGTGTATCAACGACATGATGTTTTGTTGTTTCCGACCCTTGGCGATTCGTTTGGTTTCGTCGCCGTCGAAGCAATGGCCTGCGGATTGCCAGTGATCACGACCTCTAACGCAGGGGTGCCGGTTCCAGACGAATCTTGGAAAGTTCCGCCCAGGGATTCTAATGCATTGGCGGCAGCGATCGCTCGGTATGCAAACGATCGATCACTCCTCCGCCGCGATAGTGCACGCGCACGAGCGTTCGCCCAGCAATTTACTCCGGAGAACTATCGTGGGCGCATTCGCGTACTGTTTGATGAACTATTGAGTAGAAAATGAACTCGATTGATCCTTGGTTTCTCGAAAATTTGATCTGCCCAGTAGATGGGCTTTCCCTCGCGTGGCATCCTGAATGCTCGCGGTTAGTGTCAGCATCGAAGCGTGTCTATCCCGTTGTCGACGGCGTACCAATCATGCTGCCCGAGGATGTCGAGCCAACCCTTGGCGGGATCCGGGCCTCCCGTTCTCGTTTTGAGGATGATGCTCCATGGTATCTTTCGTCAGTACTCCTGAGTGACGAGGAAAAGCGTGGGATCCAGCAACTAATTAGGCATGGGAGTGCCGTCGACCCGGTTGCGGCCTATCTGGTCGGTGCCACCAACGGCCTGGCCTATGTACATCTGATTGGCCATTTGACGCGGTATCCGATTCCGGAGCTTCAATTCGCCGAGGGTGCGGGAAAGACTTTACTAGATGTCGGTTGCAGTTGGGGACGTTGGTGCGTGGCTGCCGCGATGCGGGGTTATTCACCAATTGGAATTGATCCTTCCCTCGGTGCCGTGATGGCTGCGCGACGGGTGGCAAAACAATTGAAAATTCAGGCTCGATTCCTGGTTGGGGACGCTCGGCATCTTCCATTACGCTCTGATTGTATAGATGCGGCATTTTCATACAGCGTTTTGCAGCATTTCAGCATCTCCGACGTGCACCAGTCCGTTCGGCATATAGGCCGGGTTTTGAAACCCGGTGCGAGGAGTTTAATTCAGATGCCCACGCGATTCGGAATCCGTTGTCTGATAAATCAGGCCAAAAGAAAATTCCGAGCGGCGAAGGAGTTCGAGGTTCGGTACTGGTCAATAAAGGATCTACAGGTGCTGTTCCACGATGCGATTGGTGAGACAACCATTGTAGCCGATTGCTATTTCGGAATTGGCTGGCAACCTTCTGATTCTGAGCTGATGCCGGCCCATCTTAGGACCGTGATTCATACCTCCGAATTTATCAGACGGTTGAGCAGAACCTTGCCGCGGTTGGTGAGCATTGCTGACAGTGTTTATGTCGCCTCGAACAAGGCGGGTGGTTAATAGGCATTGGCACGCAGTTGGGACTGAAGTAGTTTTGGAGCCAAAACCTGTTACCACCTACGATGCATATTAAAGCCCAAAATTAGTTTATGTTCGTCATTTCAGGTGTTAGAAGCTCGGTCGATGTAGGGATGCTTCAAAAAGTGGAAGAGCAGGCGGCGTTCACGGGCGGCTTTTACAACGGTTTGTTTAGGGACGTCCCACAAAACTGAATTTGCGCCCACCATCCGTCACGGGCCATCGTACTAATCCAATTTCGTTCGAGGAAAGTCCTATAATCATGAGTGTTTCAGTGAGCATGCTTCATTCACCGGAAGCTGAAATGCATTCGGATTCATCACCGAAATACAAGTATTCGCCGATTATTGACATTCCAGCAATTCTCGTTGGCTGCATATTATCGCTTGAATGCATCCCTGAGGAGTATGCCCCGCGGGGCGCACTCTTCCTCTCAGGGTTGCTTTTATCCTTGGGGATACTATTCGGGCCAATTCTTCGAGTGCTAAAGAATCCCCGTTCGGTAATTCGCCCCGAGAATGTCCTGGCATTGATACCGGTGTTTTGGGTGTTGTTTGATTTGGTTCAGGGAACGTTTCCTTTGAATTCAATCGAACGAACGGACGTTACCAGAGCTCTCATAGCTGTAGCACTATTCTCGGCATCAATTTGCCTGGGCCGATGGGCGAACCCATTTAAGATGCCTCGAATTGTGATGCAAACGGCGGCCGCGGATCTTTCGGAGGGGAGCCTTTTCTCCCTGACTGTTATTTCATTCCTTCTGGCTATGTTCCGGTATGCATATCCATGCGATTTTGACCCTACCATAATGATATATTATATATTTCAGGGGCGGTGGATGGCGCCTTGGGGCCGGGGGGATCTGGGCGGATGGGATTCATTTGGAGATCATCTTCAGTATTTTGGCTATCTTTTGCCAGCATTAACTGTGATTCTAGCCATTAAGGGGGGGTGGTTTCGGCCAAAGGTCTGTATTGCGGTTCTACTTTCATTAATCATGTCGCTGTTCCTCTCTCAAGGGGGCGGGCGGCGGATCGTGGGTGTGATCATTGGTGTGGGACTGGTGGTTTGGGTCTTGGGAAATCGTCGTCATACCATAAAATCAACGACAATCCTCTTGTTGGTGGTAGTAGGTCTGCTGTTCTGGATGAACCAGATGCTAAAGTATCGAAATGTAGGCCTCGGGCAGATGTTTTCAGATGGCACCGAAGGCGTGATTCAAAATGGCGTTCCGATTCTGGATGAAGGCGCGGATAAGTATCAGTTTAAAATTGATGACAATTTTCTTCGGTTGGCCCAAATTATCCATCTTATCCCGCTCGAAAGTCCCTTTGTCTATCACAGGTATATAATTTTTATTCTCGTGCGCCCCATTCCCCGCGTTTTCTGGCCCGGGAAGCCTGTGGGACCGGGCTTTGATCTACCCGGCGCAGTCGGTGTTACTGGTGCTTCATTGTCATCATCAGTAATTGGTGAGCTTTACATGTGTGCCGGATTCGTCGGCGTGTGCATTGGAGGGTTGGTTTTTGGGAACCTCGCTGGAATGGTGTCCGGAATTCTTGTAGGTGAGATGACCCCGGAACGCGCATTAATATATAGTTTGTTGGTTATGGCGTTGTTTGCGGGCGGTCGTTCAGGAATTGAGTTGATGCTTATGAGCTACATCACATTAGCGTGGTTGGCAGCATTGAAGATCTACCGCATTCTGGAGTCATGAGATACCATCTAAAGTCTCGCGCCTAAATTTGTACCAAACAGCCGATTTTATCGTTGGTAGCATAACGCAAAGCTTGAAGAAAAGTGTGCGATCCATTCTCGCAGGTGAACCATTTGTAACAGTGATGATTCCGAATTATTTGTTATCAGCATGTCGTGATTGCCTTAATTGCAGGGGGAGAGTACATGGAAGTTTCCAGGCTGCGTTCGTTGAATGACTCTGTTTTGGCAAGGCAGCGGAGGTAGACCCGTTAAAGTAGGTGGCAGCGTTCTCACTGGTAACAATAAGTCACTTGCTACTTTGCAGAGTGAGTCTGGGATTATCAAGCAGCGGCTAAACACGGGAGACTGGTAATCCGTTCGATGTTAAGCATTGCTATTGTGCATTAATAACTAAACAAGTCGCAATATAGTTATAGGTCGGTGAAAAATGTGGCTAGCGCCAAAAAGTCATCATGGATTCTCAAGAAACAGACGTGGAGACAGTTGCCGGGAATTGTAGAGGCTCGGATTCAAATAGCCGGCCACTGAGGGTTGTGTTTTGCTGGGCTGAAGTCACTGGCTATATGGCTGCTTGTTGGAAGATGTTAGCCCAACGTGGTAGCGTTGATTTGCACGTTATCCATCCACAGCGATTTTGGGGAAAGGTAAATCCATTTCATTCAGATCCCGATTTACTTCAAGGTGTCTCTAATGAAATGTTTGATTCCGAAAGATCGGACAGCGGGGATTGGTTGCTTGAGGCGGTGCTCAAGCGTCGCCCAGATGTGGTGGTGATTTGTGGTTGGATTTATATGCCATATTGTCAGCTGGTTTGTTCCAACAAATTGAGCTCGACTCGCGTGATTCTGGGGATGGATTCTCCGTGGCGAGGTACACTAAAACAGAGACTTGCAAGATATCGACTGGCACGTCTTGTGAAGCGGGTAAATTTAGTTGTGACTACGGGGAATCGCAGTGACGAGTACGCTCGCCGAATTGGCGTTCCGGCATTCAAGCTGCGTAGTGGATACTATGGATTCGATCATCGATTGTTTAGTGCCGCTTCGTCACTACGTCCAACCGAGTCCGGTCAATGGCCGAGGCGCTTCTTGTTTGTTGGGCGATACGTCCCTCAAAAGGATTTGGGTACTTTGATCGATGCGTATTCATTGTATTCTCGTGGAGTTCAGAACCCGTGGGGTTTGACGTGTTGTGGCGCGGGTCCGGACGGTAGAATTTTGAGAGATGTTCCCGGTGTTACGGACGCTGGTTTCACCCAACCTAAGGACCTTCAGTCTGTATTTGCCCGGCACGGCGTGTTTTTGCTGCCGAGTCGTTTTGAGCCGTGGGGTGTCGTCCTTGGGGAAGCGGCGGCAAGCGGACTGCCTTTGATTTGCAGTAGTGCTTGCGGCGCGGGTTCAGACATGGTTCGGCCGTATTATAACGGGTTGGTCTTTGCGCCTCAAGATGTCGGCGGATTGGCCCGGGCGATGCGCTGGATGCATGATCATCATTCTGAATTACCGATGATGGGCGCGCGCAGCCAAGTACTATCGGAATCATATTCTGCCGAGTTTTGGGCGCAGCGTTGGCATAATTATTTGTTAGAGACCCTCGAGCAAGGACAGGTTGGTGTTGTGAATACGTTAAGTTGATATGCACATTCGGCAGCTTTTCAGTTCCAAATTACGAGCCGACTTTCGTTCCGCGCTTGATCGCCGACGTAGGATCGAGTCCGATCAGGGTGTGAACTGGTCACAGCGGCAGTTGGATTCCGTGAGTCGGCTTTGGGCGGATGCGGTTGCCGACATTCCGTATTACGCGGGACTAGTTGATTGCGGCGTGGTACCGGCGAAGCTCCGAACGTGGGGGGACTTTTCCACCATTCCCATTCTCACTCGGCAGATCCTTCAAGATCGGGCAGCTGAATTTGTGAGGAATTCGGGGCCGCCGGATGGTTATACCATGACCGCTGGTTCAACGGGAACTCCATTGCGGCTGGGTATGAATCAGCAATGTCGTGATTTGATGCGGATTGTAAAGCTCACCGCATGGATGGAATTCGGTTATACACCTGCCGAACGCTTATTCTTGATCTGGGGGCATTCACATCTGCTCGGTACGGGTTGGAAGGGAAAGATCAATCACTGGAAGCGAAAGTTGGCGGATGCAGTGATTGGCTATGAGCGGGTCGATGCTTATCTTTTAAATCATGAGGCCTGTTTGGATTATGCGGAGAGACTAATTCGGTGTCGCCCATGCGGGGTAATTGGTTATGCATCGGCTCTCGGGATGTTCGCCCGTCATACTTCGCAGTTCCGTGATCAATTTCGTGCTCTTGGTGTACGTTTTATCTTGGCAACAGCTGAACCAATGCCGACTTCCGATACCCAGGAGGTGTTGGAGGATTTGTTCGGGTGCCCGGTAGTTCAGGAATATGGTGGCGCGGAGTTTGGGCAGGTTGCGTTCAAGATTGGAGCTAAACCCTTTGATGTTTATTCAGATCTTGTGTATTTGGAAAGTTCAGGGATTAAGGACGAGAACTCCCCTGGTGAAGTGTCGCTGGTCACAACCTTGTATCCCCGTTATGTTCCCTTGTTTAGGTACCAGCTTGGGGATGCATTGATAGGCATGGCTCGAATGGAGCATGGTCATGTTAAGTCATTTGATGCCGTTGCTGGACGCCTCAATGATGTGATCAGGTTCGGAGATGGTAATTGCGTGCATAGCGTGGCCATTTTTCATTGCATTCATCAAGAGTCTTCGGTTCACTCGATTCAAATGGTTCTAAAGGATGATGGGTTGGAGATCCTCCTTGCGGGGACGTCGGGTGGAGATGCTTCTGTTGATAGAAGAATCCGGAAACGCTTGACTCAGGTGTACCCTCCTTTGGGCAACGCGCGTTTGACCCACGTAGAAGATATTCTTACCAACAGATCTGGAAAACGTCGTTGGTTTGTGGATCAACGTACTCTTCCGCCGCAACAATGAGTCGGAAGTGTGTGAGGATAAATGGTTAAGGTGACTTTGAGGTCGGTCTGAAGGGTTAATGCAATTGTTTCCTGTCGGGTCTGTCAATTGAAGGAATTTGATTTGGCGGCGGGAATCCCCGTCCGGGTCAGCTATTTCAAGCGCTTAGTATTTTGCGATTCAACTACACCAGTGCGTATCCTTCACGTAATCCCTTCTCTCTCGCCGCATCATGGCGGTCCGAGTGTGGCGCTGCCGCTTATGGTACGGAGTTTGGTGCGGCTTGGAGTGAGTGTGGATGTGGCCACCACGGACGATGCCGGCCCCGGTGGTAGACTTGATGTGCCGCTGGCACAACGGATCGAGCGGGATGGGTATGGTCTTTATTATTTTCGGAAGCAGACGGAGTTTTACAAAGTTTCATTGCCGTTTCGGAGTTGGGCGCGCCGGCATGCTCGCGATTACGATCTTTTGCACATTCACGCTCTGTTTTCCCACACGAGCATTGCGGCGGCACGCGCGGCGCGACGGGCGGGGGTTCCGTATGTGATTCGCCCCCTCGGGGTCCTTAATCGCTGGGGCATGGAAAATCGTCGACGTTGGTTGAAATCACTGTCCTTCCGTTTCATTGAGCAGCCTGTGCTTCGGCATGCCGCTACCATTCACTACACGAGCCGGGCGGAGCAACTTGAGGCGGAGGCTTGTGGGGTACGTGCTTCCGCGACGGTGCTTCCCTTGGGTATCGACGTGCTGCCCTATGCGTCGGAAATTTCACCGGAGCGCTTCTATGCGCGGTTTCCTCAGGCAAAGGATCGGGATATTGTGCTATTCCTTTCCCGGGTCGATGCCAAAAAGGGGGTGGATTTATTACTCGCTGCCTTCGCCCGCCTACATTTGAAGTTTCCCAAATGTCTTTTAGTAATTGCAGGCAGCGGTGAGGAGGAATATGTGCAAAGTTTGCGCCAACAGGCTGAAATGTTGGGGATCGATGGTCAGGTTGTTTGGGCTGGCTTTCTTGGAGGGCAGGACAAATTGGCGGCTTTTGCAGCAGCTTCCGTCTTCACTTTGCCATCGCATTCCGAGAACTTTGGCATCGCCTTGGTCGAGGCGCTGGCTGCTGGTCTTCCCTGTGTCACGACCCCAGGGGTGGCAATTTCCGAGGATATTGCTGAGTGTGACGCCGGTGTTGTGGTTCCATGCGAAATCTCCGCTTTGGCTTCTGGATTGGAGCGTGTGATAGCTGATGTGTCGATGCGGCAATGTTTGGGGGCTAACGCCCGTCGACTCGCAACCGATCGGTTTTCAATGGAGACGATGGGCAGTGCGCTGCACGCTTTGTATCAGCATCTCCTAGACCCGTCGGTGGATCGAGAGACTTAGTAAAGCTTCCGGTCCACACATTTGCCGCTAGCATTGGCCCTCCGGGTGGATGGTTCGAGTGCATAACGCTTTATCACTGTTTTTCTGACTCACTGTGCTTGCCGATATAACTCCGTTGATTCTCACTTTCAATGAGTCGCCGAATCTTCGGCGAACTCTCGAGAGGTTGTCGTGGGCTAGGGAGGTTGTCGTTTTGGACAGTTTTAGCACCGATGGGACGCTCGAGATCGCTGGAGATTTCTCCAATGTGCGAGTCGTGCAGCGGGGATTTGACGACCACACGACCCAGTGGAATTTTGGTCTGGCTCAAATCGAAACGGATTGGGTTCTCACTTTGGATGCGGATTACGTGCTGACGGAGTCGTTCCTGAATGGGTTGAAGGAGCTCCCGACGGATCGTGGGTTGTGTGTTTACTACGCTTGTTTTCGATATTGTATCTTGGGTCGACCACTCCGGGCGTCTTTGTATCCGCCGCGGGCTGTCCTGTTTCGTCGGTCCGCCCATCGGTATCAGGCGGACGGGCATACCCAGCTGCTGAATCACGATGGCCCGAAGACATTCATTCCCGGTGTCATCTTCCACGATGACCGCAAGCCATTGGAACGATGGGTCTCGGAGCAGAACCGATACATGATTCGGGAGTCGGCGAAATTGCTGGCGACACCGCTGGCGCAGCTCAAGTTTGCCGATCGACTGCGTCGCCGCATCGTGTTCGCGCCGTTCGCAGTGCTTTTTTACACGCTGTTTGTGAAGGGATTGCTCTGGGGGGGCTGGGCCGCCTGGTTTTACGTCGGCCAACGGGTCTTCGCCGAACTCCTGCTTTCCCTGCGTCTACTGGAAGCCCGACTGAAACCCCAAAGTGGCAACGGCGTCCCGCCGCTGAATCCTCCGCACCCATCCCCGTAGTGGCCGAGGCGTCCCGCCGCTCCACCGTAAGCGGTAACCCGAGCACATCTATCCCGGGCCGGCCGGGCGGTGGTAGAGTTTGGTGATGAACACTGATGGAGATCGGGCGCACTGGGTGCAGCGGTATCGGGCGAGCGGACTGGGTTTGAAGCGCTTTGCCGCCCAACACGGACTTTCGGCTGGGCAGTTGCATTACTGGACGTATCACCGGGAAATGTCGACCGGCGCGAGAAACGGACCGGTCTTCCAGGAGATTACGGCCGTCACGCCGCTGAAAAGTGAGCGCTCTTGGATGGCGGAGATCGGATTCCCGGACGGCACGACGGTGTGCTTGGACGGCCGGGCGGAGGTGGGCTGGGTGAAGCAGTTGGTCGAGTCCCTGCGCCTGTCATGCTCACGCTAACGCCGGCGATGCGGATCTTCGTGGCCGTGGCGCCGGTGGATCTGCGGCGGGGTTATGACGGTCTATCGGCGCACGTGCAAACGGTGCTGGAGCGCCAGGTGGTGGAGGGCGGACTCTTTGTTTTCACCAACCGGCGTCGAAACCGTCTGCGGCTTTTGTGGTGGGACGGCAGTGGACTTTGGATCGCAACCAAACGCCTGGAGGCCAATTGTTTTTCCTGGCCGGCCGGAGAGGGAGCCTCCGTGGGACTGCGCCCGGAGCAGTTAAGCGCCTTGATCACGGGGCTGGAAGCGCAGGAAAAGCCGGGGTGGTATCGGCGCTAAAATAAGCGCGAAATAAGTATTCATGCTTCTGGACTCTGGGAATCGGCTCATCCATATATACGCCCGTGATCGAGAGTTGCCGAATTCAAGGGCGAACTTTTGCCACGGCGGACCTGGTTCAGGTCCGCGCACTCATCGGCGCCCATCCGGACTGGAGCCGCTACCGCTTATCGCGGGAACTGTGCGCGTTGTGGGACTGGCGCAATGGCGTGGGTGAGTGGAAGGACATGGCGGCCCGCACGCTGCTCGCGAAGTGTGCGCAGCGAGGCTGGATTGAGTTGCCCGCGCTGCGCAGGCGTTCGCCGAACCGGCACCGGCTGGCGGCTCCGCCCCCGCGCCCGTGGGACGGCACGGCCATCAGCGGTGCCGGGCTCGAACTGGCCGCCCTGCGCCTGGAGGAAGTCAGCCGACAAGCCGAGCCACGAGCCGAGGCCCGTGCGGCCCTGGCGAGTTTTCATTATTTGGGGTACCGCCGGCCCGTGGGGGAGAACCTCCAATACACGGTTCGCCATCCCGCGGGCCGCCTGCTGGGGGTATTGGAATATAGTGCGGCGGCCTGGAAGTGCGCGGCACGCGACCAGTGGATTGGCTGGAGCGCACCTCAACGCGAGGCGGGGCTCGCCGGCGTCGTCAACAACAGCCGCTTTCTGATATTACCCTGGGTCCAGGTTCCCAATCTGGCCAGCTGGGTGCTGGGGCGGATTGCCCGTCGGATTACCGCCGACTGGCAGGCCAAGTACGGCCACCCGGTTGTCTTATTGGAAACGTTTGTGGAAGCCGGACGTTTCCGTGGCACCTGCTACCGGGCCGCCAACTGGCAGCGCCTGGGGTCCACCACGGGACGCAGTCGCCAGGACCGCCACGGGACCCTGCGGGTGCCGGTCAAGGACGTCTACACCTATCCCCTGCGGGCGGATTTCCGGAAAGGACTGGGCCTGCCATGAGTGCGGAGAGCGAGTTGGAACGGTTACGGGCCTTGAACCGGGCGCTGGCCGCGGAGAAGGCCCAATTGGAAAAGGAGAATGCGCGCATTGAAAAACAGGCTGCGGAACTCCGCACCGAACATGTGCGGGTGGTCACGCTCAAGGACGGCTTGGAAGCCCAACTCAAGGCAATCCTGCTGGAGTTGGCCGAACTCAAACGCCAACTCTTCGGCGAAAAGACCGAAAAACTGACGCCCGAGGAAGAAAGCCAACTGGCCGAGGTGGCGGCTGACCTTCAGGAGCAGGCCCAACGGGATCCACCCGCCAGCGACGGCATTCTTGCAGATGAAGCCGAGGAAAAGGAAGCGCCCAGACGCAAGCCTCGCCGCCGTCACCCGCTGCCCGAGCATCTGGAGCGTCAGAAAGTGGTCCTGGAACCCGCGGATCTCCCGCCGTGTGCCCAGTGCGGTCGGCCCCCCGTCCGCATCGGTGAGGAAACCAGTGAAGAACTCGAATACGAGCCGGCCCGATTGGTGGTTCGCCAGACGGTGCGTCCGAAGTATGCCTGCCGTTGTGGCTGCTGCGGCGTCACCATCGCTGACTTGCCACCGCGGCTGTTGCCGCAAAGCAAATTGGGCGTGGGTTTGGCGGTGCATTTACTCCTGAGTCGCTTCGACGATCACGTCGCCTATTACACCCTGGAGCGGATCTTCCAGGAGCGTCACGGGGTCAGTATCCCGCGTCAGCAGATGGTCCAATGGGTGGCCCACATCGCCTTCCTGCTCCAACCCCTCTATCGCTTGATGTTCGAGGAGATGAAAAAGAGCGGCTATCTTCAGGTGGACGAAACTCCGGTCAAAATCCTGGATCCGGAGGTCAAAGGAAAATGCGCCCGCGGTTATCTATGGTTTTATGCCGTTCCTGGCGGTGACGTATACCTCGACTTCCAGAACACCCGCGGTCGGAAGGCCCCGCACGCCCAACTGGCCAACTTTGTGGGCACGATCCAGACGGACGCCTACGAGGTGTACGATTCGCTCAAGAAAATCATCTCGAATTTGGTACGGATCGGCTGCGCCGCCCACTCGCGTCGCAAGTTCCATCGGGCGCTCAAAGACGGCGATCGGCGCGCGATCTGGTTCATCGGTCAATTTCGCCAACTCTACCGGATCGAGCGCGAGACCAAGGAGCTGACCCCGGAAAATCGCCATCAAATACGGCAGCAACGGGCCGCCCCGATCTGGGAGTTGATCCGGCAAAAGGCCCGAGAGTTGCAACCTCACCTTTTGCCCCAGAGCAGTCTCGGCAAGGCGGTGAGTTACTTCATTAATGAGTACCAGGCCCTGATTGGGTACCTCCAATCCGGAGACTTTCAGATCGATAACAATTTGGTGGAAAACTCGATCCGGGTTCCGGCCGTCGGCCGTCGTCGATGGCTTTTCATTGGTCATCCTGACGCCGGTTGGCGGAGCGCGGTGATCTATTCCCTCATCGTCAGTTGCCGCCGTCGCGGGATCAATCCCCAGGAATACCTCACCGACGTTCTTCAGCGATTACCGGCGATCAACATCACCCAGATCGGGGAACTCCTTCCGGCCAGATGGAAACCCAAACCCGCCAGCGTGGGATGATTGGGAGACACCACGTCCGCACCGGATCAAGTGGCTGATTCCATCCCCAATCCGCGAATGCGGTCTACTTACCGCTTACGCTCCACCGCTCCATCCCTCCATCCCTCCATCCCTCCATCCCTCCATCGCTCCATCGCTCCATCGCTCCATCGCTCCATCGCTCCATCGCTCCATCGCTCCATCGCCTTTCCCCTTTTGCCCACCCCCAAACATCCGTCATCGTTCCCCATGCAATCACGAATTCTCCTGCGCAGTGCTGTGGCCGCGGTGGCGCTCATTGGTGGTGCCTTGCCGGACCGGGCGGCCGGTCCCGGGGGTACGCCCACCGCCGCTTCGTTGCTGCCTGCCCGAGCCCGGACGGGAGACGATGGGAATTTCTGGGATGAGCTGCAGCGGGCGGAGGCCGGCTATTCCTGGCACAAGATTGCCATCCAGCCGAGTCTGACGTATCGAGCGTATTACACGGACAATCTCTTTAATTACCAGAATCGCGCCAGCCAGCAGGATTTTATCCACAACATCTCGCCGCAGTTGTTGCTGGCGAGGGAGTTTTACCCGGGCGTCTGGGAAATGGCTTTAAGTGTCGGGTACACCCCCACGTTTATCGTCCATTCCTTCTATGGAGAGAACGACCGCACCTATCATTTGGCCAGAATTCATCTGGATGGTCGCCGGGATGAACAAAGCCTTAGTGTCGATCATACTTACAATCGCAGCAGCGAACTGAGTTCGGAGGTGGGTTTTTTGTTGCCACAGGAGAGTCAAAGCACCCTGCTGAGTTATTCACAACCCCTATCCGGGAAACTCAGCTTGTCCGCCTCGGCCTTCCAACGCTTGATGGATACGGCAGTGTCAGCCTTCGCGAGCACCCGCTCAATGAAGAGTTGGGGCGGAGACGGCTTTGTGCTTTATGACTGGCTACCCAAAACGACCACGGGAATTGGTCTGGGAGCCAGCTACGAAGAGCAGGGTGGGGCCACGGGTGATTATCAGCTCCTGTATGAGCGCCTGATGACGCGCTGGCATTATCTGGCGACTGGAAAACTGGACGTCTCCCTCGATGTGGGAGTGCAGATCGGTCAGGGCTTGTCGTTAGGAGGGCGCGACTTGTCACCGACCCCAATTCTGCAGGCGGGTGCGCAGTATAATCCCCGGTACGGAACCAGTTTCTCTTTGCTGGCGGCGCGTTCTACCGGGTTTTCGACGGTGCAATCGGGGCGGTCACAGACCGAGAATCGACTGACTCTCGGCGCTCGCCAAAGAGTTTATCAATCCATGACCGCCAGTATCACTGCGAGCTACGGACAGGGAGCCTCGGATACTGCGCTTTCCGGTGTGGTCGCTCCCAGCCTGAGTTATGATAATTATACGGTAGGCTTCCAATATGACTGGGAGATTAACACCCGGCTTAGGCTCAGCGGTTTTTACCAATATATGCGTCGGGAATCTGATGCGGCCCGGGAGACCTATAGTAACAATCAGGTGGGCTTCATCGTCAATGTCGCGCTGTAACCGGCCCGAGTAGGGCGCTGTGTTTGGGTGTTTGAATCGTTGGATGGTTTTTTGTTCGTGGTTCATTTCTTTCTGGGACAATCACAGTCCCGTCGTCGTTTTGGTTTATTGCTTGTTGGCGTAGATTAATGCACTGGGTTTTTGCCCCTGTCCGTTTCCGTTCCGCTGATCAGCGCCTAATTTCCTTGCGCGGCCCATGGCCGCGTCCTGCCGGTCTTCGTCACGCCTAAAGTGTTTCCCATGCCCGCTCCTCCCCGTGGTCGTTTGCTCTTCGTTAATCGGGTTTTTCCGCCCGTGGGTGGAGCCACGGGCACGATGCTGGATCAGTTGACCCGGGTGCTGGCGGAGGAGGGTTGGGAGATCACCATTCTGGCCAGTCGTGGCGATGGCGGTCCCCGGTCCGAAGTGCTGCCCGATGGGCGGCGAATTGAGTGGGTGCATGGACTCAAGCAGGGCGGCACCCGGTTCCGTCAGCGGGCCATCGCGTACCTGCGGCTTTATCCCGCACTTCTATGGCGTCTTTTGACGCTTCCGCGTCCCGATGTGGTCATCCCCATGACCGATCCGCCCTTGTTGATCGTTCTGGGACCGCTGGTTCTTTGGTTGCGTCGCGTTCCCGTGGTGCATTGGGCTCAGGATATTTATCCCGAAGTCGCGGTCGCCTTGAAGGTCGTTAAACCAGGGAGCGTTCTGGCCGGGCTGACGCGTTGGGCGAGTACGTTTGCCCTGCGGCGTTGCGCGCACATCGTGGCGATTGGCCGGTGCATGGAACAGAGATTGCGGGTGCGGGGGCTGTCGACCGACCGCATTTCGGTGATCCCCAACTGGGCGGATACCGACGCGATCCGGCCGGTGGGTCGCGACGAAAGCGCCTTTCGGCAACGGCACGGGCTGCATGGTAAATTCGTGGTGATGTACTCGGGGAACTTTGGGCTGGCCCACGACATCGATGTTTTGCTGGAGGCTGCGGTGGAGGTGCGGCAGCGGGCGGAAATTCATTTTCTATTTGTGGGGAGCGGTTCCCGACTGGTTACGCTGCAGGCGACGGTCGCTGAGTTGGCCTTGAACAATGTTTTGTTCCTGCCCCCGCAGCCGTGGGATGGGTTGTCGGAAAGTCTCTCCGCAGGTGATTTGCACCTGGTGACCCTCCGGCTCGGGGTCGAGGGAACGGTGGTTCCAAGTAAACTTTACGGCATCTTCGCGGCCGGTCGACCGACGCTCTACGTCGGAGCAGTGGATTCCGAAGGGGGACTTCTCTTGCGCGAGCATGCCTGCGGCACGGTGTTGCCGGCGGCCAGCGGGGAGTCGTTGGCCCGGGTTATCCTCGAGTGGGCCGGTGATCTGGAGCGTTGTGCGCAGGCGGGCCAGCGGGCACGCCAATTGGCGGAGGAGGGGAGTTTACGCCGTTGCGCCAGCGCCTTCTCGAAGGTTTTCTCCACCGTACTCGTGCCAAAACGGACCGCGGGTCTGTGACCCGCCTCCTGTACCGCTGACTTTCAGTCGGCGAGTCTATTCTGCTGGGGTTCGCGCTTGCAACGTGGACCGCGGGTCTCCGACCCGCCTCCCCTGTCGGGAGGGAAGGGAAGGCCCCGCTGAGAAACCAACGACGGCCCACCGCTCGGCGAGGCTATAGGTGTCTGAAGATGCTGCGGGTCGCAGACCCGCGGTCCCACCGCGGCCTCCTGCCAATCACGCCTCCACCTTCGCACTCTTCCGCTTCTTCCCCTTCGGCTCCGCGTCTTCGGAGTAATACCCGTCGTCGGAGAAGTAATAGTAATAGTTCCCCCGGCCACTGCGGTGGGGCAATTGATTGAGCACGATCCCACGCGCCGGATTCCCCGCACGTCGCAGCTCCAACAAGCCGCGACGGATCACCGGTTCCGCGGTGTTGCCCGCCCGGATCACCATCAGCACCACCTGCGCCTGATTGAGGAAACTCAGCGTGTCGCTGACCGAATTCACCGGGGCTGAGTCGATCACCACATATTCGAACTGCGACGACGCCAGATTCAGCAGGTCGGTCAAATACGGGCGCGTGAGCTGCTCCGCCGGATTCGGTATCCGGGGGCCCGCGGGAATGACCGTCAATCCCTTCACATCCGTGAGGTGTTGAATCTCGGTAAAACTCTTTTGTCCCAAGAGGAATGAACTGACGCCGGTCGAATCTTCGTCCATGCCCATTAGGTTTCCCACGGTGGGACGACGCAGATCGAGATCGATCAGCACGACCCGGTGTCCGGCCTTGGCCAGCGTGGCCGCGTGATTGGCGGCACAGTACGATTTGCCCTCACCGGGGACCGCACTGGTAAACAACTGCACCTTGATGTCGTCGCCCCGCCCCAACTGCATGACTTGCGTCCGCAGGGACCGAAAACCTTCGGCGGTCATGGAAGTGGGATCATCCAGCGTCACCATATTTTTCGCCGGATTGCCCGCGGCATCGAGCTTGGACTTGCGGTGTAAGGGGATGGCCCCGAGCACTGGCAGGGAGAGCCGTTCCTCGACTTCATCCACAGTGCGAAGGCTGCTGTCGATTTTCTGTAGTAGATAGATAAAACCCACACCGAGGGTCAATCCCAGCAGGACGCTCTTAACGATGGTCGAGGTTCGTTGTGGCCCCACCAGGTAGCCCGGGCCCAGCGTGGTCTCCGCGATGGACATGGGCACCGATTCTATACGGGTGGTCACATCCAGTTCCTTCACCCGCTTCAAGATCCCGGACAGCATGGCGGTATCGGTCTCTACTTCCCGTTCCAGCGCGGTATATTCCCCGGTGAGCCCGGTGATGCGCTTGAGTTCGAGCTCCGTCCGCGCCAATTCCGCCGCGTCCCGCTTGATCTGTGTCTGAATCGCCGTCGCTCGCACCGCCAGGTTTTGCCCGGCCTGCAAGGCGAGTTCCAGCAGGGTTGCTCGCTGATCGGTAAGGAGTTTCTCCGCGAGGATCCGCTTGGGATGCGCGGGTTTGTACCGGTTGGTGTAACCCGCGATGACCAGTTCCTGGGCGATCACCTGTTGGCGCATCTGGATCACTGCGCTGTCAGTGGCGATGGATTTGAGCAACAACAGCTGCTCCATATCGTTGCCCGCCTGGACCAATAGCTTGCGATCCGTGTCCACCAACTCCAGATCATTGCGGGCTTTTTCCAAATCGGAATTCAATCGCCCCAAGGTTTGGGAGATGGAGTCGGACCGGCTGCGCAGGGACAGGATTTGGTTTTCTTCCCGGAATTCCTGGGACTTCTTCTCGGCGATTCGCACTTTTTCCGCCAGCCCCTTGGCTTCCTCGCCCAAGGCCGTGGCTCCGGTGCGGGTCGACGTGTTGGCGCGCTCCTCGCGGTCGGCGATGAATTCCTGGGCCAGGCTACGGGCCAGGATCGACGCTATTTCAGCATTGGTGCTGCGGACGGAAATGTCAATGAGCCGGGTGGTGGGGCGCAGGCGCGCGACGACGACGGCCGCGAGGCGTTGGGCGGCCGCCGAGGGAGTAATGGGCAGGGCTGAGCCAGTGAAGCGGATGTCGTGGGTCAGATTATTTGTCCGTACGACCCGATCCGTGACCGCCAGATTTCGGATGCTCTCCACCAGCGTATTCAGCGTGGTTTGATTGAGCGCATAGTCCCCGCCGCGATTTTCAAAACTGACCAGTTGTCGCGCCGATGCCTCCACCAAGATGGTGGATCGGGCTTCGTAGGTATCCGGTATTCGATTGCTCAGTACCGCCCCGGTGATACCGAAACCCACCATTAGCAGGACGATCACCCAAAGACGTTCCAACACCAATTGAAGGAATCGTGAGAAGACAAACCGACTTTCGCGGACAGCGATGCCTCCGGGAGGCGGAGGAAGCGGTTGGGAGAATCCAACCGCGGGTGGATTTCCAGCTTCGGGGCTGGCGGGGGAGAGGCTCATGAAGGATTAGAAAGCACTTTCGCCGATCGTGATTTGATCGTCCGCGTGGACAAAGAACGGCTGTTCGGTGGCGGATTTGGCCAGGTTCTTGGCGTTGAGCCGCAGGAACTCCTCCGTGCCGCCCGAGGTTCGTTTCACGACGATTTTTCCCTGATTCGCAATCTTCGTGAACCCGCCGGCCATGGCGATTGCCCGCAGCAGATCGAGTTGTTCCCCCGGCGGAATATCGTAGACGCCCGGTCGGGACACTTGACCCATCATCAGGAAGTGTTCGGCGGCCCGATCCACCAGCAAGACCGAGGTGCGGGCCTCGTAGAGGAAATCGGCTTCCAGCTTGCCCCGGATTAGCGTGGTGGCACTGGCCACGGTCAATCCTTTGACGGCCACGCGACCGATCAACGGCAACAGGACGAAGCCTTCCGGGTCGATCTTGGTCCGGGTGGTCAAATCCTCCTCTTGATACACGCGCACCTCGATGGTATCGCCCGACCGCAAGCGATAGGATTCCGGCGCCGAGCTATTGGGATCGAGCGGAGTGGTGGGGATGGCGGTGGCGGTGGCGGTGACCGGGGCACGATCCAGAGGGTCGGCCGCATGGGCGGCGAACCAGCCACTCAACAGCAGGACCCTAAGCACCGCCGGGAGACGCTTCCAGAGACTCGCTATCACGGTCTATATCCGTAAGCACGGTTATGCTGTACGTCAACTAGAGAAACCGCTTAAGCCCCGCGCGCGCGGCCCCGCCCAACGGTACCGCTGACTTTCCAGTCGGCGAGTCCGTTCACCCTAAAAACGTGAGTTCAAATAGCTACGGCGAGTCCGTGGCGGGCGATTTCCGACCACCTCCGGCTCCGTTTTTTCAGATCAAGCGCT
>CANIZL010000091.1 GCA_947471985.1 Verrucomicrobiota bacterium | reverse complement strand
GTCTTCACGCCCCCGCGGATGAACACCCGCAACGGCGACGCCGCCCACGCGGCCGAACCCGACAGAAAAACAAACACGGCCAGGACGAATCCCGGCCAGAAAGGATGACGATGGCGCATACGAGTAAACGGAAACCGGGGGAGAGACTAAACCCGGCCGACCACGCCCGGCCAACCAAAACATAACGCTCCTGCCCCGACTGGACCCTCCTTTGATCGGCGGTGAGCGGGGAAGCCCGCCTCCCCAAATGGGCACATGACCACCGTCATCCAACCCCGCACAGCCCCCTTCCATCGCGCAGGAATTCGCGAAGCGTCGTGAACAGCGGTAGTCCCCTACCGCTGTGGCATGGAATCCCGGCGTCCGTTCCCCCCAGTTGCCGCCCCGGGATTCCGGGGCACGGTGCACTCGCATGTCGACTACCGCCCCACGTGTCTGGTTCATCACCGGCTGTTCCACCGGTTTCGGTCGAGCCCTGGCCGAACAGGTCCTCCAAGCGGGGGATCGACTGATCGCCACCGCCCGCCACCCGGAGACACTCGCCCCGTTGTCCGCCGCCGGACCTGACCGCGTTCGCACCTTTGCGCTGGATGTCACCGACGCCGCAACGGTCGCGTCCGTCGTGGCGGAGGCCGGGGCCGTCTGGGATCGCCTGGATGTCGTGGTTAACAATGCGGGCTACGGGCTGATTGGCGCGGTCGAGGAATGCACTTCCGACCAGATCCGTCGCTGCCTGGAAACCAATTTCCATGGCCCGTTGAACGTCCTGCGGGCCGTGCTGCCCAGATTGCGGGCCCAGAAGTCCGGGCATCTGATCAACATCAGCGCCGCCGCGGCCATCGCGAACTACGCCGGATTCGGGGCCTATGGCGCCGCCAAGGCGGCCTTGGAAGCCTTGTCCGACAGCGTGCGGGCCGAAGTCGCCCTCCTCGGCATCAAGGTGACCCTGGTACAACCCGGTCCCTTCCGGACCGACTTCATCGGACGTTCCCTGGAACGGGCTTCGACCACCCTGCCCGACTACGCGCGCACCGCCGGCAAATTCGCCGCGTTCCTCCGGTCCATCGACGGCCAGCAGCCCGGGGATCCCCTCCGTGCCGCCGCCGCCATCGTGAAGCTGGTCCACGACGGTAAAGCCCCGGCCCGCCTGCCACTGGGAAAGTACGTGACCCGCAAGATCCGCGATCGCGCCGCCACAATGTTGCGCGAAGTGGACGAATGGGAGGCGGTGGCCGTGGCGGCCGATTACTGAGTCTTCCATCCGAAAACGCGAATTCCGATCTCCCGGAGGTGCGGAAGGAAACGGGAAAAAGCGATCTCCGGTAAGGCTTTCGCCGCGGAAGGACTGAATCAGCGTTCGCCGGGCGTCCTTCGGTTCCCCCTCGGATTTTCCCGTTCAACGCCCCCAGACCTGCTGGTAAATCCGCTCAATCGCCTGCGCCTCGGCCTCAATGGAAAACCGGACCTGTGCCCGCTGCCGGCCGAGCCGCCCCATCGCAGCGGTCTGCTCGGGTGATCGCATCAGCGGTTCCAAAGCCTGCCGCAACGCCGGGATATCATCCGGCGGCACCAAATGCCCCGTGACCCCATCCTCCACCATTTGCTCAAAAGCGCCCGTGCGACTTGCCACGACGGCACAGCCACTGGCCATGGCTTCAATCGGTGTGAGCCCGAAGCCCTCGTACACCGGACACGCCACCGCAATCAACACCCGCTGATACCACGCGGACATTGCCGCCGGCGAAATCTCGCCCAGCCACACCACGCGATCGGTTAATCCCGCCGCTTGGACCTCCGCCCGCAAACCCTCGGCATACGCCCGATCAGCGGGTTGGCATAATCCGCCAATCACCGCCGTAAAATCCGGGAAACGAGTCAGCAAGGGCAGCAACGCCCGGACGAAAAGATGGACTCCCTTTTCCGGCCGCACCCGACCGAAAATGCCCATACCCAGCTTACCCGGAAGCCCAGTCTCCGCCCAGGCCCTGAGCCGATCGGCGGGTGGTTGGAAAATTTCCCAATCCACCCCGTGACCGATGACCGCCCTCGTACCGGGGAAGAAGGACGCCGCCCGCGACGTCGTGGCAATGACCGCATCCATCCGGCGGATCAGCCATCGGGGCACCAGGGAATGGCGGCGGATGGCCGCCGAGGTGAAAACGAGCCGGATCGGCAATTTCAGTTCATCGCGCAAATACAGCCCCAACAGCATCTCATGATCGCGACGGAGATGCCAGATCCGGCAACTTCCATCGGGCAGCGGGCGACGGCACAGCTTCACGGCCTCCGCGAACGTCAGGGCGCGGAAGCGATTGGGAAATTCCCGCGCCGCCCTTTCGGCACCGGGGAGCACGGCACCCAAATACCCCAGCGGACGCAATCGCGCTTGAACCGGTAGCAGCGCATTGATCGTCCCCGAAACCCCGGAGAAGCGCTTCTTCAGGCAGGTCACAATCACCGGCGTCTCGTCGGCGATCGCTGAACACGCCGGCGGAACACTGACCGGTCGTTCCCAATACGCGGCGGTGAGTTGCCGGCGAAGGACTGAAGAGCGGCGCGAAAGGGCTTCTGCGTCGTTCATGTCCCGGTTCCTCCAGAGTGCCGGCGAAACCCCGTCCGCTGCCACAAAGCCCACTGCAATTTCAATACCTGGCGCACACTGCGCAGGCCGTAACCGCCGAGGCTATATCGCTTCAACGCAAAGGCGGAATCGGAACCACCCCGCTTGGCCGTCGTAAACGCGTGGGTATATCCCAACTCCGCGGCCAGCCGCTCCGTCACCGGCGAATACTCTCCGTAGGGATACGCCAGGGAGAGGACGGATACTCCCAGTAAATCCTCCAGCATCGCTTTGGACCGCCCGAGTTCCTCCCGTTGCACCGATTCGGGGAGCTGGGCCAGGCGGACGTGCTGACAACAATGGGAACCGATTTCCCAACCCGCCTGATGTAACTGCCGCAGCTCCGCGGCGGTCAGCAGTCGATCCACCTGTTCCACCGCCTGACGGGACCAGCTCGGTTTCGCCCGCCCGATCTCGTCGGCGACCACGTAGATCGTACCGCGGACCCCGCAGGACTGCAGCAGGGGAACTGCCACCTCCAGGTTATCGGCATATCCGTCATCAAACGTCAAAGCCGCCGCCTGATTCGACGCATTCTGAAAAGCGTCACTCGCGGTCATCAGGGAATAACCCGCGCGCTGAACCATGCGAACATGCCGACCCAGAGCCTCGGGCGAAACGCCCAAGCCGCGGCTGGATCCTTCCCGGGCCAGGGGACGGACCTGATGATAATACGCGTAAAGTTTAATAAAGCGTCGACCGATAATTTTAATCCCGCAGGGTGCCCAAGCGCAGTTTTTTGGCCCCGACCCAACCCCAAGAAGTTTCCCGGGCCAGCGCCGGTCGTGTCAAGCTGCGAATACCCCGCCCGGGTGCGGGACGCCGCCCACCGAGTAATCGATTCCGGCTCCGTTCCCCCCAGCGAAGCCGCGGAAGCGATGGGAATTTGCCGCACCTTCGACCCAAGGCACCAAATCCACTTCCGAAGTTCACCGGTGCCAGGTTCAAAATTCAGGACCCCTCCGAATGAGGTGCCAGGTTCATAATTTAGCTTCAACCGACCGAGCCCCAAGGGGCTGGCCGTTCCACCCCGACCGGGCGGAAATGCGCCCCGGCCCATTGGAACTCGGCTTCGTCATTGCCAGCGCCGCGTTTTCGCGGTAGCAACTGCCGTATGACCGCCCTGCCCCGCACGGACTCCTTGACCGTACCACGACGCCGGTTCCTGCAGTCGCTGGCCGGGGCCGCCGCGGCCACCGCACTCGGCCAAAGCCCGGGGGAGCGGCCCACACGTTCGCCAGGCCTCACCGTCCTTAATCCGCGCCATCGCGTTCCGGTTTCGTATATCATCGACGACTCCACCTGCCTCGTGAATCTCAACCGGTTCGCGATGCCGCAGTTCGATGCCGCCTTTCAGGGTTCCAATGCCACCTACCATCGCAACTGGCAGGACTGGCCCGTCGAGATCCCCGATCGATTCATCCGCCGCTTCGGCGAGTGGTGTGCGGATCAGGGAATTCGCGGCAAATTCAGCCTCGTCCCCTACCCTGCCTGCGTGGGACGCCTGGACCGGGAATTGCCCGGCTGGTCCGCCCGCGAGGTGGCCGACAGCCTGAAGCTGGTGCGCGACGTCATGACGCCGAACTGGGATATTCATCCCGAGATGGTGACCCATACCCGGATCATTGATCTCAAGACCGGCCACCCCGTGGCGGAACGATCGCTGAAGTTCATGGAGAACTGGGATTGGACCACCGGGCGCAGTGCCGACGAGATCGCCGCGTACATGGTTTACGCGCTCAAGATTTTGAAAGAGGTGGGCATGCCGGTGAGCGGCATCACGACTCCCGGGGGATTCGGAAACCGCGCCTTGCCCCAGTTGTCGGTCGCTTCCTTCCAAGCGGTGCGGGACGTCTTTGGGGCGGAAATTCCTCACTATTTTCGCCATGCCTTTGATCGGGGCACGGAAAGCGTCGCGCCCCGGGTGGAAAACGTGGCGGGACTGCAGAGTTCAAATCCCCAATGCGTGGTCAGCATCGTGGCCTGCACCGGGGATTGGACCGGAGGCTGGGACAACACGACGCCGGTGGGAGCCGATGCCTATATCACCGCCGACCTGCAACGCGGCCGGCTCGTGGAAGTCATTGAGCGCGGGGAGCCCGCGTGCCTGATCTCCCATTGGACCGGCATTCATCACAATGGCGCGGAGCTGGGATTCGGGATCTTCCGCGAAGTGGTGCGGCGACTGCACACCCGCTTTGATCACTTGGTCTGGATGAAGCTTTCCGAGCTGGCCCGATATTGGGCGGCGCGCGAACTCACCGAATGGCAGGAGACAACCGGCTCCGTGGCCTTCCGTGCGCCCTACGCCTGCCCGGCCTTCACGGTGCGGGGCGGCCACGTTCCCACGCGGCCGCCGGAAGTTGTGGTCAACGGAAACCGGAACCGCCTGAGAGAGGTCAGCGGGCCCCGGAAACTGGAATCGGGCACGTGGTGCCGGGACGGCGAAGGCGCCATCGCCTGCCTGGATCTGAGCGCGGGCCGGTCCGAGTTGAACTGGTAATCAAGGCGCCCACGGAAGGCGGTGCATCCATCCGTCCGCCTCCACAAAATCCGGCACGCAGAAATGGGCGCCCGCCGCCGTCAGACGATTTTGCTTGGCCGCATCCAGTCGACGGGAACGCCACGAGTCTTCATCGGAACAAACGGCCACTGCGTAACCGCCCACCGCCCGGGCTTGTTCAATTTCGACATGGCCGTCCCCGAAAGCCACCAGGGCCGATCCGGGCAGTCCCGTGTCGGCCAGAATCCGATCCATCACTCCGCGTTTGCTGAAGATCCGATCCTCCGGATCCCGGGGCCCATGGAAGCGGCTTCCGAAAAAGTGGGCCAGCCCGAGTTGTTCCGCCTCGGCCGTGATAAAGCGGAGTTCGGTGCCGGAAGCGAGATGCAGGGTGAGTCCCCGATTCGCCAGGGAGGTCAGGTAGTGGCGAACGCCCGCCACCATGAAATCATCCGGCGCCGCCGCACCGGAGCGGATCCGGGCGATTCGCTCATCGACCATGGCCGCGAGCCGCGTTTGGTAATCCGCGTTGTACTCAATGGCCGTGCGCGCCTGCCCGCCGCGGGCGGCAACCAATTCGGCCAGACGCGCCATCTGATGGATGGTCGGTTTGCCGTTCAGTTGCCAGATTTCATCGTGAGCGAACCGTTCGCGATCCACCTGGGATTCGCCGGGCAGCACCGGCAATTCCGCCAACCACTGCGCCTGCATCACTTCACCCCAGCCCGCCCGCAAAAGCGAAATGGTCCCGTCCCAATCAAACAACGCGTGTCGAATCACGAACGCATTCTTGGGGACGCGCTTCACAAAAGCAACGCAGGTAACTCGCGGGCATCCCGAAAAATCCGGGTTTCCACGCCCGACAAACCAGCAAACGCGGCCATATAGCGCCTCCCATCCGGCGCCTCCCCGGTGACATCGCGAATAAAGATCCGCCGCACCCGACCCGAAAACTCCCGGGCGATCGCCCCGTAGACTTCCGGATCCCGATCGCTGGAGTCACCGACGCACACAAACGTTCGATCCGCCGCCCGGGCCAGCAACGTCCGAATCGCTTCCGCCTTGTGAATTTCCGGTCGACGCAAGCGGTGCAGGGACGCGCGATCATGCAGGCGAAATGACTGCATGGCCCAGGAACCCAACGGAAAGCCCTGCGCGCGGGCGAAGTCGCTTAGCGGGCGGTAGAGCTGCCACGGGCTTCCCGTGACGTAATGAATCTGCGCGCGGTGCGCCGTCGCCCAGCCCGAAAGTTTCGCGGCCATGCCGGGCACCGCTTGGAATGGCCGCAGGAAGGTATTGCGAATCGCGTCCGGCTTGTCCCGGACGTTGGTGATCTTGAGGGTGTCGTCGATATCCGAAATCACATCCAGCCCCGGGCCATGCAGGAAATGGACGGACAGCGGAAAATCCCGCTCCCGGCGGCCGCTACCCAGCCGAACAACCACTTGCAGAATCCGCGCGGTGGTGGGCGAGGCATCATCCGTGAGCACTTCCGGATCGATGGAAAACGAACCGTGGAAATGGCCGGTGCGTGATGAGGGATCCAGCCGGTACAGCCGCCCCCCAATCCGCAGGTGCAACTTGCGGCGGGACTGATGTTTTACCAAAAACGGGGCACCCCGCTCCCGCAGAAGCTCGTTTTCGGAACCGGAGAACCTTAGGCGATGAACGCCCAAGGCCCAACGGAAGAAACGCTCCAAGATCGGACGGGCAGCGGGATAAATAACTGTCCCGCTGACCGACCATTGCCACCCGGTCGGAGCCTTCCAGGCCACCGACGGGAATAGCGTCACCTCGTCCGCGGCCCGCAGGGAACCGTCCCACCACTCGGCAAGACGCGGGAACATGCGGAAACGGAGGGCCGGCGACCGGCAGCCCGTTAACTCGCCGGCGGCGGAGGTGTCGTGGGCGGCAGGGACAGCTGATCAAACGGATTGTTCAGCGTCGGCGCTGCCGCGGCAGCATTGGTGTCCACCCGGACAACCTTGGCCGGGGCAGACGGCTTGGCCGCCGGAGCGTCATCCGTCGTCTCGACTTCGGCACCCGCTTTCGGAGCCGCACCGGCCGGACGATTCGCCTCATCCGGGTGCTTGGCCCGCTTGTGGCGCGGCAGCGGATTCACCATCAAATTGATGGCCTTGCCCACGATCCGAACGTCGCTGTTGGCCTGACCCCAAGGGGCCAAGTCTGCGAGAAACTTTTTGACCACGCCGGCACCGACTTCGGTGTGGGCGTTTTGGCGGCCACGAAAACGCAGATTGATTTTCACCTGCATGTCTTCGCAGAGGAAACCGATCGCATGGGCCAGCTTGATGCCCAGATCATGCGGATCAATCACCGCCGACAACTGGATCTCCTTAACCTCGTTGGCGTGGGAGGTCTTCTTGGCCTCTTTTTCCTTCTTGGAGATCTCGTACTTGTACTTGCCGTAATCCACCACTCGGCAGACCGGTGGCACGGCATTCGGGGCAATCTCGACGAGATCGACTCCGTTGTTCTGGGCTAGGCGAATTGCCTGGGCCAGATCCATGACCCCAACCTGCGCGCCATCGGGTCCAATGACGCGAACGTCCTTGGCGCGAATGCGGCCGTTGATACGGTGTTGCGGTTCGGGCGGGCCACGACGAAAGGGAGGACGCGGGCTCAAGCGGCCACCTCCATTTGAAGTGCGAACATGCAGAATAAATCCATTTCTGTCTTGTGCGAACTATACGCATATAGTGGCAGGGTTGATGGAATCGCAAGCAAAAACTGGCGGTCATGCCGGAAGTCCCCTGGAACGGGGACCGGCACCGCACCCCTCCGTCGCCCGGCCGAACCGGCACCGAGCCGCCGTCAGCGACGGCTTTCGGCGCTCTTTTGCCCGCAAATACCGCTGCGGACGGCCGCGAACCTGGCTCGATCGGACGCTTTTACTGATGTTCTCACTGATCACGATCGCCGGCGAGCCGATGCCGGGAGGCACCGGCCGATCACCGACTCTGGAGGCACAGCATGCGCGCTCGGAGGCCGCGTATCTCGCCGCCCGCGAGGCCGCCTCCGCGAGTAATTCCGTGGCGAACCTCTGGCAGGTCGGGCGCACCGCCTTTGATCTGGCCGAAACCACTCCCCGCGAAAAGATCAAAGCCCAGATCGCCGAGGCCGGCATCACCGCCTGCCGTACGGCGGTCGCCAACGATCCCGCCAGCGCCCCCGCGCACTACTATCTGGCCCTCTGTCTCGGACAGCTGGCACAGACCAAATCGTTGGGGGCCCTGCGTCTGGTCCGGGAAATTAAAGACGAATTCGAACGGGTTCGGGTGCTGGATGACGCCTTGGATCATGCCGGAGCCGATCGCGGTCTCGGCCTGTTGTACCTCGAAGCCCCGGGCTGGCCGACGAGCATCGGCGATCGCAAACTGGCCCGCAGTCATCTGGAGAACGCCGCGCAACTGGCCCCGGATTATCCCGATAACCGGCTCTCCCTCGCCGAGCTTTATCTCCGGATCAAAGACCAGCGCCTGGCCAACGCGGAACTCGTGTCCCTGAACGCTCTGTGGCCGAAGGCCAAAGACACGCTGACCGGACCGGCTTGGGCCCAAGCCTGGATTGACTGGGAAAACCGGAAAAAACTCCTCGAATCCCGGCTGCAGAAGTTGGTCACCCGGAAATAATCCGGGATCTGGCCCGGCAATCCGTATCCACAGAAAATTGGCTCAGCAATCCTGGCCTAATCGAAAAGCCGGCCGGGGATTACTTGGCGCTGCGAGCGCGGGCGCGGCGCCAGCAACCCCATCCCGCCAGCAGCAGCATCGACCCACCGGCCACCAAACCGGCGGGCATTTCCGGCACGTCCAATTCGACGGAGATATTATCGATGACGATGCGGGAGGTATAGTTAAAGCCGGCAGCCCCGGCTTTGGATTGGGAGGCTCCGGCTCTAGACCCGGTGGCAAACCACATTGTACCCACGCAGTTCGGTGGGCTGAAGACGAAAGTCAATTTCTGCCACGCGGGCGTGGCCGACTCGGGAGCGGATTCACTGGCCGGCCAACCCGCCACGACAGGGAGCTCCCACGTGTGCGCTTCGGCTTCGCCCGTCTCAAATCCCAGCACCCCCGCCGCCGGAGCGCCATTCGCGCCCGTGGATCCAGCGTTGGAAGCCCAGATCGTTACCACATACTGATTTCCCGGCAGCAGCGGCCGATCAAAAACGTACTGAATCCCGGCATCCGATCCACCGTTGATGGTTTGTCCTCCCGACAGGAAAACAAACCGGTTACCATCGGCCGCCTTGGGGGCATTGGCGCCACTGGACTCCAGCCAACTGCCGGAGTTCCCCGGAGCCGCACCAACCGACGAATACCAGCCGGAAATCGCGTCCAGACTGGGAGAACTGTTGAAGCTACCGACAGGGGAAGTTGCCGGCTGAAAATTACCCGCTTCAAAACTGCCATTTTGCAAGAGATTCGCCGAATGAACCACCAAAACGCCACTCCCCGCGAGGGACGCTGCGGTTATCTGAATCCACTGTTTGAACCTCCTTTTCAGTTTGGCAAACTTGCGCCTGCCGAAGCGAATTGCAAATCGAATGGCCTATTCCCCCTCCGTTGGGGTATGAAAAAAATTATTACCAGGGAATCCCCAATTTTTCGTTACGACACCTCATCGCCCCGTACGCCCCAGACCGCTCAAAAAGACTAGCAAATCCGCAAATTCTGCCCGGGATAATGTCTCCACCAATCCCGCAGGCATGACCGATCCAAGATCTTGTCGGGTCGCAATCCGATCCCGCCGCACCCGGACATCCCGCCGCGTCAGCGTATCGTACAGAACCAGTTCCTCGCCCGTCTCCGCGACGACGCGGCCGGTCAGCTCCTCGCCGTCGCGCAGGGTCAGTTGAATCGCCATGAACCCTTCCTTCACCTCCCGCTGGGGTTCCAGGATGGCGCCGACGATAAATTCCGCGGTCTGCGAGGTTCCGAGGGCGCTCAGATCGGGCCCAATTCCGGGCGCATTCGCCCGGATTCCGTGGCATTGCGCGCAGCCCAACTCCGGTCGACGAAAAACCGCTTCGCCACGGCCGGCATCCCCCATACGCCCGGCCTCCTGAATAAATGCGATGATCTCCGGCCCGGACCAGCGGTGTGGCGCCCGTTGAAACCCGGCCGCCGCCTCCAACCGGATCGCCAGCACCTCATCGCGGCGCCCGCCCTCGGCCATCAAACTCAACGCCACCTTGGCGGCGTCCGCGGACGGCGGATGGCTTTCCACCGCGGCCCGCAACGCCACGGTTGCGCCGGGCCGGGCCAGGACGGCACTGACGACCTCACGGACCACGGCATCGGGCGGGGCCAAAGTGAGGAACTCCGCCGCCCGGGCGCCCGCCAGCGCGGGATCCAGGCGGGCCATTTCCACCAGCGCGCGTCCACGGACCACCGGATCCGCCGAACGCTCCGCGGCGACTCGCTGGATTAACTCCCGATCTGCCGCTGTGCCGAAGCCCCCCACCGCAGCGACGGCCGCCGCCCGCCAAGCCGGCGCCGCGGTGGCATCCATTGCCGCAGTGGTCGCCAGCGCGTGCAATTCCGCCACACCCAGGACTCCGGCCAAACGCAAGGCTGCCGACCGCACCAACGGCTCGCCGCCCTCCACCAGCGCCTTTAAGGCCCCGGCCACATCCCCCGCCGGCGCCACCCCGCGTCGGCGTTGGGCCTCCACCAAGGCATCCAACAGGCGAGCGTGCTGGGCGGCATCATACTGGGTGCCAATCCGATGCGAACTCAACGGCAGAAGCACCGTCAGATCCGCCGGGCCGCCGGCATCCGCCACCAGTTGCAACAGCCCCGCCTGGGTTTCCGCGTCCAGCGCCACTTCTCCGACCCGCCGCAACCGGCTGACCGCGAGCGCGACTGTGGCCAGACTGCGATCCGCCCGCGTGAATGCCGCCAGCCGGGCCGGGTCATTGCCAAACTTCAACTCCCCGCGCGCAAAGGGTTCCTGCCAGCGCGCCTTGAGGGCCGCCACGGTTTGCGCAAAGGCGTACTCGATCGCCGCATCGGACTGCCGCGGATCCACCGCTCCCGCCGCAACTTCCACCGCCCGGGCGTCCGGAACATAGGCACAGGCCACCACCGCCTCGAGTCGCACCCGCGGATCCCGATCCTCCGCCAACGGCCGGAGCAAAGCCAGGGGGTCGGCGATCCGATCCGCCCAATGTCCCACCACCCGGGCGGCATAGGCCCGCAGCCACGGCGCCGACGCCGACGCCGCGCGGAAGACCAGTTCGCGCGAAACCATTTCCCGCGCGGCATACAACCCCAGCGCCTCGAACAAGAGCGGTTCCTGCGCCGCCACCCCGGGCGTCAATACGCCGCTCCAACCCGCCATCGCGTTGGTCACCTCCGCGTCGGGGCGATCACTCAGAATGCGTTTGGCCAGTTGCCGATTCCAGCGCTCCGGCGATTGCAGGGCGGCCAGCAATTGCGCGACGGGCGCTTTTTCCAAGGGCTGCCACTTCACCAGCGGGCGGTTCTTCGCGGTCACCCGCCAGATCCTTCCGTGGGATTTGTCCCGGTCCGGATGACGAAAACTCGTCTGGTAATGTCCGATCACCGGATTGCACCAATCGCAAAGGTACAACGCCCCATCCGGCCCGAACCGCGCGTCCACGATGCGGAACGCGGGGTGGGTCGATTCAATCAACGGGGGCAGGCGCTCCGCCTTGAAACTTGCACCCGCATCCTCAATCCGAAACCGCTCCACCGTGTTCTGCAGGTAGCCGCCGGCCAATACCTCGCCCTGCTGCTCCGCCGGCCAGTGCGAATTTTCCACGAAATCCGCGCCGCCAAATTTCCGTCCCTGATTCCAAATCGCCGGCTGCAGCAGAAAGTGATCCGTGCGGATCATCGCCGGCGTCAGGTGATAAATTCCGTGCCCGTTGCCGGCGAACACGAACGGTTGCCCGTGCGCATCAAAGGCCGTGCCAAACGGATTGTGGGCGCCCATGGCCCCGTCCCAGAACGCGTCGAGTTGACGTCTCCGGGGCCAGAACCGCCACACACCGGATTGCCGCAATTGCTCCGTGCCCCTCGGGGTTTCAATCCGTGAAATCGCGTGCAATCCCTGGCTCATCATCAGTTCGCCACTGGGACCCCAGGTGAACGAATTCACCGTTTGATGCGTATCGCCCGTGCCAAACCCCGAGAAAATCACCCGGCGTTCATCGGCCCGGCCATCGCCATCCGTGTCCCGAAAATGCCACAGCTCCGTCCCCGCCCCCACGTACACGCCGCCGTCGCCCAACTCCAAACCGGTCGGCATCGCCAGGCCGTCCGCAAACAAGGTGGTGCGATCCACCCGGCCGTCGTGATCCGTATCCTCCAGCATCAGGACCTTGTCGTCCGCCTTCTGTCCCGGCGCGATCTGGGGATACACCACGCTGCCCACCACCCACAGGCGGCCATTGCCATCAAACCGGATCTGGATCGGTTTGATCACGCCCTCGCGTTCCGACGCATACAGGCTCACTTCAAAGCCCGGCAGGACCTTGAACGAGGCCTGTTCGGCTTCGATCGACAACGGATCAGGCGCCTGGGCTCCGGCGACGAGAGCACCCAGCGTCAGGGCCAAGACCAAGGCCCCAAGACGGGGGGAAACAAAAGGGAAAGAGTTCATCGGGCGTCGGAGATCGGGTTATCAAGTTGACGTTCAGCCTGCTGCAACAAGGGACCAAACTGCTCCATCTCGCCGGGAAACCAGCGGAGGTTGCGGTCCCGGTGGTCCCGACTGCTGGGTTGCTCCACGCGATCACCGGCGAGAAACGCCCAGTTGGTCGGACGGACGTACTGCCGCCAGACGAGATTCTTGGCCACGACCGCCTGCCGCAGCGACACCGCCGCCGGCTGGGCAAACCAACCCGCCGGATCCGGTGACGTCGGTCGGCCCGAAGAGACGAGGGCTTGGGAGATGCCCAACGCTGCGACCGCTTCGCCGCGATCGGACAACTGCCGGCCATCCGTGGTCAACCCCGTCGCCGCTCCCGCCTTCCCCGAAGCATACAGGTCGATCACGGGCAAGCCTCGCAAGGCCCCCAATTCGTGAACGACCGCCACATAACGCGCCAGGTCCGCATTGCGCCGCGCAAGATCCGCCAAGGGGGGCGCGGTGGATTCAAAGGGCAGCGGCGTGACCAGCACCAATCGCGGTGTCGCCGCGGCCACCTCATCCAACAGACGCCCGTAGTCACGCCGAAAGGTTTCCAATCCGGCCTCACCCGCGAAGGATTCGCTCTGACCAAATTGCAGGAACGCAATCGTCACACCGAAGCGCCGCAAGAGCGCGGGCACAGTGGGATAGTTCATCTCGCGCGGTCGGGCGGAAACCGTGTCACCCTCCCAGGCGAAATTGCGCACCCGCAGCTGGTATCCCGGGTGCAACTGACGCAATGCCGATTCCAGATAGCCCCCGCGTTGTTCCGCCACCCAGACGCCGCCGCCGATCAGGCCCACCACATCGTTGGTCTGCAACCGCGCCATCGGCACCGCCGGGGCAGCCTCCAGACGCAGGAGCACCAGGGCCAGCCAGGCGCAGGTCCGCCACCACGCGTTGTTCCCGTTCATGATTATTCACCACCCTACAACAGGACAGTGCCGGCGGAAACCAAAGGACGACGTGTTCGCGAAAGTGAATCGCCACCTGGTCTCCACCCGCCGCATGAGAAGTCGCGGTAGCGTCGTGGACTGCGGTCGCCCCCTACCGCTTTGGAATTAAGTATGACCGGAACCCAAGGCGTCGATGAAAAAACGCAACACCCGCCCACCGACGATTCGTCATTGCATCCCCCATTCAGCTCACCCGTTCCATGTTTCAACTTGTCCAGCGCGCCCCGGCTCGCGACGGTGCCCCACAATACCACCGCACCTCATGAACGTCGCCCAATCCCTTACCTTCGGACTCGCGCTCCTCGCCGCGGGTTGCGCCTATGACCCCAGTCGTTCCGGCGTCCTCACCCAATCCCACAGCAGCGCGGCAGCCGACGATTTCACCTCCCTGTTCGATGGCCAGTCCCTGGCCGGGTGGACTTTCGTCGGCCGGGCAGCCGAGGGATACCATGTACGAAACGGCGCCATCGTGGCCGAAAAGGGCGTGCACGGGAACCTGTTCACGGAAAAGGAATACGGCGATTTCGTGCTGCGCCTGGAGTTCCTGCTGGCCGAGCCCGGTGCCAACAACGGCGTCGGCATTCGCGCGCCCCTGGCCAGCGACACCTCCACGTCCGGCATCGAACTGCAGGTGCTGGAGGAATCCGGTGCCGAAAAGAAATACGGCAAGCTGCGCCCGGAACAATTCCACGGCAGCGTCTACGATTGCATCGCCGCCCGCCGCGGCGCCCTGAAACCCATCGGACAATGGAACACCCAGGAGGTCGTCGCCCAGGGACGGCACATCAAAGTCACCGTGAACCATCAGGTCATCGTGGATGCCGATCTGAATTCCGTGACCGACATCCAGAAATTGCAGAAACATCCCGGCCTGTTGCGGGAACGCGGGCACATCGGTTTTCTGGGACACGACGACCACGTGGAATTCCGGAACATTCGCATCCGTGAATTACCGGCAGCGCCGACCCGCGACAACGTCCCGCCCGCCGGGTTCCAAGCACTCTTCGACGGACACGACCTGACCGGCTGGAAGGGACAGGTCGCCGACCTGGTAAAACGCACGCGGATGTCCGCCCCGGAACTGGCGGCCGCCCAAACCCAAGCCGACGAAATCATGCGGCGGGATTGGCGTGTGGAGAACGGAACACTGACGTATCGCGGGAAGGGCTACGAAAATCTCTGCACCGTCGGCGATCACGCCAACTACGAACTCTTCGTCGACTGGCTGGCGACACCGTTGGCGGATTCCGGGCTGTACCTTCGGGGCACACCCCAAGTGCAGATCTGGGACGTAAACGCCAAAGGGAATCCCAAAAAGGAAGGTTCCGGGGGACTCTATAACAACACCAAAACCCCGACCGGCCCGCTGCTCTTGGCGGATCACCCCGCCGGTCAGTGGAATCGCTTCCGCATTTTAATGCTGGGCGAACAGGCAACCGTATTCCTGAACGGCGAGATGGTCGTGCGCAGCCTGCCGTTGGAAAATTATTGGGACCACTCCAAACCGCTGGCCTCCACCGGTCCGATCGAACTGCAAGCGCACGACTCGGTGGTGTCGTTCAAGAACATTTACCTGCGCCCGCTCCCGTGACGGGAGGGGCGTCCGAGCGGCCGGACGCAACCGCGTTTAAACCTTGTCGGGCATCATCCCAACCTTGCGGGCGTACTGGAAGATCCCGCCCGCTTCCACCACCGGCCGGACCTCGCCCAGGGGCTTGAGCGAATAGGCTTTGCCCGTGCGCTCGAGGGTGATCGTGCCGGCGTCGATATCCACCACCGCGCGGTCCCCGGTGCGGAAGATCTCGCACAAGCGCTCGGTGCACTCCACGGGATACACCTCGCCGGTGGCCACGCAGTTACGGAAGAAGATCCGCGCAAAGCTTTCGGCCACGACAGCCTGGCAATCGGCGGCCCCCAGGGCGATCGGCGCGTGTTCGCGGGAACTGCCGCAGCCGAAGTTGCGCCCGGCGATGATGATCGGGAACTCGGTGTCCATCGCACCGGGCTTCACAAAACGCTCCGGGTACAGGGCATCCGGCAGGCCATCCATCGCGTAGCTGCCCAACTTCTCGTACTCCTCGGTGATGGTCGGCACGAGGTTCAGGTACTTCGCAGAAATGATCTGGTCGGTGTCGATATTGTCGCGCACCACGTAAACCGGTCCGGTGAATATTGCCTGCATTCGACCGGCAGAATGGTACCTCCGGCGATTCCGGGCAATCCCCAAAATCAACCGCCGCGATTTTTGGGCCGCCGGTTGAAAACCGGCGTTACTGGTAGCGCTGACTTTCCAGTCGGCGTGCTTTCCTCCGCTTTTCTTCCGCTCCCGTCCCACGGGGCACGCCCAAGAAAAAAGGCGGCCCACCAGGGGCCGCCTTGCTTTCGTCCGTTTGCTGGAGCTGAATCAGGCCGCGGGCGTGGCCGGAGCCGTCACCGCCGCGGTGGACTCGGTGATGTTGGCCGCGGTCTCGATGAAGTCGAGCACCTTGCTGGTCAACAGCTCCTGCTGGATCTCCGGGAACCGGTTGTTTTCCTTGGCCCACTTGATGAACTTTTCCGGTTCGGTGTTGTTCTGCTGCGCCAGGAACAGGAGCCGGTTGGCCAGCTCTTCGCGGGTGAAGCTGATCTTCTCCACTTCGGCGATGCGATTGAGCACGAACGCCGCCTTGATGCGGCCCGCCGCACCGATCTTCGCGTTGGTGATGATCTCGTCCTTCTTGGCTTCGATCATCTCGCGCGGCACGCCGCGGTTGAGATTGTCGTTGGCGATGTTGTTGGCGAGATTGTTCGCTTCCGACGCCACGATGCTCTCCGGCAGTTCGATCTCCAGATCCTTGAGCAGGGTCTGCAACAGCTGGTCACGCACGGCCTGCTTGGAGCGGAAATCCAGCTCCTTCTGCAAGTCCACGCGAATCCCGTGCTTCAGGGCATCGACGCCCTCGGCGCCGAATTCCTTGGCGAATTCGTCGGTGATCGCGGGCAGGACCTTTTCCTTCACGCCCACCACTTCGATCGCGTACTCGACGACCTTGCCCGCGAGTTCCTTGGCGACGAAATCCGCCGGCAGCGTCAGGGTCGCCGTGCGCTTGTCGGCAGCCGAGGCCCCGACCAACGCTTCCGTAAAGCCCGGAATGAAGGCGTCCTTGCCAATCTGCACCCAGAAATTCTGCTTCTCCGTCAGGCCGCGGGCGGTCGGCGCCACGTCGGTCAACGGCTTGCCTTCGAACGTGCCGGTGTAATTCACCACGGCGACATCGCCGTCCTGCAACGGGCGGAGGACGTCGTTGTACTTCACCTGCTGCTCGCGCAGGATGTTCAGCGCGCGCTCCACATCGACATCACCAGCGATCTTGTTCTCGCGGGTGCCCGCGAGGCCGCGGTAGTTGGGCACCGTGAAGTCGGGCGCGACTTCGAGGGTGACGGTGTACTGCATCGGCTGGCTGCGGCCGAACTGCTGTTCCTCCACATCGAGGGTCACGACGACCCGCAGTTTTTCCTGGGCGACGGCGGCCTTGTAGGATTCATCAAACAAGCGCTTACGGGTTTCCTGCTCGATGCCCGCACCGTATTGCTTGAGGATCATGTGCTGCGGCGCCTTGCCCGGGCGGAAGCCCTGGATGTGGGCTTGCTTGGTATACGCCACCGCCGTCTCGGCGAAAACGGCGTTGACCCGCTCCACGGGAACTTCCACACGCAGCAGTTTCTTACACGGACCCAGGTTCTCTACAGACACGTTCACAAGTTCTATCCTTTCAGCAAATACACGTCAGGCCGGGCCGTTGAGACACAACCTGTCTGACGGCGACCAGCAAAGGAGCGCGAATAAGGAAGGCCATGCTTTCAGGGTCAAGGACCCATTTGCACCCCGAGCGCCCGGAAAACACCCACACACCGATCAGGCTCCCAGCGAAAAATGGCGGCGCGATCTCCCGCGCACGCCCCGCATTCACGGCTCCAGTACACAATCAAACCGTTGATAAACAACAGCTTGAAACAGATTCGCAAAACCGAATTCTGCACCAAGGGAGCCGTTCTCCCGGCCCCGCTTCAGTTCGCGCCCCATTTGGTGTTCTTCAGGAAGGCGACGAGATCCGCCAATTCCTGTCGGCTCAACTGCGCGTCCAACCCCGCCGGCATCACGGACACCGTGCCCGGTTGCCGATCCTGGATATCCACCTTGGCGATCCGCTGTTCGGCGCCCGGCCCCGTAGCGACGACGACTTCCGCATCGGTCTCGCGGCGGATCACGCCGGAAATGTCATCCCCGTTCTTGGTGTGAAACAACACGGGTTCGTAACTGCGCACAAAACTGGCGCTGGGATAAACCACCGCTTCCAGCAGATCCCGTTCACTCCGACCGTTGCTGATGGCCGTGAGGTCCGGTCCGACGTTGCCGCCCTGGTACCCGATCCGATGGCACGCGCTGCAGGCGGCCTTGGGTGAATTGAAAACCGCCTGTCCGCGCCGGATATCGCGCGGGAGGGCCTGGAGATCCGCCAGCAAGGTGTTCAACTGGGCCGATTGCCGGGCGGTATCGGGCGCCAACTCGACCACGAGAGCGCTGGCGGCGGTCTGCACCGCGGCGGGGAACTTCGCGAAATGCGCCGCCAACTGGCTCGTCACCAGCGAGTGCGCCGCGCCGGACGTGCGCAGCGTTTGGATCAAAGCCAGCCCCAGAGCCTCGTCGCCACCACGATCATATGCGCCCAACAAACGATTCACCTCCAGTGGCCCGGCGGTGCGGACGTTCACCAGCAACTCCTGCAATTGCGCCGGCGTCAGCGCTGCGCGGCTGAGGGCCTCGGCCGCCAGGGCCCGGGTCGGCGGCGCCACCGGGGGGAGCAGGGATTTCTGCAGGTACTGAAAATTCTCCGGGCCCACGTTGCGCCCCGCCAAAGCCAGGGCCAAGGCATCGACCCGCACCGGCTGGGACAACGCCGGATCCGCCCCCGCCGCCGCGAGGGGTTCACCCAGGCGCCGACCAAATTCCCCCTGCCCCGCCAGGCCCCGCGCCGCGCGCACCGCCGCCTCGCCCAGCGCCGCCCGATCCACCCCGGCGCCGCCGCCGGAAATACCGGCCGCCAAGGCGCTCCACCACGGTTCCGGTACTTCCTTCACCCCGGAGCCCCCGATCGCCTTCAAGGCCGCGATCCGCACCGGCAGCGTCGGCGACGCGGCCAGTTCACCGAGAAATTCACGTCCCACCGGCGCACCGGTGAAGATCGGCAGCAAGGCCAGCACTTCCTCCCGCGCCGTGGGCGCCTTCAATTCCTGACGAAACCACGCCACCAAATCAGCGCCCCACTCCGGTCGTCGTTGAATCATCCAATGCGCCGCCTCGCGCAGAGATGCGTCGGTGGACACCAGAAACGGAGCGACCACGGCGGCCGGCAGATCACTGCCTTCCATCCCCGCCCACGCCGTCAGGGCCGCCAACTGGGCCCCGGGCTTCCCGCCCAGGCTCGCCCGCACCGTGGCCGCATCCTGGGTCTCGATCAGCCCCCGGATCACCGCGGTGGTCAGCACGGGATCGGTGCCGATCGTTTCATGAGTGGAATTCAACAGCAAGCGCGCGCCCCCGGGTGACTTCGTTCGACCCAGCAGTTCCGCCATATTGCGCCGCACCGCCGGTTGACCGCACATGAGCAAACCCGTTTCCACGACGCCCGGGCTCGCGCTGCCGAGCGCTCCAGTATCGCGCCAGAGCGCCGCCACCTTGATGGCCGCCCGGCGCACCGGTCCCAATTCCTCCCCGGGCGCGCGTCCCCAGACGTCGGCCGCCGGCGCCGTGGCGATCACCCCGCGCACCACCGCCCGGGCCGCCGGTTCGGCAATCTGCGACAACGCCCAAATCGCCTCCACCGCGGCCGGCCCGGCGTCCGCCCGATTCAACACGCCTTGCAACAACGGCACGGCCGAACCCCCAAGCGTCGCCAGCGACTGACGCGCCTTGGCCCGAACCTCCGAACGCGCATCGCTCAGCCAATCCCGCAGCTGGGGCGGCGTCGCGCCTGCCCAGTCCAGCTTCGCTCCCCACGGATCCATCACCCGCGCGGCACCACTGCGACGCACCCGGTAGACCGTGCCCAACACGTCCGGCTTCCACAGCTGCGAACTCGGGCAGCACAGCTTGTACCAGCCGCCGGTGTCCACCACGAGCAACGAGCCGTCGGCATCCGCCAACACGTCCGTGGGATGAAAATCCATGTCGTCCGTCGCCACAAAATCCGTCGTCTCGGACGCAAACGTCGCGCCGGCCGGCCGCAGGGCGTGCCGCGAAATCTTCCGATGATTGAACTGGGCCGCGAACAGGTTGTCGCCAAATCCCGGACCAAATTGGGTACCCTCATAGCGGCACAACCCGCTGGGCGCCGCCGCCCCCAATTCCGCGATCGGATGCATGAGTTCCGGTCCCGTCCGCACCACCGCCCGGTCCTCGAGATTGCTATTCACCTTGCCGAAAACCGCTCCGTACGAGGCGTGCGCTACGCCGTCCCGGAACCCCGGCTGCGTGAAATCAATGAACGTGCTGGTGAACATCAGCTCGCCGTCCGGCAGAAAGGCGAACCCCACCGGGTTGTCCATGCCGCCGCTCATCACGCTCTCCATCGCCGAACCGTCCGGCCGCGCCCGAAAAATATGGGCAGCGCGATCCCGGAATTTCTGGCCGGTGACGGAATTGGTCCACGAGACCGGTTCAAAGGCACCCTTGGTCCAATAAATGAAACCGTCCGGCGCGCGATACGGGCCGTGCACCTCGTTGCCGCAGTGGGTCGACGGATGTCCGACATTCCACCACTCAGTGCGTTGCGTGGCCCGGCCGGCGGCGTCGAAACCCGACAACTTCCAGATCGCCGGCGTGCCGCCGATGTAGAGGCCGCTCGTGTGCCAGAGAATGCCCTGCAACATCGGCAGGTGATCCGCCACCACGGTGGATCGATCGAACGTGCCGTCGCCGTCCGTGTCTTCCAGACACACCACGCGCCACTTGGGATCCTTCGCCTGTTCCTTCGGGTCTTCGCTGGAGCCCGAGGAATCGGTGACGAAGAGGCGGCCCCGGTCGTCGAAGGAGGCGTTCACCGGACGCAGCACCAGGTTGGTGGTGGTGACCGCACTCAACTCGAATCCCTCCGGCAATTGAAAGGTGCGATCGCCCACACGGGTGGCCGCAGCGGTGACGGCCAGCGCACTCAAGACCCCGGTCAGCGCGGGAAGCAACTTGGATTTCACCCGCGCAGCTTTGCAGATCCCGGAGGACTCGTCAGCAAGAACTCCAACCCACGGGACCAATTCGCCCCAGATCCACGATCACACCGCCTTTTTGGTCTTGGTGACCAGGCGGACGTCGCCAATCACCATGCCTTTATCGGCCGCCTTGCACATGTCGTAGAGGGTCAAGGCCGCCACTGCGACGGCCGTCAGGGCCTCCATTTCCACCCCGGTGACCGCCGCAATCTTGGCGGACGCCGTGATCACCACGCGGTCGCGCGTCGCCGGCACCGTGAAGTCCACCGCGCAATGGGTGATGGGCAGCGGATGACACAACGGGATCAGGTCCCCGGTCCGTTTGGCGGCCAGGATTCCCGCCAGACGGGCGGTTGCAAACACGTCCCCTTTGGGCATTTGATGGGTTTCAATCAGGGCCAGCGTCTCCGGCGCCATCCGGATCTCCCCGGTCGCCACAGCTTCGCGCAGCACCACCGGTTTGGCGGACACATCCACCATCCGCGCCGATCCATCCGCCGCCACATGCGATAATTCCGCCATATCCGGCAGAATGACGACTGGGCGCCGCGCCGTCCAAAGCACCTGCGCGTCATTCCCGGGAGGCGGGAGTGGGAGAAAATCGTCTGCGGATTACCGTTCAGCCACGCGAAGGCGCGTAGCCGCGGAGAGGCAAGGGCCCAAGAGCCGGCTCCAAACAGCTGCCACCCCGCGCCTCCGAGTGAGTCCTTCCGCCAATCACCAAGGGGTCTTGCGCAACGGCGCCTGCTTGACCGGCTTCTTCTTCGCTTCCGGCGGGAGGACCGTTCCAATGAACCGCAAAAGCTCGTCGCGTCCCTGCCGGGTCGTGGCCGAGCAGCTGAAACTGGACGGCAACTTCTCAAACGTGCCGGAAATCCGCTCCTCAAACGCGGCGATGTTCGCCTTCACCGTCGTCGGGGACGATTTGTCCGTCTTGGTAAAGACCAACACAAACCGCGCCGAAACGCTGCCCAGCCATTCGACGAATTCCAGATCGATGTCCTGCGGCGGCAGGCTGGAGTCGATTAGTGCAAAGATGCAGAGCAGATTCTTCCGACCTTCCAGATAACCCGACACCGCCGCACTGAACTGGGCCGAATCCTTCCGAGCCACCTCGGCGAAACCGTACCCCGGCAGATCCACCAGGCGCCAGGTGCCGTTCATGGTGAACATGTTGATCGTCTTCGTGTGTCCCGGCGTGGCGGACGCGCGGGCCAGGCCCGTGTTCCGGGTGAGCAGATTTACCAGGGACGACTTGCCCACATTGGAGCGCCCCACAAAGGCGATCTCCGGCAGGGATTCGTCGGGACAGGATTCCAGATCCGCAGCACTGCGGTAAAAAACGGAGGAGGAAATATTCATGGTCGGAAAAGGACGCCTGTATTCATGCCCCAAACCCACCGCCCTGGACACCAGTATTTTCGGGAGAATGCGCGGCCAACCGCACCACGATCCCGTCATCCGCCGGTGGGGTGCCTTCACCGCGTCGGTCCCAAATTCGCCCGTCCCCGCAGAATTCCCTTCCGTCGTCGGGTTGGATTGACCCAAGGTCCCCGCCGAATCGTATGGATTGCACCCACCGTCCACCTTCGCGCTGGCGGAGCTTGAGCCGCCGCTGGCTCCCGTTCCTGCTCGCCGCCGTCTCGCTCAACCTCCTCACCCGGGGCGCGCAACCGCCACCGCCGAATCTGATCCCGGCGCCCAACCAGCAATTGCAGCTCCCCAAGGGCGCCTTCGGTCGCGATTACCTCCTCTCCGCCTCCATCATTCCCCAGGTCATCGCTCCCACCAGCACCGGGCTGGCCGGCAAGATCGTCCGGTTCGAACTTTTCCATGACGGGGTCGACATGTACGAGTCCACCCAGGGCCTCGTAGTCACCGAGGACCTGCCCGCGCGCCGTCTGCTCACCACCTTTCCCATCGTGGAGCAGAACGCCGACCGGGTGATCATCGATTTCAATCGCGGCATGCATCGCGTCTTCAGCCGCATCTGGTACGGCAGCCCGGGCGCGGTGGATCCGAACGCCGTGGATCACGTTCTGGAAGTCCCGCAGTCGCGCGTGTTCCAGGTGGAATCGCAAGGCGACGATCTGGTGATCCGCCAGAGCGTTCAGGCGCGCAATCGCGACGCCAATGCGAACGTGGAGCAACGCTACGAAGTCCGCTATTTCCTGGCCCCGTACGTGCCCTCGGGCCGGCCGGGCAAGGAACAGATGCGCAGTGAAACGCGGTATGCGCGCTTCTTCGAAACCAGTCCCCTGGTGGAAACCAACACCGGCCGCTCCGCGACCCGCATCGCGTTGTTCGATGTCACCAAGCCCATCGTCTTCCATTACAGCGCCAACACGCCGGCGGAATACGTGTCGGCCGTGCGCGACGGCATCCTGTATTGGAATCGCGCCTTCGGCCGCGACCTCGTCCGCGCCGAAAAAGCCCCGGAAGGCGTCACCGCGCCGGATTCCCGGTACAATCTCGTCCAATGGGTGCCTTGGGACAGCGCCGGCTCCGCCTACGCCGACATCCTCATCGATCCCGCCACCGGCGAATCCCGGCACGGCCAGGCCTACATGACCAGCGTGTTTGCCCTCTCCGGCAAGGCCCGCGCCCGCTCCGCCCTCCGCTCCATGCGTGACCTCGCGGCCACGAAGCCGGAAAAGCAGATGTCCGGGCCGGAATCCCACACCCATTCGGGCGACATCGCCCGCTTCGGCTTCTTCGACGGCGCCAGCGCGTGCCGCATCGATCCCCTGGAGTTTGCCGCCCAGTACGCTGCGGGCATCGAGGAACTGCTGGCTAGCGACAACCTTACCGACGCCGCCGTGCTGCAAGCCGCGCAGGATTACATCCGCGAGGTGGTCGGTCACGAGGTCGGACATGTCCTGGGACTCCGCCACAACTTCGCCGGCAGTCTCTCCGCCGACCTGACGTCGCGCCAACTGGACGACTGGTTCACCGACTATCTCACTGGCAAGAACCTCGACGCCTATACGAATCGGCTCTCCTCGAGTTCCATCATGGAATACACGCCCTTCAAGGCGGCCGCGTTCGTCGGCTGGCGCATGCGGGTCACCACCACTCCGCTGCCCCACGACCGCGCCGCGATCCAATGGGGCTACTTCGACGCCAAGGAGACGGTCGAAAAGAAGCTGCTGTTCGGCACGGACGAAGATGCCGGCCGTTACGGCGACGTGCAGCGCTTCGACTACGGCGACGAGCCGGTCATCGCCAGCTACACGGAGATCGCCAACCTCACCCGGCAGCTGCCCAATTCCCTCATCGAAACCTTCATCGCCGCGAAATCCCCGCGCGATCCCCGCGACCGCCTGCCCTTGGAACAAGTCAGCCTGAACGTGAAGGCCCATGCTGGGAACATTGCGAACCAATTCAGCTCGATGCTCAGTTGGTTCCGCACCGGCAACCGCTCCCTGCGGGTGGAAAACCAGTTCGATTTCATTGGCGACCTGAATTCCAAGGAACGGGTGGCCGCCCATTACCAGAGCCTGACCAATCAACTGGATCGCCTCGGCGGCGTGGATCGGGCGCTGCTGCAATTCCTGCCGCTCGAATTGAAGCTCGAGCCCGCCACTGGCGACACCAACCTCGTCTTTGCGGAGAAGATTTCCGCCAAGACCCTGCACGCGAAGATCGTCCGGTTGCTGGATTCGCCCGCGTACACGAACTTTGTCGGTCTCGACGAGAAGCGGGCTTCGTTCACGCCGGAGGAAAAGGCGCTCATCATCCGCCGGACCCAGAAGTTCTTCGAGGATTACGAACGCGAAGTCATCAAGCAGGTCACGCTCCGACTGGAAGGCGCCACCCGCGACCTCGCCGCGGAAGCGACGGGCACCGCCGGGGAGTCCGATGTGGTTTCCCGACTGGAGCAACGGATCACGGATCTCGCCCGCACCATTCTGGTGGCGAAAGACGACACCCAGCACATCAAGGGGAAGGTCGACAAGAGCCTGGTGGAAGTGGTGGATTACAAGTTCGACCACGAAACCCGCATCGCCGCCGCGAAGGCCCTGACGGACAAGACCGGATCCTTCCGGGGCTGGTCCGTGGATGCCAAGGCGGAGTTGAACAAACAGATCAAGGACGACGTGGACGGCGCGTTGAACATCGCGAATTTCAAGGACTTCAAGGAGTCCGTGCTTTCGCGTCCGCTGCGCGACTGGTACCTGCGCCAGCAGGACATCCTCGCCCTCCTGCCCCCGAAAAAGTAGGCCCGTGTGGATATCCGCGAGTGGCACCGGGGCGACACCCGGTGCCGCCCTGTTCGAGTTGCGATGGCCGCCCGCCGAACCTCCCGACATGGACCGGCGGGACAAAACCACGAAGTGACATACAGGGCCGCTCGTCGATCCATTCACGGACTGAAATCCACGTCCCCAGCATCGAACGGCAAACCGTTCGGATCCTCTTCCACAACGACTACCCGCCGACGCCCAAGCGACTGAATCCGTGCGGCTTCTCCATCACCCGTAGCAATATGTGCCGCGATTTCGTACGTCCCCGGTGGAACCTGCGGAAAGACATATTCTCCAGGGGATGCCTCTTCCCCCATGAAGCGCCGCTGTCTCATCCAGGCCAGTTGCGTCGCCGGAACAGGAGACCAAACATGCCGCGCAATGCTTTTGTCCATGATCGGCAATTCCTGGGTCTCCAGCACGAGGTAACGACGCGCTCGCTCGACGGAAGTTTGGGGTGGCCAAATCGCCCGCGCGATGACCGACCGGAATCCCGGTCGAAAATCAAAGGTGGCGGTATCCCCAGGAGTGACGGTGACCTCGCCGAGAAACTGATCTTGATCGTCAGGCGTCCGTAATTGAAGGATGTGCTTACCTGGTATCACCCGTTCAACACTGAATACGCCGTCCGCATTCAATGCTGCGCCGGAAGAAGTCTTGCACGCCGGCTGGCTCAGGAGACCGAGCGAAACGCCATCCCGAAGTACAATTTCACCGTGAGCCGGCTGCCCTTTCCACCAAATTGTACCGCGAACGGCACCCCACGCTTGCAAATCGATGCGTCGGTTCAATAGGGCAGTTTTGGCCGGGACTACGGCAAACCCTGCAGGCTCCGCTACTATATAACGGGTCACATACGGATCCGAACTCAGACGAAGTAAGCCGCGTTCATCCGCAAAAACAAAGAGTTCTTGATCCAGGAAAGCCATGGATCCCAATTTAAGCTGTCCATTTGCCAGTACCAACGAGCTGTCACTGCGGGCAAGCGCAACTCGCGCCGACGGAACAGGTCTCGACGATGGATCCAAGATCCACACATCGGCCGATGTTGCTCGTCGCATTCGAGGATTCAAGGTCACCGACCCCGCATTCGATCGTAGAAGTTCCGAATAATAGGGCTCATATCCGTCGGCGATGAATCGCACAAACACTCCGACGGCGTCTTGCCGCAACGCCATAACCGGGGAGGCGGCGACGCGGTAGGTGGCATTTGTCAACACGCGCATGGATGTGCCGGTCGGCTGCCAGAGCACGTTGCTCACGCCGATCGGAGCAGGCCGGAGAACGAGACAGCCCACGTTAACAGAGCACTCCGGCACCAAGCCGCCGCTAACCTCGTCGGTGACCTGGCCCTGCACGATCAATGCTGGATCCAGCGTCACAGTTTGTTCCCCCACCGCATCGGCCGGGATGGAGAGTTTGCGTCGGATATGTATCGGGCTCGTAGCGTGAACTTCCAGCGGCAGGCTGGGGGCATTCGTCCACCAAATTAACCCGGTTGAATCAGAGTTTAGAGGCTTTAGAAGTTCCACTTCGTGATTGGAACCAGGCAAAAGACGCCTCCCAACGATTTTCCCCTTAAGAATTGGCTGGTGATCCTTATCCAGAAGCCGGAAACTCAGAAACCGCCCACGATCCAAACGGATCGTCGTCGGGCCCGATTTATCCACCGCGGTGACCTGGTGAGCCCATCCCGAGGCCGCGGTCACGACATACTCATGCGGCAGGTCTCGAACCACCAAACGAAAGCTTCCGTCCAGCGCTGAAATCACCCACGGGCAATTCGTGCAGTCGCGGACCGTTTCCGGATCTAACACGGTGACGGTGGCCCCAGCAACAGGGTTACCGTTTCCATCCAGCACCCGGCCGGTGACTTCAGCGCCATCGGCATTTTTCACCAGGATAGTTTGATGCCGTCCTTCCCGCAGGGCCCGTTGCTCCTGCTCCACGCCGCGGTATACCCCGGCAGCGGGAGGCGAGAGTTCGCGGGAATATCCGGCACTCGTGAAATTCAGGTCCATTCGATCAGCCAGGGACTTGGGTATGCGCCTTGTTTCCCAATGTCCTTCCTGATCCGTTTCGATGGACAGAAACCTCAATGTTGGGCTCTTCAGCAGAATTCGTGGGTAACTTCTGCGTAATTGTGGGCTAAGCGAGTCTTGAATGCGGTTGGTCGTGGATGAGTGGGGGATTCCGTCCGGGGCGCGTTTCCTGTGGTCCAGCCGCCCCCCGGCGCGAGCCGGGCTCAGAGCCCGCCGGTGGGCTGATTTACTCAGCCGGGTAAGGCTCCGTGTCTCCGAAGGTGTTTAACAGGGCACGCTCTGGCGCCTGGTCTGGCTACCGTAAATGAGGGATCCGAAATGAAGGCGGAGTCGCCCCGTCCGCCGATGTTGCAGTTAGTGAAACAAACAATCTCGGGCCGGAAAGGACGACCCACACCGTGTTGACCTTTAAGACGCTTTTGAACCATGCCCAACCCATTCCAGGCTTTGTTTACGAGCAGGCGGAGTTCCTCAATGACGGTAAAGACGCTCGGATTGACGTGGTGATCCGCGCCCATGCGCAGATCCGCCCCAAATGCTCCGAGTGCCAGCGGGCATGTCCGGGCTATGATCGGCTCCCGGCCCGATGCTGGTCGCAGGTGTCGACGTGGAAGATCCTGTGTTTCTACCATTATGCACCTCGGCGGGTCGATTGCCCGGAGCATGGCATCGTGGTCGAGCAGATGCCGTGGAACGACGGCAAGCGTCGCATGACTATTGGCATGATGGCGTTCCTGGCCATGTGGGCGCGGCGGATGAGTTGGTTGGAGACCGCCCGGGCCTTCAAAGTCAGCTGGGAATCGGTCTTTCGCTCAGTGGAATGGACGGTTCGGTGGGGTTTGAAGCATCGAGTCCTCGAAGGAGTGAAGGCGTTGGGTATCGACGACCTCCACTGGGGACGAGCGGGATTTCTCACGCTCATTTACCAGATCGACGACGGATCGCGCCGCCTGCTGTGGATCGGACAGAAGCGGACCCAGGCCACTTTGATGACCGGATTGGATACGCTGGGGCCGGCGGTGATTTCGGGAGTGGAATATGTCTGCAGCGACATGTGGCGCCCTTATCTGAATGTGATCGGGAAACGCATCGCGCACGCGTTGCATGTCCTGGACCGCTTTCATATCGCGAGTCATCTCAATGGCGCCGTCGACGAAGTCCGGCGTGGGGAGATGTCCCGGCTGAATGCCGCCGGGAAAACCACAGCGTCAATGCTCAAGAAGATGCGCTGGCCCCTTCTGAAGAACCGCTGTCGTGTACTCGGTCGGGCGCGCAAACGATTGAATACACTGATCTTCAGTAAGCTGGCCACCGCGAGGGCCTGGATACTGAAGGACACCTTTCAACACTTTTGGACCTATCATTCGGTGGGTCACGCGTCCCGCTTTCTGGACGCGTGGTGTCAGCGGGCGATGCGCAGTCGTCTCCCACCGATGAAGAAGGTGGCCCGCATGTTACGCCGTCACCAACCGCTCATTCTGAATTGGTTTCGCGCCAAAGGGGCACTCTCCAGCGGCGCCGTTGAGGGACTGAACAACAAAATCAGAGTGACTACCAGACGCGCCTACGGGTTTCGGACGTTTAATGCCCTCGAAGTCGCTCTGTATCATAGCCTTGGTAAATTACCCGAGCCGCCACGTACCCACAGATTCTGCTGACGAGGC
>CANIZL010000090.1 GCA_947471985.1 Verrucomicrobiota bacterium | reverse complement strand
GGAGTCGCCCGGGCGCCAGCAACATCCTGGATCTGCGCTGCCTCCAGCACAGCCGACGCCTCGACGCCTTCTGGGAACACCGACGTCACCAGCTCGCCAGCCGAGCCGATACCCTACCCCTCACCACCTCGGGCGGCGGGTAGAAGATATTTGTCCCACACCCTCGGTTCCCCGCGGTCACCTTTCCTATGGACAGACCCGGGTCGGCGGGGTTCCCTTGCAGGACATCAACACCGTTCCCCAAGGTGGGGAGCTGGTACGATGAAATTATTTATGCGTAAACTCATTGCTCTGATGGCGGCCGGTTCCCTGGCCGGTTTGGTTGGCTCCACGGCCCTCTCGGCGGCCGAGACCTGCTCCGGTTCCACCGCCAGCTGCTGCTCCAAGGCTGCGGCTAAAACGACCACCGCCAATCTCAAATTGGACGGCATCAAGTGCGGCGATTGCGCCACCAAGGCGGAAACCGCCCTGCTCAAGGTCAAAGGCGTCACCTCGGCCCATGTGTGCCCCGAGAGCCACGTGGCCAACGTCGAGTTCGACAAGTCCAAGACCAGCCAGCGTAAGATCGCCGCCGCCGCCAAGAAGGCCGGCTTCAAGGCGACCGTGGTGAAGTCCTAAGTTCGCTGTTTTTCCACCACGCCGATGCGGAACCCGCATCGGCGTTTTTTCTTGGGCGGGTCAAGCCTGCGCCGCCGCCGCACCGCCCGGCCGCTGACTCCGATTAAATGCCACCGCCTCGGCATAGCGCACCCCGGTCCCACCAAAAATATCCAGGGCGCTGCCAATCGTCAGATCCACCCGGCCCCCACTCAGAGCGGCCACGGTGGCGAGATCCTCCAGGGACTTGGCCCCACCCGCGTACGTGGTGGGCAGCGGACTCCAGGCCGCGAGATCGCGCACCAGCTCGCCATCGATCCCCCGGCAAAGCCCTTCCACGTCCACCGCGTGGACGAGAAACTCCGCGCAGTGGCGGGAGAGATCCTGCAGGGTGGCCGCTGACAATTTCAGTTCGGTGAATTTCTGCCACCGATCAGTCACGACGAAATAATCCTCGCCCCGACGCCGGCACGAAAGATCCAGCACCAGACGTTCCCGACCGATCCGGCGCACCAATTCGTCCAACCGCTGCTCGTCCAATCGGCCCTCGCGAAAAACCCAGGACGTCACAATGACGTGCGAGGCTCCCGCCTCCAACCAGCCCTCCGACGTCTCCGCGGAGACGCCGCCCCCGTATTGCAAACCGCCCGGCCACGCGGCCAGCGCCGACCGGGCGGCCGCCTCGTTCCCGGGCCCCAGCGCAATGACATGCCCGCCCGGAAGTCCGTCCCGACGATACAACTCGGCGAACCAGCTGGGCGGTTGCTGGGACACAAAATTCGTGTGGGTACCGGCTCCGCTATCGCTCAGCGTGCCGCCCACGATCTGCACCACCTGACCTCCACGGAGATCAATGCACGGACGAAACATGGGCCGACTCTGGGGGACTGCCCCCGAACCGACAACGTCGGAATCGGCAAAATCCGGGCGCTGAACGCCCGCGTACCGGCGCCTGTCGATTGACCCCACCGGCCGGCGCGCAAGACTCCTCGCGTGCCTGCCTCCTTGCTCAGCCGCCGCTCCGCCCTTCGCCTCGCGCTGGCGGGTTCTTTCGCCTGCGGAGTTCACGGGGCCTCGTGGGTTCTCACCCGGCGTCCCGGCCGGCCGCGCCTGGCCACTTTCGCCGCGGACGTCACGGTGCCCCTCGGACACGGCATGATGGGGGGCGCGTGGGTCGCCAAAAGCATCGCCGATCCGCTCGAAGCCCGCGGCTTCGTCCTCCGCGATGGCGACCTAACCGTGGTATTTGTCTCGGTGGATTGGTGCGAGATCCGCAACGAAGCCTACGCCCGCTGGCAGACCGTACTGGCCGCGGCGGCCGGCACCACACCGGAACGCGTCCTCATCTCGACGATTCACCAGCACGACACACCGGTGGCGGATCTGGGCGCCGAACGGATTCTACGCGCCCGGCACCTCGCGGGTTCCGTGTGCGATCCGGAATTTCATGAACAGGCGGTGCAGCGCGTGGGCCGGGCGGTCGCCGAATCCATGCGGCGAATGCAGCCCGTGAATGCCCTCGGCACGGGGGCGGCCCGTGTGACGGGGGTGGCGTCCAATCGACGCTACCGGATGCCCGATGGATCCATCCAGTTCGACCGGATGAGTGCCACGCGTAATGCCTTCGCCATCGCCGGTGAGGAGGGATTGATCGATCCCTGGCTGCGCACGCTGAGCTTCTGGCACGGCGACGAAGAGCTGGCGGCGGTGAGCTTCTATGCCGTACATCCCATGAGTTATTACGGACAAGGGGAAGTCAGCGCCGACTTCCCGGGTCTGGCGCGGCGACGACGACAGGAGGAAACTCCACGCTCGTTTCAGATCTATAGTTCCGGTTGCAGCGGCAATTTGACCGCGGGCAAATACAACACCGGTGCCCGGGAAAATCGGCCGGTGCTGGCGGATCGACTTTATCAAGGTCTGCGCGCGGCCGCGGCCGCGACCCGAAAAATCGGCTGGTCGACGCTGCGCTTTCGCTCGGTCCCCCTCCCGTTGGAGCCGCGATCCAGTCCGGGATTCACGCGCGAGGATCTGGAGCACACCCTCGAGGTCGAAAAACGGCCCTTTCAACAATGTCTGGCCGCCATGGGCCTCAGCTGGCGTCAACGCACGGAAACCGGCCGCCCCATTAATATTCCCTGCGTCACCCTCGGCCCCGCCCGGCTGCTGGTATTACCCGGCGAGGCCTACATCGAATACCAACTCGCCGCGCAACGACTGCAACCTGATGCCTTTGTCTGCGTCGCCGGTTACGGGGACGGCGCCACGGGCTATATACCCACCGAACAGCACTGGGCCGAGCACGACACCAATCTGGCGGACTGGTGCTGGGTGGCCCCAGGATCCGAAGCCCGCCTCCGGAGCGCGTTGGAAAAGGTCCTGCGCTGATTCGCCGAGCTGTCGCGGAATCCCGGTCCGCGCGTCTCGAAGCTGCCGGGAATCGTCGCCACCGCGTCCCGTAGTGACTTTCTGTTTTGCGCTGCCGACCCCGGGCACGCCCGGATCTCGGTGCTCCTCGGGATTCCCGCACTACGACCGATGGCGGACACCCGGTTTACCGACCGGTTACGTTGGGGTGAAGCGGAACTGCAACGCCGGAGGATTCAACTGAACGTTGAGGAGCCGGTGCTTAGCTGCAATTGGAGGCCCACCCATATCTCACCCTGCCGTGTGCAAGCCCGGGCTGGGCATCCATGTTGTAGGCAGCCTTTAACATGGCGAGAGACAGTCTCCATATTCAACTTTGCCGCAGATGAGCGAACCGACCGACTCAGCCACTGACCCACACCACAGGGCCGGCCGCTACGGGACCCAGCCAACGGGTTACCGGGCGTTCATTCCCGGCCCATTGCACCGGTGCCACCGGTGCGACTTGAGGGGAAACTCCAATCGCTGCTCTCGTCGGCGGACAGTGCACTCGGGCGCCTCGACGGCTCCATCCAGACACTGCCGAATCCCGATCTTTTCGTCTTCATGTACATTCGGAAAGAGGCCGTTCTCTCCAGCCAGATCGAAGGCACCCAAAGTTCGCTCCAAGACCTGCTCACGGCCGAGGCCCACATTCTTTCTCCTGATCGTCCCCGCGATGTGGACGAGGTCGTGAATTATGTCGGCGCCATGAGTTACGGACTGGAACGTTTGCGAGAACTGCCTCTCTCCATCCGACTCATCAACGAAATCCACCAACGCCTGCTACAGGGAGTACGCGGCACCCGCCTCACCCCGGGCGAGCTCCGTCGCACGCAAAACTGGATCGGCCCAGGTGGTTGTACACTTAACGAAGCTATCTTCGTGCCGCCGCCGCCCCACGAAGTACCGGCGGCTCTTGGCGCTTTGGAGACATTCCTCCACTCTGGGAGTGATCTTCCCCAACTCATTCAGATTGGCCTGGCTCACGCCCAGTTTGAGACCATCCACCCGTTCCTCGACGGGAATGGCCGGGTCGGGCGGCTCCTGATCACGTTCCTGCTCTGCCAGCGAGAAATTCTGGTTAAGCCGGTCCTCTACCTGTAGCATTTCTTTAAACAAAACCGCGCCGAATATTATGAGCGACTCCAGGCGGTTCGGGATCTGGGCCTCTGGGAAGACTGGCTGGCCTTCTTCCTGCGAGGCGTCGCCAGCGTCAGCCGCGAAGCCACCGAAACTGCTCGCCGAATCCTGGCCTTACGGGAAGACCACCGCGGCACGGTCACGGCTCACCTCGGGAGAGCTGCGGGCAATGGCCACCGCATTCTCGAACACCTCTACCAACGTCCTATCCTCACGGTGACCGAAGTTCAAAAACTTACGAACACCACCTACACCGCCGCCAACAACCTCGTCTCCCGCCTCGCCGAGGTTGGCATCCTCCGCGAAGCCACTGGCTACAAGCGGAATCGCGTCTTTCGTTACCAAACCTATATCGACATCTTCGGCGATCCCATGTCGGAAGCGCGAAAATAGCGCAATAACAAGAGGATTCGCGGCAACACTGGCACCGATCACTTTCCGTATCGAAACGAGATCCGCTCTCCTTCGAAATCGAACGGATCGTCCTCCCGGATTGCGCCGATCCTTACGGAGTGGAGTGCTCTATCCATTCCTCACCGTATTCCGTACACGTCGGTAAAGGCATCGATATTTGTGGTGAGCCTTTAGCACAGCGAGAAATGCTCGACATATTCAGTTTCGCTGCAGATGAGTATCCGCGCTCTTCGGCACCTCGAGTTATCGGACCGATCCGGACTTTCGGTCGAGTTTAAAACTGGGACAATTGGCAGGTTCTGACAGGTCCTGTCACGATCTGCCCCCGAAAAGAAACTGGCTCCAGGGGTTGATCTGCAACCTCCCACGGCATCGCAGTTCCCGACATCCTTGCGCCTCCGCCTCAAGGGTCCGCATCGGTCATCGGCACCCGGCTCTCGTGCTCCCGGGTCAAGGAGGTGACGCCACCGTCGGGCGTTTCCACTCGCGTCAATGCCGCCAGGAGCCCGGCGGCTTTCGCCAGAGTTTCCTCATATTCCGCTTCCGGGTCCGAATCCGCCACAATGCCCGCGCCGACATGGAACCACGCGGTGTCATCGCGAATCACCGCCGTCCGAATCGTGATGCTCAGCTGGCTTTCCCGATTGAACCCCAGGTAACCGTGGCACCCGCAATACGGGCCACGCGCCACGGGTTCGAGTTCATCAATGATTTCCAACGCACGAATCTTGGGGGCGCCGGTGATGCTGCCGCCCGGAAAGCACGAAGCCAGGGCGTCGAGGTGCGACACCGACGGTCGCAGCCGGCCTTGAATCGTGGAGACGAGGTGTTGCACCTGGGGAAATTGCTCCAGACGAAACAGCTCTGGCACTTGCACGGAGCCGTATTCGCAGACGCGGCCCAGATCGTTGCGCAGGAGATCGGTGATCATCACCAGTTCACTGCGCTCCTTCGCGCTGGCCATCAGTTCCTCCCGGAGTCGTTGGTCGAGCACCGGATCCGCATGGCGCGGTCGGGTGCCCTTGATGGGGCGCGTGAGGATGCGGCGATCGCTCAGCCGCAGGAACAATTCCGGCGACGACGATACCAGCGCAAAATCGCCGGCATCGTAGTACGCGCTGAACGGAGCGGGCGAAGCGTTGGCCAACCGGCGGGAAAACTCCCACGCACCGCCGGCACAGGAAGCCTGGAGCCGTTGGGCCAGGTTCACCTGGTAGATGTCCCCCGCCTGGATATACGCCTGGGCCCGACGCACCGCCGCGAGAAAATCCCCGCGCTGCAGCGACGACACCACCGGAGCCATCGCCCGTGCCTCCGCCCGGCTGTAGCCTCCGACGGCCGGCGGTGCCGGTGGCTGCGCCAATCGCTCCCGCCACCACGCCAATTGTTGGGCCTGTCGGGCCTCGGTGCGATTGCCCTGAGCGTCGAGCCCGGTGGCCACGATCCACGTTGCGCCCTGCGCGTGATCAAACACCACCAGGCTCGAATAAAATCCGACATGGCAATCGGGCAGCTCCAAGTCATTCACCGCACGACGGGTCAGCCGCGGTTCCGTGAATTGCTTGAGTTCAAAACCCCAGTACCCAAACACCCCGCCCAACGGAAACGCGTGTTCGGTCTCCTCCAGCAATTCGAATTCCGCCAGCCGTTCGCGCAGTAATTCCCAGGGATTGCCGTACCAACGATGCACCGATTGATCCGAGCCCCGGGCCTCACAACGGGTGCCAAAGCTGGCGAAGGTGAGTTCCGGCCGGGCGGTCACGAACGAATACCGGGCGCTGTGCACATTGAACTGACCGGTCCGGAGGACCATGAGCCCCCGTTCGCCGAGCAGCGTCTGCGCCAAAGTTTCGGGGGTGTGCCCCGAAGTGACAGCCTCGACGCGAACACGCATTCCCATAGTGGCGCGGGGACGGTATCGCGGAGGCGCCCCGGGGCAACCGGCAAGCGAAGGCGATCGGCACCTTTGCCGGCAGCCCTTAAGCGACGTGCATTGTGCAACGTGCGCCGCCCCCCTACCCTGCCCCGCATGACACAGCGTGGATGGAGCCTGGGGGTGGCCTTGTTGTTGGGGTTCGCGACGGTGGGATGCCGATCGTTTCATCGGGAATGGAAGCAGGCCCGCGTCGTTGCGGCTCCCGTGGACGACATCACCGGCGCCTGGGAAGGCACCTGGCAAAACCGGAACAACACGCATCAGGATCGCATGCGGGCCGTGCTCCGTCGCACCGGTCCGGACACTTACGAGGCCAACTACTTTGCCTGGTACAAACGCGTGCTGACTTTTTCCTACCGTACGGAACTCCGGGTGGAACGGCGGGACGGCCAAACGGTTTTCTTCCAAGGGGCCACGGATCTCGGCAAGCTGGCCGGCGGAGTCTACCGCTACGAGGGACACGCCAATCCCACCCAGTATTTCTCCAGTTACGACAGCAAGTACGACGTGGGCACCTTCACCCTGCATCGTCCCTGAGCGAAGCCGCCGCGCTCCGGCCCGGCCGCCAAAAACCGCCAGCGCGTCGCGCGCACTTCTGCTAGGGTCACCGCATCATGGAGGTGATACAAAATTGGAGGCAGGTGCTGTGCGTTGCGGCGACGATGGGCGGGCTGGGGCTGCGGAGTGGAGCGGCGGATCCCGCACCCGCGATTACCCTCACCCGGGCCAACGAAAACGTGGTGATTCAGTTCACCGGAACCCTGCAGTCGGCCGACGCGTTATCGGGCCCTTGGACGGATCTAGCTCCGGCCATCAGCCCCTACACGAATGCCGCGGCCGGTTCGCAGCGATTTTATCGGACCCGGCAACCTGCCAGTGGCGGGGTTTTCGCCGGGACCTCCATCGTCGCCTGGACGTTGACGGGGCCGCTCCAGCGCCATTTTGAATTGGCCTTCGCGGGCCTACCGGACGGATTCTTTCCGCCGAAGCGGGTGAAACCGTACTTTGACGGCGCGCTCAAAATGGGGGCCAGCGAACTCCAGGTGCAGCTGCGGGTCCGGGGAAACTCCAGCTTGCAGGAATGTCCCTTCCCCAAGCTCAAGGTGAAAATCAGTCCGGAACAACGGGCCGGCACACCCTTCGCCGACGCCCGCGAGATCAAGATCGGCACCCACTGCGCCGAGGGCGGCTTCGGCAACATCGGCCGCTTGCGCGACGAGCGGGCGACCTTCCGCGAAGCGTTGGCCTACGAAGCCATGACCGCGCTGGGCTTCGCCGGACCGCGCGTGCGTCGGGCCCGCATTGATTTCCACGACACCAGTCCGACCAATGGCGTCAGCGAGGTGGGTTGGGCACTCGACCGCCAGGCGATGATTCTCGACGATGCCGATGTCGTGGCCGAGCGCCTGGGCGGACGGGCGCTCGACGACGCGGAAATCACGGCGCTGACGCGAGCGGGCTTCAGTCCCCAATTGATCACCGACCTGCGCTGTTTCCACGCCCTGCTGGGCAACTGGGATTTCGCCCTTTCCGAGGACGGCGCGGGATTGGGCAACACCGATGTAATCGAGTTGCCCAACGGCCAACTGCTGCCGATCGCCGGCGACTTCGATCTCTCCTCGTGGGTGACCGGACTGCCCCGTGCCGTCGCGCCGCGCGACTACCATCCGGAGTGGCCGGCATTGGAGCGGGAAACCCGCTATGCCTTGGAACAGATTCAGCGCGCGGTGCCGGCTCCGCTTCTGGCGGCCGCCCGCGATCGCTTTGCTGCGAAACGGACCGCCCTGGAGGCCTTGATCGGCGCCGCCGAAATCGATGAACCCGGGCGCGCCAACGCACGGGACCACGTGGCGGCCTTCTTCACCGCCCTGGCTGCGCTCGGAAACTGAGAGCCGCCCGGCTCACGGCACTTCCAGCAACTTGCGAATTGCCCCGAGCAACACGCCCTCCACGGCCGGCGCCACGTGGGACGAATCCGGCTGGGTTTCGTATCCCCCGGTCACATAAGCCTCCGCCGTGCCGATGTACCCCGGCCCGTAGTCCCCGTACGCGGCCATCGCCACAAACCGATCCGGCCGCGCGGCCTTGGCCGCCAGCTGATACTCGACGAACAATTCACCCGGCAGATGCAGCAGTCGGGCATTGCCGAGGGCGAGGCAGGAGATGTCGATTTTATGACCCGCTTGACAGCGTCGCAGCCACGCGAGTTTGGCGGCGCCACCGGACAAGAAGAAAGCGGCATTGCGGCCCTTCAATTGGGCCAGGAGTTTGTCCTCGACCAGGTGGGCCCCTACCGGCAGCAGTACCGGCTCGAAGCGCCAACCCACTTCGGCCGCGGTGATGGGTTGGCGGCGCGTGCCCTCCCAGGCCTGCCGCATCCCCTCAGCCAAACGGCCGGCCAGAATCCCCCGATTCTCCGGTGATCCATCGTTGTACTTGCCGGCGCCGATGTTACCCCCCGCCCCATTGAAGTGGATGTGCAGGGCACCCGGTACGGCGAGCTGCCGCTGGAAACGAGCGACGCCGGGGAAATCCGGATTCGGCACGCCCGTGCGATAATAACTCTGCGGGTGCGTCGCATAATAGCTCAGCACCGCCAGCGGCCGATTGCTGCTCCAGAAGCTGACCAACGAGACCTCGGGATCGATGATCCCCTCGGGCTCGGCCCGCAATGCCGGGTCCGGACAGGCCGTGTAGCGAACGGCGCGAATTTTGCCGTCGGGTCCGGGGATGCGCCGGTTCGAGGCTACTCGATCCACCTTGGCCACGCCCAGACCGACGTGCGTCACCGTGGTGGTTTGCGGACTGGCGATCGCCGCCCGGATGGCCGTATCCAACCGCTGCAGGGTCTGGCGTGCGAACGTGCCGTCGTAATTTATGGGCTCGACGCCCGCGTCCCGGAGAATTCGTTCGGCACTGAAATCGCAATCCGGCGCATCGTGCTGGTGGAGTGAATGCACCGCGACCCGCTCCGACACCGTGCCCGCGGCGGTGGCCAGCGTTTGGCGAAAAACGTCGTAGCCTTCATTCCCGATGCCGATCCAATCCACCGCACACAGGACGATTGGCTGCCCCGCTCCGAGCAACACCACGCCCCGGGCCCGCAGACCCAGATCCCACGAATTGGTGACCGGATCGTAGGCCAAATGGGCACCGATTGGCGGCGTCGCATCGACATCGAAAACGGCCAGGCGCAGCGGTGCCGCCACCTCCGCTCCCCGCGTCAGCGTTCCCAGCCCCAGGAACAGCAGCAGGCCGTGCAGGAGGTGCTTCAAGAATTTCATGGGGGCAGACTAGTACCGGGCGCGCCGGCTTTTGAAGGGCGAATTTGGGTTTCCGCGGTGTTGGGTCCCAGCGCACCGCACATCCCGTGGTTGTCCGCCGGTTCGCTGGTTTGTTCCGTGGTTTGCCTTGACGACGGCGGCCCCATAACGGCGGTTGGGTAGATGCAATGGCGTCGTTGGTTGGTGCGCATTTTTCTAGGCTTTTTGGCCCTGATGGCGCTCGTGGGAACCCTCTCGGGGGGCCTGTGGTGGTATTACCATCCGGACTTCACCCGCACCCATGCGGTCGTGTACGGACAGCGTCGCGGCCAGGATCTCATTCTGGACGTGGTCCAGCCCGCCCACCCCAAGGGCATCGGCGTCATCCTCGTCGTCAGCGGTGGCTGGAAATCCGGGACCAATGCCTTCAAAACCTGGATGGTCGCGCCCTTGCTCCGACGGGGCTACACCGTGTTTCCCGTGTGCCACCTCACTCCGCCCGCCGCGACCGTGACGGAAATCGCCGCGGACATTCATCGCGGTGTGCGCTTTATCCGGCATCACGCGAAGGAATATGGCATTGATCCCCAACGGCTCGGCATCACCGGGGGCAGCGCCGGGGGACATCTCAGCCTGGTCCTGGCCACCCTCGGTGGACCAGGCCCCGCCGATGCCGTAGATCCGGTGGATCGGGAGAGCAGCGCGGTACAGGCGGTGGCCATCTTCTATCCGGTGACCGATCTGCTGGATCTGCATGGTTCCACCACCGACAGCGGGGGCGACTTACCTCCCCGGGGTTACGAGGTGCAGTTTGGTTCCGTGACCAACGCCGACGTCTGGCACGGCATCGGCCGGGCCCTCTCCCCCATCCATCACGTGACCACCAACCTGCCGCCCATCCTGATTTATCACGGCGATGCCGACACGTTGGTGCCGCTGAATCAATCGGAGCGGTTTGTTGCCCGCGTGCAGGAAGTGGGGCGCCCGATTAAATTGGTCGTCCATCCCGGCGGCAAACACGGCTGGCTCACCATGCTGTGGGACATTCGCACCTTCGCCGACTGGTTCGACACCTACCTGGCCCGCTGAAGCTGCCGTAAAGTGACAAAGTAACCGGCCAATAATTTCTGCTGGGCTAACGCCCTCCCGGGTTGGATAGTCCGCCCACATTCTATGGATCCCCGGTATGCCCACGTCACCCGTCGCCAGATGCTGCAACGGGCCGGCGGCGGCTTCGGAATGCTGGCGTTGAACGCGCTGCTGGCGCGCACGGGAATGGCCGCCGGACTCGGCGTGAATCCGCTCGCCCCCAAAACGCCGCATCAGCGTCCCCGGGCGAAGGCCATCATCTGGTTGTTCATGAATGGTGGTCCGAGCCAGGTGGACACTTGGGATTACAAGCCGGAATTGCAACGGCGGGATGGCCAATCCCTCGCGGGCTTTGATTCCAAGACGGGGTTCTTTCCCGATGCCGTGGGCCCGTTGATGAAATCGCCGTTTCCGTGGGCGCAGCACGGTCAAAGCGGCACGTGGGTCAGCGGACTGTTTCCCCACCTCGCCCGGCAGGCCGACAAACTGGCGTTTATCCATTCGCTGCACACGGAATCCAACAACCATTCCCCGGCGCTTTTCATGATGAACACCGGGGCGACCCGGATGGGACAGCCCAGCGTGGGTTCCTGGATGACCTACGGGCTGGGAGCCGTGAGTGAAGAGATGCCGGCGTTTGTGGTGATGAGCGACCCGAAGGACCGGGGACTCCCCAAGGGCAACGCCAGCAATTGGACGGCGGGCTATCTCCCCGGCGTCTACCAGGGCACCTGGCTCAAACCCAAGGGCGAGCCCATCGCCAATCTGAAACGTCCGGGCGATCTCACCGATGCCCGTCAGCGGGCTCAATTGGACCTGATGGCCCGCTGGAACCGCAGCGGCCTCGCCGAATCTCCCGCCGCCGGCGAACTCGCGGCGCGCATCGACAGTTTTGAGCTGGCCTATCGCATGCAGACCGCGGCTCCGGAAGCCTTCGATCTCAGTCGCGAACCTGCCCATATCCGCCAACTCTACGGCCTCGATCAGCCCCACTGCTCGCACATCGCGGCCCAGTGTCTGACCGCCCGCCGCCTCATCGAACGCGGCGTGCGCTGTCTGCAAATCTACAGCGGCGGCATGGACAACCAGCTTTCGTGGGATTGCCATAACGATCTGGTGGGCAATCACGGCGGTTTTGCGCGGGAAACGGATCAACCCTTCGCAGCGCTGCTGGCCGACCTCGAGCAACGCGGTCTGTTGGATCAGACCCTGGTGGTGTGTGCCGGTGAATTCGGTCGCCTGCCGGTTTCCCAAAAGGGCAATCAACCGGGCCGCGACCACAATCCCCATGCGTTCACCGCCTGGCTCGCCGGTGGCGGCGTGCGCGGTGGCACGCACTATGGCGAGACCGACGACATCGGGCATAAAGCCGCGGTCAACCGCGTGAACATCCATGATTTTCACGCAACCCTGCTGTATGCGATGGGGCTCGATCACGAGCAATTGACCTTCCGCTACCAGGGCCTCGATCAGCGACTCACCGGGGTGGAGCCCTCACGGGTCGTGCGGGAGATTTTCGCGTGACACGCTGTCCCTTCAACACCGGCGCAAAAACCCTTACCGCATGAGCGATACGCCCCTTTTTCTGACTGGTGTCATTGAAGGTTTTTACGGCCCGCCTTGGACCCAGACCGATCGGATCGAGCTTTTTCGTTGGATGGCCGGCAGTGGTCTCAACACCTATCTGTACGGTCCGAAGGATGACCTGAAACACCGGGCCCTTTGGCGCGAAGGTTATACGCCCGAGGAAGCGGCGGCGATGGGGGAACTGATCCGGGCCTGCCGCCGGCACGGCTTGGAATTCATTTACGCCCTCGGCCCCGGTCTGGACATCCGCTACACGAGCGCCAGCGATCTGGAGAGGCTGAAAGCCCGCTTTGAACAGATGCTGCAGCTCGGCTGCCGGAACTTCTGTCTGCTCTTTGATGACATCCCGGACCGCATGGATCCCGCGGATCTGGAGCGCTGGGATTCGCTGGCGGCGGCACAATGTGCGGTCACCAATGAGTTGTTCCAGTGGACGCGGGAACGGTCGCCCAAAGCCCGCTTCTTTTTCTGTCCCACGCCGTACTGTGGTCGCATGGCGGAACGCCAACTGGGCGGCGCCGGGTATCTGGAAATCGTCGGCCGCAAATTGATTGCGGAAATCGACATCTTCTGGACCGGACCGGAAATCATCTCGCGGGAGATCAGCGTCTCCCACGTAACCGGATTGCAGATTATCCTGCGCCGGCGCCCCATCATCTGGGACAACCTTCACGCCAATGACTATGACGGGCGCCGTTGTTTCTGCGGTCCTTACGCGGGCCGATCGCGGGAACTTCGCTCGGCGGTGAATGGGCTGCTGATCAATCCCAACGTCGAATTCCCCCTCAACTTTGTCGCCCTCCATACCTTCGGCGCGTTTTTGCAGGGCACCGGCCCCTGGGATCCCCGGATGGCGTACCTAATGGCGCTGACCGACTGGCTGCATCGCTACGAAACGGTCACACAACAGCTGCCGCTGGAGGATCTGATCCGGTTCGCCGACTGCCATTACCTGCCCTACGAGGAGGGTGCCACCGCGGAAGAACTCCAGACCCGGCTGCGGCAACTGATCCTGACCGATCCGGCGGACTGGGGTACCGCGGCCGCGGGCGTTCGGGCCGATGTCATCCGACTACGCGATTTCTGCGCCCGGCTGGCTGAGCTTAAACATCGCCCCCTCTTTTACGCCTGGAGCCGTCGCGCCTGGGAACTGCGCGAGGAATTGGATCTGCTCGATCGTTACCTGGCTTTTAAATCCATCCCCGCCAATCACCCGCTGCCGTTCCGTTCGGATTTTCATCTACCCAAGACGTATCGCGGCGGCATGGTCGCGCGGTTGCAACAGCTGTTGCAACCGCAAGGTGACGAAACCCTTCATCCGACCATTCCTTCGTGGGATTCCTCCGCCTTCCCGCCCCTGACATGAGCCAATTCTCCCTGCGTCCGGTTCGAGCCGGCGACCAAGCGGGCGCCTATCACGTGTGCCTCAAAACGGGCAACTTCGGACGCGACGGCGAACCCTTTTACCGCGAGGACCCGGATGCTCTGGGCCGGCTGTTCGTGGGCCCCTATCTGGCCTTTGAACCGGAGCTGGGACTCATCCTGGAAGACGACCAGGGCATCTGCGGCTACGCGCTCGGGGCCTTTGATTCACACGCGTTTTATCAGCGGTACGAAACCGAATGGCGTCCGCGGTTGTGCGCTGAATTTCCCGAAGCCAGCGGTGATCCCAACTCCTGGACCCGTTCGCAGCACGTTCATTCGTGGTATCATCACCCCGATTATTACTGCCCGGAGCCGTATGCCGTTTATCCCTCCCACCTGCACATTGATCTGCTGGATCGGGCGCAGGGTCGCGGCTGGGGGCGTCGCATGCTCGAACAGGTGATGCACGAATTGCAGCGCCGCGGTTCCCCCGGGGCACATTTGGGCGTCAGTTTCCAAAACACCACGGCATTGGGTTTTTATCAACGGCTCGGCTTCCAGGAACTCATCCGCGTGGGCGGCCCCCAGGATGGCTGCACGTATCTCGGCAAACGCTTTAATCCCTAGTCTATGTCCTCGTTCCTGGCACTACTGGGCGGCAAACCGGTCCGCACTCAACCTTTCCCCGATTGGCCCGTGTGGGGTCCGCCGGAAGAGCGCCGCCTGCTGCGAACCCTGCGCAGCGGCAAATGGGGTCGACTCCAGGGCCCGGAGGTGGAGGAATTCGAACAGACCTTCGCCACCCAACACGGGTGTCGCCACGGCATTGCGGTGGTCAATGGCACAGTGTCCCTCCGCATTGGTCTCCTCGCCGCGGGCATTCAAGCGGGCGACGAGGTCATCGTTCCTCCGTATACCTTCCTCTCCACCGCGTCGGCCGTCATTGAAGCCAATGCGATACCCGTCTTCGTCGACGTGGATCCGGAGACCTACAATCTCGATCCCCAGGCGGTCGCCGCGGCCATTACGCCGCGGACGCGGGCGATCATCCCGGTTCATTTCGCCGGTTTGCCGGCCGACATGACCGCATTGATGGCGCTCGCGAAGAAGCACAACCTTACGGTCATTGAAGACGCGGCCCACGCGCACGGTGCCTCGTACAAGGGGCAGCCGGCCGGTTCGATCGGCCACCTCGGCTCCTTTTCCTTTCAATCCAGCAAGAACCTCACCTCGGGTGAAGGGGGCTTGATCACCAGCAACGACGATGTCCTCGCCGCTGCCTGCCGCTCGATCCAAAACTGCGGCCGCATTCCGGAAGGGGTGTGGTACGAGCATCACGTGATCTCAGCCAATTATCGGCTGGGCGAATTCCAGGGAGCGATCCTCAACTGCCAATTGAAGCGCCTCGAACGGCAATCAATCACCCGTGACCGCAATGGCCGTTATCTCGCGGAGCGGATCTCGCGGCTTCCCGGCGTCCGTCCCCAAAAGCGGACCGCCGATTGCACGCGGCACAGCTATCATCTCTTCATGCTGCGCCTCGATTCGGAGGCGTTTGGGGCGCCGCGCGCGGCCGTGATCCAGGCGTTGCAGGCCGAGGGAATTCCCTGCTCACCAGGGTACGGTTATCCCCTCCACCGGCAGCCGCTGTTCCGTCAGCAAAACTTCGGGCCCTACCTGCCCGATCCCGCCGTTCGTGCACGCTTCAATCGCGTCGAATGTCCGCAGAGCGATCGCATCTGTCAGGACTCGATCTGGATTGAGCACAGCCGCTTCCTGGGTCCCAAGGCCGACATGATTCACATCGCTGAGGCGTTTGAAAAAATTCACGAACACCGGGAGGCGCTTACCCTCTGGACGAAAAAGCAACCTGCCCCGGCGAAGCGCGGATGACTTGAAGGCCCGGATCCATGACCGCGTTTTTTAAAAATCGACTCGCCCCCATTCTCAATGCGGCGAGCGAGAACACCTACATGTCGGCCATCCGGGCGGGCATGGTTTCCATCGCGCCACTGACGATCATCGGCGGCCTGTTCATGATCGTGGCGTTTCTCCCGATCAACGGCTGGGAGAAGATCATCGCCCCGTATCTGAACCTGCTGCAGATCCCGGTCACGGCGACCTTCGGTTTGTTGGCGGTTTTTGTGTGTTTTGCCATCGCCTACGATCTCGGCCGACAATTGAAACAGGAGGCCGTCGTCAGTGCCTCCATGTCCACGCTGGTCTTCCTGATGATCCAGCTCCAGCTCAAGGATCAGCTGCTCAACATGGAGGGACTTGGCTCCAAAGGCCTGTTTACCGCCATTCTCGTGGCCATGGTGTGTGTCCGGGTGCAGAAGTTTTTTAACGACAAAAACCTGGTGATCAAGCTGCCGGATTCCGTGCCCGCGGTCGTTTACGAATCCTTTGTTTCGCTGATCCCGACGTTGTTTCTGATCACGGCCTTCTGGATCATCCGTTTTGTCCTCGGCGTGGATATCAATGAACTGGTCCAGACGGTCTTCAAACCGCTGATTTTCGCGCTCAATACGCTGCCGGGAATCATGGTGTACGCCTTCATGGTGACGCTGCTGTGGTCGATTGGCATCAATGGCGACAACGCGATGGATGCCATTGTCGCCCCGGTTTTCCTGCAATATCTCGCTGCCAATGTGGAGGCGGCAGCGCACGGACAGCCCCTGCCTTACATCACGGCGCTCGGATTCTTCACCAGCTTTGTGAATGTCGGCGGCACGGGCGCCACGATCGCCCTGGCGCTGGTGATGCTCAATTCGCGGGAGCCCAGCTATCGCAAGGTCAGCCGCCTGTCGCTGCCGACCCAGATCTTTGGCATCAATGAACCCATCTTCTTCGGCTTCCCCATCGTCCTGAATCCGGTGTTCATGGTGCCCTACGTCCTGAATGCCCTGCTGCTCACCGTGTGCTCCTACCTGCTGATGAGTTGGGACATCATCCACCGGCCGTTTGTGAACGTTCCGTGGACCACGCCACCGATCATTGGCCATTACCTGGTGACCGGCGGCGATTGGCGGGCCGCTGTTTGGGGGGCAATCTCCATCGTGATTGCGATGGCTATTTACTATCCGTTTGCCAAGGCCGCCGAGCGCCAGCGCCTGAAAGCAACCGCCCAATCGACGGCCGCACCTGCGGCCCCATCCCACTAACCGGCGCCGCTCCGGGCACCCACCGCTGCCATGACCTTTCTCCGCTATTTTCTCTCCGTTCTCGGCGCCGCCATTCTGGCCGCTCTGGTGGGCGGAGCGTTTGCGGCCCTGCTCGCGGTGCTTTCACCGGAATTCGTCAAAGGATTGTTCTCACCGGCCGAGGGTACGTCGATTCCCCGCTACGCGGCCGCCGTGGGCGCGATCTGGGGAGTCTTCCTCGGCACCGGCGTCATGGGATTCTGTCTCGGGCTGGTCACGCTCGTGCAGGTCGCCCGCGTGTTGGCTCGGAAGCATTCCGACGAGGATTCCCCAGCGAAGTGATCCGGTGAGCGGCGGCGTTTCCCGTCAGCCGAGCAGCAGTTTCACGGCGGCCACGGCCGCGAATCCGAGCACCAGCGTATCGAACAACTTCTGCGGCAGTTTGGCGATCATCCAGCGCCCGAGGAACAAGCCGGCCACAATCAACGGCACCAGCATCGCGTTAAAAATAAGCGTATCGCCGCGGATCAATCCCAGATCCCAACTGAACGGAAGCTTGCAAACATTCAGGATCAGAAAGAACCACGACATGGTTCCGACGAAGCCCTGTTTACCGAGATCCAGCAGGAGGAAGAAAATGCCCATGATCGGCCCGGCTGCGTTGGCGATCATCGTGGTAATGCCGGCGGTCCAACCGATCAGCCACGCGAACGGCCGCGAATGCGGCAGGCCTGTAAACCACGCCGGACGCCAATATCGCGCCCACTGCACCAAAACCAGGACCAGCACGACGACGCCAATGATCCGTCGAAAATCCGCGTGTGGCCGCGCTTTCATGAGCCACCAGCCCAGGACCACGCCCCCCAGCGCCACCGGTAAGGTGCGTCGAATGGGCCCCCAATCGGCCTGCCGGCGGTAAAGCAAAACGGCCCCGATATCGCCGGCCACCAACATCGGCAACACCACCCCGGTCGAAGCCTGGCCCGGGAACAACCACGCGAAGGTGGCCACGTAAAGCAGACTCAGGCCGGGCAGACCGCTCTTATTGACGCCCACGCACAGCGCTGACAGCGCCACGACCACCCATTGCCCGGGCGTAAACGACGGCAACATCATCGGAGATCCCCGTCGATGGAGACGGCACTTTTCTCCCTGAAAACGACCATTTGAGGCCTCCGCCCGTTATTTTCCATCCACACCCAGCCACGCATTGTCGGCCAAGTTGGCGCGGGGTGGCTGGCAATAAAGCCGGATCGGCGAGAAAGTGGCGTCGATCGAAGAAAATTCCCCCGCGGTGAGAGACTGGCCAAGCGGGTGGCGCAGCCGACATCTTGCCCCGGTGGCGCGATTGACAGAACAACAACAGGCCGCGGTGGTCGCAGACGGAGACGTGCTGGTCATGGCCGGAGCCGGCACGGGCAAGACCCACACCTTGGTGGAACGGGTCCTGCATTTCGCGCTGCGACCGGAGCAGCCCGTGGCGTTGGATCGATTCCTGATCGTCACTTTTACGGAAGCGGCAACTGCGGAATTGCAACGGCGCCTGACGGAAGCGCTGACGAAACGGCACGAGGAAGCCCCCGCAGATGCCTGGATCGCGGCGCAGTTGGCCCGGTTGGATCACGCCATGATCGGCACGCTCCACGGGTATTGCCTCCGTCTGTTGCGGGAGCACTTCCACGAACTGGGACTCGATCCCGCCCTTCAGACCCTCGACGAAGCCGACGCTCGACGACTCCAGGAGCAAACCCTCGCCGCGCTGTGGGAACCGGCGTATCTGGGCACGGATCCATTCAGTGAAGCCGTCCGCGATTTGTGGCAGGGGCAATTCAATGGCGATCCCCGCTCGGCGGGCGCCGCCTTGCGGGATTTGCACTCGGCGGTGCGGGCGCTGGAGGATCCGACGGAGTGGCTCCGGACGCAGGACGAATATTGGGCGCAGGATGGCCCTGTCGCCTGGCGGTCCGACCTGCTGCGGGAAATCACCGGGTGGGCGGCGGGCTGGCTGATGCGCCTGGGTGGGGCCACGGATAACCCCGCGGCCGCTGCGAATCCGAACCTCGCCGCGCGCCTGCCCGTGCTCGCCGCATTGGCGGAGCTGTCGTCAGGGCCGGATCGTTGGAGCGCCGCCACCGCCGCTCTGGATCGTCTGCGGGAGAAAAAGGACGAAGCCTGGTTGCCCCGCCAAAAGACCCGTTTGCGCGCCCCGCTCGCGAACCTGTTTTCCGAAGCTGCAGCTTGGGCCGGATGGATGTCTCTACCGAATGGGGATCGCGATCCGCTCCGCGAGGATTGGCAGTGGAGCCGCCATCGCATGCAGACCGTGCTGGCCTTGTGGCGGCGATTTGATGCGGAATACGCCCGGCGAAAAAGGGAACGCCTGGCCGTCGATTTCGCCGATCAGGAACACTTCGCGTTGGATCTACTCGGTCGGGCCGATCAGGTGGGCCGCACCCTCGTCGCCGCGGGCGAACGGCTGCGTTTTGACTGCGTGTTGGTCGATGAATGTCAGGACCTGAATGCCGCCCAGGACGCCGTCTTGCGGGCGGTATCCCGATGTGCCGGCGGTCCGGGCGCCGAGGTCCACAGCAGTGGAAACCGCTTCCTGGTGGGCGATGTAAAACAATCCATCTACCGCTTTCGCCGCGCAGATCCCGTCATTTTCCAGCGCTATGCGCAGGAGTGGTCGCGTCCCGGTGCGCCCGGGCGGGTGTTGACGCTCAACGAAAATTTTCGCTCGGCCGCGAGTGTTCTGGCGTTCGTGAACGGCGTGTTCCCCTGGTTGCTCCGACCGGAGTTGGGCGGCGTGGCCTTTGGCGCCGATGCCGCGCTGCAATTTGGGGCACCCGAGAGTCGGGCTGCTCTCGCCGGCGACGAGCCACGAGTGGAAGTTCATGTGCGGGTGACCGGTGGTACCGATGCCGAGGATCGGGCGGGGGAAGAACCGGCGGCCGACGACGCCGCGGCCGATATCAGCAAGACGGAACGGGAGGCGTCGCTGGTCGCCGCCCGGCTCCGGGAACTACACGCGAGTGAACTGCCGGTGTGGGACAAGCATCTGCAACAACTCCGCCCCGTCCGCTGGAGCGACATGGCAGTACTCCTGCGCGGCAAACAATCCCGGGCGGAGGATTTTGGCAAGGCGTTCGCGGCCCAGGGCGTTCCCTTGCAGGCCGGTGCCGGAGGCTTTTTCGACCGGGCGGAGATTCGGGATCTTTGCAATCTGGTGGCCGCGCTCGACAACCCCCTGCAGGATGTCCCCCTCGTTGGATTGCTACGCAGTCCCTTCGGCAGCCTGACGGAATCGGATCAGCTGGCCGCGATCCGACTGGTCCGTCGTCGACCGGAAAACACCCCCGGTGAAGCGCCGGAGCGCTGGTGGACCTTGTTGCGCCATTTTATCGAAATTGGCCGATCCGCCGTCGCCCAGCCGGTGGACACCCTTCCCGCGCCACTTATCAACGAAGAACGTCGGGCCACGTTATCCGGTGCGGAGGTGTTCAGTCATCCCGCGACGGCAGCCGCCGCCCGCACCGCCTGGAGCCGGGCGGACCTTTTTGTGCAGCGGTTTGCGGTCTGGCGCCATAAGGCCGCCCGTGGGTCCATCGCGTTTGCTCTGGAAGCCGCCCTGGACGACACCGGGTTCGAAGCGGCGTACCGCCACGGCCCGGACGGCGTCGCCGCCAACGCCAACATCCAGCGGTTCCTGGAACTCGCCCGGCACTTCGACCAACACCACAGCGGCGGTGCGGCGGCCTTTCTGCATTGGCTGGAAGGTCAGCGCGAATCGGAATCGATCGCCGCCGCCTTGCCGGGCGGCACGGAAGCCGTGGCGCTGCTCACGATCCACAAAAGCAAGGGCCTTGAATTTCCCGTCGTCGCTGTGGCGTCCCTGGGGACCACTTTCAATGAAAGCGATTTTCGCGGCGCCGAATGGATTCTCGATTCGCAGGTGAATCTGGCGCCCCGGATCCATCCCCCGGCCGGCGGATCGTATCCGGGCCCGACCTTCTGGCTCGCCCAACGGCGACAGCGTCGCGAGCAATGGGGTGAGGAAATGCGGCTTTTGTATGTGGCACTCACCCGCGCGGCGGACCGTCTGCTGCTGTTCGGAACCACCACGGCCACCCGGATCGATCACTGGCATACGGCCGAAGCGGTTTTTCGTCCACCCTTGCCGGTTGCGGAATTGGAAGCGGCGCGCTGTCCACTGGAGTGGCTCGCCCGGGCCTTTGGACGCTGGCAAAACGTCGACTGGAAATCCGGCGGAAAAGGCGAGACCCCGTTTTTTCACTGGCGTATCTGGGACGAATCGGAGGAGCCTTCATCGCCTCCGTTAATTTTCCTCGCCACACCTGAGACGCCCGACGTCCCAGTCACCACGGAAGTGACACCAACTTATCCGCACACTGCGGCCACTCGCGAGCCCGCCAAGGCGACGGTCACGGGCCTGCGCAAACGCCGCCAAGCAGCGGAAGATGAGGAATCCGGACGCCTCACCCTTTCGTGGTCAAATCGGGGGCCGGTTCGCGTCGCTGATGACGATGAATTGCGCGTGGATGGTTCCGCCCCGGCCGATGTGAACGCCGTGGAGCGGGGGCTTTTGCACCATCGCTTCATGGAGCACGTGGACCCCGCGCGCACGGAATCCGACGCGGAGCTGGCGACGGAATTGGCCCGCTTGGTAACCGCGGGACGTTTCACTCCAATCGAGGCGGCGGCGCTGGATGCGCGGGCCATCGCGCGCTTCTGGGCCGGACCGTTGGGGAGTGATATTCGTCAGCGCACCGGCGAGGTGCGACGCGAATTGCCCTTCACCCTGCGGCTCAGTGTCGGCGATTTGAGTCGCTTGGGATTTCATCCTGATCCGGGTCTGGCTGCCGAGGAATTCATCGTCGTGCAGGGCGTCATCGATTTGGTCTGCTTTGCGGGCGACACCGCCTGGATCCTTGATTTCAAGACCGACCGGGTGCGGCCGGGAATCGCTTTGGCGGAGAAAGCCGCGGCCTATGCCCCGCAGCTGGCGCTTTATGCGCTGGCGGTGGAGCGTCTGTTTGGCCGCTCCGTGACGGGCGCCTGGTTGCATTTCCTCGACGGCGGGTCGGAAATCAATGTGCTCCCCGCCCCGCCCGAAGCAGGCAAACCGGTCTAGGCCCAAAGCCGCCAGTCCACGTCCGGAAAGAGCGGATGGCGAAATTCCCGGTCGCGCAGCAAGGCCGCGTCCCAAGGAGGCAATCCTTGGAGCATCTGTGCGAGTTGATGAAACGCAGCCAGGTGCTCGGTGAAACGCCGGCGCGGATAATCACCCGCGGTGCCGTGCCGCAGCAGAAACGGCCAGTCACTGGCCTGCGCCAGGAGAAGCTCCCGTGCGGCCTGCCGCAGTGCCCGCTCGAAATTCGCGTCCGGTGCCAGCCGCGGTCGATCCCCATCGCGGTACCGGCGGGCCAGCTGTTGCATCATTTCTTCCGCCGCGCGCAGCGGCGCCTGCATCCAGGCGTTGCGCACATCGAGCCACGCCCGCAGGTGGCCACCCTCGCCCCACGAACTGGTATTCGGCTGCACACACTCGCAGCGCGGATACGCCCGGAGGTGTTCACTCGGTGTCGTTAGTTCCACAGGCGAATCCGGGGCCGATACCAAGCGCACGACTTCGGACAAAAACTCCGGGCCTTCGAACCACCAATGCCCAAACAGCTCGGCGTCGTACGGAGCGACGCACACCACCGGCCGATCCTCCGGCAAGGGCGCCTCCGCCACCGCACGCCGCGCCCAGGCCGCGCGGGTCTGCACAAAATGCGCCGCGTGATCCCGCACCGCCGCCAGGGCGGCCGAGCGTTGATACACCGCCTTCTGATCGCCCGTACCCGTGACGGCATGGTATTTCAAACCGGTGAAGGTCGGCTCCGTATCCTCACCGGTTTGCCAGTGACGCAAATACTCGCGCTCCGCATCCTGCGACAGGTCCCGATGGAATTCGCGGTAACGCGGATCGCCGGGATAGCCCCCGTCGCGACTCCAGACCTGCCGGGCGCTGGCGGGATCGCGCCCGAAGACCACCAATCCGCCCGGCGTGATCACCGGGGCAAAAACCGCCGCCTGCGGCCGGGGCGTCGCCTGCAGCAGGCCGTGCGTCTCCAGAATCGTCCACTGCACGCCGCGCGCCCGCAGGGCCGCTTCCACTTCCGGTGCATAGGCACATTCCGGCAACCAGAAACCCGCGGGGACGCGGCCAAAGCGCCGCTCGTGGGTCGCCAAGGCCAGAGCAATCTGCGCGTCCAAAGCCTGCGGTGAAGGTTTCAGCAAGGGCAGCACCGCATGCGTCGCTGAGCACGTGAAGAGTTCCAGATGCCCCGTGGACGCGTGGCGGGCGAATTCCGAAAGAACGTCGCCCCCGATTCGGTGCCAGGTCCGGCGTAGCTCGGTGAGACGGGCTGCGTAGAATTCCGCCACCTCGCGGAATTCCGGTTGAAAATGCTGCCGTTCGATCTCCCGCCCGGCGAGATCCTGCAGCGCGTCGAAATGGGCTTCAAAGCGCTCCCGCAAGAGGGGATCATCGAGCGCGGCGGCCAGCGTGGGGGAGATCGACAACGCAAGCCGCCAGGGCCATTGCTGCGCCGACCACTCGGTCATCGCTCCACAGAGCGGCAGATAACACTCAAGGAGCGCCTCGAAGAGCCAGGACTCTTCATGGAACCGGGGAAATTCCGGATGCCGCACCCAGGGCAGATGCGCGTGCAGAACCAAAATCAGCTGCGGCCGGGGCATGGCAGAATATCGGAGCAAAACCGATGAAGAGCACCCGTCGACGTCGCGGGTTGACCCTCCCACGAATCAGCGGAAGGCCCCGAGCATTGGGCCCCACCGAATCAATCGCCACCGGCGGCAACGGGCAATCCCAGAATCGAGATCGTTCATGACGATACCGCGGAACGGGGCACCGCCTCGGGGACGGGCGGCTGCAGTTCCGGTGCAATCGGATGCGTCCCCACCGCGCCTTGATAGGTCGTTTGCCGCACGAATCGCAGGGCGGCCGAACGTTGATCATCCTGCGCCGCGGACACCGCGACGGCCGGAAGGGAGAAATCACCATCCGGCAGGGCGAAGCGAAAGGTAAACGAACCGTCAGCGCGCAATTTCACCGGACGCCCGCCCAGGGTCACGGTGGCCCCCCGCTCCGTGCGTCCGTGCACAATCAATTCCGCATTGACCTCAAACCAAAATCCCCGCGGGGGCACAGGTCCGACCGCCACCAACTCCTCGCTGCTCGGCAGCCGGTCCGATTCCCCGGCCGTGCCTTCGCCGGCAACAGCTGCGCCACCCTCTTCTTGTGAAAACGTCGACAGCCCCTCCACGACGGCCCGTTGCACCTTCACCACGTCGGCCGATGAGCCCGGCGTTTGCCGCAGAAATTCCTCGGCCACGATGCGCGTGCGTTGTTCGGCGGCGCTGCGGCTCCGTGCGTCGACTTTGACGCGCACGCCCTTGGCGCCAACGGGCAACGGGCCCGCCGTCGACCGTCCCGCGGTTACCGCCGTCGGACCAGGCGCCGTCGCGGCCAGCACGCGGAATTCCGGAGCCTCCGCGCCCGAGCCACCGTGATCGGCCGGCGTCGCCAACGGCTCGGAGCGGGCGACCGTTCGCCAGTGTCCCTGGCCGGCCCAATGCCCCAATTCCGCCACGTAACGCTGACCGGCGTGCAAGACGGGAAGGAAACGATGAGTTGCGGCCGGTTGTGAATTCAGTTCCAAGGTCACTTCGGGCTCACGGCTCCGATCGACCGATTCCAACCAGAGGCGCAGTTGCCAGACGCCCGCGCCCCACTCCGAACTGAGTTCCCGCAACTGACCCGCGGGCGGATTCCAGTACGCCACCAGCGTGAAGGAATCGCGCGCCACGAGCCACAGCCGTACGGTGGAGGTTGGCGCGACCTTTGGGGAGTCGGTCGGCGCGGCAGATTTGGCACCTCCCGCGGGCGCCGAATTCGGCCGCGCTTCCGTTCGGCTGAGGGGCGGCGTGTCGTTAGAACTTTGCCGCTCTGGCGCCGCCGTGACGGCCGTTGCCGGAGTAATCGCCGGCACTACCTCCACGACCTTCGTTGTCGGGAGCACCACCTTTTTCGGGGGATCATTGGCGAACAAGGTCGGCGGCAACGTGGGCAGAGCTCTTCGCGCCGAGCGCGCCGGGGCGCCGCCCGACACTTCGCCCGCCCACAAGGTTTCCAAAACGGCTGCCGGCACGACGGACGGAGCGGGCGGTCGTTCAGGCCGGTCGGGAGCCGCGGATTTCGCTTTGGCCGGGGCTGGGGCCGGGGGCAAGGCCGCCGAACCCGATCCGGGCAGGACTTTTTTAGCGGGCGCCTCTTGGCCCGCGGCTCGGGCGGGCGACGACGCGCGCGGCGAAAGGGCCTTCGACTTCTGAGCCCGCGACGAAACCGGAGGCACTGGGGTTGTCTTTTCCGGTGGCGGGACGGTGGCGGGAGCGATCGACGCGACCTTTTTCGCGGAACCTGAAACTGGCGTGGGGGCTTTGCTTGATGCCGCAATAACGGGCGCCTTCACGGGTTCGGGAGCTTTGCCCATTTTGCTGCCGGGGCCGGGGCCAGTTTGCGGTGCGGGGGCTGGGGTGGGAGCTGGCGAAGGCGAGACCTTGGGCGGGAGAGCGGTGGGCGGTGGCGGAACGATTGCCGCGGCCGGGGCAGTCGCCGACTTCCCTTGAGGCACCGCCGCTTTTCGCTCCACTTCGGGCGCGGCGGTCTTCTTCTTCGCAGCGGCGGCCGCCGGTGGCTCCGACGTTGCCGCTGGGCTTCCCGGCTTGGACGCGGCCACCGACGGCGCGGGAGGAGCGGCGGGCTTGCTGACGGGCTTGGCGGCGCCGCTGGAGACCACCGGGACCGTGATCGCCGGCTTCACTTGCGCCCCGGCGGCGATCGAATTCCCCTTACCTGAACCTGAATTCCCCACAGATGTAGTCGGGTGTTCGGGCGTTGAGGCGGCGGCCTTCGGAGAGGCCGCGGGGGTAGGTTTAGTCGGAGCGGTGGATTTTTTGGGCTCCAGCGCGGGGCTCTTCACCGCGGCCGCCGGTGGAGTGGACGCGCCGCTGCGCGGCGTTGCTTTGGCAGAGGCTGCAGCCGGGGTCGCTGGCTTCCTCCCGCCGGGTGCGGGCGAGCTAGGTGCGCGCTCAGGTGCCGGCGAACTTTTAGCGGACGCCGCCGGCAAAGGCTCCTTACTGGTCCCTTTTTTGTCCGCCGACTTGGACACCTTCACCGCTTTGGAAGTCGCAATCTTTTGGGACGGTTCCGCCGGCGGGGCCGATGATTTTTCCTGGGCGACGGGCACTTTCGCGACCGCGGGCGCGATTACGGGGGCGGGTGTCACCAACTTTTTGGCCGGGCGGGCCGTCGATTTCGCGAGACTCGTCGCCGGCGCCGATTCCTTCGCCTTGGAAGCAACCGGTCCTTTTGGGGTCGCCGCCGGCGTCACCGCTGCTGACTGCTTTCCCACTTTGACTGAAGGCACCGCCTTTTCGGGCATTGGTGCCTTCTGCGTCGCCCGAGGTGAGGAGGGCGGCGGTGTCGGGGAGGTGCCCAGTGGGGCCACTTTGCGGGGTGCAGCACGGCGAGCTGGCTTCATAAGATTCGCAAACTACGGCTAGATCCGGGTCCGATACCCGGCCGGGCAAACCTATCGAGTGAATCACCCGATGGCCAATGCTCCTGTCGCTCCGGAACGCGAAGAATTGCCCTTCGGAGGGTGCTTCGCTTCATGGCACCCCACCCCGACCTTCGCCCCGCGTGCCCAGTCGTAACGAAGGATCCCTTTGGCGCCCGCCGATGAATTCAGTTCATGCGCCCGTTTCCAGCGAAAGGGGTTCGCCTGATCTCGCGTCCCCGTGGAGCGGGCAGGCGTGCGCGGGGAAATTGGGACCACCCGAAGGCTTCGACGGCCCGGTCCGGGCGGCGAAGAACACGTGGACGCCTTCTTGCTCTGACCGCCCAGCCAGGACCATTCTTGCCGCTCGCATTGTATGTCACGCTCGCAAATTTATCGGGGAGCTCTGTCCCTGGCTGTCCTGCTGCTCACATCCGCCGTCAATCGAGCCGAGGAGTGGCAGCTCCTGCCCTTTATCAAAGCGGACTCGGCGAATCCCTGCCTCGCCCCGCGAGCGGAGTCGGAATTCCAGTCTCCGATCGGGGGACGGGTGCACTGGGAGGAGGCGCATGTCTTTAACCCGGCCGCCGTGGTGCGGAATGGCCGCGTGTGGCTGATTTACCGGGCGCAGGACAAGGCGGGGGTATCCCGCTTGGGGCTCGCCTCAAGCCGCGACGGTTTGCATTTCCAACGGCGTTCCGCACCGGTGCTTTATCCAGCCAATGATGCCCAGCGTAAATATGAAGAGGTGGGAGGCTGCGAGGACCCGCGGGTGGTTGAAGACGAAAAAGGTCAGTACCTGCTGACCTATACGGGGTACGATGGAAAAACCGCGCGGCTATTGACCGCCACTTCGCGGGATCTCGTCCATTGGGAGAAGCACGGCCCCGCCTTTGATGGCGAGCTGCTCAATGAATGGACCAAGAGCGGCGCGATTGTCTGCCGGCAGATGGGGCAGCGTTTTGTCGCCACCAAGGTAAATGGCAAATACTGGATGTATTTTCGTGATTCCAAGTTTCTCCTCGCCCACTCCGACGATCTCATTCACTGGCAGGCCGTGGTGGACGCCCAAGGGCATCCGCGGAGCATGATCGAAGCCCGCCCGGGGAAGTTTGACAGTGACCTCATTGAGCCTGGTCCGCAGGCGCTCTTGCGGGAGGACGGCATCCTCCTGCTTTACAATGGCGTCAATGCCAAGGTGGGCGGCGATCCGAATTTGCCGGTGGGAAATTTTGCTTCGGGCCAGTTGCTTTTCGATGCGCATGATCCGACGCGGGTGATCCGACGCAGCGATGAATATTTCCTCAAGCCGGACCGCCCCTACGAGATCACCGGCCAGGTAGGGAACGTGTGTTTCATCGAAGGCCTGGTGCAATTCAAAGGCAAGTGGTTCCTCTACTACGGCACGGCGGATTCAAAAATCGCTGTGGCCGTCCGCCCCCAACAAAAATAGCCGGGAGCTACCTGTCAGCCGATCCAGCACCGGCATCTTCCGCGGCATTCTCAGTGCCAGGCGATTCACCGCAGGACCCCGGCGCCCTTCCCTCGGTGCCGGGTTATTATTGTTGGTACTGTTCTGTTGGTTCTGTTGGTTTGGTGCCAGGTGATTCAATCGAGTCATGAAGAGGTGCCAGGCAATCTCCCGGGCAACGAGTGCGGAGCGGTGCCAGGCGATTGCAGGAAATTCTGGCGGGCCGGCCTCGAGGTTCCGTGATCGGTTATTTTCGCCCGCTCCTACTTCCCCGCTTCCAATCGCGGAGAGATAGGGCATCGGGCAACCTCGCTTGCGGTCGCAGGCTAGGTTTCCGCTGGGTCTGAAGGCGGGTGCCCAGATGGAAAATGGGGATCATCCCTTGAACTCGGCTCCACCGAGGCGAGTGGATCCGGTTCAAGCAATAGGTGAGCGTGGTTTTGCCCGAAATCCCGGGCCCCGCTGCGATGGCAGGCGGCAGCCGACCACCGGATTTGCTCCGGCCGAGCGGCTCCCTCGCCTCTGTCTCTGCTCGGTTCGACTCGGCCGACGCCGATGCCCATTTCCGCACACCCTACCCCACCGCATCTCGACCGAAGCTGCGCAGGGCGAACAAGTCCTTTCCAGACCAGCCCTCCATCGGCCGCGCACCGTCCGTCCGTCGTCGGTCAAACCGGTCCCGGTACTGGCGGAATATCCCCTCCACATACGCCCGGCTCCCCAACGCCACCCCCTCGGCAAAATATCGGATCCGACACCGCAAATACTCCGCCTTCGTCACCACCCCTTGGTTCCGGATCACCGCCAGGACCTCTTCCCGCTTGAATCCCTTCCGCAGGGGCTGCCCCTGCTCATCGGTCCCCGCCCGCTCTTCGCCCAGCCCGTACAGCCACATCCGATACCGCTCCCAACTCTTCCCCTCCGACTCCTCCAGGCCCGTTGTAGCGCTTCGCGGTAATTCGAGGAGTGATTCCCAAATTTGTTCGTGGTGAAAGTGGGAGTGATGTCGCAATGGTCCGTGGGAGCAGTTGCAAATAGGTCCGTAGATTCACCGGAAGTGCGTGGGAATGATGCCACGACGGTATTT
>CANIZL010000089.1 GCA_947471985.1 Verrucomicrobiota bacterium | reverse complement strand
CTTGATCGGCCCGAAACTGAATCGCTGATCAAAAGCGCAAAGATCCGTGGTGAACAATGGCAAATTAATCCGGCCTCCACGGAACTTCGTCCACAGATCAATTAGCCAGCGTCTGCCTCTCCCCTCACGAAATCACGCGAAGCGCTACAAAATGCCCGGAATGTGCCTGAACCCATCGCTCGGCAGGTTGGGCAGCCCGGCCCACGTCTGCTACCTTCGCCATGTGCGCGCGCCTGGCACGGGTGTCGCGCCGCGAAAGTCCTGCATGAAACCGGCGTCTTTTTATCACTACTGTCCCAAATGTGGGGTCCGTCAGGCGGCGCCTCCCGCTGCCCAGGTCTTTAACTGTTCGGCCTGTGGTTTCCGCCTCTTCTTCAATGCGGCCAGTGCGGTGGCGGTCTTCATTACCCGTCCCGACGGGCAGTTGCTCCTGATTGAACGCGCCAAGGATCCCGGCCGGGGCAAACTCGCACCCCCGGGAGGATTCATCGACATCGGTGAAACCGCCGAGGACGCCGTGCAGCGCGAAACGCGGGAGGAAGTGGGGCTGGAACTTCTAGACCTCCGTTTCGTCTGCTCGCACCCCAACGCGTACCTTTACGCGGACGTCACCTACCCGGTGCTGGACATCTTCTTCTCCGCCCGCGTGAGTGCCACAGTGGAGGCCCGGGCGCTGGACGACGTGGCCGCGGTCCGCTGGATGGATCCACGCCAAATCACCCCGGTGGATCTGGCCTTTCCCTCCATGCAATACGCCTTTCTGAAATGGCGTGAGGGCCGCGTGGTGCCCGTTGGCGGTTGAGTCGTGGCCCCCCTCCCTTTGGCAGCGGCACGCCCTCCGCCAAAGCAAAATCCCTACAAAACTGGTATAGGATCCGGTAAAATCTATTGAGTCTGGCACCCTATCCCGGCCTCGAAAACGAACCTGTCCCAGATACCCGGAACACTGAACCTGGCACCCTGTTTGCGACCCCTTCCGGCACCCTTCCACCCACCTATTTTTCCAGCTTCCCGTATTCCTTCGAATTGACTCTGCCTCGAAGCTCCCGGGTGGACACGGGACTGGAAGTTGACCGAATGAGGGCCTTACTGTTCCCCACACCACTGAGACATTTCATGACTCCCTACCGATCGGTCCCCTGCCTGGCGATCCTGCTTATAACACTTGCCGCACCCAGCTTGCACGGAGCGAGCACGCCCGACATCGTCGTCAGTAATTTTGAGGGCGACACCTACGGGGATTGGAAGACCACGGGTCAAGCCTTCGGTGCCGGCCCGGCCCACGGGACCTTGCCCGGACAAATGGTGGTTACCGGCTTTCAGGGTCACGGCTTGGTAAATTCCTTTTATCAGGGCGATGACAGTGTCGGGACTCTCACCTCCCCCGAGTTCCGCATCCAACGCCGATATCTCAAATTTCTCATCGGCGGCGGAAGGAATCCGGAGAAACTTTCGATGCAGCTCGTGGTCGACGGCCAGGTGGTGCGCCGCGCCACCGGTCCCAACGAACGTCCCGGCGGCAGCGAAACCTTGGCTCAGGAATCCTGGGAGGTTGCCGATCTGGCCGGCAAAACCGCGATTCTCCGCATCGTGGACGACGCCAAAGGCGGTTGGGGCCACCTGAACGTCGATCAGGTGGTGCAAACAGACCGCAAACCTCCCGGCCTTATCGCCAACGGGACTCGCCAGCTAAAGGCCACAGCGAAGTACCTGCACTTCCCCATCAAGAACGGCGCACCCAAACGCTCCGTCACGCTGCTGGTGGACGGCAAGACTGTGGTTCGCAATGACATCGAACTAGCCCCTGGGACACCGGATTGGTGGGCGCCAATGGATGTCAGCGCCTGGAAGGGAAAAACGCTCACCCTCCAAGTCGACACGCTACCCGAGGATTCCACCGGATTAAGCTCCATCGAACGGAGCAATTCGCTGAAAGACGGTGCCGGGCTCTATAAAGAATCCTCGCGCGGGCAATTTCACTTTTCGCCCCGCCGCGGCTGGAACAACGATCCCAATGGCATGGTGTTCTTTAACGGGGAATACCATCTATTCTTCCAGCACAACCCCTACGGCTGGGCTTGGGGCAACATGCATTGGGGGCATGCCGTCAGCCGGGACATGGTTCATTGGGAGGAATTGGGTGACGTCCTCCAACCGGATAAATTTGGCCCCATGTTCAGCGGCAGCGCCGTCGTCGACTGGAACAACACCAGTGGTCTCGGCAAGGCTGGACACCCGCCGCTGGTGCTGATTTACACCGCTGCCGGAGATCCCACGGTCCAGTGCATTGCTTCCAGCACCGACGGCCGAACCTTCACCAAATACCCGGGCGATCCGGTACTCCCGCAAATCACCAACGGCAATCGCGATCCCAAAGTCATGTGGCATGAAGCGACCCGGAAATGGGTCATGGTCCTCTATGTGGGGCTCCCCGGAAATCGCCACACGGTCCATTTCTTCACCTCACCAAACTTGCGCGACTGGACCCTCGCCAGCATCACCGAAGGCATCAGCGGAACTGCGTATCTCTTTGAATGTCCGGATTTCTTCGAACTTCCCATCGATGGCGATGCGGCGCGGAAAAAGTGGGTTCTGCTGGCCGCCAATAGCGAATACGCCATCGGCACCTTCGACGGAACCCGCTTTACCCCGGAGTCTTCCCGATTGCCCGGACAACGCGGACGCGGCTTCTACGCTCCGCAAACCTTCAGCGGCATTCCTGCGACAGACGGCCGTCGTCTGCAGATCGGCTGGTTTCAAACGGAGACGAAGGGGATGCCGTTCAATCAGTCGATGACCATTCCGTTGGAATTGCAACTGAAGACGACCTCGGACGGCCCGCGCCTGACGTTCACTCCCGCCCGTGAATTAGCCGCGTTGCGCACCAAATCCCATAACCTTGGCGCTCTGTCCCTCGCCCCCGGCGCGGCGAATCCGCTGGCCGGTGTGCGGTCGGATTTGTTGGAATTGCGGGCTGAATTCGAACCCAGCTCGGCCAAAGAAGTCACCTTCACGGTGCGCGGCACCACCATCGTGTATGATGTGGCGAAGCAGGAATTGATCGTAAACAACCATCGCGCCCCGGCCCCACTGCGCGACGGCGTCCAGCGCCTCACGATCTACAGCGACCGCACCGGCCTCGAAGTCTTCGCCAGCGACGGCTTGACCTACGTGCCCATGCCCGTGGAACAGAGGGCGACGGATTTGTCTGTCGCCGTCGCGGTGAAAGGCGGAGCGGCCGCCTTCAAATCGCTGCAGGCCTACGAGCTTAAATCCGCGTGGACTGCCGGTAGACGGACTGGTTTAGCGCACTAACCACCAACAATTGGGGCATCGCGTCCTGGCGCCGTGCTTCTCCCATAAACCCCCATGCGCTCAAACTACCTGCTGCTTCTCGCTGTTGCCCTCACGGTCCCGGTGGTCGCGCAAAACTCCGCCGCCCCCACCCGATATCAGCTGACGACGAATATCCCGTACCGGGTGGCACTGGATCTGTCTGCCGATACGCAGGAGCGTTGCCGTTTGGATTTGTATTGCCCGACAAATCGCCAGGGTTTTTCGACGGTCGTTTGGTTTCACGGAGGAGGACTCACCGGCGGCAATCGATCCGTTCCGACGAGTTTGCAGGCGAAGGGCATTGCTGTAGTGGCAGCGGGCTACCGCTTGTCGCCACAGGTGAAAGCGCCGGTGTACATTGAGGACGCGGCGGCGGCCGTGGCTTGGACGTTCCGGAACATCGCCCGGTACGGCGGTTCAACGAACCTGATCTTTGTCAGCGGCCACTCCGCGGGTGGCTATCTGACCGCCATGGTTGGACTCGACAAACACTGGCTGGCCGCTGAAAACGTCGACGCCAACCGGATCGCCGGTCTGGCGCCGCTCAGTCCGCAAGCCATAACGCATTTCACCATCCGGTCCGAGCGGGGCATCGACCCCAAGCAACCGATCATCGACGCTCTGGCTCCGCTGTATCATGTGCGTTCCGATGCTCCGGCGATGTTGTTGGTCACCGGCGACCGTGAAAAAGAGCTGCTCGGCCGCTACGAAGAGAACGCGTATTTTTGGCGCATGATGAAAATCGCCGGGCACTCGGATATCCAGCTGCTTGAGCTTCAGGGCTACGATCATGGACACATGGCGGAACCCGCATTTCCGCTCCTGCTGGAGTTTATTGCCAAACGATCACCTGCGGCCACCCGTCCGTAAGCGTGCGCGCCGGCGTGGGAGGAAACCATTCACTGCGGGCCAAGAACTGAGCGTGCCGGGTTCGCTATCGTCGCCGGATAGGGAGGGTGGCACCACTTCCATGCGGCAGGGAACCTGGCACGGTGTTGGTGGGAGTGAACTTTGAACCTGGTACCGAGTCCGGCGCACGCTCTCAAGGCGGGGCTCTTTGGGCTCGCCGACGTCTCACACACACCTGGCAGGTACCGCTCGATGTGACCCTGCGTCGCTCAGAACTCCTTCCTGACTTCGCGGCCGCTCTCTTCTACGGTCCTCCCATGTTCTCATTGCAAGGCAAGTCGGCCCTTATCACCGGGGCGGGTTCGGGAATCGGCGAAGCCATGGCCGAGGCTTTTGCTCTCGCGGGCGCACGTGTCGTCGTGGCTGATTTCAACGAATCCTCGGGTCAGGCCGTGGTACAACGCCTGATCGCCGCAGGCGGCATGGCGGAATTCCTCCGACTGGACGTGACGAAGGAAGCCGATTTCACCGAGGCGGTACAACGCCATCCACACATCGACATCGTCGTGGCCAATGCCGGCATCGGCCATGTGGGCACGGTTCTCACCACCCAGATGGCGGACATGGACCGCGTGCTCGAAGTTAATGTCCGCGGCGTCTTCCGTACCATGCAGGCCTGGCTGCCCGGAATGGTGGAACGGGGCCACGGCGTCCTGCTGAATCTGTGCTCCACCGCGGGCCTAGGCGGGCTGGTGGATCGATTTGCTTACAGCACCAGCAAACACGCGGTTTTGGGATTGACCCGGAGCGCCGCACTGGATTTGGCGAAGACCGGTGTGCGGGTGAACTGCCTCTGCCCCGGTCGCGTTGAAACGCCTTGGGTCGCACAGATGCTGACCAAGTACCCCGACGAAGCCGCCGCGCGCCGGGAAATGGCAGCCACCCAAGCGATGGGGCGGATGGGTACGCCCAAGGAAATCGCTGCCGCCGCCTTGTTCCTGGTCAGCGACGAGGCGTCGTATCTCACCGGTGTCGCGCTGCCCGTGGACGGCGGATGGACCGCCGGGATGTTTCCGCGGAAGGCGTGACGCATCCCGCGAGGCGGGTCGCCCAAAACGAGCAGGCTTGGGCGCTTCCAGCCTTGCGGACCGGCGGACCACTGGCGATTTCAAGGGGGTGAGCTTGACTGTCTGGACCAATCACGGGTTTCGCCCCGAGGCCTTCACCCTCTTTGAACGCGGACTCCGCGCCGCCGGCCACCGGCTCATCGTCTCGCAGAAAGCCTCTGCCTCGGTGCTGGCCGCCGGACACGAGGATCCATCACTTGAGGAAGCCGATGTGGTCTTCGGCCAGCCCGACGTCGCCCATGCCCTGCGCTGCGACCGAATCCAATTCATCGAATTAAGCTCCGCCGGCTATACCCGTTACGATCGGGCGGATTTTCGGGAGACCATGACGACGCGTCGGATCCCGGTTACCAACGCGTCGCAGGTCTTCGCCGATCCCTGCGCCCAACATGTCCTGGCACAAATGCTCGCCTTGGTGCGCAATCTGCCGCCCCAGCTCCGCAACCAAGACGGTCCCCGCGCTTGGCGTTATCTCGAGGATCGTTTCACCAACGGCGTACTGACGAACCAGCGGGTGTTGCTGCTGGGCTTTGGGAGCATCGGCCGCAGGTTGGCTGAATTGCTCCGGCCCTTTGGCTGTCAGGTCGCCGCCTATCGCCGTCAGGTGCGGGGCGACGAGGAGGTCGAAATCATCGGCGAAGCGTCACTGCCCGGCGCCCTCGCGGCGGCCGACCACGTGGTGAATCTCCTGCCGGAAACCGACCAAACCCGCGGCTGGGCAACGACCCGGCGCTTTGCCCAAATGAAGCCCGGCGCCCGCTTTTACAACATCGGTCGCGGCACCACGGTGGATCAGGCCGACCTGATTCAAGCCCTGGAGTCCGGGCAGCTGGGCGGAGCCTATCTGGACGTCATGGAGCCCGAGCCGCTCCCTCCGGATCATCCCCTGTGGGCCGCCCGGAACTGTTTCATCACCTGCCACATCGGCGGTGGCACGCGGGATCAGGACGAAAAATTGGCCCGGCATTTCCTCGACAACCTCGAGTCGTTTCTTCACCGGAAACCGCTGGTCGACCGGATCTTCTAGGACTCCGTCCGGACACTCCGGTTCAGACCCGCGGTTCCGCACCGTGCCGATACTCGCGCGTCCATAGCTGCTTCATCCGCTGCGTGGCACCCGGGATCTTTCCCGTGGCCGGATCCACCACCAGACTGGCGCCGGTCCGATACGCAATGTTGCCCAGGTGACACAGGAGCGTGCTCTTCTGCCCTTCGCCGATTTCCGAATTCAGTTTGGTCCCGTTGCGAATGGCTTCGATGAAATTGGTAAAATGCGGCACATCCCCGGAATGCCCCACCACCGACAATCGCTCCTGGCCATCCGGCTCGTAAATCTTGTATCCCGACCCGGAATCCAGCGCCAGCACGCCTCGATCGCCGTAAAAGGCGACAAACGGATGCTTTTCGTGGGAGCGCGGCACGCAGCTGGAGCAATCCCAGATCGCGGTACAATGGCCGAAATCATAGGTCGCCACCGCGGTGTCCGGCGTCTCCTGATCATCTTGAAAATGATAGCGCCCCCCGGTATACGAAACGCGCCGCGGGAATTCGACACCCAGACCCCAGCGACAAACATCCAACGCGTGAATACCGTTGTTGGCCAGTTCCCCGCCACCCCAATGCCAGCGCCAATGCCAGTTGTAATGGACCAGATTATCGACATAGGGCCGCGGAACGATGGGCCCCTGCCAAAGGTTGTAATCGAGCCACGCCGGCACGGAAGCGGGTTGGCCGTGTCCAATACCCTGGCGATTTGCATCATACCATGATCGCGCTGCCCGCACCGGGCCGATCTCCCCGGCGTGCAGGCGCGCGATGGCTTCCACAATTTCCGGGCGACTCCGCCGCTGGTTTCCCATCTGCACCTGGCGCCGGTACTTCCGCGCCGCGGCGACCATGAGCTCCGCCTCGTGCGCGTTATGGCTGCCCGGCTTCTCGACATAAACGTGTTTGCCGGCGCGACAGGCCAGGAGGGTCGCCGGCGCGTGCCAGAAATTGGGCAGGGCGAGGGAAACCGCATCGATGTCGGGACGATCCAACACCCGCTGAAGCTCCCGCAGCGCCAGGGGTTCTTTCCCAGAGCCTTCGCGCACCTTGTTCCGGCCGGCGGCCAACCGCCGTTCATCGACATCACAAACACACGCGATTTCGACGTTGGGCACCCGCAGGTAACTGGCCACGTGATCCAGGCCACGCCCCAGCCCAATGACGGCCACCCGGACCCGGTCGGCCGGCGATTCGGTCGCACCCCACGCCGGTGCCCGACCGGCGGCGAGCAAGCCGGCCAAGGCGCCGGTGGATTGTAAAAATGCGCGGCGGGGAAGGCGCGGGCCCAGTTCTGGAAGTTTCATGCGGTAAGCTTCGGGGGGGAAATTTGGCACAGGCTAAATTGCTGACGCACCCGTGGCGAGGACGACCTCGCAAAAGCCATTGGGTTGGTCCGGAGCGAGCCCACAGGTCCGCCCTCGCGGGAAGAGCAGACCTGTGACAGGTTCCCCGCGCCCGCATGGTCTCCTTACTGCCTGCCATCCGCTTCTTTCGACCCGACTGGCCCCGCATCGTGCTGGGACTGGCGCTGCTCGTGGTGGTGGCCATCGCCGGCGTACTGAAGCCCTGGCCCCTGGCGGTGCTGGTCGACAGTGCCTTGGGGCAGCGTCCGTGGCCCCCGCTGCTGGTGCGGTGGCTGGGAACGGAAACGTCGGGACGAATCGCCGCGCTGTGTGGACTCATGGTCGCCCTCCACCTCGCCCACGCGATTCTGCAGGCCGTACTGAACCAGGTACTCATTCTCACGGGACTCCGCGGGCTGGCCCGGGTGCGGCGCGCGGTGTTTGACTGGCTGCTCGGCATCTCCACCCGGCAACTGCAGGAGCGTCCCGCGGGCGACATTATCTACCGCGCCACCTGGGACACCTACGCCTTTCAAACGCTCTTTCAGCAGGGCTTTTTCACCACCTGCTCGGCGCTGGCGTCCGTGGCCCTGATGGTGGGGGTGATGTGGCAGTTGAATCTGCGTTTGACCCTCGCCGCCCTGACGGTCATTCCACCCTTGCTGCTGCTGATGCGGGGTTTTGGGGCCCGCATGGCCCTGCGGGCGGCCACCGCCCAATCCGCCGAATCCCGAATCGCCACGCTGGTGCAGCAAAGTCTGAGCCTTCTGCCGCTGATCCAGAGTCACACCGCCGAGCCCCGTGTGGCAGCGGAATTTGCCGATGCGTCGGAGGGAGCCCTCAACGCCCGCAAGTTGCAGCACCGGACCGAAGTGTGGTACCTGGGTTTGATGGCGGCCTTGTTTGCCCTGGCCACCGGTGCGCTGGTTTGGCTGGGTGCCCTGGAGGTGCAGGCGGGGCGGCTCACGGTCGGGGCCCTCTGGGTGTTCCTAGCCTACCTCACCCAGCTTTATGAACCGTTGAACCAACTGGGCCACATCGGGGGCACGGTCAGCCAAGCCCGCGCGGGCGTCGGTCGGGTCCTGGAATTGCTGGCCAACGTGGAGAAATCCTCCGGCACCCGGACACTTTCCCGGTCGGAGGCCCACGGCGATCTTTTGTTCACCGACGTCACCTTCGATTACCTGGATGATCGCCCCGTCCTGCGGGGAGTCAGCCTGCGCATCCCGGCCGGTGCCACCGTGGCCTTGGTGGGACCCAGCGGCGCCGGGAAATCGACCGTCCTGCAAATGATCTCCCGATTCCTGGAACCAACGACCGGCCGTATTCAACTGGGGGGATTGGACCTGCAAGAATTGGATCGGCACGCCCTGCGGGAGCAGGTGGCCTGGGTATTGCAGGAACCCTTGTTGTTGCCGGCGAGCATTGCCGATAACATCGCCTTTGGCCGGCCCGGCGCGACCCGTGCGGAGATCGAGGCCGCCGCCCGCGCCGCCCAGGCCCACGCGTTCATTGTGCAACAACCGAACGGCTACGACAGCCTGGTCGGTGATGGCGCGGTCCGCTTGAGCGTTGGCGAAAAACAGCGGCTAAACCTGGCGCGGGCTTTTCTCAAGGACGCACCCATCCTCCTGCTCGACGAGCCCACCAGCGCGTTGGATGGCGCCAGCGAGAAGGCCGTTTTGGAGTCCCTGCACACCCTCCGCCGGAACCGAACCACCCTCATGGTGGCTCACCGGCTGGAAACCATCCACCAAGTGGATTTGGTGGTGGTCCTGATCGACGGCCGGGTGGCGGAGATGGGTCCGCCGGAGGAGTTGCGCCGTTCCGGCGGGTACCTCAGTCAATTATGGAAAACCACCGGCGACACGCCCGTCACTTCACCGGATACCCGCTAATTCCCTTTCCACCCCATCGATGAACCCTGACTGCACTCCCGGACCGGAGTCTTTCGACCGCCCCCGGTGTCCCCGTGAAAATCGAGCCGAGCGAGGCGCCTCCGCCACCCTCCGTTCCTGGTGGATTTTGCTCTTCCTCGGATGGTTATCGAGCCCTCCCGCTCAGGCCTACGTGCTGCAGCGCGACGAAACCGGCCGCGGGTTGCACGTGGATTTCACCCCGGATTTCACCCCGAAACTAACGTATCACCTTGGCAGCAGTGGATCCGTGCGGGGCGTCCTGTCCAACGAATGGGTCAATGCCCGCGCCGCGATTGGTCAGTGGCAAGCGGTGCCGGGCACGCAGATTCAGTTCGTCGAAAGTCCGATCCCGATCACAAGCGTCAGCCAGATCCCCTTGGAAGACGGGCGGGTGGACATCCTTTGGGTCAATCCCGGCCCCCATCCCCTCCATCCGGATTTTGGTCCGTTTTCGATTTCACTCGCCAGTTCCGGGCAGGTGGCGGTCACCTATTTGTTCCTCGATCCGATTGATCCCAGCATTATTCTGCAAGCAATCATCCTGGTCCGGCGCGATCTCGACTACACGACGGCCTACACGGAGGCGAGTGCCAGCCGCCCGTTCCTGGAAACGGTGATCCTGCATGAGCTCGGGCACGTGCTCGGCGCGAACCATTCCCCACTGGGCACGTCCACGCTCTGGTGGACCTCGGGCGGGGGCGTCAATGCAGCGGCGGGATTGTCCGCCGATGAAGTGGCCTTTGCCCAGCAGGTCTACGGCAAACCGGCCACCGTGAAGGGGCTGGGACGGGTGACCGGCACGGTGCGGTTGAATGGGGCCGCGGTGCTCGGGGCGATGGTGGTGGCGGAACGGACCAATGGGATCGTGGTTTCCGCGACCCTATCCCGCGCCAACGGAACCTACGAACTCGCCGGACTGCCCCCCGGGACCTATCAACTGCGCGTCGCCCCGCTGGATCCGAATGCGGGCGGCGACGCCTTCCTGGTCCGCGGATTGGACATCGACGTCACGAGTGCGGCGGAATACGCCCCGGCAAACACCAGCTTTCAAGGCCCGCCGCCCACCCCGATAACCGTCACCGCCAACGGCGCCCAAATCCGCGATTTCGCGGTGACCGGCACCCTGCCCCCGTGGCGCATCACCGAAGTCCGCCAGGGCTTTCACCGGGCGGATCGGGCCAGCGCGGACCTGGCGCTGCAACTCGCACCCGGCACGTCCGACGCCTGGGTCGGGGTCTACGTGCCCGGCACCATCGCCACCAACGCCACACTTCGTCTATCGGGCGACGGGATAACCTACGGGGAAACCGAAGTGCTGCTGCCGCCGGTCCTGCGGAGCCTGACCTTGATCCAGGTTCCGGTAACCGTCGCCGCCACGGCCACCGCCGGACCCCGCACCCTGGAATTGACCGCCGACGGGAAGACCGTCCGGGCCATCGGGTTCGTCGAGATCCTTCCCAACTTCCCCGACGACAACTTCGACGGCCTCTCGGACCTCTTTCAACGGAGCTACTGGTCCCCCTTCACCCAGGCCGCCGCCGCCCCGGCGCTGGATCCGGACGGCGATGGCTACACGAATCTCCGCGAGGCGACCGGGAGCACGAATCCGACCAATGCCGCTTCCCTGCCCCTCCGGATTTCCGCCAACTACAGCACCGGTAAGATTACCGTTAACGCCAATGTGGTTTCGGGTAAATCCTACCAGATTTTCGCCCGCGATGCCCTTTCTTTCGGATGGCTGCCGTGGGGTTCAGCGCGGCTTGCCGCCGGGGAATTATTGACTTGGATCGATGACCGGCCGCTCGCGGGGGAACGATACTATCAAGTGCGCCGAAGTCCTTAGGTCGCCGGGGGCCGGCCCGTAAAACACCGGGCGTAAAAGCCTTGTATTTGGGCCTGATTTACGTGTATGTTGGGTCCTAAAGTGATCGGCGGCGTAATCTGTTTGCCGGCCGGAGCGTCTGAAGAAAAGGGCGGGCCGGAGAATTTGAAGTGACACCATGATTTATAACAAGTCGACCGGGCGCAATGGATTGTGCCAAAACCGCCGCACCCAAGCGATCTTGATGGTCCGAACGCTTGCCTGCCTCGCCGGAGCCTCGTCGGCTTGGGCGCAGACCAGCGAGCTGGGCGTTCCCTCATTCGGGAACACCCCGATCTCCCCGTACAGCTCCGCCTACGGCAATCCCTTTCCCGAGCCCTACAACCCGGCCGCGAACGAACCGAACAACAGTTCCGCCGAATTACGGGACCACGGCCCGCGGTATGACGTCGCTCTGACCCGCGATCTCCCCTACGTCCCCGCCATCAGTCGCCCCCGGCGCGCGTACAACCTGAAGATGGGAGACGCGACAATGTTGTTCAGCGGCAGTCTCACCGGGACTTACTCGGACAACGCTTTGCAGGGGGCTTCCGGCAACCAGCAGGATGATTTCACGGTGACGCCGTCGCTCAACATGGCGCTCGACGTGCCCCTGACCGAGAACAACTCGTTCCGCTTCGATGTGGGTGTGGGCTATCGCTACAACTTCAATTTTACCGAGCTGAACTCGATCTATATCGCGCCCCGCTCGGTGGTGGACTACCGGCTCCGGCTGGGCGATGTACTGGTGACGTTCTTCGATCAACTCAGCACCTCGGCGGAATCGCTCCAGCGGGTGGACTTGCAGAACTCCGGCACGGCCCGGGGCGTGGATTTCAGCCGTTTGGACAATCAGGCCGGGCTTTCCGTGGCCTACGATCTGGCCCGGGAAACGTCCCTGGTGGGCGGTTATTCCTTCGGCATCAACCGCGGGCTGAGCGATTCCTATAGTTATTTCGACTCCAATACGCACAACTTCAATGCGGCGGTCTACCAGCGGCTGAGTCAGCGGGTGACCGTCGGACTGGCTTCCTCTTACAACATCAACGACTTTTTGGAAACCCGCAGTGCGTTGAGCAGTTCCAAGGGATGGTCGGCCGGCCCGGTCTTATCCTATCGTCCTTCCACGTTTCTGAACTTCAGCGCCTCCGTGCGTTATTCGTCGATCACCTACGATAAAATCGGCGGCATCTCCGGGGCGTCGGATCCGGCGTCGGTGATTTTCGATGTCAGCGCAACGCACCAGATCAACCGGTACCTGAGCCATCACTTGACCGGCGGTCGCTATTTCAATAGCAGCCTGTCGTCGGCGCAGATGGAAACGTACACCGCTGAATACGGCATTACGTGGAACGTTTTCCGCAACCTGGGGATCAGCGGCAGTGCCGGTTGGCAGAATTTCAAACAGACCGGAAACTCCCTCACCCGGGTTTTCCCCAATCGCAATGACGCCATCGCGGCATTGACGGGCCTGCCGCAGCGGGACGGAACCCTCACCACCGCTGCCCAAGCCGCCGCAATCTACGACTTCTACTCGTTTCAAGACAGTGGTGACAGCTTTCACTTCGGCATCGGCACCTCCTACCAGTTCACCCGAAAGCTCACCGGTTCCCTGGCCTATTCCCACACCCTGCGGTCCTCCTCCATTCTGGCGGGTAATCGTTACGGGATTGCTCCGGAATACAACGCCAACACCGTCTCTCTCAACCTGGGTTACCGCTTCTAGCCTTTTATGAAGAAACTACATATCCTCGCCTTGAGCTGGCTGCTGGCGGCCGGGGGCACGCTGCTGTCGCAAGGGACCCCCGCGACACCGTCCACCAACAATGCGGCGCTCGATCAGGAGCAGCGGGAACTGAAACCCCTCGACGTCCTGCGCTTCACGATCCTCGAGGATCCCGCCGGGCGCGGGCAGTTCCCGAGCATCACGATCACCGAATTGGGTGACGCTCAATTTCCCGTCTCCGCGAACAGCCAGGAAACCATCAGCGTCAAGGCGGCCGGCCGGAAACTGGTGGAATTGCGCAAAGAACTGAAGCAGAAGCTGGACGCGGACTACTACCAGAACGCCACCATCAGTCTGGAGCTGCAGCAAACCCGGGATTTGAATCAGGGGCCCAGAACCGGACCCGCCAGCAATGCCAAAGTCATCGTCTTCGGCTCCATGACGGCCACCATTCCGCTGCGGGATGACCAAAAGCTCACAATTTCCGAAGTGTTCGCCCAACTCTCCAGCCAAAGCCAGTACGCCAACCTGAAGAAGGTCGAACTGCAGCGGGTCGATCCCGCCACCAAGCAGTCCAAATCGACGTTCATCAATGTGAAGAAGCTGTTGGACGGCGATCTGTCCGGGGATGTCGAACTCAAGGACGGTGACCGCATCAAGGTGGTCGATCGCGGCGTCATCTTCTAAGCCCCCGGCTCTACCCACCCGATTTAATGAAATATCCCTATTCATCTTACAATACGCCGTTGCCCGGTTATGGCACGTCGTTGGTGGATCGAATCAATCTCTACCTGCATTTCCGGCGCTACTTCAAGCTCATTGGTGAGCGCTGGTTGCTGCTGGTGATCTGCGGTGCCGCCGGCCTCGGCCTCGGCTTCTGGGTCGCCTACAACAAACCCGATGTCTACCAGGCCAAGTCAGTGCTCCAACTGCCCGCCCGCATTGTCAGCGGCGGCAGCAAGGGCCCCCGCTTTGAGGATGACGTCCAGAAGTTCACCGACACCCAGTTGACGCTCATGGAGAGCGGTCCGGTGATGCAACGCGTCCTGGCGAAGCTGCAGGAGGGTGTGCAGAACACCAACAAACTGGCCAAACCGGAACTGGTGAAGGCGGGCTCCGGCCGGGGCAGCACCTTCATCCTGACGGTGGAATCCACCAATCAGGCGTACGCCCAGAATTTCGCCTCCGTGTGGGCCGAGGAATTCATCGCGTACAAGAAACAGCAGCGCGTCGGCGCCATCGGGGCTTCCGAAGCCTCCACGCAGCGCCAGATCATCGACGTCGAACGGCAGCTGAATCAGGATCGCGATGCCCTCGCGGAGTTCCAACGCACGCACAACATCATCACCATCAAGGATGCCGGCGGCGCCGTTCGCGAACAGCTGCAGCGCAATCAGGAGATCTATCAAGCCCTGCAGAATCAGATCAAATTGTTCGAGAACGCCACCAAGGAGCAGGTGGCCTCCGGTGCGGTCGATCAGAAATCCAATGAGTCGCGTCCGGTCAAGCCCGCTCGGGGCAAGGACGATGACGATGCCACCGCGCTGGCGCGATTTGACGGCACCTCCCAATACAGCGCCCTGGTGCTGGACCTCAGCCGCACCAAGAATCGGCGCGACCAAGCCGCGCGCGATCTCAAGGACAAGCACCCGGTCATCGTCGCGTTGAACCGCGAAATCGAACTGCGGGAGCAGGACATCAAGGAGTCCCTGCAGATGGCGGAAACCTACCGGGATTCCCGTCTGAAACTCCTGAAGCAGGAGGCCGCCGCGTATCCCCCGCTCATCGAACAGCAACGCGATCAGGCTTTCGAATTCACGACGACCGAAAACGAATACGAACGGCTGCTGAATTCCGAACGGACCACCAAGCTGGAATTGGAACGTCTCAACCAGCAGTTGCGCGAGGTTCTCCAGATGACCACGGAAGACGACGTCTTCTCCATCCTGGACATCAATGCGGGTGACTCGACCAAGCCCGTCCGCCCCAAGCGCCTCTACATTGTCCTCTCGGGACTCTTGATCGGCTCCCTGGTCGGAGTCGGCATCCTGTTCCTTCTGAATCGTCTCGACGACCGTCTGGAAACCCCGGAGGACATCGAAGAACAATTGGAAGAACCCATTTTGGGCCAGCTCCCCGAGGTGGAGAAGAAGCACTACAAGGAGGGCTATCTGCTCCTCACGCGCATGAAGACGCACACCATGTTCGCGGAATCACTCCGCGGTGTACGTTCCGCTCTGCTGCTGAGCCCCGAAGGTACCAGCAAGCGCATGCTGGCCGTGACCTCGGCGGTTCCCGGCGACGGCAAGACGACCTTCACGACCAACTTCGCCGTCACTCTGGCCCTGGCCGGCAACCGGACGCTGCTGATCGACGCGGACCTTCGCCGCGGTAACATTCACGGCTATTTCGAACAGCCCCTGGACGGTGGCCTGTCCGAAGTCCTGCAGGGACGCCTGGACGTCAAGGAAGCGGTTCGGGAAACGGGCATCCAAAACCTCTACTTCATGCGCGCCGGCGAGCGTCCGGCGAATCCTTCCGAACTGCTCATCGGCAGCGCCACCAAGGAGCTGATCATGCAGCTCCGGCAGGAGTTCGACTACGTCGTGTTTGACTGTCCGCCGTTGACGGCCATCGATGATACCTTCTCCATCGCGGCATACCTCGATGGTTTGTTCTTCGTGGTCCGCGCCGGACGTACCTCCATCCGCTTCGCGCGCATGGGCCTGAACACGGTCCGCCAACGCGGCGCCCCCATCCTGGGCTTGATCGTCAACGGCGTGCCGATCGACAATCCGTATTACTACTACACCACGTATTATTACGCTTCGTACTACCACCGGCCGATCGCCAGCGGCGACAACATGTATCCGGATCGCAAGCGCAAGCAGGTGGACATCGACCTTCCGGCCCCGCGCGACAAGGATCGCGGCGCCGATCGCAAGGTCGACGATTCGCAGCTGGACTGAGCGCGCCGACCGCTTTCAGATCTCACCAAGAGCGGAGGATTATCCTCCGCTCTTTTTTTTGTAGCCTTCGCGAGCCCGCTCCAGAAAGCCGTTCAAGGCCTCGATCTGGCGCCGAACATCACACCGCGCCGCCGCCCGGGCCCGGCCCGCGGCCCCCAGTCGGCTTCGCAGTGAGGGATCGCCCACCCACTCCCGCAGGACTCCCGCCAGCGCCTCCGACGCTCCCGGTGGCAGCAGAGCGCCGCACGAAGAGTCCACCACCTCGGTCACGCCCCCCTGATTGGCGGCGATCACCGGCTTGCCCGCCGCCAAAGCCTCGACATAAATGAGCCCGAAGGCCTCGGGTTCCGCATTCACCTGGCAGACGACATCCGCGGCCGCCAGCAACGCCGGGACGTCGTCGCGCTGCCCGAGGAACGTCACCCGATCCCCCAAGCCTTGTTCGAGGACAAACGTGCGCAGTTCCGCGAGCCAGGCCTCCTCCTCGGATCGCTGCGCCCCGCCCGCCAACCAGCACCGCCAACCCGGTTGGGCTTTCAAGGCCACCAGAGCCATCAGGAGCGTCTTCTGTCCTTTGAGCGGCTGCAGTCGGCTGGCCTGAAGGATGACGCAATCTTCCGGTTGGGCCCCGAGCTGGCGGCGCAGTTCGGCGCGGATCGGCGCCGGCACGGCGGTGGGGGCCTCAACCGGCAGGTAGAGCACCTCCGGCTCAGCGCATCCCGGATACCACCCGTGCGCGCTGGCGGCGGTAAAACGGCTGTTGGCGAAGACCGCATTCAGGGGAATTCGGCGTGCCCACCGCTCCAGCCGGCTGCCCTGCGGCACCACCGTGTGAACGCCCATGACCAGGGGGATCCGGTACCGTCGGAAGACCGGACCGAATACCGCGTGCGTCCAACCGGAATGCAGCACCGCCACCTCCGGCGGCCGGCCTTGCAGCACCTCAGCCAAACGCCGCCGGGCACGGAAGATCTGCCACGGGCGCGAAAGGCGAACTTCGCCCAAGTCGTGCACTTGGGCACCCGTTGCCCTTAACTCTTTTGCCAGGCGTCCCCCGCCCCAACAGACCGTAAATTCCGCGGCCGTTTCGCCGGCACCGCCCGGTCGGGCCAGCGTGTGCAGAAACACCTCCACGCCACCGTACAAGTTGCCGGTGGCCACGTGCAAAACCCGGATCGCAGCAGGCACAACCTCAACATGAAGGGAGCGGACACCGGTGGCGAGGCCAAGTCCGGCCAGCCCCGCCGTACCGAGTCATTGAATAATCACGCGACTCCCGCGTCGACTTGCCCGTTGGGAAGATTGAGAAAGAATTCGCTATGAATACCCGGATTACCGCCACGTTCACCGCCCTCGTCCTGGCCAGCGCTGCCGCCCTGCCGGTGGCGCACGCCGGGGATCGGGAGTGGGCCGTGGCCGGCAAAGTATTGACGGGCATCGCCGCCGCCCATGTGATCGGCCATGCGATTGCACCGCGCACCACTGTGGTTTATCAAGCCGCCCCTGCACCGATGACCTACGTCGCCGCCGCACCAGTGGCCCCCGCCGCGCCGGTCTACGCTCCGACCACGGCGGTGGTTTATCAACCGGCTCCGGTCGTCGTTTATGCGGCCCCGCCCACGGTCGTCTACGTCGCGGCCCCCGCCCCCTTTTACGTGTCCGGTCCGCCCATGGTCGTCCATCCGTATGGACACTACCACCGTCCGCGGCATTGCTTTTCCCGCTGGTGAGTGCCGGTGGGTATCGTGTGTGTGATGCATAGGTGAACCCGTCGGAGTAACCCTCCGGCGGGTTTTTCGCGCCCGGAAACAGAAGAAAACGTTTTTTGAACACCCACGCGGCAATTTCCTCCGAGTGGCATGACTATGATTCGATCCTATCGTGACCCTGTGAAACCAGTCCGTTCGTTCCTCCCGGCCGTTGTAGCTGCCGCTGCCCTGGCCTTCACCGCCACCCCGTCCTTCGCGAAGGAGTCCACTCCAACTGCTACCGCCAGCAGTGATCTGCAACTCGCTCGATCCCTCAACCGGGCCTTCGTGGAGTTGGCCGAGCAGGTCGCTCCCAGCGTCGTGGTGATCAACGTGGAAACGAAGAACGATCCAAACATGGCCGGCATGGAGGAGCACCTGGAGTGGCTGCCGGAACAGTTCCGCAAGCAGTTCCGGGAACAGTTCCAGCAACGTCCCAACCGCCGTCGCCCCTCCGCGGAAGAGCCCGCCGATGAGGACGCGGAGCCGCAATTCAATGGCGAAGGTTCCGGCGTCATCATCCGCGAAGAAGGCTACGTACTGACCAATAATCACGTCGTCGAGAACGCCTCCAAGATCCGCGTGCGCCTCAAGGACGGCCGCGAGTTTGACGCCGAAGTCCGCGGGCTGGATCCCCAATCCGATCTCGCCGTGATCAAGCTGAAGGGACCGGTCAAGGATCTGGCGGTCGCGAAGTTCGCGGATTCCGATCAGGTGCACGTGGGTGAATTCGCCATCGCGGTCGGCGCTCCGTTCCATCTCGATTATTCCGTCACCTTCGGCCACGTCAGCGCCAAGGGCCGTGACTCCATCGCGCCCACCCAAATGTGGGATCAGCAGTTCATCCAGACGGATGCCCGGATCAATCCCGGTAATTCCGGCGGTCCCCTGGTGAACGTCGAGGGCGAAGTGATCGGCATTAACTCCATGATCCGGGGTCTCGAAAGCGGCATCGGTTTCGCCATTCCGTCGAACCTCGTCCGGGAAGTGGCCGATCGCCTGATCACCGACGGCAAGTTCACCCGCTCGTATCTGGGGATCGAAATCCGCGCCCTGCGGGACGATCCGCGCATGAAGGATGTCGCCGCCAAGGTGAAAAACGGCGTCGTCGTGCAGCGGATTCAGGCCGCCGGTCCGGCGGCAAGTTCCAAGCTCGAGACCTTTGATGTCATCACCGCCGTCGACGGCAAGCCGGTGGCGTCGGTCCAGGGATTGCGCAATGAGATCAGTCGCAAACGGCCCAATTCGGAGGTTTCACTCAACGTCTATCGCGGGGGTGAAAATCTGGTCGTGAAGGTGCGGCCCGAAGTGTTGCCGGAGAGCGTCCTCGCCGCCAACCGGGGCCCGGTTCCGCCTCCGAGTGCCGCCAAGCCGCCCACCCAGCCCAAAGCCGAATACCTGGAAAATCTGGGACTGAAAGTGGAGCCGCTGAACAAGCAGTTGATCAAAGAGAATCAGCTGGATCCCGGAACCAAGGGTGTGCTGGTCCAGGGTGTTGAGGAAAATAGTGTGGCGGCGCGCAACGGCGTCAAGGAGGGCGACGTGATCTGCCGGGCCGGCGACAAGTACGTCACCACCGTGGAGGAATTGGACGAGATACTTTCCGCGGCCAGCCCGAACGGTCGCGCCCGGATCTCCATCATCCGGGACGGCAATCGAACCGGCTTGCTGCTGAAGCAATTGCCCAAGAAATAAGCTCCCCGACGAATTGACTCCTCCACGAACCCGCGGTGGGAATTCCTGCCGCGGGTTCTTTTTGGGTCCAGCGCCGCTTCAGCGAGCGGCGTCGCCCGAAGCCCGGGCCTCCAGAAACCGCTTCAATTCCGCGGCCATCGTGCCCCCAAATCCCGCGACGCTTTCGATCTCTTCCTGAGTTGCCCGGCGCAGTCGCTGCACGGAACCAAACCGCTTCAACAAAGCCTGTTTGCGGGCGTCGCCGATGCCCGGGAATTCATCCAGCAAACTCTCGTTGATCTTCTTCAGCCGCAATTGGGCGTTGTAGGTGTTGGCAAACCGGTGCGCTTCATCCCGCACCCGTTGAAGCAACTTCACCGCCGGATGATCCACCCCGAGGCGCAGCGGTTCCGCCTGACCGGGGCGATGAATCTCTTCGTATTCCTTGGCCAATCCCAGAATGGGAATTCCCTGCAGGCCCAGTTTCGCCAGTTCCGCACACGCCGCATTCAACTGCCCCTTGCCGCCATCGATCAGGATCAAATCCGGCAGACGGAGACTCCGCGCGGTGAGCGGTCCGGTCACCGCCGCCCCCGCCCCCGCCGCCGCGGTCGCGGTCACGTCCCCGTTCAAGCGCGTGTAGCGGCGCCGCACCGTTTCGGCCATGCAGGCGAAATCATTCTGCGCCGTCACCGTCTTCATGCGGAAACGACGGTAATTCGCCCGATCCGGCCGTCCCTGCCAGAAGCTCACCATCGAGGCCACCATGAAGGTGCCGCTGATGTTGGAGATATCGTAGCCCTCGATCCGGGCGGGCGGTCCCGGCAATTCCAACACCCGCCCCAAGGCTTCCAAATCCGCCGCCGGATTGCTCGCCACCGGGAGGTTGTACGGCACGCGTTCGAATTTCTCGGTCTTCTGGGTGGTTCGCTGAAGATCCTCCAAAGCATTGCGCAATTGGGCGGCCAGTTCGAACTCCTGCCTGGCGGCCGCCCGCAGCATCTCGGCCTTCAACTCATCGCGTAATTCCTCGGTCTGTCCCTGCAGGAACTCCACACCCGCCTGCACCTGGGCGAGGTATTGATCACGGGTGACGTTGCCGATGCACGGCGCCGTGCAGTGCTTCAGGTTGCCGTAAAGACAGTGCTTGTAATCGGCCTCACCCGGGGTGAGCGGCCGGCAACCGCGAAGTTGGAATTTGCGCCGCATCATCGTCAGCGCCCGCCGCACACTGCCGGAATGGGCAAACGGACCAAAGTACACACAGCCATCATCCTGCCGCAGCCGGGTCAGGGTAAAACGCGGAATGGGATCCTGCAGGTTCACCTTGAGCAGCAGGAACCGCTTGTCATCCCGGAAGTCGATATTGAACCGCGGCCGGAATTCCTTGATCAACTTCCCTTCAAGCAGCAGCGATTCCGCCTCGGACTTCACCACGTGCCAGTCGAGATCGTGAATGGCCTCGACCAGCGCATTGAATTTCAGATCCCAACCCTGCCGCCGCGAAGGATGGAAATAGGTGGTGACGCGCTTACGCAAATCACGCGCCTTGCCGACGTAGATCACCGTCCCCAGCCGGTCCTTGTGCAGGTACACGCCCGGTTTATGGGGAAGCTGGGAGAGCTTGTTTCGAATGTGATCCGTGAGGGGCATGCGCTACCGGGCCGCGTCGACCGGACACCGCGGCCAATCATCCATCGCCGCTTCCTCAGGGCGTCACGGCGAGGCGATCCTCGGCCTTTTCGGGTTTCATCAGCAGACCTTGTTCCTTGTAGGCCCGCAGGACGAAATGAGTGGCCGTGCTGAGGACACCCTGGAGGGTGGAGAGCTTCTCCGAGACAAAGCTGGCGACCTCCCGCAGCGTCCTTCCCTCAACCTCCACCATCAAATCATAGCCCCCGGACATCAGGTAACACGAACGGACCTCCGCGTGTTTGGCGATGCGTTCCGCGAGTTTGTCGAAGCCGCCGCCCCGCTCGGGAGTAATCCGCACTTCAATCACCGCCCGCACGGTTTCCGCCCCGAGCTTCTCCGGATTGAGCACGGTACGGTAACCGAGCACGGTGCCTTCCCGTTCCAGCCGGCCCAGCGCCTCCCGCACCTGAACCTCCGTCAGACCCAAAATCCCGGCCAATTGCGCGGGCGTCTTGGAGGCATCAGCGATCAAGGCTTGCAATACTGTTTCCATCCCCGGAGTGGAGCGTATCCCGGGGAAAAGGAAAGGCCGGGCGCGACGGGATTCCCGCGAGGGAATCTCACGCCGTCAACTGCCGCTCGCCGGCCAGCGGCTCATGACGACGGGCCAGCAGCGGCATGGGCGCGTCGTGCGCCAGGGACTCGGCGCAGACGCGAAAGAATTCCGCCCGCGACGCCACGCGCCGGATCTGATGCAGAAAGGCGTCCGAGATGCCTTCACCGATGAAGTTCATGTATTTCTTCATCTTCTCCACCTGCAGGCGTTCACTGAATTCCGCCGTTGGCGTGGTTTCCTCGTACAAGGCGTGGACATAAGCCAGGACCTCGTGGCCGGTGGGGATCCGCGGCTCCCGCCCGGACAGATGATCGCGGATCTGCCCAAACAACCAGGGATTCCGAATGCACCCACGACCGATCATCAGCCCGCGGGCTCCCGTGACCGCCAGCACCTCCGCGGCGCGGGCCGGCGAACTGACATTGCCATTGGCCAGCACCGGACAGGCGAGCCGCCGGACGGCCTGGGCGATGGCTTCGTACCGAACCTCGGTCCGGTACATGTCCAATACCGTGCGTCCATGCACGGTGACCAGATCGGGTTGGTGCCGGGCAAAAATCTCCAGCAACTGCGCGAACGCGTCCGGACTCTCAAAGCCCAGCCGCGTCTTCACGGTAAACTTGACCGCGTCCGGCCCCGGGGGCAGCGCCTCGCGCAGGGCGCCCAGAATGGCGTCCACCTTGGCCGGCTCCCGTAACAGGCCGCCGCCCGCACATTTCCGATACACCACCGGCGCCGGACATCCCAAATTCAGATCCACCGCCGCCACCGGCAGACGCGCCAATTCCCGCGCCGTCCGCACCAGCGACGGAATGTCGTTGCCGATGAGTTGAGCAATCGCTGGACGACCCGTGGGGTTGGCGAGAATCGCTTCCAGGATCGGCCGATCCAGCGTGCTGGTGGCATGCACCCGGAAATATTCGGTCCAGTAGACATCCGGGCCGCCGTACCGCGACAAGAGGCGCCAAAACGAAAGATCCGTGACGTCCTGCATCGGGGCCAGGGCCAGCACCGGAGCCGCGCCCGCGAGACATTCCGCCAAACGCCGGGGTTGCCCGCCGATCGGCCTCATGGCGTCCCCGCCAGTTGCCGTGCGAGTCGAAGCGCCGACACCATGCTCGATTCATCCGCCTCACCGCGGCCCGCGATGTCGTAGGCCGTGCCATGATCCGGTGAAGTCCGCACAAACGGGAGGCCCAGCGTCCAGTTCACCCCGGACGCAAACGCCACCATCTTCAGAGGCACCAATCCCTGGTCGTGATACATCGCCACCACGGCGTCGAAATCGCCCCGGTAAACCTGATGAAAAAGCGTGTCGGCGGCCAGCGGTCCGTGCACATCGAAGCCTTGAGCTCGCGAAAGTTCCACGGCGGGTCGGATTATATCGATTTCCTCCCGGCCCAACACTCCGCCCTCACCCGCGTGCGGATTCAACCCGCAAACGGCAATCCGCGCGCGCGACAAGCCCAGTCGGCGCGTGGCCTCCGCCGTTAGTTCGATCGTCTGCCGCACTCCGGAAATCGTCAGCGCACCGGCCACCGCCGACAACGGCAGATGTGTCGTCGCCAAGGCCACCCGCAGCCAACGCCCGCGGTCATCATACCCCAGCAGCATCATCGCATAGCGCGAGCACCCCGCCCGTTCGGCGAGGAACTCCGTTTGTCCCACGAAGGGTATTCCTGACCGGATGATCGCCTCCTTGTTAACCGGAGCGGTTACCAGGCCCTGAAGCTCACCCGACAGACATAACGCCGCACCGGATTCCAGGCCGGCCACGGCGGACCGCGCCGCCTCCGGGTGTCCCGGCGATAGGTCCGCTGGCAATTCCGGGCCGGGGCTCAGAAGATAAACCCGGCTGGGTACGGACGACCGGTCCGCCCAACTCGGCAATTCGGATTCGATGCCCAGCAGTCCCGCATAATGGTGCGCCACGGCGGCGTCGCCGATCAGGACATAAGCGGTCTCCAGATCATCCGCCACGACCCGTGCCAGGCCTTTGAGGGCGACCTCCGGGCCAACGCCGGTGACATCGCCCAAGGTGATTCCCAGAGTCATACGAAGCCGCGGGCGGGGTCGGAGGCGGAGTCGCCTTAGCGGCCGACCAACCGGCGTCCGACGCGCCCCACGCGCTGCGACAGGAACGTCAATTTATCCAGGGTGTCCGACCAGGTCGCCCGCAGCGCCTGACCGCCGTAACGGCCGGAATACTGCGCCGCAAAGCGCGTTAATTCGCCCCCCATCGCATCCACCCCGTGAATGGTGCGTTCTTCAAACGTGAAGGATCCGTCCCAGAACAGATAGGTGATGCTTTCCTCTTCCGTCAGCGTCCGAAGCATCGCCTCGGGCAGGTTGAAGCGCGGGCTCCGGTGGAGCATGTGATACTTGGGCAGGAACGAAATGTGGTTGCCCGTGATCTCGATCAACCACCGATGATGCGAAAGTCCCGCCAGCCGCGGATGTTCGGTACCCCGGCAGGTTTCCCAGAGTCGCGACGGGATTTCCACATACCCCCGCCGGGAAATCCGCACCATCTCCGAGCAGACCCACAATGGATCACGGATATCCTCGAGCGTGTGCGAGCAGGTGACGAAATCGAGCTCCTTATCCTTGAACGGATACGGCTCGCGCCCGCAGATATCGCGCTGGATCCACGTGGCGGCCGTGAAGTGTTCCTGCGCCGGTCCTTGAAACGCGGGCTTGCCGATTTTGGCGTAATAGCCCCGGGTCTCAAATCGCTCGGCATCCATCACGTGGGTGGCCCGGTTGAACGGGCAGGCCCAGCCGCCGATATCCAAAACCTTCCAGCCCGGCTGAATGATTTGCAGCAAACGCTGCACGTTGGGTTCGTGCATATACCCTTAGAATCTCCGCCAGAACGCGTTCTTGCGCAACCGCGCCACCCAGGCCTTCTGCAGCCGCTCCTCTTCGGACTTCTTCAGCTCTTGTTCGATCTCCTCGCGGACTTCCACCAGGGTCTTCTGCGCCCCTTCTTTCCGCTCCTCGACCTTCAACAGGAACACCGAACCGTCCAGCTCCAAGGGTGCACTCACCTGGCCAGGGGTGAGCTTGAAGGCCACCTCGCGCAGTTCCCGGCGCAGATCCGAATCCTTGTTTTCCACCCAACCGCGATCCCCGCCTTTGGCCCGGCTTGAGGAGTCATCGGACATCTCCTTGGCCACCGCGCCAAAATCCTCACCCGCCTTCAGCCGATTGGCCGCCGTCGTCGCCAATTTCAGGGGTTCCCCCTGGGCGTGCTTCGTGCGATCCACCAGCAGCAGCCGGAGTTTCACCCGCTCCAGCACCTTGAACCGTTCCGGATTCGCCGCGTAGAAAGCCTCAATCCGTTTCGGCGAGATGATCAGATCCTTCCGCAGGTTCTGCTGCACCATGGAATAAACAATGAACCGATCCTTCTGTTCCTGGCGGTACTGTTCGTAGGTTTGGCCCTTTTCCCGCAGGGTTTTCACCATCGTCACCCGGTCACGGAAATCGTCCCGGACCGCACGGCGCACCACGTCATCCAGCAGGGCGTCGGGCAGGCGGTAACCCTTTTTGCGGAACTCATCGAGGATCAGTCGGCGATCAATGATGCCCTCCAGGGTCGCGGTCATGATCTTGGCCTCCTCTTCCGCGTATTCCTTCGATTCGCGAATGGCGAGGAAGACCGAGGACTCGTCGGCCGGCATGCCCGCCCGGTAAAGGCGGTTCTGAATGAAGGGCGCCAGACGGGCCACCAGGGCCTGCATGGGAACGCGCGCCGCGTCACGCACCTCCGACAACGGGACAACCGTGTCATTGACGATGGCCGCCACGCCATCCAGCAATGCCGGCTCTGCGTGCAAATTCCGGGTGCCGGTGAATACCAGCAACAAGCCCACCCATTTAGACCACTTCACAGCCGTCAACGTTAGGAACCGCTTACCTCGGGGTCAACCGGACTGGGTCGTGAGTCGCACGCGTGCGGTCCACCACCGAACCACGAATCGGATCGAACCCCGGAAGGTCCGGCTCACGGCCTGGCACCGGGGACGGACGGGGGGCGCGGGGGCCGCACCGCGGCGGTTACCGAGGCATATTTGCGCAGATATTTCAGCGCCACCTCCAGGTCCTTGGGCCAGGGCGCTGTAATCTCGACTTCACCCGTGCCCGCGGGGTGCGGCAGGGCCAGTTTCCACGCGTGCAACGCCAGACTGGGCGTCAACGGGCGTTCCTCCTCGTCCCGATCCCCCTTGAAGCGCCGCTTCAGATCGCTCAGCCGCAAAAACTCGCCGTCGCCATACAAGGGGTCGGCCAGGATCGGAAAGCCCGCCGCCTTGAGGTGCACCCGAATCTGATGCGTCCGCCCGGTATGCGGATGGCACTCCACCAGCGAACAGCCCTTGAAACGCTCCCGCACGGTGAACCGCGTAAGGGATTTCTTTCCATCCCTACCCCACCGCATGTACCCCGGCCGGCGGACATCCGGCTTCAACGCCAGATCGCACTCAAACGCATCCTCCGGCGGGTTCCCCACCACCAGCGCGACGTACGTCTTGCGCGGCACCTCCGAACCAAAATGATTGGCGAGCGCCACCAGCGCCGGTTTGTCCTTGGCCAACAGCAGCACCCCGGTGGTCTCGAAATCCAACCGATGGGCATTCGAAAGATAATTCAGCTGTCGCGCCGCCGCCCAGGGTCGGGCACTGGCCACGCCGGCCTCCAACAATTTCATCAGGTTGGGACGGCGGGGATCGTACCGATCCGGCGAAACCAACAGGCGCGCCGGCTTATTGACGGCGAGGATCCGGTCATCCTCGTGGACGATCTCCAACTCCCAGAACTCACCGGTGGCGGGGGCGGACAGTTTGATCGGCGGCAGGTCGGGCACGGGCAGGGAGGGGGGAAGAACCAAAAAAAGTTGGGACGACGGCAAATCAATTCTTCGAAGCCCGTCGCGCCAGGACCGCCGAACCGGTAATGCCGGCTTGATCACCCAGCTTGCTGGCCACGATCTGGATGCCCTGATCGGTCCCCGGCATGGCGTAATCATGGGCGGTCTCGACGATGATCGACATCATATCGTCGGCCAGCGCATCCATCACCCCGCCGCCGAGCACCACGTACTCGGGATTCAGGATGTTGATCAAATTGGCAATCGCGATCCCGGTGTATTCCGCGGCTTCCTCGACGATCTTTTCCACCAGTTTGTCGCCTTTCCGGATCGCCTTGCGCAGATCGCCGCTCTTCAAATCGTTGAGGTCCTCGCCGGGCTTCAGAAACTCCGGGAGGATCGATTTCGAGCCTCCCTTGATGGCTTCGTTGATCCGCCGAAAAATGGCTGTCCGACTGGCCAGCGCTTCAAAACAACCCCGGTTGCCGCAGCCACACTTCGGTCCGCCAACCTCGATCACCATGTGCCCGATCTCGCCCGCCGTGCGATTGAAGCCGCCATACAACCGGCCATCGAGAATCAGACCGCCCCCAATCCCGGTCCCGAGAAAGAGGCCCACCATACTCTTGGGTTTGCCCTCCAACTCCACCTCATGAACGCCAAGGGCGCAGACATTGCAGTCGTTCTCGACGAATACCGGCAAATCCAGGGCTTTTTCCAATTCCCGCTTCAGCGGCGCATTCTTCCACCGCAGATTCGGGGCAAAGATCACTTCCCCGGATTCGGTATCAATCGCGCCCGGGGCGCCGATGCCGATCGCCCGCACCTGGCGAATGTTCATGTCCGCCTCGTCCACGGCGTCACGGATGCACCGGGCGATCCGGCTGACGATGGTCTCGAACCCGCGTTCCGGCTTCGTGGAAAGCTTGGCGGTGGCGAGCAGCTTCAACTGGGACGTGAAGACGCCCGTGAGGATTTTGGTACCCCCGAGGTCGACGCCCACCAGCAGGTCCTGTTTTGCGACTTCAGCCATGCGAATTCAAAGGGTGGGAACCGGGCCGCAGAGCGCAAGCGCAAGATGACGATGAAATTTTGGCGGCCCGGAGACTGCGGTAAGGCTGCCCGCACGCCTCGCCGGCTCCAACGAATTCGAATTTCCGTCCATTCCTGCCTCACTTGCCGCTCGCGATCAGGCACCTGGCTACCGACAAGGCGGATCCGACGAAGCCGCCCTCGGTTCGTAACAGTCATAATGCTAAACGCTGCTCGGAGCACAAACACGGGCGTCGATTCCCGGCCCCGGACAGGATGGGACTACCCGGTGCCTAGAACCGCCACGGGTCGAAGCTTTTGGGACATAACGCGCAATCCATTCCCTCCGGGAATCGAACTGGACGTTCGAATACGATTCGATGCCGCACTACCCACTACCATAACCTGACAACGGATTGAAGGTAGACAGTACGAGGCGCGTGAAAGCGCTCAGTGGCCAGCCCAAACGACTCCGGCCCGTCGCGGTGATACTCCTACTCCATCACCCCGAGCGGCCACGGATCGCCCAAAAACAGAATCCATCGCCTCCCCCCAGCAACGCGTCCCAAACGGACCCCACTGCGAACGCGAATCACCCTTTTCCGCGGAGCGTCCAAAACCGAATTCCCAGCATTTTTGATGGCTCCAAACCAAATTCCCAGCACTTTCCCTCAATGAATCATGAAAGACTCGATTGCCGGCTGACGATAGAAACTGGGCAATCAATCGTGAATTTTCCTTGGTCTGCTCAACTTTCCCAACGGCCATGAATGTAACCAACGCGATGAATTTTGTATCGGTTGATGAATTTCGCCGTCACCTTGAGGAATTACCGCCCGGAGTTTTTCTACAGAATGGTCCTCAATATCAAGTATTGGGGGTCCCCTTGCAGGTTGTGTCGAAATCCGCAGCCGCCACTCAGGATTCCGTGGTTTTGTTCATATTTCATGGCGCGCTTGATCAATCGAAGCGAGCGATACCATTTTTTGAGCACGCGTATTCCCCGGCCACGGAGTGCGGGCAATTCACGACTGTTATTTCGGTTGCCGACCCCTCGCTGCGCCTGGATAAGGCGCTCATGTTTACCTGGTACGCGGGCGACCACGAGATTGATACCATTGCGGTCCTGTCCAGCGTTGTGGATGCCGTATATGGCCTGTACCCGAAGTCACGATTTGTTTTCTTCGGTGGATCCAGCGGAGCAAGACCGGCGCTCGCGCTTTCGCATAGAATTCCCGATAGCTGGTGCCAGCTAATCAATCCACTGGCTTTTATCGGGTACAACAAGGTCGATATGGATCGCTATGTTGCCGCGTGCTGGCCGGATGGGCCAAATTCCCGCGGAACGACGATCGGTGATCCGGTTGCTGACCTGTACCGGAAAGGGCATTCCAATTGGGTTCTTGTGCTGCAAAACGCGTTCGACAAGCACCTTGCTCCGAGCATCCTTCCATTTCTTTCCATCGCATTTCAGAACTCCAATCGATTTATCCTTTTGTCGAGCTTCTATCCGGAAATGCTGCGACATGATTTTCCGTGGCCCGATGCCAAGGTTTGGCGGAGGCAACGGTGTCTGTCTAGTTTCACAGGTAAGCTTTCATTGCAATGCGGAAGTGGCTCAGGGCGGCCGTCCAGCGCAGAGCGCGGATAATTCCGTTGCGCAGCGCCCGGATAAACTGGGCGGTCAATTGCACGATTGCCGGAAGTTTCT
>CANIZL010000088.1 GCA_947471985.1 Verrucomicrobiota bacterium | reverse complement strand
TTGGCTGATGCAATGCCGTCGCCTCACCCGGGATTACGAACGTACCGTCGAAAGCGCCACTGGGTGGATTCATACTGCCATGATACGAATCATGCTGCGTCGACTCGCGTGATTGCTGGGGTTCGGGGAGTTTTCAGACGGGCTCTTAGCCCAGGGCATCGCCCTGTGGTTTCCGCGGCCCTGGATTCCAGCCCTGGAAGGGTGAAATATTAATTCCGCCACCCACCCCGCCCCGATCGCTGTCGGAATACAGCACCCCGAACCGGTCTAGAACCGGCCTCACCTGGCACCTATCGGAGGCTTCGCGGTGGCGTCGGATACGTAAGGACTACGCACGGAATAGGCTTTATCATCGGGCGGCATCCAATCAAACGGCAACTTGGCTCGGAGGGCTCGGTAAGCTCGCACCAATATGGAAACCTCCTCCTTAAAATCAATCACGGCACTCCATCCAATGGAATCAGGAGGATCGGCAATTGTAATTCTCCTGACTTCGCCTGAGCGAAGCTGAATGTCGTTTGTCGTGTACTTAAATATCCGGAAATTGAACGGACCATTTGTATCTGCCCACTGTTGCGAACAATTCCTGTAAACCAACAAGGGCGGCAGTCCTTCATTTTCCATCTGGAATATCGTGGCCTTGCCTTCAACCGATTGAGTACGCCCGATGACTGACAGGTTCAACCGGGGCATCGGGTCAACCCGGTAATACCTTAACAGCGACCCGAACACCATCAGAACGCCGAAAAATATCAGCGATAACCGCCTCACAGCCCTCGTTAAGTAGGATTTCCTCAGCCCGTTTCGGTCAGTCCGGTCTAGTCGTCGGTGTCCTGGCCGATTCATTCGATCCGGGAACGTTACGCATGGACTGGCTGCCCAGCAAAACTGCCCAAGTTGGCCGTTGCCTCCTCCTGGCACCCGCCCAATCTTTCGTTGATCACCGCTGAAATTCCGCCCGAAGAGAAGCGATCGCTGATGCAGTTGAAATCTGAAGTGCTCGCTCGGAGCCGCCGTGAGCAGCCTTGCGAGCGTGGGTTCGCCCTCCGGGCGGGCTCCCTGATGGCACGCTTCCCTCCTAGGTGCGGACGCGGCCACGTCGGTACCATCCGACGCAGGCTCGTTCTCTGGATTGCCCTACCCATCCTGCTGGCAGCGGGGCTTCTGGGTTGGCGGGCCGCGACGCGTCACCAACGGCAACGCGAACGGGCGAACTGGGCAGCCGAAACCCTTCCACGGTTGGCCCCCCGTTCAGCCACCACGCCGGAAATCGCTCGGGAACTGGCGACATTGAAGGCACGGCCCGACGCCGGTGGGAATCCGGAGTGGACCGGCGAGCACGGGCTGCTCATGACCAATGGCGAGTATTTGATTTACGCCTCCCGCCACGGAGCCGAAAGCGGGTTCGTGGATCACCTATTTCTGGCCCACGGCTCCGACGACCGGTGGTACTACAGCCCCTTTCACTTCTGCAACACCATGGCCATGGTGAGGGCCGAGAATCCCCCCGGCTCGATTGCGGAGTTTGCGTCGAAGTACGCCGCACGGCAGTTCGACGGGAAATCCGACGTGTACCTGCAGCACACCTGGCCGGTGAAGTGAGGCGAGTTTCGGGGACGATTGGGCTCCTCCTCTGCCCACGCCGATCCCCATCCTCATCCCCACTATCCCAACGGGATTCCATCCTCCAGCCCGGGGTTGCCGTCGGACGGCTACCCCGGGTGCCGTGGAACCGTTCAGACCAACCCTGAAGGGGTTGCATTCCCGGCGGGCGGCAATGTGAGGATTGTCGCAAGACCGGTGCACGATTCATTCAACACTTCCACCGTTGAGGTCGTTCAACCACCAGTCACCCGGGGTAACCCGAGACGGGTAACCCCGGGCTGAAGGATGCAATCCCGTTCGGATACACAGACGGCAAACACGACGAAGGTTTCGCCGACGGGCACCAGCCCGTTGGCAACCGAATCCCAGCAGGAAAAGTTCCGGGCAATTCACCCCGCCGGCGCAGGGAAGACAGTCGCCGCCCCATCACCGGTTCATCCGCGACCCCTGGCCCCGAACCAAGAACCAAGCCCATCCCACCGGTTTCCATCCTCCAGCCCTTGGCCCCCCGCCGCTCCACCCGGCGGTGCGACTCGTTGACGAGAGGAAAAACCAGCCGCAGTGTGGAAGACCTATGTTTCTGAGTCTCCGGCGTTGCCGGCATTCTGCGGTTGCGGCGATGGCTATCGTTTTAGCCGGTGGCTTTTTGTCCGCGGCAGAGGCCCGGCGCTTGACTCTGGAAGATTGCCTCCAGCGGGCCATTGAGAAAAATCTGGGCTACCGGGTCGCCCGCTACGATCCGCGCTTCGCGACTCTCGCGTTGCACGCTGCCTACTCGCCCTACGATCCCTCGCTGAATCTGGCGGTGGGGCAGTCCTATCGGGTAAACCCGCGGGATTCATTCATCGACCCCAGCCAGTTCACGCCCACCACCACCAGTGAAACCTGGAAGGATCTGTACTCCGTGGGACTTGGCGGTCTGTCCCCGTCCGGCCTGACGTACGGCATCAACGCCAACCTGGCCCGCAAACAAGTTACGACGTTTTTTGCCCCGCCCAATAGTCTGCCCACAAGCCTCGAAAACTCCGGCTACACCGACGGAGTCAGCTTGGATCTGCGTCAGCCCATTCTGAAGGACTTTTGGATCGACGGGAGCCGGTTGAACATCCAATTGGCCAAAAATGCCGTGAAACAGTCCGAGGAGGGACTCCGGTCGGCCCTCTTCAATCTGTGCGTGGCGGTGACCCACAATTATTACGATTGGGTGGGAGCACGGGAAGACGTGGCCATCCAGGCCGCCGCCCTGGATCTGACGGAGCGATCTCTGGTGGAATACCGTCACCGGGTGGAAATCGGATCCCTGGCACCCCTGGAAGAGAAGCAGGCCGAGGCGCAGGTCGCCTTCCGACGCTCCGAACTTATCAGCGCCCAGGAACGCTATGACCGGCTGGCGAATGCACTCCAGGGGCAGATCAGTGACGACTTGGCGGGAGTCGACGGCGAATCCCTCCAACCAGTCGGGGGCTTGGAGATCGTGCCGGAGAGCTTCAATCGCCAGGACAGTTGGCACAAGGCCTTGACGCTCCGGCCGGATATCCGGCAGCAAAAACTCTCGCTGGAGAGCTGGAAGGTGACTTTGAAGTACGATCGGAACCAGCTCTTCCCCCAACTGGATCTGGTGGGAAGTTACGGTTTGCAGGGCAACCAGTCGCAGTTTCAACCCGTGCTGGGGGATATCGCGGATCAAACCAATCCCCGATTTACTTATGGGATTGAGCTCAAGTTTCCGCTGTCCAATCGACTGGCCCGGGATCGCCATAAACGGGACCGACTGCAGTTGGAACGGGAACTACTCCAATTTAAGACGCTGGAGCAGCGGGCGATGCGCGAGGTCAATGACGTGATCCTGGCCGCGAATTCAGCTCAGGCGCGAATTGCCACCACCAAAGCGACGCGGGAGTTCAGTGAGGCCGCCCTGATGGCCGAGCAGCGCAAGCTCGAATTCGGCAAGAGCACCAGCTTCAACGTCCTCGAGTTGCAACAGGCCATGGTTCGCGCGCAGATCGCTCAAGTGCAGGCCCGGGTGGATTTTCTCAAAGCGGTGATGAATGTCGCCCAGGCGGAAGGGACCGTTCTGGATCGGGTCAAAGTGACCGTTTCCGTGCAATAATTTCCGTTCGAGAGGCCGGCGGTCAGTTCTCCGACACTCGACTCCGCCCGTTGCTTCGGGAGCCCGTTTTCAGTGTTCATGCCGGTGGTGTAAGTCGGGGTAGTGGGGATGCGAATGGACTATCGCATCGTGGCGATGGGTATGGCTGTGCGGCCGACTCAATGCCGCATCGCCCGGGTGCGAGTGGCGGTGGTGTTCGTCGTCTATATGAAGATGATCGTGCTCCAGGGCCTCATGAGCGTGCGCGTGCGCGTGCCGCTCGGTGAGATGAAGCCAGAGCCCCCAGCCCATAAGGAGGGCTGCCAGGATTTGGACCTTTCCCAGTAACTCCCCGAGCAGGAGCATGGAAGTCAGGGCGCCGACAAAGGGGGCAACCGAGAAGTAGGCTCCCGTCCGGGAAGTTCCCAGATGACGCAGCGCGAGAATGAAAAGCGTCAGACTGACACCGTAACCCAGGAAGCTAATGAGGGCGGAGGCGAACAGAGGCCCCACGGCGGGAAACTGGGCACCCTGCAGCAGCGCGATTCCCACGTTCAGGCTTCCCGCGCACAGACCTTTGAGCATGGCGATTTGTACCGGGTCCGCGGCGGCGACGTTCCGCGTCAAATTGTTGTCGAGCGCCCAGGCCAAACAGGCGCCGACAATCGCCAGCGCGCCCCAAGGCACTTCCGCAAATTTTTGCCCGACCCCGGATAACACCGTGGCACCCAGACAAATCAGAGCCATTCCCCACGCAATCCGGGAATCAAAATTCTCCTTGAAAACAAACCACGCCAGCAGTGCCGTGAATACGCCTTCCAAATTCAACAACAACGACACCGACGAAGCCGGAGTCACCTTCAGACCGGCCAGCAGCAGCAAGGGGCCGATCACACCACCACAAAGGATGGCGCCGGCCAGCCAGGGCGCATCCGGGCGAGCCAAAGACGCCTCCTTACCCGAAGCCCGGATGCGCCGCGGATCCAGCCAGCGGAATAACGCCAAGCCGATGCCGGAACCGAGGTAAAGCAGTCCCGCCAGCAATCCCGCGTCAATCTCCGGCAGCAGCCTTTTTGCAAACGGCGTACTCGCGCCAAACAGCGCGGCCGACGCCAGCGCGTAGCCGATGCCCCTCGATGCTCGTTCCTTCATGATTGCTCTTGGGCCAATGCCGGCCCGTTCTCGATGGATCCTTCCCAACCCTACGGGGTCGCCAGAAAAGCGATAGCCGGGGCGTCGCTCCCCGGATTCCGGTCGTGGTCCCGGTCGCCGAAGGCGATGAAACGTCACCTCCGGCTTCCCCTACACAAGCTGCTTCGCTGCCCCAACCACGATGGCCGGACTCCTGCGGGATCCACAAGGGGCTGATTGTCCCCGCTGGCCCGCCACGGTTGGCACCACGGCTCCGCCGGAAAACCAAAGTCCATTTGCCAGCCCCCCTTTGACCCGGCGGCGCCGCGGCCCGGAGAAAAAGACGAAGATTTTTCGCGGGGTAACCGGGATCACCGGGGTAAGCCGGGTGAAAGGCGCTGGTTTGTCTGGCGCAAAACAAATTAAAATAACCAACCCGCAACGAATAATGAAAACCACACTCAAATCCCTGACCACCCTGGTCCTGGCGACCGCGACAACCGCGTTTCTGGGGCTCGGCTTGAGCCTGCACGCAGCCGACGAACACCTGCAAATGAAGGGTGGGCAACACTTGGTTTACCTCAATAGTCCGCAAGGGGCGGCCAACCTGAAGAAAGGCGACACCGTCGCCATGGTCTGCGCGAAATGTAAAAACGTCACCGTGGTCCGCGTCGAAAAGAAAGGGGGCCGCGAGTTTCTGAAGGAAGGCAGCAAGCACGCCTGCACCGGATGCAGTTCCGAAATCGTCGTGGTTGCCATGGGGAATCGTGGGTCGGACAAGCAACATCTCCGGGATGTAAAGCATGTCTGCAAATCCTGCGGTGATGACTCCGCCTTCTGCTGTGCCACCCAGCACGGAAGCGGCAAGATGGAGAGCATGGAGAAGAAGTAAGGCCCGCCGGGTGTCCACGGGCAATCACCTGACCGCCGCTTGGTCCAGTTCTCCAACACCGTCGTAACGCACCAAAGCGGCGTGCCACCTGACTCCTCCTGTCTCGAGCCGCCGCTCCTTTCCCGGCCTAGTACCGCGAGGGCCAACCATCTCAGCCGGCGCCAGTTCCAGCGAACCGGGAGCGCGAAAAATCAACCGCAAGAATTCCCCGGCGACACCAAACAAAAACCGGCCGACCTCGCTGGCCTGGTAGAATTGGTGCCGTCGCAGTAAGCGTCGTTTCCCGACTCGGGCGAAACTTCCGACCGCGGCGGCGGGGCGGGAAACCAAATAGTCCAAGGTTGAGGCGAGTCGGCGATGGCCGCGGCGTTCGTCCCCGCCATCGCAGTTATCTCACCTGCCGCGTCAGCACCACGGATTCGGTTCATCTACGCCAGCGAAGAACCAAGAACCAAGCCCGTCCCCCGCCTCAACTCTCCACCGTCCGCAGCCACTCGATCCGACGCTGCAGTCGTCGACGGCGCTCGGCATTGGGATTGGGATAAAGGATCGGATACCACGCGGTCATCACGGCACCCCGCGCAATCAAACTGGATTGCAAGGCCGCTTCTTCAATACGCCCACCGGCCTCGCGGTAACCGCCCAGCATTTGCTCCACCGTGGCGGGAGATTCATCCAGATACCGGGCGTTCCAGATAATGGACGCCAGATCCCATTCCACCGGCCCGGTAAATGTATCCTCCCAATCGGTCCACCGCAGACCCGCGGTCGTGTTCAAGACATTGCCGGGATGCGCGTCACCGTGCAGCGGTTGGGCAGGCAACGTCATCAACACTTCCCGGGTGCGATCCAGGTGGCCGCGCAGCAATTCAATCGTCTCGGCCGGAAACAACTGCCGCTCCGTCAGCGTGTCGAGGAGCGTCAGACTCTCGGTCAGAATCGCCAGAGGAGCGAGCGGCCCGGGAAAGCTGCGCAAGGCCTCATGACAACCGGACAGCGTCCGCCCGATTTCCCGCGGTTCCGGTTCGTCGGCGATGATGGTGACAAATTGCCAGAAACTCACCGGATAACCGAGATGCTCGTGCGGCCCGGACGGTAACGCGGGATGCAGCGGAATCAGCGGCGCACCGAGCCGCGTCAGATGCTCCGCCACCGCGTTTTCGCGGGTGAACCAGTCCAATCCCTGCCGGGGACCATCCACATCGTTAACCACTCGGGCCACCAGCGATTCGGTCAACCGCAGCACCAGGGTATTGGCGTCCTGCAGGATCTCGCAGCGATCCGGCGTGATGCCGTGCCGCGTGGCCAGTTCGACGGCCGCGCGAATGGGAAGCTCAAGTCGGTTCAACGCGCGGAGTCTGGGGTCCGGTCTCTGCGTCAGCCACCCGAAGTTCCGGCACCGACCGCCCCACCCCGCCCCTTTCCCTTTCGCGGTGCGGCCATGCGTGCGCGATCCGAGATCCATTTCGTCACCGATGGCGAACCCGCGCCTAACGGTACGCCGATACCGGCTTCGGAACCACGCCCAGTTCCTCGTAGTTGAAACCACTCTCCAACGGTTGGTACGTGCCAATGATGTCCACGCTGCGAGTGGCCGTAATGGCCGATTCCATCTCCAGGCCCCAATAGACCGCGTTGATCAGCAGTCGCCGCAGACCGGCCGACTTGAAATCGTCGCCACTGCCCATGGTGGAATGGAAAACCCGGGCCTTCTGGCCGGTGCTGGTGGACCAGTATTTGAACCAGGCGACCGGGAGCGGTTCCAGTTTGGGATTTGGCGCATCATCATGGCTGCGGCCCAGGAGCGGCTGCCCCCAGACCAGCGCCGTGCAGTCGGCCGGCAGGCTGGTTCCGACTTTATAGGTTCGGTACACGTCGGAATTTCCCCAGATATCGCTCACCCCCGTGAGCAGGGGATGGTTCTTCTGTTCCGGAACGATCACTCCGCGCGTGGAGTCCGCGTGCCATTGGCCGTGGTGTTCCATGAAGGATCCGCCCAACACGTCCTCGCCCCAACGAACTTGCCGGCCGTTGATTTTGTACGGGAGCGGCGCGTGAAAACCGTGGTTGCCCGTGCGGATGGCGATGATGGGCCGTCCGGAATCCACATACTTCACGATGAGTTCCCGCTCCGCCATGGGCAGTGTCAACAGGCGCGGGAAGAAGATCACGAGGTCGGCCGTGGCGAGCTGCGCCAATCCGGGAATGTGATGTTCCTGGAACACTTTGTCCTTCTCCGGGTAGACCGGGAGGGTCGGATCCACTTCCCCCCGCGCGTTGACGCCAAAGAGCACGGTGCAGTCGAAGCCGTGATGCGTGCTGAGAATTTTCGCCAGCATGGGCATCGATTGTTCGCTGCGATACTCCTGATCCGCTGCGATCAGGACGATCCGCTTACCCTTACCGGGCCCTTCACCACCCGCATACGTCAACCACTGCGGACCCTCCGCCGCCCGGGCCAAACCGAAGAACCAGAGTGCGGCCAACCAGCCGGAAAAACAGCGCAAAAGAGGATGCATTCCGGTATCCAGTCTTGGGGAGTTTCCCGACTTGGCCAAGCGCATTGTTCCGCCAGGTTGAGGCCATGAAACCCTGCTCCCTGGCTTCGACGGCGCTGATCGTGGGTGTCTCCACTGCATTGGCCAGCACCGATGGCTTCGTGGTCCCACCGTTTCGCGGATCCCCCGGGAGCACGATGGCCGGTTGGGACAACTTCCCCGATCCGCTCCGGAACTTCCCTGACCTGGCTGGTAGCACCGCGTTGACCGCCCAGCTCTATCCGTCCCCGAACTCGGCGAGTTTCGATCTCGAATACTTCACGGACGCCCCGCTCGGCTTGGTCACCCTGCAAACGCGAACCGTGGGCAGTGAACTGGATTACAGCACAATACTTCTGACCTACACCAAAGGATACGCACTCACGGCGCCCCGGATCGAAATCGCCCGGACGCCGGGGGCCAACCCCGGGTCCGGTGAGACCGTGATTTCGGAATGGACGTGGGACCTGACGGGCAAGAATGCGAACCGGGTCCTGATCCTGGCCTATGGTCCGGGACCCCACACGGACCTGGATTCGCTCGTGCTCGATGTGCAAACCACCCCGGAGCCGCGCACCTGGGGCCTTCTGGTGTGCGGCCTCCTCGTCGGCACGTGCGCGTACTCACGCCGGCAGTGAGACGGTCGCCTTCAGACCCCCTTTTACCGAAGCCAAGAAAGGGAACAGGTGGGACGCCCTGTGGTGTCGTATTGTGCCCGGGCATCCATTACCTCTCGGGTTCTTTGGATAAATTTCACCCAGTGTGGTTCGAATCGCGCCCAGCCCGCAGATTCATCTGCCCCGCTTCAATTCCGCGATGGCGCCGGTCCGTTTGACGAGAGTCCGGTAGCGGCGGTATCGCCAAAAATCTCCACGTCCATCTCCAAGCCCAAGGGCAGGCGCGTGCCTGCGGGAAGTTCAATAAATACCTGGAGAACATCGATATCCTTCCGTTCGACCGACGTATTCGCAAAGACGGTTTTCTTCCCCATGATGCGCTTCACGTCCGTGATCTTGGCCGCGATGGCGGTGGCGGTGCCGACCCGGGGCCTGACCGAGGCCTTCAGGCCGCGGTGCAGTTGAGCGACCTGGGCTTCATCGATCTCCGCCCGCACCCGGAGGTGTTCGGTATCGCCGACCAGAAGGGCCGACTCGCCAGTGGGGGAACCGGAACTTTCGCCTGGTCGCCGCAGGATCTCGAGGACCACGCCATCGATTGGCGAACGCAATTCCGTCAGGGCCAGGGTGGCACGAGCCGCCTCCCTTTGTGCCGCCGCGACGGCGACCCGGGCGGCGGCGGCGGCCAGATCTTCCTTCCGCACCCAATGCCGCATTTGGGAAGCCTCCCGCTCGCAGGATTCCCAGTGGGCCTGCTTTACCCGCAGCAGACCGAGCACGCGATCGTATTCCGCGGCCGAGGACGCCTGAGCCTTAAAGGTCACCTGCGCGCGATCGGCCTCCTGCCGCGCCATATCCAGTTCCGCCTGGGCGGCGGTGGCTTTGCCTTCCAGGGCCCGAATCCCATCCGGATGGGCCCCGGCCTGCAGCAACTCAAGAGCCGCCTGCGTCTCGGCCCGATGGGCCTCCGCCAACCGGACCGCCGCCAACTCTTCACCACACTCCAACCGCATGAGCAGACTGCCCGCCTTCACCACCTCGCCGAGCACCACGAGTTCGGTCCCGATAATACCCGGGCGGGCGAACGATAAACGGCGAATCTCCGTACACGGCTCGACATAGCCCACGCCCTGAATTCGCAAAGGTCCTTCCACCCCCTGCCCCGACGCGGACTTCGCCGGCGTATCGCAGCCCACGACGAACCACGCCAACATCAGGATCAATAGTGGGATTCCGAAAACTCTCATCGCTCATCCTCCGTCAACGCCCCCTCATTCAACCGAATGACCCGATCAAATCCGTCGCTCAGATGTTCATCATGCGTCACCACGATGAGGCCGGCGGCTTGCGATCGGGAATGCTCCAAGAGCAAGTCCACGACGGTCCGCCCCGTGTGTCGATCGAGCGCGGCCGTGGGCTCGTCGGCCAGGACCAAAACCGGTTGATGCACCAAAGCCCGCGCAAGCGCGATGCGTTGCCGCATTCCCCCGCTGAGTTCCGCGGGACGCTTATCCCGGTGTCGGTCCATTTTCACGGCGGTCAGTAATCCGTGGATCCGCGCGTCCAATTCCGCCGACGGAACTCCCGCGTTGGCGGCCGCGAGGGCCACGTTGTCATAGGCCGAAGCAAACGGGAGCAGGCGCGAATTCTGAAAGACGAAACCAATCCGCGTCCGCCGCAATTCCGCGAGCGCCGCCCGATCCCCAAACGGAACGGTGTCGCCCGCAATCGCCAACGTCCCGGCGGTGGGCGACAGGAGACACCCCAGGATCGACAGCAGCGTCGTCTTTCCCGACCCCGACGGTCCCAGCAGGAGACACGTCTCGCCGCGGCGGACCGTGAGTCCCACCTCCCGAAGGACGCGGTCGCAGCCCTCGCCGGAGGGATATTCCTTCGTCAAACCCTGGGCTACGATCACGGCGTTCATCCGTGAAAAACACTGACGGGATCCACCATACCGAGACGACGAACCGAGAAAATCGATGCCGCCAGACAGGTCAACAGGGAGACTCCGCAGAGGGTCATGAAGATGCCGGGCGTAGTCTCCAACGGAATCGGCGTCTGCGCCGACAACCACGCAGCCGGCAACAACAGGGCGATGCCCAATAGCATTCCACTTACGCCCAGGACCAGGGCCTGTCCGAGAATCATCATCACCAGCGTTCGCCCCGAAAAGCCGACCGCCAGCAGCATGCTGTAGTGCGCGAGATTGTCCTGCGTGATGGCGAACAACGTCTGGCTCAGAATGACCGTCCCCACCGCCAACCCCAGCACCGCCGTCACAATGACCGTAATGCCGATACCCGTTTCCAACATCCAATACCGGGCGCTGCGCCCCACGAACTCGGCCGTGGTCAGCACCTCAGCGCCCGGGATCCGCCCGCTCATTTCCCGTTGCACGGCGCCAACATCGGCCCCGGGTTTACAACGAACGATGACGTAGGTGATTTGATCATCGCGATAACGCCGATCATAGCGAATGGCCTGCGCCAACGACGTGAAGACAAACGGGCACGCGCTGAGCGTCCGCACCCCGCGGGACAGGCCGCCCACCCGGGCCCGCTGCCCCACCAATTCGAAATCCTCACCGATACCCACCACTCCCAGGGCCTTCCGATAGAGGTGATCCACAATCACGGTTTGCGGGCGGTGAACTGCGTTTACGACGCCAGCGGCCATCTCCCACGGTCCCCCCACGCCACTGCGATCGAGGCCCACCAACTGCACGTTCACATGTCGACCGTCGCCCCGCTGCCAGACATTCCACGCCACAAACATCCCCTCCGTCCACGCGACTCCCGGAACACTCCGCGCCTGATAGATCCGCTGACGCGGGATGGCCGTGCCGTAATCGAACGCCGGTGTCTGCCGGGCCATCACCCACAGATCGACGTCGGCGTGCCGCACCAAAGCGGTGCAGGTGTGGATCCACCCCACCAGCAAACCGAACTGCGCCTGCACGAGGAAGAACGCCACCCCGACACCCACGATGCTCGCCACCAACCGGGGCCGATTATAACCCAGCATCGCGCTGGCAATCCGGCTCGCTTTCATGCTGGTCCCCCCTCCACGGGCAGCCCGAGACACCTGGCAATTCCACAGGCTACCCAATCGCTTCGGTCCTCGGTCAAAATACGGAATGCCGGGACATTCATCAATTGGCGGGGGCGACCGCATCCGACCAGAGTTTCTGCCAGGGGTCCAGTTCGAAGACCCAGTGGACGAGGCGGAGATAAAAAATCGCTCCAACGCGCGCCCCGTGGCAGGCCTGAGCCAATTCCTCCTCCGTCAGGTCGACCCCGGAAAGCGCCTCGTAAATTTGAGCACCATGGGGCAGCACCTCGTGGAAATGGATTTCAATGAAACGCGTGTTGAGCTTGTTCAGGTACGGCGCCCGCGCCAGCAAGTCCCGCCCCACCCCGCCGGCACCGGCGCCCAGATTCTCCAGCACGCAAGTCGCTCCCAACCGAACAAACGGGCGCTCCGCAGATTCCCGCAGAAAATAGGCCTGCCAAAGCGTGACATCGAGCGGGCAAGGCAGCGGCGTCTCGCCCAAGTTGGCGAGGTCGTCCTGCGCGACCAGATAATGCGGCTCCTCTTCCAAGGCAAAACGGTAAAGAAAATCCCGCAAGGGTTTGCGCCGCGCCAGGGATCCATGCGCCGCCGCGTAGAGGAAGTGGCGCTGAACATCCTTGGTCAGATGATACTGCATCGACAAATAGCGACGATAGGCCGCCTGCGACAGGCCGGTGGACGCTGTTACTTGAAGCAGGATCTCCCGGAAGGCCGCCTGGGCTTGCTCAACGATGGTAACGATGGGATGAATGGATAATTGCGTGGGTTTCATTTCGAAAAGGAGATGGAATCGGAAGACACCGCAGGATTCGCCGCCTTCAGGTGACCGAACCGACGGGAAAACATCAGCCGGCTGTGCGGATCGAGGGCCTCCAGTTCGGGTTGGACGGCAAAGCATTGGGAGAACACGCGATGCGTGCGCAACCGCTCCTCCTGCTCGAGCCAGTCCATGGCCATCAGTGTGGATTCAAAGTTCAGGCGCGGATCCTTGACGAAACCGCTGATGCGCTCGTAGCCCAACCGGCGATAGAACGGAACATGATGCGCACGCACCGCACAAACACAGCCGGCCAGCGGCACGTGAGAGGCCAAAAAGGGCAGCGTGCCAAACAGGGCCAACTCCACCGACCACGCCGCCGCCGTGAAGTGCGGGCTGACGGCCAATCGCGAATACTCAATAATCACCGGTCGATTCACCGCCCACGCCCCAAATTCCTCGGGGTACTTGCGGGCGGCGGGAATTTCATCCCAGCCAATCGCCGGCCAATGGATGCAGGCCCGAATGGATCCGGCGATCTCGGCACCCGCGAACACGGCAAAAGTCACACTGCCCGGCATCGCATCGAATTCATCAAAGAAGAGACCCTCGGGATGAGCCTCGATATAATCCTTGCCGAGATACGACTGGTGACGAAGCCGAAAGGCATCACGCAAGGTGCGAGGCGTCAGGCAAACCTGACTGGTCAATTGAGGGAGAGTCATTATCAAAATAAATCCGCGAAACGGGGACGTGGCTGCGCGCCAATTTTCGGCGTCGCGGGCGGCAATGGGAAACTCGTGGTGGACAGGATCTGCCGGTCCCATGCTGCTCGCGACGCCGAACCCATGGCGCCCACGCAACCAACCGGGTTCTCGAGATTAATCATGAACCGTAAATCACATTTACTTCGTCTTTGAGGCACCTGGACGTCGGCTCGAGTCGCACGATCGTTAGGCGGCCGCGATGCCGCCCGACGAGCCGTCGAATTGGGTTTCCGCCAAACCGAGGTTGCGATCCGTTCACGCCTTCAAATTGCAAGCCGGCTTCCGGCACAGGTTGTGTCACTGTTTCACCGGGAAGAACGGGGGATCGGGCCATGATCTTTCAGATTTCTTCGCCCAAGAAAAGAGGCCGACGAAAACGACGCAGGGATTGAGCGACGCATTTCGCGTCCTCGCTCGCAGGACCGCACAGAATTCCTGGGATCGGCGCTGCATTCCCACGACGGTGTCGGTGGTCAACGTGGCCTGCGGTGACTGGGCGGATTTCAAAGCGAGACGCCGGTTTGGACCGGAAGCGCGGGCGCCGTTCACCTGCCCCGTTCAATCCCACCCAAATCCCCCGCTTGACTCCGTTCGGAAAAACTGTAACCAATTCAAACGAACGTATGAATGATTCCAAAAACACCCGATCCCGGATTCTGGATGTCGCGGAGGAATTGTTCAGCGAACAGGGCATTGATCGCGTGTCCATCCGGGACATCACCGCGGCGGCAGAGGTGAACCTCGGGGCCATCAATTACCATTTCGGCAGCAAGGAGGACCTCATCGCCGCCGTTTTCGAGCGACGCATCGTCCCCGTCAACGCGGCCCGGCTGGTCGCACTGCAAACGGTGCGGGAATCCACCCGAAAACAGCCGCGTGTGGAGGACATCCTGGCGGCCTTCATCCGACCGACCGTCGAATGTTCGGGCGGCAAGGCGCGGGGGGAGCGGGCGTTTTCCAAATTGTTCGGTCGCTGCCTTTCCGAGCCCAGCCCCGAGGTCGAAGCCATGCTGAAACGGCAGTTTGAACCGCTCGTTGAGCAGTTGGAGTCCGCCCTCATGATGGCCCTCCCGAAACTTTCCCGGTCCGACATCTTCTGGCGCCTGAAGTTCACCTTTGGCGCCCTGCATCACTGGCATCTCACCCGGGATAAATTCCTCCCCGCCGGCCTCGACCCCGGAGACGTGGAGGAGCAAATCCAGAAGCTCATCGCCTTCACCGCCGCGGGATTCCAGGCGGCTTGACTTTTCGCCCTATTTATGAATTCAGTCACAACGACGCGCCTTCTGGGCGTCCTCACGCTGGCCACTGCGGGGCTGCTCACCGCGTGCCGGCAGGAAACCCCGGCACCGACCGCACCTCCGCCGGCCGAAGTCACCGTGCTGACGGTCGCCGCCAAACGCGTGCTCCAGATCACCGAGCTGCCTGGGCGCATCAGCCCAACCCGCGAAGCTCAAGTCCGGGCTCGGGCCACGGGAATCCTGCTGAAACGCCGGTTTGAAGAGGGCGCTGACGTTCAGGAGGGGCAGGTGCTGTTTGAAATCGATGCCCTGCCCCTGCAGGCGACCCTCGCCAGCGCGCAAGCTGCGGCCGCCAAGTCCGAGGCCTCGCTGAAGGATTCCCAAGCGCGGGCGGCGCGGTATCAGGAACTGGTCAAGATCAATGCCGTCAGCAAACAGATCTTTGACGAGGCGACCGCCACCCTGGCCCAAAATGAGGCGGATCTGCTGGCGGCGAAGGCATCCGTCCGGACGGCGGAATTGAATCTCGGCTACACTCAGGTCACCGCCCCCATCGCCGGACGGATCGGCAAGGCGCTGGTCACCGAAGGCGCCCTGGTCAGCGCGCAGGAGGCCACTCAATTGGCCGTCATCCGGCAACTCGACCCGATCTATTTTGATTACACCCAATCCAGCACCGAGGTGCTCCGACTGAAGCACGCGCTGGAAAGCGGCGCCCTGCAAACCGCCGCGGCGGGCGAGGCGGGCGTCACGGTGATTCTCGAGGACGGAACCGTCTTCCCACACCTGGGCAAATCCGTTTTCTCCGACACGGCGGTCGATCCAACCACTGGGATGATCGGTCTCCGGGCCGTCCTGCCGAATCCGCAGCACACCTTGCTGCCCGGCATGTTCGCCCGTGCCCGGATCGTCGAGGGCATCAATACCAACGCCATCACGGTTCCGCAACGCACGCTTCAGCGCAGCGGGGCCGGCGCCGCCACCGTGCTGGTGGTGAGCCCGGACAACAATGTCGAGGCCCGCAGCCTGCAAATCGATCGCACGCTGGGCAATGACGTCATCATCCGCCAAGGATTGAAGGTGGGCGAACGCATCATTGTCGAAGGCGTGCAGAAGGCCCCGCCCGGTTCGGTGGTGCGACCGGTTCCCTTCACGGCCCCGGCCGACGCCCCGGCCACGCCGGCGAAATCCAACTAACGACGCGTCATGGCCCGCTTTTTCATCGATCGCCCCGTCTTCGCGTGGGTGGTCTCCATTCTCATCATGGTGTTGGGTGGCCTGGCGATCACCCGCCTGCCGATCGCGCAATATCCCAGTGTTGCGCCGCCCTCCATTTCCGTAACGGCCAACTATGCCGGGGCGTCCGCCGAAACCCTGCAGGAAACCGTCACCTCGGTCATCGAGCAGCAACTGAACGGCATCGATAACCTGCTCTACATGTCCTCGAGCAGCGATGCCGCCGGTCAGGCGACGGTCACCCTATATTTCCTGCCCGGTACCAATCCCGACACCGCCCAGGTGCAAGTGCAGAACAAGGTGCAACTGGCCACCCCGAGCCTGCCCCAGACCGTGCAGCAGCAGGGCGTGGTGGTCGCTAAGGCCACGCGCAATTTCATGATGTTCTTCACGCTCTCCACCACGGACGACAGCCTGGATGAGATCGCGTTGGGCAATTACATCGCCGCCAGCGTGCTGGATCCCATCCGTCGCGTGTTGGGCGTGGGCGAGGCCAACATGTTTGGTTCCCAATATGCGATGCGCATCTGGTTGAACCCGGACCAACTGAACAGCTTGGGCCTGACGCCGGCGGACGTCACGGCCGCAATTGAAAACCAGAATAAGCAGGTGCCGGTGGGACAGATTGGGGCGATCCCGGCAGTCCCCGGGCAGCAGCTCAACGTGATTGTGCAGGGACGAACCACCTTGCGCACCGTGGAGGAATTCGAAGGCATCCTGCTCCGCACCAATCCCGATGGCTCCCGCGTGCGGCTCAAGGACGTGGCGCGCGTCGCCCTCGGCGCCGAGAACTATGGCACCCGTGCTCGCGTCAACGGCCACCTTTCCGCCGCGGTGGCGATCAAATTGTCGCCTTCCGCCAATGCTTTGAACACCGCCGAAGCGGTGCGCCACAAGGTGACCGAGCTGTCCAAATTCTTCCCGCCGGGCGTGCGCGTCGACTATCCGCTGGACACCTCCACCTTCGTGAAGATCTCCATCGAAGAGGTGCTGAAAACCCTGCTCGAAGCCATCGTGCTGGTGTTTCTGGTGATGTACCTGTTTCTGCAAAATCTGCGCGCCACGCTGATTCCCACCATCGTGGTTCCGGTGGCCCTGCTCGGAACCTTCGGCGCCCTGCTCGCATTTGGTTTCTCCATTAATGTATTGACGATGTTCGGCATGGTACTGGCGATCGGCATCCTCGTGGATGACGCCATCGTCGTGGTGGAGAACGTGGAACGGATCATGTCGGAGGAGGGACTGTCCCCGTTGGCGGCCACCCGCAAGGCCATGGATCAAATCACCGGGGCGCTCATCGGCATCTCGCTCGTGCTCACGGCAGTCTTCATTCCCATGGCGTTCTTCAGCGGTTCCGTCGGGACGATCTACCGGCAGTTCTCCCTGTCGCTCGTCTCCTCGATGCTGTTTTCGGTGTTCCTGGCGATGTCCCTGACCCCGGCCCTCTGCGCCACGCTGCTGAAGCCGATACCGAAAGGACACAAGCACGAAAAGCGTGGCTTCTTCGGTTGGTTCAATCGCAATTTCGCCCGCTCCACCACGGCGTATCAATCGGCCATCGGCGGAATTTTAAAACACAATTGGCTCTTCATGTGCGGGTTCGTCGCCATCGTGATGCTGGTCGGTTGGATCTACGTTCGAATGCCTTCCTCCTTCCTGCCGGCCGAGGATCAGGGCTATTTCATCACCAACATTCAATTGCCTGTCGGCGCCGCCCAGGAGCGCACCGACCTGGTGCTGAAACAGGTGGAGGAATATTTTCTCAAGCAACCGGAGATCGAAAGTTTCATCACGGTCGCGGGCTTTAGCTTCAACGGCCGCGGCCAGAATTCCGCGCTTTCGTTTGGTCGGCTGAAGGATTGGAGTCAGCGCCATGGGGCGGAGCACACCGTCCAGGCGGTGATTGCCCGCGCGGCCGGCAAATTCGCGGCGATCAAGGATGCCATCATTTTCCCCTTGAATCCCCCCGCCATTGCGGAACTCGGCAATTCGACCGGCTTTGATCTGCAATTGCAGGATCTCGGCGGCTTGGGGCACGAAAAGCTGGTGGCCGCCCGCAATCAACTGCTCGAAATGGCCGCCAAAAATCCGCTGGTAATGGGCGTGCGCGTGCAGGGGTTGGATGACGCCGCGCAATTGAAAATCGATGTCGACGAAGCCAAGGCCAGCGCCCTCGGCGTGGCGCTCGCCGACGTCAATGCCACCCTGCAAACCACCCTGGGTTCGGCGTATGTGAACAATTTCATCAACGGCAACCGCGTGCAGCGGGTGATCGTCCAACTCGATGCCCCCTTTCGCATGTCGCCCGACGACGTGAAGAATCTGTACGTCCGGAATCGCACCGGCGGGATGGTTCCGTTGGCCGCGTTCACCACCGTGAAGTGGATCTTCGGCTCGCCGCAGTTGCAGAATTACAATGGCTTTCCCGCCTTTGAGATGGTGGGGGCGGCGGCGCCGGGACGGAGCACGGGAGACGCCATGTTGGAGATGGAAAAAATGATCGGCCAATTGCCGCCCGGGATCGGCTTCGAATGGACCGGGCAATCCTACGAGGAACGGCTCTCGGGCTCGCAGGCCCCGGCCCTTTATGCGCTCTCGCTGCTGGTGGTCTTTCTCTGCCTGGCGGCGCTCTACGAGAGCTGGTCCATTCCGCTCGCCGTTATTCTGGTGGTGCCCCTCGGTGTCCTTGGAGCGCTGCTCGCAGCGACCCTGCGGGGCCTGCCGAACGATGTCTATTTCAAGGTGGGTCTGCTGACCACCGTCGGACTGGCGACCAAGAATGCGATTCTCATAATCGAATACGCCAAGGATCTCCAGGCCGGTGGCATGGAATTGATCCGCGCGACCCTCGAAGCGGTCCACCTGCGGTTGCGACCGATTCTAATGACGTCCTTTGCGTTCATCCTCGGCGTGATGCCGCTGGTGGTCAGCACGGGTGCCGGTTCCGCGAGCCGCAATGCGATCGGGACCGGCGTCGCGGGCGGCATGTTCTCCGCCACCGCCATCGGCATCTTCCTGATTCCGGTTTTTTACGTGGTCGTTCGACGCTTCTTCCCACCCAAACGGCCGCCCGAACCGGGAAGTTCTCCGGAAGTTCAATCAACGCCGGAGGGCCACTCCGTATGAGCAAAATCCAACTCGCGATTTTCAGTCTGGGGTTGCTGGTCGGCGGCTGCACGCTGGCGCCCAAGTATAAGCGACCGGTCGCGCCCGTCCCGGCAGCTTGGTCTTCCGCCGCTACGGCCGCTGCGGCCCATACACCCGTCCACGGGACTGATGAGGCCCCCGGCTGGCGGGATTTCTTCGGTGATCCACGCCTGCAGCGACTAATCGAGCTGGCGTTGACGAACAATCGGGATCTGCGGATCGCAGCCCTGCGTGTCGAACAAACCCGCGCGCAATTTCGGATTCAACGATCCGAGCTGTTTCCCGGAGTCCAGGGGGAGGGCAGCCTGAACCGGCAGAAATTTTCCGGTGCTGCCACCACCTTCAATGGGGGCAATATCATCACGACCTATAGCCTGAGCGTGGGCGCCTCGTACGAGTTGGATCTCTTTGGCCGGGTCCGGAGTCTGAAGCAGGCCGCCCTCGATCGGTATCTGGCGACCGAGGAAGCGCGCAAGAGCGCGCAGATGGCCTTGGTCTCCGAAGTCGCGTCCGAATACCTGACGCAATTGCGGTTGCGCGAAGCCAAGGCGGTCGCGCAACAGACGCTGGAGACGGTGCAAGCGTCGCGCGACTTGATCCAAAGCCGCTTCGCCGTCGGTGCCGCCTCCGAATTGGAGCTGCGCACGGCCGAGGGTCAGGTGCAATCGGTCCGGGTCAATGCCGCCGGATTCCTGCAACTCCTCGCGGAATCCGAAAATGCCCTGGCGGTTTTGATCGGCGGTCCCGTGCCCAACGATCTCCCGGCGGGCCAGCCCTTCCGCGAACAACGGCTCCTCACCCAGACGCCGGGCGAAATTCCCTCCAACGTGCTCCAGCGACGGCCGGACATCCTCGCCGCCGAGCACACGCTGCAAGCGGCGCAGGGCGATATTGGGGCGGCGCGCGCCGCGTTTTTTCCCCGCATCCTGCTGACCGGTTCGGCGGGCACGGCCAGTGCCAGCCTCGGCGACCTCTTTTCCGGCCCGTCGGCCACGTGGAGTTTTTCACCGCAAATTATTGTGCCGATTTTTGATGTCGGCGGCACCCGGGCCCGCCTGGCAGCCACGAAAATCGGGGGCCAGATCGAACTCGCCACGTATGAAAAGGCCATTCAGAACGCCTTCCGTGAAGTGGCCAACGCCTTGGCGGTCCGGGCAATTCTCGAGGTGAAATTGCAGGCGCAGGACGCACTGCTGCGAGCGTTGCAATCCCGGTTTGAACTGACCGAGGCCCGTTACCGCCAGGGGGTCGATAGTTATGTGGAGGTACTCCTGGCGCAACAGGAGCTCTACGCGGCGCAGCAAAATGTGTTGCAGTATCAGGTCGCGCGCCTCCTCAATGACATCGCGCTCTTCCGCGCACTGGGCGGCGGTTGGAAATCGTGACGGACGTCCGACCGGACCGCCTTCCGGTCGGCGCCGCCGCACTACCCCGGCACCGTCAGCGGGCGGGCGGTTTCATCCGGGTCACCTTGTACGGCTGTCCCTGCTTGTCGTAGGTGATCCACTCGCCCACTTGCTGGCCCTTATCAAAATGGCCGGATCGCAGTTTGGTGCCGTCGAGCCGGAACCATTCCCAGTACCCGCTCAACTCACCGTCGAGCTTCATCCCGCGGGCCCGGAGGCTGCCATCCTTGTGGTATTCAACCTGCGGCTGCTCCGTCGTTTTTTTGGCGGCCATTCTCCCTACCTACCCGATCGCCCCCAATCGCGGAAATGATTTTAAAAGAATCGGCTTTCCCTCAGCCAGACGGCCTGAGCCCTTTGGGTGGGAAGTTAACCGCGGATCACGCGGATGGCGCGGATGGGGAATGGGAGAGTCCAAGCATCTCTTTCTATCCGCGTCATCCGCGCTATCCGCGGTTCCATTCCGGCGTTCGGGCACAGAGCCTTTAGGGCGGGAGGTTAACCGCGGATTACGCGGATGGCGCGGATAGGGAATGAGAGAGTCCGAGCATCTCTTTTTATCCGCGTCATCCGCGCAATCCGCGGTTCAATTCCGGCGTTGGGGCACAGGGCCTTTTTGGCGAGCTTTACCACGGATCACGCCGATGAACCCAATAGGAAACGACTCTCCTTCCCCTTTCAGCGCGGATCGCCGGGCTCCAGCGACATCTCCATCGTGATATCTCCGTTCAAAGGCCCAGCGGAATTTCCACCCGGAATTCCTTCGGGCCGACCGCCGTCATCAATGCCGTTCAGGCCCACCGAATAAATCAGGTAACCTGTGGCGGTTTTCCGGTAGTGCAGCAATTCACCGTCATTGGGATCCACCAACGCCCAGGCGCGATTCGCCGGATACACCTCCTCCAGATTCGCCGGCAGATGCCCGTGTTGGCGACGAAACCGCTCCAGGGCCAGAGTGGCCGCCATCGTTTTCAGCCAGCCTTCGTACCACAGCTCACTTTCCATCAAGGGCAGTTTGGATTCAATAATCACATACCCCTTGGGATACCACAGTCGTTTCCCTGTGGCGATCAGCTGTTTCTGATACGCCTGTTCCTGTACCCGCCGTTGGGACATGGGTCCGACAAACGCCTCGGCGTACACGTCTTGCAACTCCATCATCGCCGCGAACTCCCCTCGTTTCAGACCCGAAATCGCGTAGAGGAACATTTCCACCTTGAGCTGCCGATCGGGTTCCAGCCACCACCGAGTCGGCTCCCCCGATTCACGACGCACCTCTTCGAAGGTGTCGACCCATTGCCAACGCAAGCTCGAATTAAGACTCGGAGCTTCCAGCAACTCGTTCAGCACCCCTTCCAACTGCGCCAATTGCGACACCGACAAGCGTCGCTGACGCACCAGAGGATCCAATTCCACAGCGAGGATTCGGGTAAAGTTAATGCGCAGAATGGTCGGCAACAGATCGGGCGCCTGCCGCCGTAACAACCGCAGGGCGGCAACGATATCCGTCAGGCTGGCGCCGACATCTCCCCGCTGGTTGGCGAGCGCAGACCGGAGGCCAAAGCCCTGAATCGCCGCGGCGACCGGTGTTCCATTCTTTAAGTCCGCACTCACGTGGCGATAACCGAAATCGCTGGGTCCTTCGAGCCAAGGCAACAGCTCGTCCAAAGTCTTGGTGCTTTTCGACAACCACTCGTTCGCCTCCGCCACCTGAACAGCCGTCAGGACCGGCGCACGGGAATCCGCCGGAGGCAATCCCCTCCAAACCCATCCGGATAACCCTGTTGGGAAGGGAGGCAGGTTACTGCAGAGGGTCAGGCAGTGCAGATAATTGGAATAAGCCTGCGGCTGGAACGGGAACAGGCGCTGAAGTTCCGCCCGAGAGGTTGGATGTCCGCGGGCCCGCACCCGGGCCGCAAGTTGCTCGAAGGGGTCTACTCGGGAGCGAAACCACCCAATCAAGCCCCCGAGGACGCAGATCACCGCCAAGGCCCGCCAAAGCCGGTGCGACCGTAAATGGCGAAACCTCGAAGTGCCGAGCATGTGCCTCCCACCCTCAGCCCCGCCGGCCACCGCCGTCAACTGCCGGTTGAAATTTCACGCTTCCTTCGGCCGACTTATTGTTGTTCTAGTTTTTGGGGAGGTTAACCGCGGATCACGCGGATGGCGCATGGGAGAGTCCGAGCGTCTGCTTCTATCCGCGTCATCCGCGCTATCCGCGGTTAAATTCCGTCCCCACCCGGCGTCGCTGTCCTGCCGTCGGCGAGGGTGAAGTCTCCTTGTCGCGGCGGACCGGCAAAGATAACGTGCCGCATGGTTCCCCGCCCAAGTACCCGATTCCCTGGGAGAATTGTGCGGTGGACCGTGGCGGCAGGCTCGGTCCTGGTACTTGCGCTGAAACTGACGTCGGTGCCGGATCCGATCACCCAGGGCAAACCGTTCAGTGCCCATTTCCGCAGTATGCGCGTCAATTCGATCGGTGAACTTGGCGGCGACATCCGGGAGGGGGTTCTCCAGCCTTACATTCCGGGAATGACGTTTATGGTCGATCCGGCACCGGAAACTGCTCAGGCGATTGAAGACGTGGGCGTCGAAGCCCTGCCTTTGATCGGACGTTGGCTGGTGAGCAAGCCCAACCGGGTGAATCAGTGGCTGTGGAGCATCGGACAACGCGTTCCCGCGCTCAAAGCCCGGCTGACAGATTACGAAAACGTCCCGAATTATTATGCCGAGAACCAACAGGCGCGGGCCCTGGTGGCCTTGAAACAACTCGGCCCGCGGGCGCGTCCGTTGCTGCCCAAAATCCTGCCTCTCCTGAAGGATCCGCACTGCGCCCGTTCCGCCGTGATGGCGATATTCTATATCCAGCCCGTCCAAGTGGACGAGATTCTGCAACTGACCAATGTCCTCACCCTGGAACAAATCCCCTTCACTTCGCCGCCGAACGATCCCTTCATTTTGGACTTCCAACGGGCGTTGACACTACTGACCCTTTCCAGCTTTGGATCGGCGGCGGCCAGCGGCGAGCCGATTTTCCAGTCGTACCTTTCCGCCAGCAACGGGCTGGTGCGGGGAGCCGCCGCCGTGGCGCTGGCTCGAAGTGGGTGTGCACCGGGACTCATGGTGCCGACGCTCCAACAACGCCTTCAGTCCAATCTCCCCACGATGGACCAACGAGCCTTGTGGCCCGAAAACGGCCTGTACCTCCTGGCCCTGAGTGAGTATGGAACCAATGCCGCCAGTGCCCTGCCCCTCCTGGAAACCATCAGCGCGACATCCGTGGCCGAACGACAGGCCGCGGCGTCGGCGATGACCCGCATCCGGACTGCGCTGCACCGGGTTGATGCCATCCACCCGGTGCCCTATGGGCCCGGGCCAGGGCCCGGGCCAGGTCCAGTTCCGTAAACGACGCGCTGCCTCAACGAGATTGTTCCACTGTGGGCGCACTTGCTTTCGCCCCCTCAACCGTCGGCATCGCGAACAGGCAAAACGCATAAAAGCCCAACCAGACCGCCACGAAGGGGAGACACAAAATCTCAAGCCGCGGTTCCGTACGCAGCATCTGCCCGTACCAGAGCCCCGCCAACCCAGCCATCACGGCGGTGACGTGCAGCAGCCACCGGGTTCCAGGGAGAAAGACGGAAACCAGCATCGCCACGAACAGAACGGCGAGCCCGGCTTGGGGCAGTCCAATCACCCAACCCGCCGGTTCCTTGGGCGGAGTGCCTTTGGTGAACCCTGAGGTAAATAAGGCCAGGACATACCCCAGCACCCCGGCGCCTTCCTTGGCGAACGCGAGTCCGCTTCGCAGGAGCACCACCGCGCCCAGCAGCAACAACGCCCCGACCGAAGCCAGGCCGGCCAGTCCACGAATCACCAGGAATATTCCATTCATAAAATCACGTCCCCTCCTCTGCCAAGGCTTCCACCTAGGCCGGAGATCTCCAAAGCGATAGCCTTTCTCCCCGCGGCGGCGGCGGCCCGATCTGCCCAACGCCGTCCATAGTCGCGCCACACACTGGAAGCGCGGCGGCGGCATTGGGCTCCAGCGCGGTGCCCCCTTCCGCAGGGAATCGATAACCGTGAACTCACGAACCCGGCCTTCACTTTCGCGAACGAGCCCGAGGTGTCACGGGGACCATGGCATCCGGCCACAACTGATGGGAATCCATCCATTCCTGCACGAGCTGCCGGAAAGCCGCCGCCGCCGGGGGATCCTCCCGGCTGGCCCAAACCATGACCAGGTCCACGGTGTGCGCGGGGGCCAGCGGACGGAACACGATGGGCTGTCCATTCCCGAGGGAGGCAATCCCATCCGAAACCACGCCAATGCCCGCCCCGGCCTCCACGTAGCTGAGCACCGTGCTGATCAGGCTCGGGGTATGCGCCAATTGCGGGGGGAAACCGGCCTGACGACACGCCACCAGCACGGCATCATGGAGACTGACCCCTTCGCGGCGAGAGAGGACGATCAGCGGCTCGGCGGCCAACTGTCGCCAGCGGATACTGGGTGAAGCGGCCAACGGATGATCGGCTGGCAGCGCCGCGCAGAGTCGTTCGCGGCGCAGGAGCAACGAGGGTAAACCCAGCGCCTGATGGGCCCGCACCGGACGGGTCAAACCGATGGCCAATCGACCGCGGGCGACCATTTCCCAGACCCGTTCCGGCGTCCGTTCCTCCAGAACGACGGTAACGCGCGGGAAACGGCGGCGGAATTCCTTCACAATCCGGCCCAAAAACGCCTGAGTGGGAGCACCGATGTAACCCAATCGAAGTTCCCCCTCCTCTCCCGCGGCGGTGCGTTGCACGCGCCGGGCGGCCTCTTCCAAGCGCTGCAGGACCAGCGTTGTTTCGTCCAACAGCACCCGGCCCGCGGGCGTCAGCGCCACGGACCGACGCGTGCGAGCCAGCAGTTCCAACCCCAGTTCCTTTTCGAGCTCCTGAACGGCACGACTCAACGCCGGCTGGGCGATTCGTAAGCGCAACGCCGCCCGGGAGAAGCCCAGTTCCTCCGCGACCGCTTGAAAATAGCGCAATTGCCGAAGTTCCACGCCGCCCACGCTAGGCCCGGAGCGGACCAGCTCCCACAGCAAATTGCTCCCATTGCGGGGGGTCGGGCAGCGCCTGAGAGTGCGGTTGTCCCCTACCGATTTGGCAGTGGAGCGCGACCGGAGCCCGATGCGTCGAGAGAACTTCGGGGCCATCCCGCTGGGTTTTTCAGCGCCCCTTCGGCTCGCCCGTCTTGCGTCCAAAGCGGGAGAGGACTTCCGCAGTCCAAAACCTGTCGAAATTCTCCAGCCGCATGAGAGGTCGCGAAGCGTCGTGGACTGCGGTTGTCCCCTACCGCTTTGCAGTGGAGCGTGACCGTAACCCTAAGCGTCCAAAGAACTCCAGGGCCAGCCCGCTGGTTTTTTCGGCGACCGTTCGGCTCGCACCTCTTGCGTCCAAAGCGGGAGAGGACTTCCACAGTCCAAAACCTGGCGGAATTCCTCAGTCGCGTGAGAGGTCGCGAAGCGTCGGGGGAAGGATTGACCGTCCTTTCCCAGTCACGCCCGCCCTCCGTCGGGCGGCCGGATTTACACTTCCTTAACGAAAATATTCCATTGCCCCGAAACCAAATCCCCCGGCCACGGTCTCCCGACCAGAAGCCGCCAACTGTTGGGCGGGAAATCGTTAACATTTGATCACATGAAAAGATTCTCATCGTTCGTCTGGGCCGCCGGATTGGCTGCGACCCTGGGTACGGCCGGCTTGCTCGGCCAGGATAACAATGCCGCCGACCCCAACGCTGCGGGTGGCAATGGCGGACGCCGCAATCGCGGCGGTCAGGGCGGCCCCGGTGGTGGTGGCAACTTTGATCCCGCCCAGATGCGTCAGCGCATGATGGAGCGCTATCGCGAACAGCTGGCGGTCAAGGACGACGCCGAATGGAAGATCGTACAGGATCGCATCGAGAAGGTTTCCGATGCGCGCCGGGAGATTCCCGGTCGCGGTGGCTTCGGCTTCGGCCGCGGCGGCGGTCCGGGCGGTCCCGGTGGCCCCGGCGGTCAAGCGGGTGGCCGCGGTCCCGGTGGCGGCGACACCAGCCCCGAAGGCGAAGCCCTCCAAAAGGCCATCGAGGCCAACGCCCCGGCGGACGAGATCAAATCCAAACTCGCCAACTACCGCGCCGCGGTGAAGACGAAGGAAGCCAAGTTGGAAAAGGCGCAGGCGGATCTTCGCCAGGTGCTTTCGGCCAAACAGGAGGCCGCCGCCGTCCTGATGGGGTTGCTCAAGTAAGGCGATCCCGGTCGACGACCCTCAGCACTCATTCGCATGCCTGAAGTGACTTCCAGCGCTCTCGGTACCCTGCTCGACGAGATGGTCGTCGGCCGCCAAATTTCGGCGGTCGACGCCCGATCCCTGGCGCAGGAGCAACGCGTGGAGGCTTCGGAAGCAGCGGTGCTGCGCTGGGTCGCGAACGAATATCAGGTCCCCTTCAATTCATTGGAGGAGATCAAACCGGACAAGGAGCTGCTGGCGCTTTTTCCCGCCCGCATTCTGCTGAAGGAGGAATTGCTTCCGCTCTCCCGGCAGGACGGCACGGTGGCCATCGCCACCAGCCGGCTTTTTGCCACGCAGGGTCTCGACACCCTGCGCACCCTCACCGGCCTGCGACTGCAACCGGTGCTGGCCACCCTCGAGACCATTCAGCGGGAAATGAAAAAACGCCTCGGGGTGGGCGCCGATACGATCGGCTCACTCGACGAGGAAGAGTCGTTCCAAGTGGTGGATGACAACGGGGGCGAGGACAACGATCTCGACAATGCCGCCGAGGACGCCTCGATCATTCGATTCGTCAACCAAGTGCTGCGCGATGCCATCCAGCTTCGCGCGTCGGACATCCACTTGGAACCTTTCGAGGCGGAATTGCGCATCCGGTACCGTATTGACGGCGTGCTGCAGGAAGTGCCGGTACCCGCGCAAATCAAGCGCTTTCAACCGGCCATCGTTTCGCGCGTCAAAATTCTCAGCCACCTGAACATCGCCGAAAAGCGGCTGCCCCAGGACGGTCGCATCAAGATCCGACTGGATGACGCGGAAGTGGACATCCGTGTTTCCGTGATTCCGATGTTGCACGGTGAGGCGGTGGTCATGCGCTTGCTCCGCCAAAACTCCACCTTGCGTGGCATGGGCGAACTGGGCATGGATCCCCGGGAACTCCGCTCGTTCCGCCAGGTTCTTGGCCTGCCCCACGGGATCATTCTCGTCACCGGCCCCACCGGCAGCGGCAAGACGTCCACCCTCTATACGGCGCTCAACGAAATCAATGACGCCGTCCGCAAGATCATCACCATTGAGGATCCCATCGAGTACCAATTGCGGGGCATCAACCAGATTCAGGTATCGGAGAAGTCCGGACTCACCTTCGGCCGGGGTTTGCGCGCCATTTTGCGTCATGACCCGGACGTCCTGCTGATCGGCGAAATCCGCGACCAGGAAACCGCCCAGATTGCCGTGCAGGCCTCGCTGACGGGCCATTTGGTGTTCTCCACGCTGCACACCAACGACGCGCCCGGCGCGCTGACGCGCTTGGTCGACATGGGGGTGGAGCCTTACCTCGTCGCCTCCTCCCTGGAAGCAGTCCTGGCCCAACGGCTGGTCCGGGTCCTGTGTCCGCTTTGCAAACAGGTGGACACCTCGCCGACGGCCGAAGCACTGCGTGTCGAACTCAAATTCGGGGCCGAAGCCCGCATTTATCGAGCGGTGGGCTGCCGGGAATGTCGCATGACGGGCTATCATGGACGGCGCGGCATTTTCGAGTGGATGAAGAGCACCGCGGAAATCCGGCGGTTGATTTTGAAGAATTCGTCCAGCGGCGAGATCCGTGACGCCGCACGGCGCAGCGGTCTGCGGACGTTGGCGGAGGACGGCTGGCGCTTGGTGCGGGAAGGTCTGACGACGCCCGAGGAAGTGCTGCGCGTCACCAAGGACCAGGCCATGAGCGACGAGGAAGACAAGCAACATGCCGCGGAAATCGTAGCGACCCACGGCGCCACCGCCGCCTGATCCACCGCCTGCCATGGCCTCGTTTCAATATCGCGCGCTGCAAGCCAACGGCACCGTCGCCGAGGGAAGCCTCGATGCCGGCAGCCGGCACGAGGCCCTGCAAACCATCACCAATCTCGGGCTTCGTCCGATCCGGCTGGAGGAAAAGAACGGCACGAGCCGCGCTCCCGCCAAAGCCCCGGCACCCAAGGCCGCCCCGGCCAAACCGGCCGCCGCCGCCGATAAGGGATCGGCCGGCAACGCCCCCGCGCCGGCTTCCGGCGGACTGCGACTGTCGCTCGGCGGCGATAAAATCACCGCCCGCATCCTCGAAAATTTCACCCGCCTCCTTTCCAGCCTGCTCTCCGCCGGGGTTCCCTTGAGCAAGGCGATGACCATCCTGATCAAGGAGGCCGCCACTCCCGCCGCCTGCGCGCAATGGAAACTGGTACACGGTCGCGTCGTCGACGGTTTGTCCCTTGCCGAGGCCATGAACCGTTCCCCCACCACGTTCCCCCGGGTTTACGTGGCCATGGTGGAAGCCGGTGAAACCGGTGGCTTCCTGGATGTCGTGCTGGCCCAGATCGCGGATTTCCAGGCCCGCGAAAAGGAATTGAAATCCAAGGTCATGACGGCCCTGATGTATCCCGTCATCCTGCTGATTCTGGCCCTGGCCGTCCTGATCTTCCTGCTCGTCTTCTTCATCCCCCGCTTCCAAACGATCTTCACCGGGTTCGGCGCAAAACTCCCGCTGCTGACCCAGATGATCGTCAACACCAGCGAATTCCTGCGCACCTACGGGCTGCTCGCCGCGATCGGTGTGGTGATCGCCCTGGTGGGCTTCCGCACCTGGCTGGTCTCGGAGGCCGGTCGCCGGCGCTGGGAGGCGGTGCTCTTGAACCTGCCCATCATCGGGTCCCTGATGGCCCAGTTCGCCATGGCCCGCTTTTGTCGCATGCTCGGCACGTTGCTTGGGGCCGGTGTGCCGCTCATCAGCGGACTCAACGTCGCGCGCCGATCCATCGGTAATCAGGTCCTCGTCGACGCCGTCTCCAATTCCATCGAACGGGTCAAGGAGGGCAAGGCCCTCGGACCCAGCCTCGGCGACTGCCGCCAGTTGTTCTCCGGATCCACCTTGGAAATGATTTCCGTGGCGGAGGAAAGCGGGCGTCTCGATCAGGAGCTGATCCGGCTCGCCA
>CANIZL010000087.1 GCA_947471985.1 Verrucomicrobiota bacterium | reverse complement strand
TGGTTCAGGAGGCTCACCAACGCGACAGCGCCAACCAGACGTAAACATCGCCAACGGCAAACACGAGACGGCCCAACAACGCCTCCGTTCACCCCGCAAGCCAAGGCAAAACCACCTCGGAAGTATAGCGTCAAGAAATGTGGGTAAGGATGAGAGGGGACTACCGCACTCCACGACGCTTCGCGACTTCGCAATCGGCGGGGGGGGGGGGCGCCAGGTTTTGGACTGCGGCAGTCCTCTGACGCTTTGGCGACTGACGTACGAGCCGGACGGACGTCGAGCTCTCCCAGCGGACCGGCGCTAAACGTTTCGGTGCGCGTTGGGTTGGTTCACGCCCCACTCCAAAGCGGTAGAGGGCAACCGCAGTCCACGACGCTGCGCGACTGCTTACGCGGGCGCTTCGAGTCTCGGCGAACCCGCTGCGACGCGGTCCACCACACCCCGGCGGGCTTGGTGGATTGACAATGGCGCGATTGCTCGGCAGCGTTGCCCTCACTTCGTTGGGAAACCCGCACGGGCATTGCTCCGGTGCGGGTGACCGGCGCGGGAACTCGTAATGGCCAATCCAATTCGAAAAAAGTCCGGTGTGGTTTTCCGTTTCGTCGCGTCCGCCCTGCTGCTGTCTCTCGGCGTCCGGGCCGCCGACGTGGAGGTTGTGGGAAAAGTGAAGGTGGAGGTCTTCACCTCGGGCGGTTTCACCGGCACCGACGGAAATCTCCCGGGCGCCGCGGTGGCGGATCTGACCGGGGCTTCGGGCTATCCCGGTTCGCCGACCACGACGCTTTTCAGCCCCCTGGCGGAGTTCCCGTTCAATGAGGATCCCGCGGCGTTGGACGGTACCTTCCGCGCGGCGCCGGCGGACGATGTTTACAATAATTACGGTGTGCGCCTGTCCGGTTTCCTGCGGCCACCGAGTTCCGGCGTGTGGTATTTCTACATCGCCTCCGCGGAGAACAGCCAGTTGTGGATTTCGTCGGATGCCAATTCGGCGAACAAGGTCCTGCGCGCGCAGGAGACCGCGTGGAGCAATCGGCGGTATTACTTCAATCTGGAGCGCTCGTTTCCGGGCCTGCCCGCGGAGCTGGTCGGGCTGGGCGGGGATCAGCGCGATGACGCCCAAACCGGGGCGATCACGGCCGACGGACGTTACCAGACCAGCAATGTTTCGGACGGGGTGACGCTGGTGCAGGGACAGAAGTATTATTTCGAAGCGCTGATGAAGAGCAGCGTGGGCAAGGACAACCTGTCGATCTGGGCGACCCAGACCAAGAACCCCCTGACGACGCTGGCGGCCGATTATCCGGATTATCCGGATCCCACTGTGGCCACCGGCGGTCCGGCGCCCTTGAGTGGCGCTTGGATTTCCGCCCTGGGTTCGGATCAGACGGTCATCACCGCTCAACCGGCAAGCCGTACCAATCTGGCGGGCGCCCCCTTCCGTTTTGAAGTGAAAGTGACGCCGGGAATCACGGCGGGCCGGCTCAGCTATAAGTGGTTCAAGGACGATGTGGAAGTGCTCAACAAGAGCGGCGGTTCGGTGAACAGTCCGGTCCTGGATTCAATCGCCCTCGGGTATGATCCGGTCCGACTCGCGGAGTTGGCGGATGACGCGACGCTCTGGAAGGTTGAGATCACACCGGAGTCCGGCGACGTGCTCACCAGCGAGGCGGCCCGGTTGACGGTGCTGGCGGATGATGTGCCGCCCCGGATGGTGCAGGTGACGCCGGCGGATTCCTTCGCCAGCGTGCTGGTGCAATTCGACAGTCCGATTTCGCCGCTGGGCGTGCTCGCGGAGAATTTTTCCCTCACCGGGGTCACGGTCACCAATGCGACCTTGTTAAATCCCTCTTTGACCGAGAATTCCCGAATTCTCCTGCAGACCGACGGCCGGTATGCCGAGGGCACCAATTTGGTGCTGACCGTGACCGAGGGAGTCCGGGACCGGGCGGGTAATCCGACGACGCCCTCGACCAACGAATTTCGCAGCTACAGCCGGATGCCGGGAGTGGTGAATTATCTTCGCTTTGAAAATGAACCCGGGGCCGGCGGCCTGGAGAATCTCACCACGTTCCGCAACGGCGAGCGGGTGGCCGCGGGTGCGTTGGATGCGGGCGAGGTGATTACCCGGTTTGGTCATGCGCCGACCTCACCCAACGTGGATAATTTCTTCGGCTTGGTCCGCGGCTGGCTGACTCCGCCGGCGACGGGCGATTACGAGTTCTTTCTGGCCAGCGATGATACCGGGGTGTTCTGGCTGAGCACGGACGAGACGGCGGCGAATCTCAAAGCGATTGCGGTCGATACCGGCAGTGCGGCCTTTGGTGACTTTCTCGGCTCGGGCACTTTCGGCACCAGCGACCGGGTTATTGAGACCATTGACGTGGATGCGACGCCTCAGAACATCGGCAAGCTGCGCAATCGTTCGGGCGTTTATCCCGGCAGCGAATGGCCCACCGGGGCGGGGCCCATCCACTTGGTGGCGGGCCGAAAATATTACGCGGTGGGTTTGCACAAGGAAGAGGTCGGAAGTGATGGCTTGGCGGTGGGCGTGAAGAAATACGCCGACGCCGATGCGACGGTCACCTTGTTGTCGGCGGGTTGGCTCGAAGGGTATGGGGATCCAACGGCGGTGGTGACTTCGCTAGTATTGAATCTGGGGCCGGCCGCGGCGGGGCAGATCCGCTTGGAATGGACCGGCAATGCGAAGTTGTACAGTGCGCCCACCTTGGCGGATGCGTTTGCCGAAGTGGTGGGCGCCGCCAGTCCGTATACGCCGACCGCCACGTCCGGCGCGCGGTTTTATCAGCTCAAACCGTAGGCTGACCGCGTCCGTGCCGGTTGGCTTCCTTGAAGGGCAGCGGCTGGTACCCAAGAAAAATCCGGATCCCCGAGTGAGGATCCGGATGGTTCGTCGGATGGAGAACGAATCTCAGTCGAACTTGTTCTTGCGGTACGCGCCCATGGTCGGGGCATTCGGATTCACCTCGGGGCCGAAGTAGCGGAGGCAGACCAGCGGTTCGGTCTCGCTCGTGTTCTCAAACGTCACGCCCGCCTTGGCGCCGTCCTCGGTGCAGAAATACTCATCTTCCGTGAGTTCATTGAACCGGATTAGCTTGGGACTGTTCAGGGGCTGTCCGTTGATCTTGCCGCTGCCCTGCACGCAGATGAGGCCGTACGCGCCGTTGTCCTTCACCTTCGCGGTCGCACCCGGATCCACCGTGAGTTCCTTGGCCGTGAACAACTGCTCACCGTCCACCTTGCCGTAAACGATCCAGCGATCCACGTAGCCCTCGCTGCGCGTATCCGCCACCGGCACGGGTTCGAGGTAGTGGTTGTCCTTGAAGTTCGGATCCACGTTCTTCTCCCAATCGAGCTGGTCGACGATGAAATCGATGTCCTTGTGCTTGCTCTTGGGCATGTCCTTCACGAGCAGGCTCCAGGGAACTTCGCGGCCTTCGACCAGATTCTGGTACATGCCGAACACATCGCTACCCCACTGGGGTTCGTAGGTGCAGAGGCTGCCGGGCGCATGGAGGATGCACGGGTCGATGAGCCAGCCGCTGCCGACCTTCAGGCGGTAGGCCTTGGAGAGGTCGAGGATGCCGTTATCGCCGCGGTTCCAGTTCTCGATGCACTTGCGCACCTGGGCCTTGGTGGTGCCGGGCTCGAAGCCCATGAACGTGTACGGGAAATTATTGCCGACGTTGTTGTGCTGGGGCGGGAAGTAATAGCTCTCGGGTTTGCCTTCCTGGCCCACCAGTTTGGCCTGTTTGGCGGACTGATGCATGTGATGGGGAATGGGCCCCATGTTGTCGAAGAACTTCGAATAGACCGGCCATTTGCCGTATTTCTTCCAGATGCTGGAACCGATCAACGTGGCGCCGCAGTCTTCGACGGCCTTGCGCAGGGTGAAGCGTTCGCCGCCGACGACGCAGTAGCTGAGACCTTCGTCGGGGACACGACCCTCATTGGCCGCCTCGGTGGTGGACGCGAACCAGCGTTCGTCGATGCCGCCGCGGTTCAACCCGTAAGCGTAGGTGTCGGCCGGATGCAGCTTGATGCGCAGGCCGGGTTGCAGGAATGAACGCGGGACCCAGGCCGGAGCGAGCCGAAGCAGGCCGCCGGTGCGGGAGAGTTCCGCGGCGACCTTGGCCGCGGTGTTGCCTTTGACAGTCTTGAGCTGTGTGGTGGTGTTCATGGACAATGATGGGAGAAAAGTGCGGGTGTGGTGGCGGCGATTTTGTCGCGTGGGATCGGTTCAGGCGAGCTCAAAGATGGCTTCGATTTCCACGGCGATATTGCCGGGCAACGGTCCCATGCCGACGGCGCTGCGCGCGCCGATGCCGTTCTCGGCGCCCCAGACTTCGGCGAAGAGTTCGCTGCAACCGTTGATGACCTTGGGGTGGTCATAAAAGTCCGGCGCGGTGTTCACCATGCCGAGGACTTTGATGAGACGTTTGACCCGATCGAGGGAGCCCAGTTGCGTGCGCAAGGTGGCCAGAATGGCGAGGCCCACCTGCCGGGCCGCGGCCTTGCCGGCGTCGAGGTCCAGGTCCCGTCCCACCACACCGGTGATCAACGTACCGTCGGTGCGCAGGGGGCCATGACCGGACACATAGGCGGCATTGCCGAAGACCACCAGCGGGCGGTAAACGGCGATCGGTTTCGGTGCGGGCGGCAGGACGAGCCCGAGCGATTTTAGCTTCTCTTCCGGAGTCATGACCCCGCAACGAAAGCAGACGCGGACGCGCGCCGCGAGTGATTCTGATCCGAAGCGTCACGCGAATTGGGTGCCGCGCCGCCCTTCGCGGTGGCGGCCCACTTTTCCCACCGGAATCCTGCTTTCACTTCTGGGCGGGTGGCCCTGCGTGTGCTTGTTTGCCCGGGTGTTGGGTGGACGCGGTGGCTGTTCCTATGGCGCTCTTGGAAATTAGCAATCTGCAGATCGATTTCGGCGCGACCCGTGCCGTGGATGGGGTGTCGCTGGCCATCGAGGAGGGCGAATGCCTGTGCCTGGTCGGTGAAAGCGGTTGTGGCAAGAGTGTCACCGCGTTGAGCATCGCCCGCCTGCTCGCCACACCGCCCGCCCGCTATGCCGGCGGGGAAATCCTGCTGCAGGGGCGCCCGGTGTTGCGGCTTTCCCAACGGGATTTGGCCCGGCTCCGTGGCGGGGTCGTCAGTTATGTTTTTCAGGATCCCGCCACCTCCCTCAATCCGGTGATGCGCGTGGGGGCCCAGATCCGCGAGTCGCTGCAGCTCCATCGTCCGGCGCACGCCACCGACGCGGAGATTCTCCGCTTGCTCCGCTTGGTGGGCATTCCGGCCCCGGAAAGCCGGGTGCGCGACTATCCCCATCAGCTCAGTGGCGGGATGCAGCAGCGGGTGATGATCGCCATGGCCCTCGCTTCCGAGCCGAAATTGTTGGTGGCGGACGAACCCACCACCGCGCTCGACGTCACGATCCAGGCCCAGATCATCGAATTGCTCCGCGAATTGCAGGGACGGCTGGGCATGTCGATCCTCCTGATCACGCACAATCTCGGGCTGGTGGGCGATCTCGCGCATCGGGTGGCGGTCATGTACGCGGGGCAAATTGTCGAGACGGGTGCGGCGGACGAACTGTTGCGCCGACCGCGGCATCCCTACACCCAGGCCTTGATTCGTTCCGTGCCGGAAATTGGTCGCGAACGCAAGCGGTTGCAGGCCATTCCGGGAACCGTGCCGAGCCTGGGCAATTGGCCGTCGGGATGCCGGTTTGCTCCGCGGTGTCCTGTGGCGCGTCCGGAGTGTCCGACCCTGCAACCTCAACTGCTGCCGTTATCCGGGGATCGCCTCGTGCGGTGCCCGTTTTCAGAAGCCTGATCTGCCATGGCCCTTCTCGAAGTCGAAAACCTCCGCGTCCATTTCCCCGTCAAACAGGGCCTGTTTGCCCGCACCACCGGACAGGTCAAGGCGGTGGACAATGTCAGCTTCACGGTCGGTCCGGGTGAAGCCGTGGGCTTGGTGGGCGAAAGCGGTTGCGGCAAGACCACGCTGGGACGCGCGGTGCTTCGGTTGATCGAACCCACCAGCGGTCGCGTGGCGTTCAACGGCGAGGATATCGGCAAACTTTCGGCCACGGAATTGCGGGCGCGCCGGCGGCAGTTCCAGATGATCTTCCAGGATCCGTTTGGTTCCCTGAATCCGCGGATGACCGTGAGCGATATCATCGGTGAGGCGCTGGATATTCACGGGCTGGCGGGAACCCGGGAGGAGCGGGGGCATCGGATTCGTCAGTTGCTGCACGGGGTGGGGCTCGAGCCGGAATATGCGCTGCGCTATCCGCATGAATTCAGTGGCGGCCAGCGCCAGCGGATCGGCATTGCCCGCGCGCTGGCGGTGGAGCCGAAATTGATCGTGTGCGATGAGCCGGTGAGCGCGCTGGATGTCAGCGTGCAGGCGCAGGTCATCAACCTGCTGCAGGATCTGCAACAGGAGCGGACCTTGGCGTACCTTTTCATCTCGCACGACCTCGCCGTGGTGGAGCATCTGTGCCGTCGCCTGCTCGTGATGTATCTGGGGCGGGTGGTGGAGGCGGGCGAAGTGAAGGGCATCTGCCGGGCCCCCCGGCATCCTTACACTCAGGCCCTGATTTCAGCGGTGCCGGTGGTCGATCCGGATTCCAAGCGGCAGCGCATTGTTCTGTCGGGCGACATTCCCTCGCCGATTCATCCGCCGTCGGGCTGTCCCTTTCACACGCGTTGTCCGGTGGCGGAGGCGCGGTGCAAGATCGAGGTCCCGGCGCTCCGCGAGGTTTCGCCGGGCCGCTGGGCGGCCTGCCACCTGGTGGAGTGAGGACGGACTGCCAGATTGGTGTGTGGGGCTCGATGCCGCAGCTGCGCCGGTCAGGCTCGTGCGAAAAGCGGTAGGCGTACCGTAAAGACCGTTCCCTTTCCGGTCTGCGAGATCAGGCTCGATTGACCGGAGAGCAGGGCGACGCAGCGTTGGACAATTAAAAGTCCAAGACCGGTGCCGGGCGTTTCACCGACATTGCTGCCCCGGTGGAAGGCTTCGAAAAGGCGTGCTTGATCCGCGGCGGGAATACCGATGCCGGTGTCCGTCACCACAAATACGGCGCAGTCGGCGTCCCGATGGATGTCCAAGCGCACGGGACTGCCCGGGGGTGAATATTTTACGGCGTTGGACAACAGGTTGCCCAAGATGTGCCGCAGGAGGCTTTCGTCGACCCGGGCGCCGGTCAGGTCGCCGTGGATTTCCAAGGTCAGCGGGCATTTCCCGTGGGCGGTGTGATCTGTTTCCGCCACGAGCTTTCCGCCCAGCGACGCCAGGTCGGTCGCCACGGGTCGGCTGGCGAGTTTGCCGGACTCCACCTTACCCAGCAGCAGCATTTGCTCCATCAGGCCGGCCATCCGCAGCGTGGCGCCGTGGATGTCCTCCAGCAGTTCCTTCTGTTTTTCGACGGCGAGACGGTCGCGGTAGTTTCGCAGAAGTTCCACCGCGGACATGGTCACGCCCAGCGGGGTGCGGATCTCGTGGGAGACCAGGGAGACGAAACGCGTCTTCATTTCCTGCAGTTCCTCGGCGTGGGCGAGCGCGCGTTTCATTTCCTGCTCGGCTTGTTTCCGTGCGCTGATGTCCTGGCCCACGGTAAGGACGTGGGTCTCGCCTTCCAATTGCGTGACCTCGGCGGAGATCAGGACGGTTCGGATGGCTCCACTCTTGGTGCGAACGCTGTGCTCGCGATTCTGCACCACGCCGTCTTCGCGGAGCAGGCGGCGGAATTCCAAGCGCTGTTCATCGAGGGCATAGAGATTCAGATCCGCGGCGAGGTGGTCGACAACTTCCGACTGCTGATAGCCGGTAATCTCGAGGAAGGCGTTATTTACGGTGACCACACGGCCATCTTCGAAGCGGGTGAGAATCATCAGGGCCGGACTGTTCTCGAACACTTGGCGGAAGCGTTGTTCGGACGACCGGAGCCGGTCTTCCCCTTTTTCAATCTCCACCCGGGCCCGCTGCCGTTCGATGGCCACGGCGGTTTGGGTGGCGACGTAGGAAAGGACCTCGCGATCCCGCTCCACGTAGGCGCGGGGGTTCTCGTAATCCTGCAGCGCCATGACGCCGATCACCCGCCCATTGGTCACCAGCGGAACTCCCAGCCAGATGGCGGACGGCGTCCCGGATGCCAGACACCACTCGTGGTCGGGATTCGTCAGCGAGGCGCGGTCCGCCAGCAGCGATCGTGCGGTCCGCAGGATGTAGCCGACTGGGCCCTGCGTAATCCTGGCGGGCTCAGGCCACGCCTCGTGTTCATCAATGTGGTAGACGTATTCGTGCCGGCCGAGGGTCGGATTTTCGAGGAGGAGAAAAATGTTCTTCGCGGGCATCAACTCCTCGATGTGCTGGTGAATCAGCCGGTAGAAGTCCCGCAAATTGGGCACGGCGTGGACGGCTTCGGAGATCTTGTAACTGACTTGTTGGATCAACTCGAAGCGCCGGCGCTCCTCGATTTCGCGTTGAAGGTCCTCGTTGGATTGCTGGAGTTCGCGGGTACGCTCGGCGACCCGGGATTCCAGTTGCACATTCATTTCCCGCACGGCTTGGGCGGCCTGCTCGCGCCGCTGCAGTTCCGCCCGTCGAAGGTTCATGCGGTGTCGGGCGCGCACAGTCCAGGCGCCGGCCAGCAGAATTAAACCGAGGCTGCCCGCGGCGATCCGCTCCGGGCTCCACCAAGGCGGGGACTGCAACAGCTCCACCGAATCGGGTTCATCGGACAGAATCCGAAAAGTCCGGGGTTTGTGATCAGCATCCGCTTCCACCTCGCAGACACCGGTGACGCGGACCAGGCTTCCGGGTTTGAGCGTGGCGATCCGTGGGGAAGTGGGGACTTCGGCGTCAAAATACTGGTCGGCTTCGGCCAGGGTGAGTGTGTAATAGCGACCGTGGGATTCGGCGCGGGGCGCGGCGCCCACCAACTGGGCGGTCAGGCGGACACGGCGGGCGTGATAATTTCCGGTCAGGGCGGCGGCCTCGGAAATATCCACGGCCGGTGGAAGTTCACCGGTCCCGGAACGGCGCACCCGGGCGTCGGCCAGCAAGACCCCGTAGCCCGTCCACCGCTGATACCCGACGGCTTCCACGGATTCGCCCGGATGCAGATCCGGTGGCACCTCGGGCGACGGGTAAATGCCATTGGCATCGACGACGGCGGGCGGGGGCAGCGCGCGAACCCAGAGCCCATTGGTTCCATCCTGCAGACACAGGCGGGTGCCATCCGTTACCGCCGTCAGGACGCCGCGCACCTTGGTGAGTCCGGACAAGCTCGGCGGCGCGAGCGAAATGGATTTCAGCGTGACGGCGGGTTCCGCAAAAGCGTCGGCGGGGCCGGGTTCCAGGATCCGGAGGTCCGCGAGCGAATTGAGATAAAGCCGCGTGCCCCGGGATTGATCCTGTGGATTAAAGTAAGCACCCACCACCCCCGTCAGCGCCACGCGTGCGTGCAGCAGGTTTTCGGGGAGCTTCGCCTCGGTGTACCCCGGCAGGTGTGCCCGAAAACGTCCGCCGCCTTCGCCAAAATCGATCATCAGCCGTTGATACTCGACCTGCAGTGAGTGGATCACTGCATGCACCACCACCCGATGGCAATCGAACCGCGGACCGATCAGGTCGTCCAACGAAACCAAGGGGGGCGCAGGAAGAACGCCGTCGCTGACCACCTGAATCTGGTAGGGGGCGATTTGGGGGATCAAGCCAGGCTGGGCCACTCCCTGTATCTCCACCCGCTGGCCGGCCGCAAACTTCAGCGCCCGGTTGGTGACGGCGACGTAGGTATTGCCGAGACCCTCGGTCACGAAAAGCGCTCCCCACTGGGGATCGAAATGGGTGACCTGACCCTGAAGATAAAGCGGGGGGTGAGTGCGGGCCTGGGCGCGGGTCAGGAGGCGCAATTGCGTGAGATTGGTAATCAGCGCGGGAACCGGGGGATCGCTTTCCAGGGCATCGCGCAGTTCCGCCTGGCTCCAGGCGACGCCCGTTCCGAGGATCATCAGGACGATGAACCGGCGCAACGGGGGGAGAGGGGTGTTCGATCTCATGCTCGCGGACGGATCCTAGCCGCGCGTCGGCGGTGCATCACTGGAAACTTGTCGGGACCGAATTCACCCCCTGGCGCACTCCTGCGCGGAACATTTTTCCCCGCCGCGGGTCTGAGGTTCATGGCATTGAGTTCCCGTCGTCGTTGGCTGCGTAACTTCGCCGCGTTGGGGCCGGCGTTATTGGTGGCGGATGCGGCGTGGTACGAGCCGCAACATCCCGTCGTGCGGACCTTTCCGGTCGCTGGCTCACGCCTGGGCAAGCGCCTCGTCCACGTCACGGATCTCCACTTCAAAGGCGACTCCGCCTATCTGCGCCGGGTGGTGGGGCAGATCAATGAGTTGGCGCCGGACGCGGTGTTGTTCACCGGGGATTTGATTGAGACCGCACCGTTTCTGGCCCCGGCCCTCGCGGGCTTGCGGGACTTGAAGGCGCCGATCTGCGCGGTTCCGGGCAATCATGATGACTGGTCGCGAGCGGATTTTTCGCCCGCCCAGACCCAGTTTGCGCAGACGGGGGGTGGTTGGTTTAAGGACCGGCAGGTGCCGCTGTTCGGCGGGCGGGTCGTGCTGACCTGTCTGGATCGGTGGCTGGCCTCGCGGCGTTTGATGCCCGTAGCCGGCGCCTTGAACATCGTTTTGATGCACTACCCGGCCTGGGCCGATGACGTGTTGCATCGGTACGATCTATTGCTGGCCGGCCACACCCACGGCGGCCAGGTGCGGGCGCCGTTTTACGGGGCCTTCGTGACGCCGCAGGATAGTGGGCCGTATCAGAAGGGCTGGTACGAGACCCGCAGCGGGCCGCTGTATGTCAATCCGGGACTGGGGAACTTCTACGCGGACGTCCGCTTCAATTGTCGCCCGGAAATCACGATTTTGGAGGTCTGATCCGCGGGCTCAATCCTTGGAAGCGATGTTGCCGGATTTGCGGATGGCGCGGTAGATGCGCCAGGCGAGGAATCCTGCGCCCAAGTATCCGAGCAAACCGAAAACGGATACCCCGCCCACGAGCGGAGGCGCCTTCATGCTCCACATCACCGCCGAGCCGAGAAAGAGCGAGGCGGTGAGGACTCCCAGGACCAGTCGATTGACGATGGGGTCCAGATGCCGGTGATCCAGGTGCACCTGAAACTGGCCCGTGCGAATTCGTTGCAGGGTTTCGTTAAGATCGCGCGGCAGCGCCTGCAGCAGGCGATCCCAGTCGCGAAACGAACGTTGTACGCGGAGCAGGAGTCGCTGCGGGGTGAAACGCCGGGCAATGGCCTTCTGATAGAAAGGTTGGATCACCTCGGCCAGGCTGAAGCGGGGATTCAGCAGTTGGGCCGTGCCCTCGAGCAAAACCAGCGTCCGCAACAGCAGCGACACACCCGGGGGAAGGGCGATCCGATGGCGCCGGATGATTTCCGTCAGGCTGTTCAGCGCGGCGCTCAGGTTGAGTTCGTCGATGGCCTGACTCGCATACTCGGCGATGAAGTCCGAGAGATCCGCCCGCAGTTGTTCGCGGGTGCACACGGGTGGCGTGGCGCTGAGACTGAGGACGGCGTCAGTTAACGCGTCGGCATCGCGCTGGATCACCGCCAGCAGCAGATTTTCAATGTCGTCGCGGAATCCCGGATCCAGACGTCCGGCCATGCCGCAATCAATCACGCCCACGACGCTGCCAGGGAGCAGCATGAGATTCCCGGGATGCGGATCGGCGTGATAGAACGAGTCCCGCAGGATCATCTCGAGATAAAGATTCGCACCGCGTCGCGCGAATTCGTTGAGGTCCTCACCGGAGGCGCGGAGTTGTTCGATGTCCGTGCCGGCGATGCCCTCCAGCCAGTCCATGGTGAGAACGCGTTGCGAAGAGTATTGCGGCCAGCCGAGGGGGAACCGGACGGTGGGGTCGTCCGCGAAATTACGGGCGAATTCCGCCAGATTCCGCCGCTCGCGCTGGAAATCGAGTTCCTGCAGGATGGAGCGTCGGAAATGCCGCACGAGTCCGACGGGTTCATACAACTTCAGCTGGGGGGAATGTTTTTCCGCGAGCTCCGCGAGGGCGGCCAGAATGGCCAGATCGGATTCAATTTTCGCTTCGATGCCAGCCTTCTGGATCTTCACTGCGACCCGTTCGCCGGTGGGCAGGCGGGCGCGATGCACCTGGGCGACGGAGGCGGAGGCACACGGTTGATCGTCAAACTCCGCAAAAAGCTCCTCGGGCGTGCGGCCGAATTCCTCGGTGATGCGCTGGCGGATTTGTTCCGGGGGATCGGGCGGGGTGTCGGATTGCAGGCGGGTCAACTCCTGCGCCAGTTCCAGGCCCACCACATCGGGGCGGGTGCTGAGCATCTGGCCCAGTTTGACAAACGTGGTCCCCAGCTCGGAAAAGGCGAGGCGGACGCGGGCTTCGGTGGAAAGCTCATTGATCGCCTGGCCTTCGGTGCTGTGCAGCCACTCCTGCACGCGCGCCAGCGGTATCGATTTAAGCCAATCGGCGAGCCCGTACTTGGTCAGCACGCCGACGATTTCCGCGACGCGGCGGGCGTTGCGTTCCAGGCGATCGATGGCTTCCAAATGGATCTTCATGACCGGCTGGGAGCGGGCAGGGTTGTGCCGTCGGGGCGGAATGTCGACGCCGCGGAACATCGCGGAACGGAGGGTCGAGATCCGGCAGGAATTGAAGCGGGCACGCCTCTGTGCATAACACGAGGCGGGTGTCGGGGCGAGCGAATGAACGCGCGCCGACCGGGGCGGACTTCTGGAAAAGCGACTCCAGTGCTGCCAACGGGCGTTGACCTGCCGGCGCGAATCGCCGGTCCAGCGAGACAATAGTCCTGGCTGGAGCAGGCCTATCCGGTGACCGGAGCTGCGGGTGCAGCCGTCGCGTCAGGCGTGATGGGCACGGCGGACGGCGAAACCGGATTCTTGGACTCGAGCAGCCGGCAACCCTTCAACAGCCGACAGAATTCCTTCTTGCTCGTGCGGTGATGTTTGCCTTCGCCAGTGTCGAGGTCGGGAACGGTCTTATAAGCCACTTCCAGCCGTTCGAGTTGGACGATGCGGATGAATTCCTCACCGTGGACCCAGATTTGCCCCTGCCGGAGTTTTAGCGCCATACGGACATTTTATTGCGAAAAAGAATCCGTCTCTCCGGATTTTGTGCCGGAAGAGACGGTTGGGGGGTAACCGGCTATTTCTTCTTGCCGGGAGCGACCTTGGCGGCCGAGGCCGCCTTTTTCTTGGCGTCAGCCGTGGTGGCTTTGGCCTGCTTTTGTGAGGACTTCTTCTGGGTGGATTTCGGAGATTTATCGCCCATAACTTTTATATAATTTTACGATTTGAATAGCCGTCGGCATGGAAGTTTCTCCGAAGGCTGATTCACCATGCGCGGTGAACGCGGGGTTGTAAATGACGGGCGTCGTCCCGTCTGCCTCAATTTCCCGCACCCGCCGCCGGGCTGCGCAGACGACGCACGGTTCGAAAAACCTGCGCAATGGCACGAGCGATGTCCGCTTCGGTGTTGGATCGACCGAGGCCGAATCGTAGCGTCGCCCGGGCGAGGGAAGCTTCGATCTGGAGGGCCGTTAAGACGTGGCTGGGGTGGCCGCTGGCGGAGTTGCAGGCGGATCCGCCCGAGACCGCGATGTCCTTCATGCCGGCCATCAACAGCTCCCCGTCCACGTGTGGAAAGCTGACGTTGAGATTGTTGGGCAGGCGATGTTCCCAGCTGCCATTGATGCGGAGATCCGGGAACTCCGCGACCAGCGCGTCCTTCAACTGGTTCCGCAATTGACTCAAGCGGATCCGATCCTCCGTCATCAGCGAGCGGGCGAGCGCGCACGCCTCGCCCAGCCCGACGATGCCGGGAACGTTTAAGGTGCCCGCCCGCAGGCCGCGCTCCTGGCCGCCGCCTTCGATCTGCGCTCCCAAACCTTCGCCCAAGCGGGTGTGCCGCACGTAAAGTGCCCCGACCCCCTTGGGCCCGTACATCTTGTGGCCGCTCAGGGTCAGGAGATCGATATTCGTGCTGCCCAAGTCCAGCGGTACCAAGGTCGCGGCCTGCGCGAAATCCGTGTGGAAGACCACGCCGCGGGCGCGGGCCAGCCGGCCAATGGCTTCGATCGGCTGCAGCACACCGATCTCGTTGTTGGCGGCCATGACGCTGATCAGGACGGTGGAATCCGTGATGGCCTCCGCCAGTCGATCCAGATTGACCAGGCCATCCGATTCCACCGGCAAAACGGTGACCTGCGCGCCGGCGCGCCGCAGACCTTCCAGCGGGTCGAGCAGCGACTTGTGCTCGGTCGCCAACGTGATGAGGTGCGGGCGACGGGAGCGCGAAACACTGACGATGCCTTTGAGGGCGAGGTTGTTCGCTTCGGTGGCGCCGCTGGTAAAAAGGATCTCGGCCGGGGACGCCCCCAGCAGCGCGGCCACCTGGTTGCGCGCGGTTTGGACCGCCTCCTGCGCCTGCCAGCCAAAACTATGTCCGAGGCTCGCGGGATTGCCGAAGATCTCCGTAAAATACGGCCGCATCGCCTCAAAGACGCGGGGAGCCACCGGCGTGGTGGCGTGGTGATCCAGATAGATGGGCGGCATTACTTCAGGGGCGCGGCGGCGATGTCGGGGCCGCCCCGGAGGCGTTCATAATCCGCGGGGGTATCAATGTCGAACTCCGCTTCGGGACACGGCACACCGAGGGCTTGATCCCGATGGGCCTGGATGACCCCTTTGCAGCCCTGTGCCCCCTTCAAGGCCAGCAGATCGGCGTAACGCTCGCGACCAAACAACACCGGGACTCCCACCGTGCCGGAGTATTCCGACGTGACGACGGACTGGCCGGTTTCCCGATGGAGTTGGGCCAGGTGATCGTAAATCGCGGGCGTGAGCTTGGGTTGATCCGCGAGGGTCAGAATCAGGGAGTTGATGTTCAGGGCGGCCAGTGCCTGGACCCCGGTTTGAATGGAGGACGCCATACCGGTTTCCCACGCCGGGTTTTCGACAATCTGGATGGGCAATCCCGCCAGGGCTTCGCGCATTTGGCTGGCGCCGAAGCCGAGCACCACCACCACCGGGGTGCATTTGGATTGGAGCGCCTGTTCCACCGCGTGACGGATCAGCGGTTTACCGTCCCATTCCAGCAGTTGCTTGGGGGTTCCCATGCGCGAGGCCTGACCGGCGGCCAGGACGACCAATCCGGTTGTGGACGGCGTCGGTGGTTGCGGGTCGTTCGTGGCGGAGGCGCGGGTGGGGATCGAGTTCATAGGCGGAAGGCTAAGCAACAATTCTGACGTTCACCAATGCCGCAGGAGAAGGACGCTGCGCCGGGGAGTCAGGCGACGGCTTCGCAGACGGTGAGGGCGGTCGTTTCGCCCGGAGAAAAGGACCGGAGTTCGGCGCCGCCCAATTCCCGCACGGCGGAGTGAATTGCACCTTCGCGCCAGCGCAGCGAGCCGGAGGATCGACCGCTCAACACGGATTGAATTTCGGCCACGATCGAAAGCGCGATGGTTTCCGGATGATCACACCCGATATCCAGGCCCACCGGCGCATGGGTGTCGACGTCCGTAATGTTGAGACCCATGTCGCGGAAAAGATTTTCCGCCCGGCGACGGGGACCCAGCAGTCCCAAATATCGCGGCGAACGGCGGAGGATCTGCGGGACCAGCGTGACGTCCTGCGGATAGTTGTGGGTCATGACCACCACCGCGGTCCGGCTATTGATCACGATGCCGGTGATGTCGCCGCCGGCGGGCAGGGTGACGACGGTTTCCGCGCCGGGAAACCGGTTGGCGTGGGCATAGGCGCTCCGGTTGTCGGCCACGGTGATGCGCCAGCCGAGGGTCGACGCGAATTTCACCAACGGAATCACGTCATGTCCGGCGCCAAAAATCACGAGTTCCTGCGGCAAGCCGATCCATTCGACGAAAATATCGGCGGTCGCGGTGTGCAGGAGGCGGCTGGAGCGGTCCTGCAAGGCGGCTTGGAGTCCGTCCGCGAGCCCGGCAGCGTTGGGGGAATTTGCCAGGCTGACTCCGGCCTCTCCCGCCGCACTGCGCCACGCTCGATCCCCGATGCGCCACGGACTGCCCGGATCGGTGCGGATCACGGTGGCCACCGCGCATTCCTGGCCGGTGGATTGCTGGCGGTTGATGAAGCCCAGCGATTCCCGAACGGCGGGAGTGTCGAGACGCTCGATCAGGAGCGAAATCACGCCATTGCAGCCCAGCCCAAAATCCCAGGCGACGTCGGGCGCGGAGTTGTCGAACGTGCGCACCACGCTCTCCCCGTTGGAGGTCCACCAGGCGGCCTTCCGGGCGACGTCACCCTCGAGGCAGCCGCCGCTGATCGTGCCGATGCGCTGTCCATCCGGTAGCAGAAGCATGCGCCCGCCGGGTCGCCGGTAGGCGGAGCCCTTGACGTGCACGACCGTGGCGAGGACGGCCTCGCTCGTGTCGCCGCCCAGCTGACGCCAGGCGGCCAGGATGGATTGCAGCTCGTTCAAGCAGGTTTAGAGGCCGCCCATGGTGGTTCCGGGGAACAACGGCAGGGAAGTGACTCGTACATTCTTGAGGCGAGAATAGGCGTTCGCGAGCGCGGGGGCGGCGGGAGGCACGCCCGGTTCGCCGATGCCCGTGGGGGCATTGGAGCTCTTGACGACCTGCACCGTGATGGTGGGCGTTTCGTTCAAGCGCATCATGCGATAGCGATTGAAGTTGGTCTGGCCCGCCACGCCCTTCGTGAACTTGACCTCACCCCAGAGGGCGGCGGTGAGGCCGTGAATGATGGCGCCCTGAATCTGGGCCTCAACGGAGTCGGGATTGATCACGGTGCCGCAGTTTACCGCCGCATACACCCGGTGGATGGTCAGGGCACCCGCGGTGGGTTGGGAGATTTCGATGACTTCGCACACCATCGTGCCGAATGCCTCCGCGATTGCCAAGCCCCACGCGTGCGTGGCCGGGATCGTTTTGCGCCAGGCGGTCGCCGCGTCCGTCATGGCCAGAAGTTCCAGCGCCCGCGCGTCCGTCGTATTGTTGGTGCGGAAAACGAAGGGATCCTGACCGGCGGCCTGGGCCAGCATGTCGATGAGGCATTCCGTAGCAAAGGCGTTCAGCGAACTGCCGACCGACCGCCAATACCCCACGGGAATGCCCGCGGGCAGGTTCACCCATTCAACCACGGAGGTGCCCCGTCCGTAGGGAAGTCGGACAGCACCTTCCACGGCCTGACTATCCAACCCCGTGCGTCCCCGCTGCCATGAAATGGAGGGCGTGACGATGCGATACGACCAGGCAGCGATCTTGTTGCTCGCGTCGAGCCCGGCCTTGGTCTTGATGACGGCCATGGGGCGATATTGATCATGGCCGAAATCTTCTTCCCGCATCCACGTCAACTTCACCGCCTTCTTGACGGAGAGGGCCACCTGAATCGCCTGGCTGACATAGTCCTGCTCGATTTTGCGGCCGAGACCGCCGCCGAGGAAGGTCGTGTGGACGGTGATCTGGGTCGCCACCAAGCCGCTGAGTGTGATCGCCATGTTGACGACGGACATCGCAGATTGGTTCGGGGCCCAAATTTCCAGAGCCGTCAGGACCCCGGCGGTGTAGGTCGGGCTGACCGAGCAGTTCAAGACCTCCATGGTCGCGTGCGCCAGATAGGGCAGCGTGAAGGTCGCCTCTGCCGTCTTGGCGGAACCGGTCAGGGCGGTGGCCACCTGGCCCTCGATCGTGGCGGCGTCCGGAGTCGGATTGTTGGGCTCCGCGACGATGGGCACGCCGGTGGTCAGGAGTAGATTCGCCTGGGCCAGCAGGCTGGCCGAGTCCACCGAGGCCGTGGACGCCGGCAGCGTCCATTTGACGGTCAGCGACTTGGCGATCTGTTTGGCTTTCCAGGTGTTGTCCGCCACCACGGCCACCGCGTTATAGGTGCCTTTGAGCATCGCTCCGCGATCGGCGGGCGTGGTGCACGGCACCACCGCGATCGCGCTGGCAGGCTTGGCCGGCGTCGCCGCCAGCGTGCCGCCAATCGTGGGGCAATGCTTGATGACGGCAAAGACCATCCCGGGCAGGAACACATCGATGCCGTAGCGGGCCGAGCCATTAACCTTGAGCGGGATGTCGGGGCGGGGAACCGGTTGACCGATGAGACGGAATTGGGCCGGGTCGGTCAGAGGGATCGGTATTGGCAGCAGGGCCTGTGCTTGCGGCGAGGCGGCCTGGACGGTCAGGTCGCCGTACTTCCAGGATTGCTGGGCACCGGACACCGGATCGGTGCGGGTGACCACGCCGCTCTTCGCGACGTAGTTGCCGCGGGTGGTGTCACCCGTGGCCAGCATGGCGGAGGCGATCAGCAATTCACGGGCGGTGGCGCCGGCGGTGCGCAACGGAATGTAGCGCCGGGAAACTGCACTGCTGCCGCCGGTGGTGTAGGAGATCGCGGCGTTGGCGTCCGACTGCTGGATGGTGATCTGATTCCAGTCCACCATCAGCTCCTCGGCGAGGATTTGGGACAGTCCGGACATGGAGCCCTGGCCCATTTCCGCGCCACCGAAGAGCAGGGTGATCCGGCCATCGGTGCCGATGCGGATGTAGGCGTTCAACTGGACATCCGGGGTGGCGGCGGCGGCCTCGACGGTTCTACCGCCGGACGGCATGAAGAACGCGATGGAGAGACCGCCGGCCAACGAAACGAGAAAGTTGCGGCGGGTGCAGTCGGTGACGGCGCCGCTGGGGGTGGACTCCGGGGAAGAGGTGTCTTGGGTCATGGGAAGGCTGTGTTTGGGAGGGTTCCGGAGAATTACAGGGTTTTGACGGCTTTGCGGACGCGTTCGTAGGTGCCGCAGACACAGACGTTGCCCAGTTCGGGGAGGATCTCGTTGCCGTGATGTCCGGCGTTGATCGCGGCGACGGTGGCCATGATCATGCCGGGCTGGCAGTAGCCGCATTGGGGCACCTGGCACTGCGTCCAGGCCTTCTGCACCGGATGACTGTTGTCCGGGGACAATCCTTCGACCGTCACAATCTTTTTCCCCACGGCCGAGGACACATCGACGACGCACGAGTGTTCGCGCTGGCCGTCAATGACGACGGTGCAGGCGCCGCAGACCTCGATGCCGCAGCCGTATTTGGTGCCGGTGAGTCCGATTATATCCCGGAGCACCCAGAGCAGGGGGGTGGCGCCGTCGGTGACATTCACCTGATAGTTCGTACCGTTAACGTTGAGCGTATACATTTTCGTGTTTCCTGTTTTTGTAGCGTGGCCTGACTCTGCCGACTCGTTCCGGAATTCCCCTCATTCCGGTCCGAACCTGCGCCGAACCCATTTTCGCGACTGCGGCAAAAGCGGGCCCGGGAGTCTGTTTTTCTTTTGGTGAAAGCGATGCTGTTAAGAATGCGCTAAGATTTTACTTTAGTTCTCATCGAAGGTTCCGCACGGCGGGTGGCTGACAAACTTCGATAAGGTTACTGCCGTGAGGGTCTGGATTTGCGCTGGTATGTCAAACTGGTTTCCACAATAGCAGTATGGCCGGGAATAAATTGCGAGCTGGCGCTTTGGGTGATTCGTGCTGGCTTGTGATGTTCTAGTAAACTGTTTTATAAAGATTCAGTTTATTCGAGTAGGACCCTCTCTAAAGGTAGGTATTCTTGTGCCGCGGACGACGTTTTTGCTGAATCCGGGCAGGCGTCGCCCGCGTGAGCGGACCGGATTGCCGCGAAGCTCAGCGGTCCCGGGTCCCGCGGATCTGGCGGGGGAAGATTTTTTTTCGGGTTGGGAATGGGCAAATTTGGGAAAGTCCTGCCTTTTTTTCGCGGCGAGGCTAACGTCCGCAGGTCGATGATCATGAAAAAGACCCTCCTACTCGCTGCGGTTCTGGCTGCCCTTGCCTTCGTCGGATGTGCCTCCCACGGGGGGCACTCTGTGGGCCACGGCACGGGATGTCGCCACTGCGTCTGCCAGGCGATGGTGATCGATTCCGCCAATCCGGGAAAATGCCAGATGTGCGGTCATTCGGAAGCGGAGCATCAGCCGGCGACGCCGGCGAAGGACGCGCACTCCGCCCATCACTGATGATCCAATCGCGCTGCACGGCGGATTCGGGCGCCGCGCGAAGGGATAACGGCGCTCGAGGGGGCTGCGGGCCGGGCCGCCGGTCGTCGGTTTAGGCCGCGGCGACGAGGTCCACGAAATTCTTCAGCAACCGGAGGCCGTTGGCCTGGCTCTTTTCCGGATGAAACTGCGTGGCGAACACATTCCCACGCCAAACGCTCGAGGCGAAGGATTGTCCGTAAGTGGTCCGCGTCGCAATGACCGACGGATCGGTCGGGCACGGAAAAAAGCTGTGCACGAAATAGAACCAACTGCCGCTCGGTAATCCCTGGAAGAGCGGGCAATCCTCCCGTTGTAGCTCGATCTGATTCCAGCCGATCTGCGGAATCTTCAAGTGGGGTTCTTCGGCCGTGGGCTGGAACCGCACCACGGGGCCGCCCAGAATGCCCAAACCGCGGGCGCAGGAGTTGAATTCCTCACTCCGTTCAAACAGGGCCTGATACCCCACGCAGATGCCCAGAAACGGCCGGCCCTGGCCAATCCATTCCTTCACCGCACCGTCCAAATCCTGCCGCTGCATGGCCTGGAGGCAGTCATCAAAGGCGCCCACGCCCGGCAGCACGATGCCGCGCGCGTTTTTCAGGTCCGCCGCCGAACGGGTGCGCACCACGTCCGCACCGCTGAAGCGCAGTGCCTTCTCCACGGAGCGGATATTGCCGGAATCGTAATCAAGCAGGGCGATCACTGGCGCCAAACTGGCAGTCGCCGGCGTCGTGAACAACAATGTCCGCCGGCTTCAATCCGGGTGGCGGTTCACGCACCCCGGCCGCTGGCTCCGGGGTAAAACGAAAGCGGACCGGGCGACGCCACACGGTTGAACGTCGACCCGGTCCGCCGGAAATCACTCCCACTCAGGAGTGAAAAAATGGGTAGAGTGTGCTTAGCTGTCGCAGTGAGGCACGGGGGGCGAGGTGTCAGCGGCTGGCCTTGGAGTCAGATCGGAAGGGAACCCCAAGGTTGGACACAGCGGTGACAGCTCCCGAAAAAAAAGAAAGCTGGCGGAGAGAGGGGGATTCGAACCCCCGATACGGCTTTTGACCGTATACCGGTTTAGCAAACCAGCGCCTTCAGCCACTCGGCCATCTCTCCACCGAAAGCGTTGCCAAGAGAACACGGACCCCTCTCGGGGGTCAAGGGAAGGTTGGCTTAATTGGATCATGCAGTTTGGTGGCTCTAGGATCGAACTAACGTCCGGCCTTGTTCAGCGGATCCCAGTATTCCGAGTTCACCAAGCCCTTGGCTCCGCCGGTGCCGGGATCCACCGGGGGATTGATCTCCGCATCCCGCCGGGCTTCCGAATGCCCGTCCACGAAGACGACGATGCCGGTTTTGCGATGCCGATTGGGATCAATGCCCTCAAAGGCCTGACTGGAACTCGCCTTGGGGTCCATGCACGAAGTCGGCCACCAGAGACTGCTGCTCCAGAAGCCATCGACCTTGGGCATCCCATCACCCACGCAAAGGGTCCTCGCGGGGGCCACCACGGCACTGCGCTTCAACCAAGGTGCGGCATTAAAGGCGATGCCTCCGACCGTCACCGACTGAGCCCCGTACGGATGAACCCCGAGGAAGAAGGCGTTCATGCCATAACCCACCTTGTGGCAATCGAATTTCCATTCCCATTTGATCCCGTTGTCGAGCCGCTTGCCCTTGATACTCGGGCATCGGAAGAGGTTGGATTGGCTGTTCCGATACGATTGGATCGTCGTCCCCCACCAGTTGGTCACGGACGCATTGGCATCGTCGGTTGTCAGGTTGCCGTTCCGGTGACCCGGGAAAACATCCTGACTGTCGTCCGTGTACAACTGCATCATCAGGCCGATCTGGCGCAGATTATTGAGGCAGGCCGTCCGATTGCCCTTCTCCTTCGCCAGGCTGAGCGCGGGAAGCAACATGCCGGCCAGAATCGCAATGATGGCGATGACCACGAGCAATTCAATCAGCGTAAAGCCGTGGGCGCAGGGCCGGCGATAGGAATGCGCGTGCATGTGGTGGAGTGCCCGTTAAGAGACTTCCGGAGGCGCTGACTGGCAACCGAAATTTCGGCGGGCAGCCGACCGGGCGTTTGCAGGGTTGTGACTGTTTATAACGTGTTGGTTATGAGTTGTTTAATTGATCAGTTCTGGGGAATCCGCGGGCCCGAATAGGATCCGTAGCGAGTCCGCTTTGGGGTAGTCGCCAGTGAAGTGAACGCCTTTTCCTGCGCTTGCCCCTCAGGCTCGTACCCGCTTCAGGAACTCCCGGGCCCGCTCGGTTCTCGGCGCCGTGAAGAGTTCTTCCGGGGTGCCGGATTCCGTCACCAAGCCTTCGCTCAGGAACAACACGCGGTCGGCGGTGCGGCGCGCGAGATCCATGTCGTGGGTGACCAGCACCATGGTCATGCCCTCGTCGTTCAAGCCCGCGAGCACGTCGCGGACTTCATCCCGGAGTTCGGGATCCAACGCACTCGTGGGTTCGTCCAGCAGCAGCACCTCCGGGCGGAGGGCGAGGGCCCGGGCAATGGCCACGCGTTGTTGTTGTCCGCCGCTGAGTTGGGCCGGGCGATGGTCCACCCGGGCGGCCAGTCCCACCTTGCCCAACAATTCCCGTGCGGTTTGCTCGGCGACGGCCCGGGACTGTCCGAGCACGTAGAGAGGCCCTTCCATCACGTTCTCGAGGGCGGTGCGATGGGGGAACAGATGAAATTGCTGAAACACCATGCCGGCGTTCTGCCGCAACCGGCGGAGGTCGCTCATGGCCAAGGGTTGTCCGGTGGGAACCGTCTGATCCCCGACCCGCAGCGTTCCGGCATCGGCGGTCTCCAGCTGATTCAGGCACCGGAGAAAAGTGCTCTTGCCGCAGCCACTCGGTCCGATGAGGGCCACACATTCCCCGCGGGTCTGGCAGAGATCGACGCCCCGGAGGACGGTGGTGGCGCCGAAACGTTTCTGCAGACCGCGTACTTCGATGAGGAGTGACATTAGCGCAGGTTCCTTTCCAAGGCGCCGAGCCCGAGCGACGCCGCGTAACTGATCGCCAGATAAATCGCCGCGGTCATGAGGCCGACCCCGATGTAATCGCCGGTATCCAGTCCACGGATTTGATATTCCTTGGTCAGTTCCACGAGGCCGATGACGGAGACGATGGAGGAATCCTTGAACATGGCGATGAAGTCATTGGTGACGCTGGGCAGGCTGATGCGCACGGCCTGGGGCAGGATGACGCGGCGGATGGCCAACGCGCGGCTCATGCCCAGGGCGAGGGCCGCCTCGGTCTGACCGCGCGGGACGGCTTCGAGCCCGGCCCGGTAGTTCTCCGCCTCCGTGGCGGCGTAGTTGAGGCCGAGGGCGAGGATTGCCGCCAGACCGGCGGAAAGGTTCCAACCGAATTGCTGCGCCAAACCGAAGTAGATGAAATACAGCTGCAATAGCAGGGGCGTGCCGCGGAAGATCTCAATATAGGTTATCGCCGCCCAGCGGAACGGGCGGGGTCCGTATTGTCGGACCAACGCCAGCACGGCGCCCCAGCCCACCGCCAGAGTCATGCCCGCGCAGGTGACCCACAACGTGGTGAGGGCCGCGCGCAACAGGATGGGGACGTAGATACGCCAGTCCCGCAGGGCGGATCGTCGGACTTTGAGCGGTGATGCCGCTCCGGCGGGTTCCGGTTGCCAGGTTGCCAAGAGCGCCTGCTCCGGCGTCCAGAGGCCGTACGGAGTATAGATCCGTTGCAACGTACCGTCCGCGGTCAGATCGGTGATGGCCTGATTGATCCGGCCGAGCAGGTTGGTGTCACTGGGACGGACTCCGACCGCGTAGAAACCCGGATCGGTGGGTGGTCCCGCGGCGTGCAGTTTGGCGTTGCCCGCCAGGTTCACCTGAGCGATCGGGGAATCGGTGAGCACGGCGTCGAGCCGGCCCAATTCCAAGTCCCGAAAATAGTTCACGTTATCGTCGTAGATTTTGACGACGACGCCCGGTTGAGCACTGGCCAGACGATGAGAGGCGGTGCCGGTCAGCACGCCGACGGAAAGCCCTTTGAGGTCGCCCGGCTTTTGGATGCGCGAATTGTCCGCCCGGGTGACGAGCTGCTGGCTGAAGGCGAAGTAGGGGCGGGACAGGGCGATCTTTTCGCGGTTCTCGGGGGATCGTTCGAGGCCGGCGATGATGACGTCAAAGTTCCCGCCCTGTTCCAGTCCGGGAATGAGATTCACCCAGCCGAACTGGACGAATTCCGATTTCACGCCCAGACGCGCACAGAGCGCGGCGGCGAAATCCACTTCGAAGCCGGTGAGTTCGCCCGGCCGATCGGCGGGATGGTATATATACGGCGCCCCGCCCTCGGCATCGTTGGCCCAGCGCAGCGAGCCCCGGCGGCTGACTTCGGTGAAGTCGGAGCCGATCAAGCCGAGGCTGGCGAGCAGACCTCCGAGGAGGATGCTGAACCGACAAAATGACCGGAAGAATGTCCGCGGACCCCGGCCCCCGCACCCGCCGGGTTGGCCGGCGGGACAGATGTTTTCCACAGGCCGCGATAAAGGGGCAGCGAGCGCCCCTGACAAGAAGAATTTTGGAAAGACGTAAAACTCGGAGCCGAGCGGCCGACAAAGTCATTGGGCGCGTCCACGCGGGAACATCGCGATCAGCTCGGCTGACCTATTTCCCAAAACAGCAGAAGTCATCCGCCCTTCACGCCCCCCCGAGGAACCCACCCATCGCGTCAGCAGTCGCGACAGCGTCCTGGACTGCGGTCGTCTTCTACCGCTTTGGAGAGGGGCGTGACCATGCCTGTGACAGCCGACGAACAGCAGTGCCTGCGCGCTGGTATTTTCTGCGCCCGTCCGGCTCGCACGTTTTACTTCCAAAGCGTCAGAGGACTGCCGCAGTCCAAAACCTGGCGGAATTTCCCGGCCGCCCGACCCGTCGCGACAGCGTCGTGGACTGCGGTCGTCTTCTACCGTTTTGCAATCGCGCGTGCCCACCCCCAACGCATCGATGAACACCGGCAAGCTCCGCTCGCCAAGAATTCGTCCTTCGTCCATTCGGTGCCCCCCGGGCTCGCCTGTCTCCGATACTGAACCTGGCACCACATTTCGGACGGCTCCGAACTTGGAACTTGGCCCCGCCAAACGTCCTCGCCCGGCGGTTTCCTTTCGAGCAGGATGGTATCAATCAGCCCCCCGGGTGGGGCGCCCCTCCTCTGCGGCCGCAGGGCAGTCTCATGGCAAATCCCTCAACTCGAATGGCACCCCATTCTGGGCTGGGTGAATTTTGAACCTGGAGCAGTATCCGGGGACACGATTAATAGTGAACCTGTTACCACATTCAGCGTCGCGCCGAATTTTGGACCACGCATCGCGGGTTGTGATCGCTGGCTGGTTTCAATCTAAATGGGGTGGCATCCGTCAGCCCCTGTCGCTGTGCCGCCCTGTACTATCCGACGGTAGACCCTCAGGATGCCCTCGAATTCCGACGGATTTGCGTCAATGGCGACGCCTTTCGGACTGGCGGACAAGAAATCCAGAGCCCAATTTGCTCGCGCAATCTTGGCGGGCGGTAGTGAGACTGGCCTTTCCGGCCGGCAACACCTGTCGATCGAAGGTGTTGGTGCCCGAATAAATCGCCACCTGACTCTCGGCTCCTGGCGTCGGGCCATAGCTGGATACTGCCGCCAGTAGATGGCGCTGGCCCAATCCGTCCGACCAGCCCACCACCGCCCGTTTATCGATGGGCGACGCGGTACTCTCTTCCATTTTCTGGAAGGATTTTCCACCTTCGTTCCGAAAGAGTGACAATGAACTGATAAGAATATTCTTTCTCGGCGCTCCGCGGAAAAGCTGCAGTCGCCGCCCCCCAGCCCTGGGAGCAACGGGGCAATGCCCTCAGCGATAGGGGTGCTGGCCGAGATAATTGCCGCCCGGAGAATAATTGGCGACGACGACCAAGCGGCCTCCGGGCTTTTGAGCCACGCCATAACCAACCTGGGTCGTTTTTCGCCAAACCATGGCGGTATAGTGCCCCGTCTTGGCGATGGTCGCCGCCTTGATCGGACCATCGTCGTAGACCTGTTTTTCCTTGAGCCATTGCTCCGCGGCCCGTTGGGGACTGCCGTCAATCGCCAAGTTCTCGCCATACTCCTGTTGATCACGGTGATCGAACTCAACGCCTGGCTTGGCCAGCTGGTCGGCCCATTCCTGCGCATACCGGGCCAGGCTCGCGCTCCACTTCAGGGGCGGTACCCCCACCGCGGCCCGGGCATCGTTGTGAACCTTGAGGAATCCAACAATCTGCGGATCCAGTTCGGCCGGCGATGTCCGGGACCCATCCTGAGCCACCGGAACGGCCACGGGTTGACCTCCGGACGCCCGAGACGATGGGGACTGGGATGGGGAGCTCCCTCTCGGAGCAGTGTTGGCCGCTCCGGGTCCGCCGCAGCCGTAGACCAGAGTTAGGGACAGCGCCACGGCGTACCAATATCTCGGGCGGGGGTGGTTTTTCATTTCGTTTAATCCATAGATCCGGCAACCAGCGATCGCAAAGACGAGATCGGCCCACAGGGGGCGCATCTCCGAGTCATAGCGGTCTAAATTGGACTGCGCCGGCAGAGATTGAGCGGCGACGGCGCTTTCGAGCGGGCGGGGTGCTGGCGAACTTCCGAGACTTCGGGAGCGGTCGAAAGCGGAGGAGCAAGTGCCAGGCGAGCGGTGAGCTTCCGCCCGCCCAAAAGGGTAGTGACTGGAGCGGGAGAACGACCACTTCAGATTGGAGAAAATGAAGCCCCATGAGTTGGAGCTCAACGATGGTCACTGTTTCGTGCGCGGCATCTTCATCGCCACCGAGCTCAAGCAGCCCTGACAGATAAAGTGTTGCTCATCGAAGACGAGGGCGTCTCCCGAAATTCAAAAAGCGATCAGGTGATCGCCCCGCGTTTCATAAACGGAGTTCCGAGCTCAATCCCCACATATCCGCCTGTTTGCTGGCGGATTACTCGCGCATGATTTCGAAACATTGGCCCCGGGAATCCCCCCCCCAGGCAGGCATTGGATCAACTGGTCAAAGTTCAATCGGTCGATTTGGAATTCTCGACCAATCGACGGGTGCCTGCCGGTTCTGAGGCGGCTCACGCAACCTGAGGCCTTGGTGAAACGCCTGGCGCCGGCCGGCGGGAGTGGATAATCGCCAAGCCGACGTTCTGGGGCAATTGCGCGCTCGGGGCGGAATTGCAACCCTGCCCCCCGTTTGGTGGTGGCGCCGATTTCCGAACCTGGCCCCGCTGGACGTTTTGGCCAGGGGCTTCAATCCCCATGGGATCGCATCCATTGCCCCCGGGGTCGCTCCCCCTTCGCTGCCCCGGGGCGGGGTCCCGGGATTTCCTCCAACCCAATACGGTAGCATCAATGGGGCAGGCGTTTCTGAATGCGTTGCCCGGCCTCGTTTGTTTTGGTCAGGGTTTTGAGCCTGGCACTTCATTCTAGAGAGGTTGAATCTTGAACGTGGCCGCGTCGGGGACGAGGCGGGGCAGCCCATCAGGCCCCAACCCTAAAGTGATGTCCTCCTGGTTTGCGGATTTCGCGCGTGGTTTCTCGCGGCGGTGAAACATCGCTCCATGGCGAAGATGCCGAACCTGTTACCGCGTTTGGACCTTGCTCGCGGGCGGCTTGCTTCGGGCGGGCGCCGCCGTACGCTCGCAACCAGTCTCTGAATATTCCGTTCGGCGGCTCCGTACGTCATGCCGACCTTGAGCCAGCACGCTTGTTTTGGTTGCCGGAAGGTTTTCAAGAAACCGCACGAGTATTCGGTGACACCCACCGTCCGCCGTTGCCCGCAGTGTGGAGGAGCGATGGTGGCCATGGGGTATCGGTTCCGCGCCCCGAAATCGGTCGATGCCCGGGAGTGGTCCCGCATCGAATCCGCCGTGCGCGACGGACGGGATTACGGCATCCCAACGATAAGGAAGCAGGTTCCCCAGCCGAAGGTCTCTCCGCAGCTGCGTATCGGATTGGGAACTTACGGCAAAAGAAGACCAAAGGCCGTCGCGTGACAGGATGGACTTCATTGAAGCCAATGGTGCCGCGCCGTCTTGGCATTTGGGCGAGTCCACGAAGAAGCGTTTCAGAAGGTCTTCCTCCCTTGGCGGATAGGACGCAGTTGGCTCCGCCATGAATTGTCTGATTTTCGCGCTGCTGTTGCTGGTCCATTCATGGGCGGGTGCGGGGCTTGAGCGGGTGGCTTCCGTTTGTCGGGCCGTGCTTTCGGCGCATTCCATGGGGGTGGATCGGGCTCCGGTTCGAGTGGCATCGCTCCGAACCCTGACCGGTCAACCCACCGAGACTCAGACGCGGGGAGTTTGGGTACCGCCGGCGACGGAGGGGTTTCCCTCGGCAGACCTTCCCCCGGCGGATCTGGATGGGAATTCGAAGGGGGATTCGCGGTGGGCGTATGAGTGGGATGGGGAGAATCGGCTGATCAAGGTGACGTCGCAGGCCGCGGCGGTCTCGGCGGGCGCGCCGTACCAGATGTTGACGTTTCGGTATGATGCGCTGGGGCGGTTGTTGGAGCGGAAAGAGATTGGCACTTCGGCGGCGGCGAGTGGGTCTATCCTTGGGAAGCCGCCAAAGGATGGGGCATGGCATCATGACACCCGCCCTGGAATCATGAAGCTTGTTCCGAAGAGTCAACATCCAGATATTCCTGGCGGTATCTTTTTGGAAACGTTGCACCCAGGAGGAAATGGTGGAGGGTCAATCTGGGGTAAAGGACGTTATTTATGAAATTGGTTGATCTAGTGAGCGAATTTAGATTGGGCAGAAGCTTCGAGGATTTCTGCGAGACGCTTTCTCTCAATGCTGAATCTGAAGCGATTGAAATTTATGCTGAGGAGCCAGTCAGCATAGATTCTCGACTCGGGTTTTTCGCGATTGAAGAAACTGGTGGACGTGTGAGATACCTTTCCAATCATGTTAAATACCAGAACCTTTTCGATTTTGTTTATTTTATTGAATCGATAAAGAGCGCGGATGCCGGCAGGTATCCCAAGGATGCAGACCTTGCCAAGGTTTTGTTATCGTATGCACTTAATGACGCGTAACGTTTATTTGAAATTTAAAATCGCCAGCGGCGTCAGTGTTGAGGGTATTAGCGGGCATGGAAATGACTATAGACCTTAAACTGATCCGCGTTGAGTCAATACGGATGGCAAAGCTGCTTGGGGTGGACTTACCCGGAACGTTGCCGCTGTTAGAAGGCGAATTTGACTTACGGAGCGCGGGCGAGACGTGTTCGCGACTTTTGGCAATGAACGCGGTTGCTGCCACCGCCTACGGGTATGACAGGGCCAAGGCTATCGCTTGGTTGAATGAAGAGGCGTTGACGAATTCGTTGAGTGAACGGGAGAGGTGTTTTGTCTTTGAAGGCCAAGGGCAGCCAGAACTCTTTAGAATGCAGATTGAAGGGATGTGGGCACTTGCTTGGGCGGTTGGTGTCGCGGGCGAACTAGTTCTACTTCGTTATGTTTGATCCGGCGTCTTTTTGGCGCGTGCCCGCCGCCGTTTTGATTTCATAACCCGGCGCCGGCGTTGGTGGCGCTTGAGAACAATTTTCTCCCGATCATCCGTGTCCAGGAAGCTGGCAAACCATCCGC
>CANIZL010000086.1 GCA_947471985.1 Verrucomicrobiota bacterium | reverse complement strand
CCCGAAATATTGCTGCCAGATGCGGTTCACTGTCACGCGCGCCAGCAACCCCGCTTGCGCGGAGCCAGGTTCCGTAAGCCACCGCGCCCACGCCAAACGACGCCCGGTGGAGGTCCGCGTGGCCGTGGTCGCCAAAGGGGATTCCCCTGCCGCCTTCGATCGCAGAAACGCCGGAACTGCCGCCGGAACCACCTCACCCGGGGTCTGGTGATTACCCCGCTTCAACAAGTGCACCTCGGGCGGGATCGGACCGGAATCCGTCATCCAGGCGATCCGGCCCGGCTTGGGATCACGGCGGACGGCAATCGCTTTGAGGGCCGCGTCGAATTCCGTTTTTCGCCGCGCCGCCTCCGGCCGGTATTGGGCCTCGGCCACCGCGCCCTCCGTGCCAGCCTCGCTGGAGGCTTCCACCCGGACGTTGTCCACGACGAAACTGCGGCCGCAGCAATACTCGAAGCCAAATCCGCCGCGCGGCAAATCCGCCGCTTTCAGTTGGATCGATGGGCCTTCGGGCACGCCCTCGACCAAATGCTCCAGCAGAAAATCATTGGTGCCCCGGCGCGTGATGCGGGCTCCGAAATTGTGGCCGGGCTGATAGCCAATCGTCCCGATGTTCCCCCGTACCTGGGCGTCGGTCCCGGGATAGTCCACCTGCACGGCGCTCGGGCCGCCGGGATTGCCATCGATCAATACGTTGCCCCCCGGGATGCTGGAATGGTCACTAAAATCGTGCGTCGCCAGGAAATAGCCCACCCGTTGCGCCGGCGTTCCCGTGTCCCCGAGCCGCAGCGCCACCAAATCAAACGTGACCTGGATCCACTCATCCTTCTCCGCGGGTTGCCAGTCAAAGGCGGAGCGGGTGCTGATCCAGCGATCACCGGATCCACCGCCTTCCACAATCTGCAGCGCACCGGCCTGAATCCGCGCTGCCGGCGACGCCTCCCCGTCCACCGTCACGGGCGGGGTGCCACCCGGGGCATTGTCCCCCGGCGCTGTATTGGACCACCTCGCCGCCAAACCGCCGGGAGCATCAAAGGTATCGTCAAACAAAACCCGCCCCTTCGGTCGGTGCGCGGTCACCCAGGCCGTGTATTCGCGTCGCACACCGGCTTGTTCCTCATCCAGCACCTTTTCCCCGGCCTGCCATTTTTCCAATTCCCCGGGCGACTGGGCATCCACCACCCGATCATTGGGCTTCACCCATTTTTCGATGTGAAATGCCGGGTACAGAACCGCCTGCAACGAATAATAGTCGCGCTGAGTGATCGACTCGAACTTGTGATCATGGCACTTGGCGCATTGCACCGTCAGCCCGAGGAGACTGGAGCCAATGATCTGCATCGCCGACTCCAGCGCGTAGTACCGGTCCGTGCGCACCTCATCCGGATTGCCATCGCTCTCGCCAGAACCGTCTTGGCCGTTGCGCAAGAAATGCGTGGCTTCGAGCAGCTCGATAATTGCCGGGTTCACCGGTTCCCCCGGCTTCCATCCCGCCAACTCATCACCGGCCAGTTGTTCGCGGACGAATTGATCGAAGGGCAAATCGCGATTCAGGGAGCGAATGACGTAATCGCGATAGCGATACGCCAGTGGCCGATCCGTATCGGCATTGAAGTACCCGTTGGAGTCCGCATAACCCGCCGCATCCAGCCAGTGTTTCCCCCAACGCTCACCCATCCGCGGGGAGGCCAGGTAACGCTCCACCATGCGGTCGTAGGCGTCGGGGTTGCGGTCGGCGACGAAAGCGGCGATTTCATGGGGCGTAGGAGGCAGGCCGGTCGCCAGAAACGCGACGCGGCGAATCAGCGTCGATCGCTTGGCCTCCACCCCCAGTTCCAACCCCACCGGACGCAGGCCTTGGATCACCCAATAATCAATGGTGTTGGCGGATGGCCGGATCGTATCGGTCCGGCTTCGGGGATTCGCCGGCAAGGGCTGGAAGGCCCAATGCCGGGCAGTCGCCGCCGCCCGATCCCCCTCGGCGGCATGCCCGCGGGACGCCGTACCCGCCGCCAGTAAAACGGCCAGGGACAGTGTCAGCCCCGACAGCAGATCGAAACGAACAGGCATCATGCCAGGCAGACCCGGAAGACCAAGCCTCGCGTCAGCGAATTCGACTGGCGGGAGGCACGCGCAAAACCTAGCGAGGATTCCGGCGGGTTGAAAGGGTTCGCACGAAAAGTTCCGCGACCACGCTGCGCCCGCGGCAGCGCTCAGGAACGCCCCAGCCAGCGCGTCAGCAACTGCTGCGGATGATCCACCAGCATTTCGCGCAACAGCACTTCAAAGCGCGCCGCCTTGGGCTCCTGCAGGCGTCCGGCCAGCACCCACATGACCAAAAAGCACACGGCGCTCAGGGCGAAATACCAACTGTAACGATTCCATTCCAGCAACCCGGTGTGAATCGTCTGCTTGGCCAGCGCATCGATCAGCAATCCCCAGAGGATGGGTGCCACCCCCAGCGTGAGCTGCCAGACCACACTAAAGAGCGCAAAAAAGTGAGTCCGTCCCATCGCGGGAACAATGACACTGGCGAGACGAAAGTTCGCTCCCGCAAAAACGCTGTTCAGCAACCCGAGAGCAAATGACAGGGGAACCGTGGCCCGCCAAGTGGGACGAACGAGGTGGCTCGACACGGCAAACCAACCGGCCGCGGTCAAGGCACCGGCCACCGCCGCAAAGACCAGGACCGGCTTGCTGCCCAAACGATCCAGCCGGGAGCCCGTCAACCAGTACGAAAAGAATCCGCCCACGAAGGACACCGACATGATCAGCAGCACCGAATCACTGGCGAACCCTGCTCCACTCTTCAAGTAATCCACGGCGAATGTCCCCAGACCGCCAAAGGCGACGGACCACGCCACATTAACCACCAACAGGCGGCGAAACGGGGGGAAAGCTGCCAGCGCCAGCCAGGGGACTGGTCCTTTGCCTTGCGCCTCTTCGGGCGGGATCGGGATGTCGGGCATGCGTCGGAGAAAAACGAGGCTCCACGACCCCATAATCGCACTAAATAGAAATGCCCCGGCAAACCCCCACTTCGCCGGCGCCACCGCCAGCAATCCTGCCGCCAGCAGAAAGGCCAGCCCACTGCCCACGTTCATGCAGAGTTGATCCCGCGCGAGATACTCGCCACGAATGCCCGGTGGCACCAGATGGGTGATCCACGGCAGCCAGGCACAGCTCGAGATGCCCCGGGCGAGATTGAAGGCCAGCAACGCCGCCAATAACAAGACCAGGCGCGTGGGGTTATCCAAAAAGCCCCCCATCAGCGGGATGAGCGCCATGACAAAAATGAACACCACCCGCAGACTCCATCCACCCACCACGAATTGCTTATAACCGATCCGCGGGATGAACTGCGCCGCCGGAATCTGGGCAATGGTCAAAAGGGGCATCATGCCGCCCAGCAATCCCAGGACCGTGGCACTGGCCCCCAGCGATTTGGCAAACAAGAGCATTGGACCCGCCAGCGCGATCTGGAACGAGAGCGCATTAAAGACACTGAACCAGTAAGCGGGGGCGAGCGCGGGCGGCGAGGGCGATGTTGCGGGCTGCTGCAATTCCCAACTATGACGCCGAGGCCACCATCAGGTCAAAACCCAACTGGGCCGTCCGCCGAACACATCCAAAGCCCCATTTTCCCTCGATAAACGGCCCCATGCCTAGGGAAAATGTAAACCAAACATTGACAGTCTCAGCCTTTTCCTGATTACTGAACACCAATCGCAACTCTGGTCACAAGAATCGCGACTAATGAGCAACCCGTTCAGCAGCGTCCTGCGTCTGCCTCCCCCCAGGCAAGCCGGAACCTGCAAGGTGTGGAGTGCCCGCACGCCTCACCATCGCGGAAAACAAGTGTCGCAGTATACAGCGAGATCCAATCGGATGCCGTCATGCCACTCGGGGTAGAATCCAACGCGCGCTCCAGCCGGGCCGACGCCGGCCGGGCCATCGAGCAGCTGCCCTTGCCGGCCTGGTCGGCGGAGGGAGATTTGGGCGAACCGAAGCCCAACGCGGCTTGGCGGTCGCTCATCGGAGCCGCCGTGGTGGATGGCGACGTTTGGAGCGGCTTTGAACGTCAATCGGCTCAGGCCGCCCGCGAAATCACGGCCAAGTCGCTGCGCCGCGGGCGCCCTTTCAGCACGGAAGTGGTGCTGACCACCGCCGCCGTCGAACGCCACCTGCGAATTGAAATCGCCCCCCTCCGCGATAGCCGCCACGGGCTCACCGGTTGGGTAGGTATCGCTTTCGACGTCACCACCGCCCATCGGGCGCATCAACAACTACAGGTCCACGATCAGAATCTCCAGCAGCTTCTGGATTCCGTGGACGGCGTTTTCTGGGTCAGTTCAGCGGATCATCGTCAGACCCTGCTGCTCAGCGCCGGCTTCCACCGCCTTTTCGGGGGCGCGCGGACCACGAACCTGCCGGGCCCCATCGACTGCCTCAAAGCCGTCCAACCCGAGGATGCCCCCGCCGTCCGAGCGGCGATGGAGGCACTGGCCAGCGGACAAAGCGAACAGATCTGCGTCGAATTCCGGATCCAAAGGCCCGACCGACTACGCTACCTGGAAGCCCACTGCACCCTTCTGCGCGACGCGGATGGATGTCCGTGGCGGGTGGTGGGTTTTGCCTCCGATATCAGTCAGCGCCGGGAATTGGAAGCTGCGTTGCGCTCCAGCGAAGAACGATTCCGTGAGCTGGCCGAAATCAGCAACGATATATTCTTCAGCGTCGCCCCGGACTTTTCGCGCCTGCTGGAAACCAATCCAGCCCACGGGCGAATCTCCGGCACCGACAGCCGACAGATCCAAAACAACCCACTGGAATGGCTGAACGCTGTCGTCCCCGAGGATCGCCCGAAGATGCTCGAATCCATGCAACTCCTTTCCAGTGGCAAGACCGATCGGGCGCAGCAGGAGTGCCGTTTGCATCGAAAAACGGACGGGGAACTGCGCACGGTACTGGCGCGCGCCTTCCTGCTCCGATCCGCCGATGGGCGCCCCCGCAAAATCACGGGGGTCATAACCGACATCACGGATCGCAAGGTGATGGAGGACGCTCTCCGGATCAGCGAGGAACGGTACCAGTTGGCAGCGCAGGGCTCCACCGACGGGCTTTACGACTGGGACATTGGACAAAACCGGGTCTACTATTCCCCGCGTTGGAAGCAAATGCTGGGCTACGCCGTCGACGAAATTGGCCAGCATTTTGACGAGTGGCGCTCGCGATTACACCCGAATGATCACGATTGGGCGATGTCCTACGTCAACGACTTCCTCGCCGGTCGGACCAAGGAATTCAATCTGGAAGCGCGCCTTCGCCATCGCGACGGCACGTACCGGTGGATCCTTTCCCGGGCCACGTTGATCCGCGACGCCCAAGGGCGTCCGCAGCGTTTGGTGGGCTCCCACGTGGACTTGACTGCCCAACGGGAACTTCAGCGGCGGGTGCTGGAAGCCTCCGAGCAGGAGCGTCGGATCGTCGGTTACGATCTGCATGACGGTCTCGGACAGCAGCTCACGGCCGTCGAGATGCTGACTCAGTTGGTCGGCAAAAGTATACCCGCCGCTGACCAACCTACCCATCGGTTGTTGGGTGAAATGTCCCAACTCATCCGACAATCGATCGCCCACGTCCGCACCGTCTCGCGCGGCCTGGCCCCAACCACTCCGACCGGCAAGGGGTTGACCGACGCTCTGGAAGAATTGGCCCATGTCTCTCAGGAAGCATCCGGGATCCGTTGTCAGTTTCATCCGGGCACATCCATGTCACCGGTGGAGCCGCTAGTCGCTACGCAACTTTACCGAATTGCCCAGGAAGCGGTTAATAATGCGATCAAACACTCCAAGGCGGGACGCATCGACATTTTTCTGCGCCAGGCCGGAGGCGGCCTGACGCTCACCGTGGAGGATACCGGCCGCGGCATCACCCCGCAGGAAGGCGGGCGGAACGGCCACGGACTGGAAATCATGCTTTACCGGGCCCACCTCCTTGGTGGCCATCTTGAAATCGCTCCCAGAACGTCCGGCGGCACGCTCGTTCGGTGCCGTCTCGTTCTGCATCAGTGAAAACCTACTCGCACTATCCCCTATGAAGAACTCCAAGACACCAGCGCCAAAGCCGGCGGGGCCGTCATCCATTCCGATCCCCGATGCAAAAGCGCCTGGCGTGATTTCCGAAGTACCCGCCGGCCCCGTCCATCGCGTAATGGTCATCGATGATCACCCGGTGCTCCGGATGGGCATTTCACTCCTGATCAACAGCACGCCGGGATGGAAGGTTTGCGCGGAGGCGGGGACCGGTGCCGAGGGCTTGGAACGTGCCAAACAAAGCCAGCCCGACCTCATCCTCTTGGACCTGACATTGCCGGATCGGAATGGCCTGGATCTGCTCAAGGACTTCCAGCAACTGCTGCCGGAGACTCCCGTACTGATCCTTTCCATGCATGATGAAATGTTGTACGCCGAGCGCGCCCTTCGGGCGGGAGCGCGCGGTTACGTCATGAAGGAGACGGGCGGGGCCAAAGTCATCGAAGCCCTTCAAACCGTCATGGAGGGCCGAATTTTCGTCAGTGAAAAGGTTTCGTCAGACCTCTTGGGGAATTTGAATCGTCGTTCCCAAGCGCCCTCCAAATCCCCTCTGGGCAGCCTGACGGATCGCGAGTTCGAAATCTTTCGCCTGATCGGTGACGGCAAGAGCACCCGCGTCATTGCTGAGCAACTTGGACTCAGTCCCAAGACCGTGGATGTCCATCGAGCCAACATTAAAGAAAAGCTCGGGGTCAAAGATCTGCCTACGCTGATCCGGCAGGCCGTTTGCTGGGTTGAGGGGCAGCGCCTCGAGCCTCAAAAGTGACCCTCGGGGAGAGTATCCCTCCTCCCCGTTTTGGCGTTAGCCCTTCCGATAAATCGGCTTCTTCACCTGCTCGGCGGCGAAGACACGCCCACGGATTTCCACACTCAGCGGGCGGCCGGGCCCAGCCATTTCGGGAGGTACGAACCCCATGCCGATTCCAACATTCATCGAGGGACTCTGGGTTCCACTCACCACCGTCCCGACCCGGACACCCTCCACGAGGATGGGATAACCCGGACGCGGGGGCGGAGATTTATCTGTCATGCGAAAGGCGACCAATTTTTTCGTGATCGCTCCAGCCTTTTGTTCGGCCAAAACCGTTCGTCCGACAAAATCCCCTTTGTCCCAACTCACGAAGTAGCCCAAGCCAGCCTCGATCGGAGACGTCGCATCATCCAGCTCGTGCCCGTACAAGGGATAACACACCTCCGTTCGCAGCGTATCGCGCGCCCCCAATCCACACGGCTGCAAACAACCCACATGGCCCACGGCAAGGGCCCGTTCCCATAACGATTCGATCTGACCGGCGGGAGCGACGATCTCAAATCCATCCTCCCCGGAATACCCGGTGCGAGCCACAAACACGTCACTCCCCTCCCAAGTCCAAATCCCGATCTGGTTCTTAATCAGCCCGGTAGGAGCCGCCACGCAGGCGCCCCCTTTCGAGGCACCCGGGAACAGGGTGTCGATGAAATCGATGACGCGGGGGCCTTGGATCGCCACCGCCGCCCAAAGATCCGAAGCGTCCTCCACGCCCACCTGTTCCGCTGCCGCAAAAACGGCGTGCCGGCCTTTTAACCACGCCACGTCCGCTTCAATCCGCGACGCATTCACGATCAGCAGGAAGCGGGAATCCGCAATCCGGTAAATATACAAATCATCGACAGTGCCACCGGTTTCCGTGCACATCTGGCTGTATTGACCCAATCCAACCGCCAGTTTCCGCACGTCATTGGTGCAAGTGGCGTTGAGAAACTCCACCGCAGCGGGGCCTTCGACCCACACCTCGCCCATGTGTGATATGTCGAAAATCCCGGTGGAGCGCCGGACACATAGGTGCTCATCCACGATCGACGAGTACTGCACGGGCATCTCCCAACCGCCAAACTCGATCAATTTCCCCCCGCGACGTTGATGCGCGGCGAACAAAGGTGTGCGTTTTAACATCTCGGAAATGACATCGCCCATCTGGATCGAATGTCCACCCTCTGTGCGGCGCTTCCTTGAAATTAACCGGAGCCCGCCCCCTCTCCTTTCCGCTCCACCAGCAAAATGAAAAACGCCCGCCATTTCGGGCGGGCGTTTGCGGTCAAATCGGTTGGCTTACTTCGCGCCTTCCTTGGCCGGAGCGGCCTCTTCAACGACCGGAGCCACCGGCAGGTCGACCAACTCCAGGATCGCGAGCTGCGCCGCGTCACCCTGACGCTGACCCAGTTTCACGATCCGGGTGTAACCGCCCTGGCGGGCTTTGAACACCGGCGCGATGCGATCAAAAAGAATATGCACCACGTCATGCTCGTTGCGGAACTTTTCCCGCAGCACCTTGCCCTTGAGCGTGGGGGTGCCCACAAAGTGGGAGCGGGGTTGCTGACGCAGCTTGGCCGCGGCCAGACGGCGCAGGTGAACACCCTGCTCCTTGGACGCACCAATGGCATCCCGGCCGAGGGTGATGAGCTTCTCAATCACCTGTCGGGCGGCCTTGGCCTTGTCGATCGTGGTGGTAATGCGTGAGTGTTTGATCACGCTGCAGGCCATATTCGCCAGCATCGCATTGCGATGGTCGCCTTTCCGGCCCAGTTTATGATTGCGCTTAAGATGTCGCATGTGCAGTTCGGTTAAGGTTTCTTGGCTTCAGCCGCCGACTCCAACAATCCGGGCTCAAAAGACATTCCCAGATTGAGGCCGAGACCGGAGAGCTTCTCCTTGATCTCATTCAGCGATTTCTTGCCGAAATTACGGTACTTCAACATCTCCTGCTCGGACTTCATGGCCAGCTGGCCGACCGAAGTGATGTTGGCATTGTTCAGACAGTTGGCGGCGCGGACGCTCAATTCGATCTCGTTGACCGACATGTTGAGCAGCTTCTTGAGCTTGGCCTTGTCATCGTCTTGAGGCTTCTGCTCTTCCTCGAATTCGATGGCATTCTTGTCGTAACCAACGAAAACATCCAGATGATGCTGGAGAATTGCGGACGCCTGCGTCAACGCGTCGTCCGGAGACATCCGACCGTCGGTCCAAACTTCCAGAACCAACTTGTCGTAATCCGTCCGCTGCCCAACGCGAGCCTGTTCGACATTATACCGAACACGGGTAACCGGGGAGAACAGCGAATCAATCGCAATCACGCCGATGGCTTGATCAACCTTCTTGTTGTCATCACCAGGGCAGAATCCGCGGCCAACCTTGACCTCAAGCTCCATCTCCAAGCGCTTCTTCTTGTCCAAGGTGCAAATCAACTGCGTGGGGTTTACCAATTCCACGTTTTGATTCAGCTGAATGTCACCGGCCGTCACCGGTCCATCCTTGGTCACCGACAAAAGGAGCGTCTGGGGTTCGCGGCTGTGTGCGCGAAATTTGATCTTCTTGAGGTTCAGCACGATTTCCGTACCGTCCTCGACCACTCCCTCCACCGTGGTGAATTCGTGCATGGCTCCATCGATCTTTACCGATGTGATCGCTGCGCCCTCGAGAGAGGACAGCAGGACCCGGCGCAACGAATTGCCGATGGTGTGGCCGTAACCGGTTTCAAACGGTTCGGCAATGAACTTGGCATAAGTTTCCGTGGCGGTGGTCTCATCTTTGACCAAGCGCTTCGGCAACTCAAAACGACCTAGACGAACTGGCATGATATTTTGATGTGCAATTTTAAACTGAACTATCCGCCATTTACTCCCCGGCGGATCTTTCCATATAATTGCTCAACCCGGCGACCAGCGCCGGGTTGGTTTGATTAGCGGGAGTAAAATTCAACCACAGCCTGCTCGTTGGCGATCGGCTTGATCTCGTCACGCGACGGAACCCGCAGCAACGTGGCCTTGAGGTTTTCGCGGTCCAAGGTCACCCAATCGGGAACGATACGGGCGGTGGAGCCCTCAACGTTCTTCTGAGCGATGGTCTTGGATTTGGCGTGGTCGCGAATCTGCACCACATCATTCACCTTAACGGCGAAGCTTGGGATACTGACCTTGCGGCCATTCACCTTGACGTGGCCGTGGGAAACCAATTGGCGGGCAGCGGGCCGGGTCAGCGCGAAGCCGGCCTGGTAGACCACATTGTCCAAACGGGTCTCGAGGATCTGGAGCATCTTCTCGCCCGTGACACCACGCATGCGCAACGCCTTCTCGTACACGCTGCGGAACTGACGTTCCTGCAGGCCATAGAAGTAACGGAGCTTCTGCTTCTCAATCAGACCAGCGCCATATTCGCTGACCTTGCGGCGGAATTTGGGTCCGTGGACGCCGGGTGGAAAATTGCGGCGCTCCAAATACTTCGAAGCTCCGAAAATGGGCACGCCGAAACGGCGGCTGATACGAACGCGGGGACCGGTATAACGAGCCATGGTGATGTAGCTGGCCTAAATTTTTTGGTTGATCAAACGCGGCGCTTCTTGCGCGGCCGGCAGCCGTTGTGCGGCACAGGGGTGACGTCCTTGATAATGCTGATTTCCATGCCAATGGCCTGCAGCGCACGGATCGCTGATTCGCGACCGGAACCGGGACCACTAACGCGAACCTCAACTTCGCGCATGCCGTGGGACATCGCCTGGCGCGCCGCATCCTGCGCCGCCTGCTGGGCCGCAAACGCGGTGCTCTTGCGGGAACCCTTGAAACCAACCCGCCCAGCGGTGCTCCACCCGATGGTGTTGCCCTGCATGTCGGTGATGGTGACCTGGGTGTTGTTGAAAGTCGCCAGAATATTGGCCACGCCGACAGCGACGTTCTTCGCACCCTTGGCGCGAATGATCTTGGTCGCTCTCGGATCCTCGCCAAGCAATTCGGCAGCCGACGGCGCAGCGGCGGCCGCAGTCACTGCTGGAGCTGCCGGAGCGGTGGTTGCCGTAGGCGCCGCGGTTGCCGTTGCCGGCGCCGCCGCACCCGGCTCTGCGGGTTTCTTCGCCCGGGCCGGCTTTTCAGCCGGGGCCGCGGCGTCGGACTTTGCCGGCGCCTTTTTGGCCTTGGTTTCTTCAGCCATATCGATAGGAAATTGATTCAGTTAGTTACGTGAGCCCGACTTAGGTCGTGCCCGCCTTGGCGTTGGGATTGCGCTGCACACCAACCGTCTTCCGGGGGCCTTTGCGGGTCCGGGAATTCGTCTGGGTGCGTTGACCACGGACCGGCAGACCACGCAAGTGGCGCTGACCCCGGTACGACTTGATCGCCTGAAGGCGCTTCAGGTTGATACCGATTTCGCGGCGCAGGTCACCTTCAACGACATACTTGCCTTCCTGAATCGCATTTACGATCTGCGAAAGCTGGCTTTCGTTGAGGCTCTTGGCGCGAAGTGACGGATCAATGTTGGCGCGTGCAAGGATCTCCCTCGCATTCACCGGACCGATACCGTAGATATAGCGGAGAGAAATCTCCACCCGCTTTTCACCCGGGATGTCAACACCCAAAATACGTGGCATGGCTGGTACAGTTCTATTAACCTTGGCGCTGCTTGTGGCGCGCGTTGGAGCAAATCACACGAATGACGCCTTTGCGCCGCACGATCTTGCAGTTCTCGCAAAGCTTCTTAACCGAGGCTCGCACTTTCATGTTTCAAAATTTATAAACCGACGCATTTCGTCGAAACGTCAATATAGTGGCGTTTCGCCGTCCTTCGTCAAAATCTCCGCTCCCGTCTCCGTAATCAAAATTGTATGCTCGAAATGGGCGCTGCACTGCCCGTCCACCGTCACTACCGTCCACTGGTCATCCAGCAACCGCACGGCCGGATCGCCCACAGTGACCATCGGCTCAATCGCCAATGTCAACCCAGGAACCAAAACCGTGCGACCACCGCCACCACGCTCGACGTAGTTCGCAACCTGCGGCTCTTCGTGCACGGATTTACCCACTCCGTGCCCGCAGAACTCACGCACAATCCCGTAGCCCGCCGCCCGAACAACCTGTTCAACCGCTCGACCGATGTCACTGACCCGACCTCCGGGGCGCGCAGCGGCGATACCAGCATGGAGGCTCCGGATGGTCACGTCCATTAAGTCCTGATCCCGGGGAGAACAGCCTCCGACCGCTACGGTCATCGCCACGTCTCCCACGTAACCCTTATGTCGTACCCCGACATCCAGCTTCAACAGGTCGCCAAACTGGAGCCGTCGATTGTTACCAATTCCGTGTATAACTGCCTCATTGACAGACAGACAACACTGCATCGGAAAGCCTCGGTAGCCCAAAAACGCACTGGTACCACCCTGCTCTCGGATGAGTTCACCGACCTTGCGGTCCAGTTCACGCGTCGTCATGCCCGGTTGCACCAATCCAGCCGCCTGCCGTAGTACCCGGCAAGCCGCCCTTCCCGCCTCGCGCATGAGTTCAATCTCAGGCGCTTTCTTCGGCACGGGTTTGGCCATTTCACTTTCTTGCCTCTGAACTCAAGGTTCAGAAGCGGAGATTTTGACAAAGAACACTCCGAAAATCACTTCAACACACGGCCCTTGCCGCCCTTGCCGCCCAGGAACCCGTCATACTGCCGGAGAAGCAAGTACGACTCCATTGTGCGCATCGTGTCGAGAATAACACCAACCGTAATCAAAAGGGACGTGCCACCAAAGAAGCTGGCCACATTGAAATCCACACCCAAGGACTTGTTCAGCAACCACGGAACGGCCGCCAGAATCGCCAGGAACACCGCCCCTGCCAGCGTCAATCGGCTCATGCAGCGGTGGAGAAAGTCGCTCGTCGCCTGACCTGGCCGAATGCCGGGGACATACCCACCACTCTTTTTCAAATCATCCGCAATTTGAATCTCGTTGAACTGAGTAGCCACCCAGAAGTAGCTGAAGAAGATGATCATCAGCGATTCCGCCACCAAATAGAACCAGTGCTGGTTGGACAACACCCGTCCAAGAAAACCAAAGACTTGTTGAAAGGAGGAATTACTCGCCCAGGTAGCGATGCGTCCGAACAACAGAGCCGGGAACATCAAGATGGCTGAGGCGAAAATCACCGGCATCACACCCGCGTAATTCACCTTCAAGGGCATGAATGAAGTACCCCCGGCGAATACCTTGCGACCCACCGCGCGTTGAGCGTGCTGCACGGGAATCTTGCGCTGTCCTTGCGTGACCAGGATAACTCCCGCCACCACCACCACCAAAAGTCCCAGCAGCAATACCAAGTGCACCCAGTTCTTGCCATCACCGCCGCCAGCCGGGAAGAACATGTTCCAAAACGCTGTCGCAGCAATTGGCAAGCGGGCGAGGATGCCGATGGTGATCACCAGCGACACACCGTTACCCACACCGCGCTCGGAAATCTGCTCGCCGAGCCACATGATCAAAAGTGTCCCTGCGGTCAGCACCACGACTGTCTGGGTTATATAAATCCAGCTATTCTCGATGAGAACAATCTGGTCTAGACCGTTGTAGTTAAAGGCCTGCTGGGGATTCTTCCAGCTAACCGCCAAGGCGAGGCCCTGACCGATGCAGAGGAGAACCGTCAGATAGCGTCCGTAAGCAATGATCTTGGCCCGTCCACCTTCTTCACGGGCCAGCTTGGCCAGTCCGGGAAGAACCGCCGTCAGCAATTGCAAAACGATGGTCGCCGAGATGTACGGCATGATTCCGAGGGAACCCACGGCACAGCGCTCCAAGGCACCACCCGTGAACAAGCTATAGATTCCCAAAGCGCCCCCACCGCTGCTCGCATCCTTCTCAAAATGCTCATTCAACGCAGCGCCGTTGAGACCCGGGATCGGGGTCAGCGCGATCAACCGCGCGACGCCGAGCACTAACAGCGTGAAGATAATCCGGGAGCGCAGCTCCGGAATCTTCATGCAGTTGGCAAAGGTGCGGAAGATCTGACCAAACATGGCGTTGAAAGTAGAATTTGGGGACGTGGACGCTTACACCACCTCAACCTGCCCGCCGAGCTTTTCAATTGCAGCCCGGGCTTTGGCACTGAAGGCGGCCGCTTTGACCGTGAGCTTCTTCTTGAGTTCGCCGTTCCCGAGGACTTTGATGCCAGGGGCGCGGGTGTTGATGAGTCCCACAGCCAACAAGGAAGTACGATCCACCACAGCTCCGTCTTCGAAAGCGTTCAACGCAGCCAGATTAATCGGCTGGAACGAGATCTTGAATCGCGCGTTATTGAAACCGCGCTTGGGCAATCGACGCGCCAGGGGCATCTGACCACCCTCGAATCCGATACGGATCGAACTACCGGAACGGGCACTCTGGCCCTTACCACCGCGACCGGAGGTTTTCCCGTGACCGCTCGACTCGCCGCGGCCAAGGAGCTTGCGGCGGTGTTTGGAACCCGGACGGGGCTTTAAATCATGAAGACGCATGTTCAGGCAACTTTCTTGAGGCGGCTTTCAATGCCGCGGGCAGTGTAGATTTGTTCGCGGGTGCGCAACTGGCGCAGCGCTTGCAGTGTCGCCTTGGCGACATTGGCAGCATTCTTGGATCCCAGCGACTTGGACAGGACATCACGGACGCCGGCGGATTCAACCACCGCGCGCACCGTCTTACCGCAGATCAAACCCGTACCCGGACTGGCCGGACGTAGCAGGACCTTCGCACCACCGTATTCGGAATAGACCTCATGCGGAATGGTAGCCGCCGCGAGGGAAACTTTCACCAAACGGCTCTTGGCGTTTTCAGTACCCTTCTTGATGGATTCACTGACCTCGCCACCCTTACCCAAACCCAGACCCACGCGGCCGTCACGGTCACCCGCAACCACCAGCGCGCTGAAGCTAAAGCGGCGACCGCCTTTGACGACCTTGGACGATCGATTGATGAAGATGACCTTGTCGGTCAATCCATCACGGGGAGCCTCGGGTTCCATGTTACGGCGCCGGGGACGGTTTCCACCCCGATCACCACGATCATTACGGGGACCGCGATCGCCCCGATCTCCACCAGCCCCACCGGACCGCTCCGGAGCCGGAGCGGCGTCAGCCACTAGCGCCACTTCGGGAACAGACCCGGCAGCAGCGGTGATTTCTTTTTCGTCAGCCACAATAGTTTCTGGTTAGAGTTAAAACTTGAGTCCTGCTTCACGAGCGGCGTCGGCCAACGCCTTCACCTTACCATGGTATCGCGCGGAGCCGCGATCGAATACCACTGCGGATATGCCACCTGCCTGGGCTGCGGCTGCAGCGCGCTTTCCTATCTGGATCGCATTGGCGACATTGGCTCCCTTCGGATTGGTGGGAGAGGCCTTGTCCCGGGTGCCGACGGCGGCCAGGGTGCGTCCCACGGCGTCGTCCACAAACTGAACATAGATGTGCTGGCCGCTGAACTTCACCGCCATGCGGGGACGTTCGGCTGAACCAATCACTTTGGAACGGACCCGCCAGTGACGTTTCTGGGCCAGATTGTGCTTCTTTTCGGTTCTCATGCTGCCGCGAAAATGTTGGATTAATGACTGCGTTACTGAACGGTCTTGCCTTCCTTGCGCTTGACCTGCTCACCGGCGTACCGGACACCCTTGCCCTTGTAAGGCTCCGGCGGATAATAGCTTCGAATCTCCGAGGCCACACGGCCCACGAGTTCTTTGTCAGCCCCATCAATAGTTACCTTGGTGTTTTCTTCCACCACAACTTTGATGCCGGCCGGAATCGGATACAGAATCGGATGGGAAAAACCCAGTGCTAGGTCAACAAGATTGCCCTTGACCGTCGCCTTAAACCCGACGCCCTGGATTTCCAGCTTCTTTTGATATCCCTCACTCACACCCTTGACGGCGTTGTTCACCAGGGAGCGCGCCAAACCGTGCATGGCCTTGGCCTGGTTGGTTTCATTGTCACGGCTTACCGTGATGATCTCACCGTCGATTTTGGCGGTGGTGAGGCGCGGCAGCGTCAGATCGAGCTTGCCCTTCGGCCCCTCGGCCGCGATCTGGTTTCCTTTGATCGAAACCTTGACTTTGGCGGGGATTGTTACCGGTTGCTTTCCAATTCGTGACATAGGAGTCCTTTTACCAGACGTAACAAACCAGTTCGCCGCCCAGATTCTGTTTCTTGGCGTCCTGACCAGACATAACGCCTTTAGAGGTGGAGACGATTGCCACACCCATCCCGCCGAGAACTCGGGGAATTTCGGTGCTCCGCACATAGCGTCGCAGACCGGGGGTGCTGATTTGGCGCAAACCGACGATGACGCTCTTCTTGCCGTCGTAGCGGAGCCCAAGTTTGAGCGATTTCAGCTTGTCACCCTCGACGGATACGTCGTTCAGGTAGCCCTCACGCTTGAGGATGTGGGCCACGGATTCCTTCATCTTGGAATGGGGAATCACGAGAGACGGATGCTGGGCTGCCCCGGCATTGCGGATGCGTGTAAGGAGATCGGAAATGGGATCGTGCATGGCAGTAATATTTTACCAGCTGGCCTTGGTGACACCCGGAATCTGACCGTTCAAGGCGAGTTCGCGGAAGGTAAGGCGGGAAACCCCGTACTTGCGAATAAAAGCATGACGGCGGCCGGTGAGCTTACACCGGTTCACCCCGCGGACGGGGCTCGCGTTCTTGGGCAGCTTGGCGAGACCGATATAGTCCCCCTTCGCCTTGAGTTCAGCGCGGACTGCAGCAAACTTCTTGACCGTATCGGCCTTCTTTTTGTCGCGAGCCAGCCAGGATTTTTTGGCCATAATCAGTTACGGATAAGGTTATTTCGAGAACGGCATGCCCATGAATTTGAGCAGGTCGTAGGCCTCTTCGTTCGTATCGGCCGTGGTAACAATCGTGATGTCCATACCTTGCGTGAACTTCACTTTGTCCAATTCGATCTCGGGGAAAATGCTCTGATCCGACAGACCGAGGGAATAGGTCCCGCGGCCGTCGAACTGGCGCACACCCACTCCGCGGAAGTCACGAATACGCGGAAGCGCGGTCGTCACCAAGCGGTCAAGGAATTCATACATCACCTGCCGACGCAGGGTCACGCGGCAACCCACGGACATACCCTGACGAAGCTTGAAATTGGCAATGCTCTTGCGGGCCTTGTTGATCACCGGTTTGCGGCCGGTGATTGCAGTCATGTCCTTGACGGCCTCTTCGAGCGCGCCTTTTTCCTTGGAGGCGGACACACCCATGTTGACCACGATCTTTTCGATACGCGGCACTTGGAGCGGGTTTTTGTAACCGCGCTTTTGGATCAGCGAGGCACGCACTTCCTGCTCGTACTTGTTCTGCAAACGGGGCTTCATGGCTTACTTGGCGGCCTTCCGGGCTTTGCGGGCTTCAATATCAGACACCTTCATCACGTTGGATACGTGAATCGGTCCTTCCAGCCACAGCATCCGGCCTTCCGGATTCTGCTGGTTCTTGCGGATGTAGTGCAAGGTGGGCTTTACCAGGCGCTTCTTGTCATCCGTTTCCTTGGAGCGCTCATCGGTACCTTCAAGCACCACGGCGAGCCGGGTGGCTTGAAGTTTGGTGACCTTGCCGCGTCGGCCCTTGGCGGAACCGGCGATCACGACGACCTCGTCGCCTTTCTTTACGTGAAATTTCGTGGGCATAGTTCGGTGGATCTTTTCAGATGACCTCGGGGGCCAGCGAAATGATCTTCATGAATTTTTTCTCTCGGAGCTCGCGCGCCACCGGTCCGAAAATGCGGGTTCCCTTCGGTTCGCCCTCGGGATTGATGATGACAATGGCGTTGGCATCAAAGCGCAGGTAAGATCCATCCGAGCGGCGAATGGGCTGGCGGGTGCGAACCACCACGGCGTTACAGACGTCGCCCTTTTTCACGGTACCGTCCGGAGCGGCTTCCTTGATGTGGACTTTGATCACGTCACCGACGGCGGCGTACTTTTGGTTACGACCCAAAACACCGATGGTCCACGCGACCTTGGCACCCGTGTTGTCAGCAACATCGAGACTGGAGCGGATTTGCAGCATGTCAGTAGGGGAGAAGGATTAGTTGGCGGACTTGGAGGAACCATCGGCCTTGAGCACTTCCATCAAACGCCAGCGTTTGAGGCGTGAAAGCGGCCGCGTTTCCTGGATGCGTACGAGATCGCCAATCTTGGCCTCGCTCTTTTCGTCGTGGGCGTAAAACTTGGTAAACGCGGTCACGATCTTGTTGAATTTCGCGTGGCGAAAACGCCGTTCGACGCGGACGACCACAGTCTTGGTCATCTTGTTGGAGACCACTTCGCCGACCCGTTCTTTACGGTGGCCACGAGCCTCGATCTGGATTGCTTCAGCCATACCTATCAAGATTTTTTACGGAGTTCAGTGATCCGGGTTTCGCACCGGGCAATGTCGCGACGGAGCGTCGCAAGGCGATGCGGTTTCTCCAATCGCGCCGTGGATTGCTGAAGCCGCAGGTTAAACAGTTCCTGCCGCAACTCGCGACCTTTGGCAGTCAGCTCAGGGGCAGTCAGTTCTTTAATTGAGATTTGGGCCATATGGACTCCTTAGCCGAGCTTATGCCGGGAAATGAATTTAACGCTGATGGGCAGCTTGGTCGAAGCCAGGCGGAAGGCCTCCCGGGCTTGCGCCTCGGGTACACCATCAATTTCAAACAGGACACTGGCAGGACGGATGACGGCCACCCAGCCTTCAACGCCACCTTTGCCGGTACCCATTCGAACTTCCAACGGCTTCTTGCTGAAGCTCTTGTCCGGGAAAATCCGGATCCAGACCTTGCCACGGCGCTTGAGGAAGCGAGTCACGGCCACGCGGGCCGCCTCGATCTGCTTGGCATCCATCCAGCAGCGTTCCAACGCCTGAAGACCGTACTCACCAAAGGCCACCGTATTGCCCCGGGAGGCGATGCCAGTGCGGCTTCCGCGCTGCATCTTCCGGTACTTTACACGGGCGGGCATCATTGCCATACGCTTTAGTTCCTAATTTAAATGTTGAGACTCGGGGTTAGGTCAAGCGGCCGCCGGCGTTTCCGCCCGGGGTTCGCTTCGACGCGGCTCAGGAGCGGATCGCTTGGTGTTCTCACCCTTGCAGATCCAGCACTTGACTCCCAATTTGCCGTACACAGTGGCGGCTTCAGCGAAGCCGTAATCCACATTCGCCCGCAGAGTGTGCAGCGGGACACTGCCCTGGTGGTAGATTTCCACCCGCGCGAGCTCCGCTCCACCCAAACGGCCGGCACATCGGATCTTGATGCCCTTGGCGCCCAAGTCCATGGCCATCTGTACGGCCTTTTTCATGGCGCGGCGGAAGGCAATACGGCGCTCCAACTGGAGAGCCACATTTTCCGCCACCAGCTGAGCATCCATATCCGGAGACTTGACCTCCTGGATGTCGACATAGATCTCCTTGCCCGTCAGTTTGGACAATTCGATTTTGAGATTGTCGATCTCCGAACCTTTGCGACCAATCACAACACCCGGACGGGCGGTGTGGATGGTGACGCGGCAACGGTTGGCTGCCCGTTCGATGGAGATGCGGGTAACGGAGGCACCCGTCAGCTTGCGCTTGATGATCCCACGAATGACTTGATCCTCGACCAAGAGAGAGCCGAAGTCCTTCTTCGGCGCGTACCACTTGGAGCGCCAGTCCCGGGTAACGGGAATGCGCAGACCGATTGGATTAGTTTTTTGGCCCATGGCTTAGTTGTCGCTGAGGACGATCTTGATGTGGGAGTTGCGCTTGATGATAGGGCCGGCGGAACCGCGGGCCTTGGGCTGGAAGCGCTTGAACTGCCCGGCAGTCTGCGCAAACGCGTACTTGATCATCAGCGCCTCACGTTTGAGCCCGTGATTGTGCTCCGCATTGGCGATCGCGGATTCGAGGGTCTTGGCGACAGCGCGGGCGGATTTGCGCGGCACCACCTGCAGGACTGCCAGCGCCTGAACGGCGGGCAAGCCCTGCACCTGCCGGACGACTTCGCGCACCTTTTGCGGCGACATCCGGAAATTTTTGAGAATAGCCTGAACTTCCATGGCGGTAACTCCGTTGTCTACTTGGCTTCCGCCTTCGCGGTGTGAGCCCCGTGCTTTTTGAATGTCCGGGTGAAACTAAATTCCCCCAGTTTGTGACCCACCATGTTTTCCGTAACGAAAACCAGATTGAAGACCTTGCCGTTGTGCACGTTGATCGTGAGACCTACGAAATCGGGCGTGATGGTGGAACGACGTGACCAGGTCTTGATCGGCGCCTTGGACTTGATGGCTTTGGCCTTGTTGACTTTTGCCAACAAGGGCAAGTCAACAAACGGACCTTTCTTGAGTGAGCGACCCATAGATTTGTCTTAGTTGAAGCGCCTTACTTGAGTTTCATCGGCCGGCCGTCCCGACGGACGAGAATGAACCGGTTCGAAATCTTCTTTTTATTGCGGGTGCGATAACCCTTGGCCAAGAGGCCCCAAGGCGAAGTGAGATGCTGGCGACCGCCACCACCCTTTGACTTGCCCTGGCCACCACCGTTGGGATGGTCAACCGGGTTGCGCACCATACCGCGGGACATCGGACGACGACCACGGTGAATGGAGCGTCCAGCCTTGCCGAGAACAACGTTCTCGTGCTGGGTGTTGCCGACTTGGCCGATGGTGGCAAGGCAGGATTCGTGAATCCGCCGGATTTCTCCACTGGGGAGGCGAATCGTGGCGTATCCGGAATCGCGAGACATCAGCGAGGCCGCGGAACCCGCGGACCGCACCATCTGTCCACCCTTGCCGGGGATCATCTCCAGATTGTGGATTGGCAATCCCACCGGAATGTTGGAAAGCGGTAAGGCGTTCCCAACGGTCGGAGGAGCTGCGGGGCCACTCGTAACCGTTGCACCGACTTCCAAGCCCTGCGGGCACAGAATGTATACCTTCTCCTTGTCGGCATACTCCACCAGCGCGAGACGCGCCGAGCGGATCGGATCGTACTCGACGGCAATTACCTTGCCTTCGATTCCGAAGCGGTTACGGCGAAAGTCCACAGAGCGGACTTTTTGTTTATGTCCACCGCCAATGGCACGGGCAGTAACCCGTCCATGGGCGTTCCGTCCACCCGTTTTTTTGCGGGTGTAAACCAGCGACTTCTCCGGTCGGGTTTTCGTGATGTCCGAAAAGTCCGCGATCGTGAGATAGCGCAGCGACGGCGTCAGCGGTCGAAACGTTTTCACAACAACAACAAATTTCTCAATTAATCCCACGAGGCTTGCGCCCGACGTGTCGCCCGGCCATCACTCCTTACCGCGTGAAGCGGATCAGTTATCGGCCGAACTCATCGTTTACTGTGGAAACCCACGGCAACGGGAGCGGGGACTTTATGGATGCGGGGCAAATGCGCAAGGCTTTTTGGAAACATTTTCTACAAAAGCGCCTGAGGACCCTGTTTTGCAGGGGTTTTCTGACCGTGTAATTCCACTGCCTCATGGCTCTGGCCGTTTTTCTATGAGGATCCACTGAAAATCCACAACCCTGTGACTCTGTTGAGGGGTCCGAGGAAGGGCATCAGGAGCTACTGCCGGCCGGCCCTGCCCTGCCCGCCTTCACGGGCGGCGCTCCCTGGCGGTTTTGGGGCGGTTTGGGCGATCATTCAGACGGACAGTGAGGTTAGGTTGAGGGTGGCAAGGCGAGTTTCTCGGGCCAACCGGAGCTGGAGGCGGCTGGCACACCGTCGGGACTTCGAAGATCCCGGGGGAGCTGGAAGCGGGCCCCATGCATCGTCCGCCGGTTACGCCCAACTCGGGCCGACCGGTGTTCTTCGGTTCTGCACGCTCGTCTGCCGGAAGGGAAATTTCCTGGTTCGGCATTCCCGCGGGGACGGGAAAGCGCGCCTGAGTTTGGTTATAGAATTGGCCGGGCAGTTGAGTCATACGGTTGAATTGGTGTGGCTCGACATTTTGTATATAGGATAACCAGTGCCTGTATCAGGCACCCGGATCTGGCACCAGAACTCGCTTTGTGACTCCACGGGCATTGAATGCAGGGCATCCGTGGTGGCATTTCTGTCGATTAAAAATAGGCATTTAGGGAATGACACCGACGTATTAATTAGCCGGGGAAACATTTCCTCTATTGCGCCGAGGGAATCGAATTGATGCTGAATCGGGACGGTCAGGAAATGCCGGGCGCGGGCCCGGCGGTTGGGTCGGGGGACTGGGCCGACGAAACGACTCCATCCCTGGAGTGACCGGCAATGCACGGTTCCGGGGCGTTGGATTGGCATGTCAAGCCCAGGGTCCGGTATGCGAAGCCCTTCGTCGCGGCTATCGCGGGTCCCTACTCCGGGCCAGGCCCCGATGACGAGGTTCTGCCTCAAAACGGCAGGAAGGGCTCCTTGGGCGATGAGTCCCAATCCACGGGTGTTGGGCGCGCTCAACACCTTCACAGATTGATCCGGACTTGTTTGTGGGCGGTGGACCGCGAGGGCTCAATGGCGAACGGATGCTGCCAGGGGCGACAAACATGCACGCATCACTCGGAGATCGGCTGAGAAGGCAGCCTCGCTCGCCTACAGAGGCGATCAGCCGCACTGTTGCGACCAATAAGGACAGGAAGAGGAAGAGGCCTGGGAGCGATTTTATGGTGCGGGCGATAATCCCAGCCCGCTGGAGCATCAGTTCCTCGGCGCCCCAGGCAAAACGGCGACACCGGGGGCACCCGGCGCGGAGATGAATCCATCCCCGCGCCGGGGCGTTGCTTCGCTGCCAACCGTCGGCAGCAGGGTGCTTGGCACCACGCTCAGTTTACCGAGGTAACGATCGGGACTTCATGAACCGTTTGTTGAATTTCCTGGGCGATCTTCGTGCCGTCCTTCGCCTTGATGTCCCACTTCAGGCTTTGCTGCATCACGGGTTTCACGTCGTCGATCTTCAAGGTGACTGTCCGCCCGTCCGCCCCCAGGCTTGCCGTCGTGATTTCCAGTGTGTCACGACCGTTCTTTTGCGCGTCTTTCACACTGACTTCGGGCGACCCGTAGTTCTCCGTGCGACGATAGTTCCAACGCTTGCCTGACCAGTTCTGGATATCCGCCACCGAGGCGGCATCCAAAGGCTGGCTGAACGTCAACTGGACGCCACCGGGCACCACTTTGGTAGCAGTGACTCCATAAACCGGTTTGCCCGTGTAGCGAACCCGATCAAATCCGGTCTTCTTCGCCGCGTTCGACTGCCACTCGCTCAAACCCGCGACGTACAGCTGACCATCTTGGGGACTGAAATGGGCGCGCATGACCGAGCTGGTGAATTTCAGAGGGAATTTAACCACCGCGCCCTGCTGCCGTCCGTTGGAGATGCCCTGGCGCATGACCAGATACAGTGACGATTTGCCGTAGCTTTCATGCAGCAGTTCCCCCTTGAAGGGTCCCCACTTGTCGCTGGTCACCCAAATCTGCCCACCGCCGGAATTGTCGTAGTCGTTATGGGACAACCACATCAGAGGGGGAACGAACTTGTCATTGACCACAGTGGAGTACTCGTTTTGCACCCCGTGGAAGGCCTTGCCGTCGACCCAGTTGATCGGCGTGGTGGGCACCCAGGTGCCTTCATTGTCGGAGGTCGTAACCTGCCCGTCGGCACGAACGCCAATACCATTGGGAGCGCGCAATCCGCGAGCGACCACTTCGAATTTTTTGCCGTCGGGAGACACCTTAAAGAGGCAGCCGGCATGACTGCAAACCGTGCCATTGCCCAAGCTTGCCTTCCAATCGCCAAACCCACGACCGCCACCGTTGACCGGATTGGCCTTCGCAAAATAGAAGTTCCCAGCCGCATCCCGTTGCAAATCAAAGACAAACTCATGAAAACCGCGGGTGCTCATGATGTCGTGGTTGAAATTCTCGTAGTAGTCCGCCGCACCATCGCCGTTGAGGTCCTTGAAACGGGTGATGCCGTCGCGGCCACTGACGTAAATGACGTCATCCGCGATCACCAAGCCCAGGGGTTCGTACAGGCCCGACGCGAAACGCCGCCAAGTGAGTTTTTCCAGCCCGGCATCGATACCGCTGACAATCCAGATATCGCCGTCATGCGTGCAGAAGGCTGCCGACTTTCCGTCCTTGAAGAAGTCGAACCCGCCCCAGCGGATTTGGCGTTTCCAGGGATTGTTTTCGGGTGACGTCAGTGAATCCGTGACATAGGCCGCGTCCGGGGTCTGGCTGGTCCCCAAAACACCTTTGGTAACCACTGTTTCCGGCCAGTGCGGTGCACCGCCGTGGGCGAAATCGGCGGTAAAGGCGGGTTCGCCGGCGGTAAGACGGGCAAAATTTGCCCCCGCGGCTTCCGGTCCGTTCCAGATCACCACTTTGAGGAACCCGGCACGGGTACCCTTGGCCACTTGCAACGAAAGGCGACCGCCGGTGGCCTTCAAGCTCACGCCCTTCGGCGCTCCGACCAGAGCCACCCGGGTCTGTTGCCCATTCTCGGTTCCGGCAAATTCATTGCCACCACCCGAGAACGTCCCGCCGGCCAGATCACAAATCGCCAAGGAAAACGCCTCGGGCACCTTTTGCGACTTGAAGATAACACCCGATTTCGGGGGATTCAGGCGCAAAGTGCGCGTAAAACCAACCTGTCCGTTCGCAGCCACGCTGCCCGGCTCCTCGGAAACTTTCGTGCCGCGCACCGTGTAATTCAGCAGCACTTTCATCCCATTCACATGCAACCCATCCCAGCGGGCCAGATCCGCCCGCACCGGCCCGTACGGCTCGGGGCGCTTATCGGAAAAATCCCCATCCGCACCCGCCACACCCGGACCATGGATCGTGCCGAATTTTTGGTCACCGTTCAGATTGGGGTGCTTGCCGTGAGCGGCATCAAAGGCCACTCCGGTCGTCGTGATGTAGCCCCCGGTCCAACCCGCCGCGAAACGCAGCAAGTCCGTGTCCCACAACAGGGTCGCGTCATTGTCAACCCGGATAGCGATCCCCTTGTAGGCCACGTTGTTGCTGGGGAACGTGGCGCCAATGCAGGCGGACGTGAACGGGAAATCCTTCTGCAACAATTCCTCCCGCACTTTGGCGTTCTGCGCCTGGCTGGGGAGGCTTCCCAGCGCTCCGATCAGGGCGAAGGCAACCGTGGCAGTGGCGGTGATTCGACGAACTCCCGAGCGCAATCGGTCGGGAGCCGAAATAACGGCATATTCAGGCATAAAGTGACTTTGTAGCGGTTAGCGTTGCCGGACGTCCAGTCCCATTCAAGGGCGGATCGTCCGATTCTAACTCGCGCAGCCTGACTCCCCGGCCGGGATCGACATTCAACTCAACCCCGTCCCGAGTCCGCCTCCCCCCCCGGCAACCCCGGGCACGGCAGGCCGATCCAAGGGAAATGCCGGCCATCGCCAGCCACTTCAATTCATCCGGGCGGCACCGGTCAAGCCGGCCACTTCAAGGTGGTAAATGCTTCATTGAGTCCCGCCATCGCCGGACCATGGCCCGCCGGGATCGCCGCGGCATTGAGACGAACGCGAAGGAATTCAATCGCGTCGTCGTACGTATTGATGCCCCGCGGAAGCATTGCGCCGGCCGCATTCGGGTGGCCGCCACCGCCCTCAAATTTCTGGGCCACCGTCAAAGCTTCTCCATTCCTGCTGCGAAAACTCACCACGAAATTGCCCATTCCCTTGCGATAAATCGATACCAACACGGAATACTTGGTATCACCGGTGTTCAGCAACTGGTGAACGATCAGATTCGTGTTGCCCACTGGCGGACGCACCGTTCCGATCGTCGGCGACAACTCCGTTTGGCTGGTGACCGCCAGCGCGTATCCGATGGGATCCTCCACCAACCGCTTGGTTTTCATCACCTCCAGCAGAGGATGATCCAGCAGCGCCTCCAGGTTTCCATTCAGAATCAGGTGCAGGTTCCAGAATCCGTAGGTCTTCACCAAACTGGCGTAATCGCAGGCCAATCCGAAGTCGGGATCGTTCTCCAGGAAGAGGTCACCGAGATTGGTCAGGTGCACCAGCCTCTCCAAGCGAGGCGAACCCAATCCATGGGTCACCGCCAGCTCATAGCATAGGAGAGCGGCGGACTTCTGCGGGTCGTGTATCCAATGCGCCTGCCGGACGGGTGTGCTGGTGTTGTGATGGTCCACCACCAGCCAGTTCTCCCGGTCCATGCGGGCTTCGAAGGTGAAATCAGCCACCCATGCCACATCCTCGCGCAGGGAGCGCATTTTCCAGCCCTGATAGTGGTAGGCTTGCAATTCAACATCGGTCTCGAAGATTTGCTTGGCGAGCCGCTGAAGAATCAGCCCGGAGACAAACCCGTCGAGATCGCTTTCGTGCGTGAGTATGACCTCCGGACGAGCCAATAGTGGCGGCTTCATCCTAGGACGCTAGCGGGCAACCAACGCCCCCGCCAAAGTTCACGCCATCCGCCGGGCCACCGGGCCGCGCCACCGCGGAACTGGTTGAATTGCAGAGCAAAACCCACATCCCAAGGCGACCACGATCGCCTGGCCCTACAGAAGCGCCGACTGCCGGCCAGTCACCGCCCGCAACCCCAGACGCTGGAAGGCGAGATCGGTGGCCACACGACCCTGCGGCGTCCGATTCAAGTAGCCTTCCATGATGAGATAGGGTTCGTACACCTCTTCGATGGTGTCGGGTTCCTCGCCCACGGCCACCGCCAGGGAATTCACTCCCACCGGCCCGCCACCAAACTTGGTGATCACCGTTTCCAAAATGCGCTTATCCATCTCGTCCAGACCATGACGGTCGATCTCCAAAATCCCGAGCGCCTTGTCCGCCAGCGGGGCCGTGATCCGTCCGTCGCTGCGCACCTCGGCATAGTCCCGCACGCGCCGGAGCAGATTCCCCGCAATCCGGGGAGTGCCGCGACTTCGTCGCGCAATCTCAAACGCGCCCTCCGCTTCAATCTCGACTTTCAGCAATCCAGCCGCCCGGGTGACAATTTTCTGCAGCTGGTCTGATGAGTAGTAATCCAGCCGTTCCCGGATGCCGAATCGAGTCAGCATGGGCGACGAAAGCAGGCCACTCCGGGTCGTGGCCCCAATCAAGGTGAAACGGGGCAGCTTCAGTTGCACCGTGCGGGCGTTGGGGCCCTGGTCGATGATGATGTCCAGCTTGTAATCCTCCATCGCCGGATAGAGGTATTCCTCGACATTCTTCTGCAGCCGATGGATCTCGTCGATGAAGAGAACATCGCCCGCCTCAAGATTGGTGAGCAATCCTGCCAAGTCGCCGGCCTTTTCGATCGTAGGTCCACTGGTCGCCCGAAGATTGGTTCCCATCGCGCGGGCCAGAATGTTGGCAATGGTGGTTTTCCCCAATCCGGGCGGACCGGAAAGCAGGATGTGATCTAAAGCCTCCCCGCGTCGACGAGCGGCCTCGACCGCAATCTCCAAACGTTCCTTCACCTTGGGCTGTCCGGTGAAATCGGCGAAGGCGGACGGTCGGAGCGCGGCCTCAATGGCTTGGTCCGCCTGTTTCAGGGCCTCCATCGGTCGTTCGGTTTGCGGTGCAGAGTCGGCTGCCATGTTCATCGCAGATTGGTGGGAGGTTGGCGGAATTTCAACGTGAACCGCAGGCGAACACACCGCTGCCCGTTACAATCCAGGCCGGGTGGCACGGAGGCTGACTTCCTTGATGGGCCGCAGGCAGCGGGCCAGGCGGCGGAGCAGGCGAAAGCCCGGTTCGCCGGCGGAAAAGCGCACGGCATACGCGGCCGCCGCCCGATCATAACCATACGGACGCAACTCCACGGATTCGACCCGCAACCCGGCGAGAGCCACCAGATTGCCGAGCGTTTGTGGATTCCAGGAGAAAAGGTGGTGGTTGGGTTCCGCCGGATTGTAGCGGCGCTGTATTCGGGAACTCTCGTAGGGCACGGCCAGCAACAAGTGCCCGCCAGGGCGCAGCAGACGCAGCAATTCGATCAATACGAAGAGAGGATCAGGAGCGTGTTCGAGGGAGTGGTGGGAAACAATCACGTCAAACGCGGCATCGGAAAACGTGCGGGTGGTCGCCACAAACTGCGCCCCGGAAACTTCCACCTCGTCCTGCAAGGCGGACTCGACATCCATGCCCACCCGTCGCCCCGCTCGCAAGGCGGCGAGGTTCCACCCCGCCCCACACCCCCATTCCAAGAGCGCGTCCGTCGGCTTGACGTGGGGTTGAAACAATTCCGCCCGCGCCCGATAGATCCACGGCAAGGCCAATTTCGGCACACCCCGTTTGCCTGAATGATAGGCTTTCCCGGCCATTCCCTGATAGTGGGCGATCGCTCGCTGCGAAGGATGCACGGTCGGAGGTTAGGGTGATTCCACGCGGAGGAAACCGCGGAATTGAGCCATCCAATAAATCAGGAAGGGACAAGGGCCACCGGGAGTTGGCTTTTGGCATACCGCCCAACAGCCAACTCCGGACGGAGATTCAACGATTGATTGAACCCAAGCCAACAATCCCCTGATGAACAGCGCAAACCTACTTGGGGCACTCGCGTCACCCTACAAACGGGGGGCAATTATAAGCGTTTACCGGCCGGAAGTTCCCGACAACCGTTCGTCAGCCATGAACATCTCAGCGTCAGAACAAAGTTTGGAGCATGGTGCCCAAAACGCTGAGCGGGCCGGTATCTTCCAACCCCTCGGTCGCCTTGTCGACCTTTTGCAGGGTCAACTTCACATTGCGCAACAACGTATCATCGTTGACCACTTTACCCACTGTGCCCTGACCGCGATTCACCTTTTCAAGGATCTCGCGCAAATTCGACATCGCGGCCGTGGTCTGTTTGGCCAGGGTGTCGTCCTTCAGGAGTTTACCAACCGAACCTTCTCCCCGCTCGATCCCGCCCATGACTTTCCGTGCGTCACCCACCAACCCTTGGGTGTCGGACAACATTCCATCGGCTTTGGCAAACAAACCGCGGGCGTCCCCGGCCACCGAATTCAAGTTGGTGACAGTGGCGATCGCGGTCGAGTAAAGAGCGTCATCCTGCAGCAGCTTACCAACGGTACCCTTGCCTTCGGTCAGACCCGTGGTCAGGGTTGCCAGATTGGCCATAAGCGCGTTGATCCGGGGTTGGTTTTCTTTTACGACCTCGGCGATGGGGCCCAGAAGTTGCCCCATTTGATCGCCCCCAAAACTTTTGGTCATGGATTGGACGCCATCGGCGACGCCATCGAGTTTTTCGAAAATTTGGGCCAAGTCCGCCTGCTCCCGCGCCTGAACCACCCCACCACCAACCAGCCGGGGGGCATTTTCCGATCCAAAGGTCAGGGCAACAAAGTTCTGTCCCATCAGGCCGGTGAACCGAATTTGAGCGGAACTATCGGTCCGCACCTCGGCATTTTCGTCAACCTTCATCACCACCTCCACCGCCTGGCCGGCCAGCCGAATATCCGCGACTCGGCCGACATTGACGCCTGCCAATTTGACCGGGTCACCAACCTTCAGATCCCCAGCGCTCTTGAATCGAGCCCGAACCTCCTGACCACGTAGCAGCCAGCGACCGCCACCAGCCAACTCAAACAGCACAAAGCCAGCAACGACCACCAGGGCAAAGAAAATGCCCAGCCGCGTTTCAAGTGAATTCTTCATAGACGACGAGTCACGGTAACAGCTCCCAGCCGCTGACGCGACGGAGAAAGCCGAGAAAACCGACAGTCGGTGCCAGGATATTCGCTTGAGCGCTTTGGCCCGAAGGTGCCGGGTAATCGCCGGGTGGTTTGGTGCTTGGTGATTCCCAATCGAATCGAGCCCACCGAATGGTGTCAGGCGATTGCGGTGGCGCCGTACGGTGCCAGGCAATCTCCCGGGCAACGAGTACGGAGCGGTGCCAGGCGATTGCAGGAAATGCGGGCGGGCGGGCCTTGAGGTTCTGAGATCGGTTATTTTCGCCCCCCCTCCCACTTCTCCGCTTCCAATCACGGAGAGATCGGGCGTCGGGCAACCTCGCTGGCAGTCTCAGGCGAGGTTGCCGCTGGGTCTGAAGGCGGGTGCCCAGATGGAAAATGGGGATCATCCCTTGAACTCGGCTCCACCGAGGCGAGTGGAGCCGGTTCAAGCAATAGGTGAGCGTGGTTTTGACCGAAATTCCGGGCCCCGCTGTGATAGTTGTCGGCTGCTGACCGCCAGATTTGCTCCGGCGGCGCGGCTTCCTCGCCTCTGTCTCTACTTGGTTCGACTCGGTCCACGCCGACGTCCTTATCCGCATCCCCCTACCCCACCGCATCTCGACCGAAGCTGCGCAGGGCGAACAAGTCCTTTCCAGACCAGCCCTCCATCGGCCGCGCACCGTCCGTCCGTCGTCGGTCAAACCGGTCCCGGTACTGG
>CANIZL010000085.1 GCA_947471985.1 Verrucomicrobiota bacterium | reverse complement strand
GGATTACGAACGTACCGTCGAAAGCGCCACTGGGTGGATTCATATTGCCATGATACGAATCATGCTGCGTCGACTCGCGTGATTGCTGGGGTTTGGGGAGTTTTCAGACGGGCTCTCAGAGGTACAATCGACAAAATGGTGGGTGCCCCCAGCGGGACCCGGTTTTCTGGAAGTTCCCGGCCGAGTCGTGGAATAAATCTGAGATGCGCCTCTCCTACCACATTGATAGATTGGAAACGCTTCTCACGCGTCGGTGGCGGTGTTTCGCAGGAACCATGCGGTGAAGGGTTCAACGGATGCCAGCGTCTACGAACGACGATGTGAGTGGGTGAATGGGCTGGAGCCGCAGGTTAATTGCGGAATAGTGGCAAAACGGACATCAAAGTTGTTGAGTTTGATCGGGCGTTCACTCACCGTTGGCTTGATTACGCTCAATTAGGGTTTCCCGCCGGCTGGAGGGGTTGGTGGGTGTTTGGGGAAAACTTTAGCAAGGCAATGAAATGATCTCGTGGTCGTCTACTTCTCGGCGTCGAGGGTTTGTGGGATTCAAAGCCTGCGCGGCCGCACTCATCGGAGGTGCCGCCTTGCTTTCCACCACCCAAAATTTCGGCCAGCAACCGTTCTCGGTCGAAACCATTGGTTTTGGTGACGACGGCCGGCCGCGCCTGAAGGTTCCGGCCGACGTCAATTCCTACTACATCCTGTACCGTGGAGATACCGTGGCGGCGATCGGCACGGCGGCGGATCTGGGTTTGGGCAAGGCGATTGGCACCGAACTCAAGGACTTGGACCCGGCGACGGGCGTGGCCGCGCGATTTTATCGGGTGGAGCGGGTGCCGCTGGGGCAGCCCAAAGATTCCGATGGCGATGGCATTGACGACGTCTATGAGCTGACCCATGCCAGCATTCTCAATCCGCTGAATGCGGCGGATGCCAAGAACGATCCGGACGGCGACGGGAAATCCAATTTGCAGGAGTACAAGGATGGCACCGATCCCGGCGGCGGTTCAAACCGTCCTCCCTTGGTGATCGTGACCGCCGATTCCGGTGTGTACGTGACTCCGGCCACGGTCCAGCTGGGCGTCAATACCCAGGATCCGGACGGTAAAGTGGTGAAGGTGGAGTACTACTCGGGCAATCAGAAGATCGGGGAATCCCGGACGGGGGCTTTTGGGTATATCTGGAGCAATGTGGCGGCGGGGGTCTACTCCGTTTCGGCTGTGGCGACCGATGATGCGGGAGCCTCGGCGACGTCGCGGCCGCTGGACGTGGTCGTCAATATTCCCACCCCCACGCTGGATCCGTTGCCTCTGGCGACGCCCAACGAATCGATCGTCATGACGGGACGGGCCTTGGCCAACACGCTGGTCCGCATCGAGGGCGCGGCCGCGCCGGTTTCGGTTCGGGCGGCGGGAAATGGAAACTTCAGCGCGACGGTGCCGCTGCTGGTCAACCGGTTGAACCGCATGTACATCTCCAGCTCTGACACGTTGGGGCACATCAGTTCACCGCTGTCAGTGGATCTGCTGGAAGATAGCCAGGCCCCGAATCTGTACATCGACTTCCCGCCGACGGGAAGCCAGGTGTCCGCGGAATCCGTCGTTATTGCGGGCCGTGTGGGGGACATGCTGAGCGGCTTTTTGGGCCTCTCCGTGGAAGTGCGGAATCTGACCACGGAATCGCCGAAATTGCCGGCCAATGTGGTGGTGGGCATCGGTCAGAATGGGACCTACGAAAAGGGCAATACAGTCTTGCAAATGGGGCCCAACATCATCGAAGTCACCGCACGGGATCAGCACAGCAATCAAATCGTAAAGAAGATCGAACTGGTGCGGGTGGAATTGTCCGGACCGCAGATGGCGTCAATCTCGGGCGACGGCCAGAAGGCGCCGGTGCACCAGCGATTGGCGAATCCGGTAGTGATTCGGGTCGCCCGGCAGGACGGTACGCCAATTGCCAGCAAGGTGGTTACTTTCGACATCGGTCGGAGTGACGGGCTTTTGACGGACAGTGAAGATATCACCGCCGTTCGTAAGGCGACGTTGACGGTGCCCACGGATGCGGACGGTTTGGCCAAGGTTTGGTGGCAGATGGGTGGAGATGCGGGATGCGGCAACAATCGCATCATCGTTAGCAGCAAGGACATTGCCGGGAAGGTGTTCTTCTGTGCCTCAGCGCTCCCGGCCGAGGCGCGGCAGATCAATGTTGGATCCGGTAGCGGACAGCGGGCGGAGGCGGGCGGATCTCCGCCGGAAGCGCTACGGGCTTGGGTCAGTGATTCCTGCAACCCGGTCGAATCTGTGCCGGTGGTTTTCAAGGTGACCCGGGGAACGGGAAAGGTGAACGGGAAGTCCGAGGTGACCTTGCGAACCGGCATCACAGGACACGCACAGGTGACTTTCACGGCGGGTAACGATGGCGGCGATGCCACGGTAGAAGCGAACTTTGAAGGCAATACCAAGGCTCCCGCGGCTTTTCAAATCAGCGGTGTGCGTCGGATCGCGGGGCGGGGGACCAGTTTCCGCGGTATCGTCCTCGACAATGCGCAATGCCCGGTTGGCGGCGCTCAGGCGGTGCTGACTGTCGGCACGGAGCGGTACGTGACCACCTCCGATGTGACGGGAAAATTCTTCTTTCAGAACATCACCCCCGGACCGGCGCGATTGAAGGTGGATGGCTATTTTGCGACCTACTTAAACGGGGCGCCGATCCCGAACGGAAGCTTTCCCTACCTGGTTTTTTCCCCCCTGCTGGTCCCGAATGCTGAGAATTCCCTGACCATGCCTGTCCTGTTGCCACGCTTGAATCCGGTTAATTCCTTCTTCTATGACGGTACCCGGGACGTGGTCCTGACCTGCGAGGGCATTGCCGGTCTACGCATGACGGTCAAAGCCGGCTCGATGCGTCGCTTGGACGGCTCCCGGCCGTCCCCTTCGGATCCGGCGATCCTGACCCTGAATCAGGTGCATCATGATGACATTCCGATGCCGATTCCGGACGGGGCGTCGCCGCCGTTCGCTTGGACGCTGCAACCGGCGGGCTCAACGTTCGATCCGCCCATCCGGATCGAATACCCGAACATGTCGGGACTGCCGGCCCGTTCGATCGCGTATTTCCTGAGTTTCAATCACGATACGGAGCGTTTCGAGATTGTGGCCAGCGGGCACGTCACCAACGATGGCGCCCGGATCATGACCGACGCCGGCGTCGGATTGACGATTGCCGGATGGGGCTGCAATTGCCCTCCGTACTCGGTAACCGGTAGTTGCGGCTGTAATTGATAGCCATACCAACATGAACGACCAGGACCAGGAGCTCGTGGCACTTTTGGGGCAGATGAACCAATGGTGGGAGAACAATCCATACCACAGCGTGCGCATCGATACGGTCGGCAGGTACATGGATACCACCTCGACCATGTATTATTATCTGGATGCCAATAACCGGCGTCGTTACCGGGGTGAGACCCGGACCAAGTTGCCGTTCGAATCGCATTTCCGATTCCAAGTGATCGACGGGGTCAGCTACATGGATTTTCCGGAGTCCGGCATCTATCTCGCCAACGGCTCGGTGATCGTGTACGAAGCGTTTGTTCAGGCGACCTTGGGTGACCTGACCCAGGTCAATGTGCTCCTGAACGCCTCCAAGGAGCGCTCGTTGCGGGAGCGCAACGGAAACAAGGAAATTGTCCTGATCATGGATCCCAAGAAACTGGGGGTCGGGCCGGCCAATGCGGATATTTCGCTGGTGATCCGCTATGACGCCCGGCCGCAGTTCACGCACATGGAACAGACGCGGATGGGCCTGGTGCAAAACACCACGTTTACCCTTCTTTCTACCAATCAGGCCGAGGTCTTGGCTGCGCTTCCCAAGTTTGCCCCAACTGAGCAGGCACGGCAGGACATCAACTTCGATGAGGCTTTGAAAAAAGACATTCTCTACTACCGAACGCTGCGGTCCCAGGGCGCCTAACCGAATTATGAGTCCGCGATTTGAAATCCCCATCTCCGTCGATGAAACCCTCGGGCAGATCAATCTGTTCGCGGTGGATGATTACCTGCGGTCGATTCAAAGTGAATCAGATCGCAAGAAATTGATCGCCCGGGTGGGTTACTCCGCCGCCAAGCGGGCCGCCTACGAAAAGAAACACCAACTGCCCCGGGGCGCCGTCGAGGTTGCGATGATGATGGACGATCGGCGTTTCAAGGAATTGAACAACGTTCTGGCGCAACAGTTGACGCGGGTGAGCATGGAGGGCGCGAAACCGGAGGTGCTGGCCAAGTTTTATCAGGATGCCAGTTCCATGTCGATGGGCCTCGCCCAGTTGTATCCCGATGCCCAGGATTTCTTCCTCCAGCACTGGCTGCTGAGCCAGAAAAACCACAAGCACTTTCTGGGGGATCACCGCTTCAGCAGCGAATACCGCATGCAGCTGGTTTCCTCCTGGTGTCCCAGTCTGTCGCCGGTCAATTGCAACATCCTCGTCAATTTGGGCATCCTCCTGAATGTCGGGATCATCGCCAATGTGGGTGTGGGCCTCAACGTGATCGCCGCCGCCAACATCGGGGTTTATATCAATGTCGCCGCCGCGGTCTTCCTGTTCGTGGCCGCCGCGGTCTGTTTCTTCGCTGCCGGATGGCCGGCGCTGTACGGACCCAATACCCTCTCGATCAAGACTCTTTCGCCGCTCCCCCCTTCCGCATGCTAGCGAGCCCCCACACCCTTTCGATCATCACGACCCACCGCTGTACGGCGGCGTGCGATCATTGTTGCTTCGACTGCACGCCGGATCGCAGCCATCCCAGCATTCCGGTAAAAAACATCCACCGCTATGTGGAGCAGGCGACGGAAATCAAGAGCTTCAAGCTGGTGGTATTAACGGGCGGCGAGTGCTTTCTCCTGGGCCGCGATCTCGACGATGTCGTCTCCACCATCACGCGCAACGGGCTCAAATCCCGCTTCGTATCAAACGGTTATTGGGCGACCAGCCCAAAGGTGGCCCGGCGTCGACTGGAATCGTTGGTGAGTCGTGGATTGGGTGAGGCCAACTTGTCCACCGGGGATGCCCACATGGCCTACGTCAAACCCGAGTACGTCAAGTACGGGGCCATGGCGGCGGCGGATCTCGGGCTGACGGTGTTCATCATGCTGGAGCTCCATTCCCAGAGCCGCTTTGATTTTGAAGCCTTTGTTGGGGATCCGGTCTTCCGGCCGTATCTGGAATCCAAAAAGGTGATCATCCAGAACTCCCCTTGGATGCGTTTCAATGGCGAAAAGCAACTCACCTACACCCGCGAATACGTTCAGGAGATGAGCAACGGGCGGGTCGGCGGATGTTCCACTGTCCTGAAAGTGATCGCCATCACGCCCACGGAAAGCGTGGTCAGTTGCTGCGGTCTCACGCTGGAGCAGATCGAGGAGCTGCATCTGGGTTCCCTCAAGGAAAAGACTCTGGGCGAAATTCTGCGCGGTGCGCCCGATGACTTCATCAAGGTTTGGATTCATCTGCAAGGGCCGGATGCGGTGTTGCGCTACGCCCGGCGGATCGATCCGTCCATTCCCCAGTACGATGATACGGCTCACATCTGTGAAGTGTGCCGGTGCATGTACCATGACGCGCGAGTAGTGGCCGCGGTGATGAAATCGCCGCCGCCGTTCATGGGTGATCTGATGCGTCAGTATGTGATGAATCTGGCCCAGCCGATTGCCGAGACCCAATTTGAAACCAGCACGGCGGCTTATAAGGAAGTCTGCTCGGTCAACAAGATGAGAAAAATGCGCGCCACGGCCGCGATCCCCGTATGAAATCCGCGTGGCAACCCTTGATCGATCGGCTCACGGCGCTGGGCTATTTCCAGACCTACCGGACTTTTGGCGAAGGTAATTTGCGCGTCTGGGACTGGGACTTTACCGCGGAATTATTAACCGGTGACGCGCAGAAGGTCTGGCGTTTCTTCCTGGGGAGGGGCCGGCTGTCCCGCACCGAGGCGGCCCGGATCCTCGGCAAGCCGTCCGTCGCCACGCTCCTGGGCAGTGGGATCTGCCGCGAGGCCAAATCCGGGCTCTCGCTCGGCAAGGCCGCCTTGATCAGCTACCACGGGCATCCGTATTTCGTGGAGATCAGTCCGGAACCCCGCTCGATGCTGACGGAGGATACGAAGGCGGTGATGTCCACCATCCCGGGGCCGGACTTTAAGTCCTGTCTTTCCCTCTATTCCGGCGGCGGCGTGGAATGCCTGGGGTTGATTCAGGATCCCGAACGTGCCGTGACGTTCGCGTGTCCGGAGGCCGATCCGAAGTTTTTGCGGGCTAACTGGGAATTGAACGGATGCCGTTCGTCTTTGCGGATGGCCACCGGCTTGAAACTGCCCACCGGTCGGACGTTTGATCTGGCCTTGGCGCGGATTCCCTGCTGGGCGTTGCCGGAGAAATTTGGCCGCGAGATGTTCTGCCCGGGTGGAGCGGAGGGCCTGAAGGAAATCGCGAAGTGTTTCAAAGTGGTGGCCCCCCGATTGCTGGAGGACGGAGTATTCGGTTTCAGCTGCCTGCTCTACGGCGAGGAAAAGGTCGGAAGCGTCTGGCCGAAACTGGAGGCATTGGCGGACGAAGCCGGATTGAAACTCACGGCACTCTGTTCCAGCCGGCAAAGTTTGGAGCCCGGCATTCCGCTGTTCGGCCATCTGCTGAGCTTTCTGCAGTACCGGACCAAGGCGGGCACCCGCGATATTCTGGAACCGTTGATCAACCATTTTGGGGAACATCGGATGTCGCACGTGCACTTCCTGCGCGCCACCGCAGTGGTGTCGGGTGAGGGCAATCACTCGCTGCTGGATTTGTCGGATCGGTATTATGGCAATTGGAGCATCTGAATCATCGCACCTATGAAAAGACGAGATTTCATTACGCGGATGGCGGTCGCCCCGTTGATGATTGGGGGAGCCTGGGGCGCAAGTTCCGTGCCCCAGTCGTTGACCTATAGTCAGGTGCCCAAGCGACGCCTGCCGCTCAGTCTGGGAGCATCTGAGCAAAAGCTGTTCAAGCTGCTGGATGATCAGAGCGACGGTTGCCATCTGTTCGGTGCGCCGGTGATGTCCAAGATCTGTGGTGGCTAGCCGGCCTGGGTGAATATCATCGGTCGGTTTGATTCATTCACCCGGACGAAGCGGTCGCTGTTTGCCTTTGGGGCCGAACCGGTTTCCACCCCGGAAATGCCCACGTCGTTCATCAAGTTCCGCTACGCCGGGCAGGTCTATAACGTGGTGGACGGTGAGCTGGATTCCTTCTGCCAGTCGGCGTTCTTTAGTGCGCGTCAGCATCGCTTGCCGTTCGCCCATGGTTTTCTGCTCTACGATCCCCGGCGACGGGAGCTGCACGATCCCTGTGAGGCGGTGGCGACGGTCAACCCCACACCGTTCAAATTGATCGCTCAACCGCCGACGCCGGTGGATGCGTTTGACTGGGTTCTCAGCGGTTGGTTTGAAAGCCGGTTTCTGGGATTGAAGGCGTCGGGGGATCTTCCGGCGCTGGAGGTGGCCGCACTCGACTGCGAAGAGGGTACGCAGCAGGCTCGTTTTGTGGTCGAACGGGTCATGAACTATTTCCCGGAGATTGTCGATCACCTCGGCCAGGATGTGGCCCGTCGGGTGGCGGGTTCCAAGTTGGTGTGTCAGGCCATGCGCGAAGGGCTGGGCGTCGACTTTCAACGGGCGTATGCCGCCTTTGAATCGGGTGTGAGCCGGGAGGCCAATTCCGGGGCACGCTTCATCGCCGTCCTGCGGAATCATCTGGGCACCGCCGGGCAAAGCCCGGTGGAGGATGGCGATTTGTATCGCTTTATGGCCCAGAACAATTTTGCCTTTCGCCGTCCCGAATGGCTCGGGCCCAATGGTGGCGGTGGGTCTTTTTCGGCAGCTGCCTTGGCCTGATTTTAACCCGTTCCGTTGATGAAAACCTACGCCGCCGCCTTGGGAGCCTCCGTGAAATGGATCACGGTGGGCGCCTACGTCGTGCTGCTGTCGGTGGCGTTCCTGGCGTTTTATCTACGATTTGCGGTGAAGGCCCCTTTGCTGGCGTTCTGGGTGACCGCTGGTACGACGACGGTCATCAGCATCGCCTCGCTCGGTTTTCGGATTCATGGCTACGATCTGGGACCGGATGAACTGGTGATTCGCTACGGATTCTGGCGACGGGTGATTCGCCTGGGTGATGTCCTTTCGGTGAGCTCCGGTAACGGGGTCATCAATCGGTCCCTCCGCATCTGTGCCAGCGGCGGGCTGTGGTCGTTTTTGGGACTGTTTCATCATGGCGAACTGGGCCGGTTCCGGGCCTATGTTTCCGACCTCTCGAAAGTGGTCATGCTGGTGACAGCGGCCGGGCGGGTGCTGGTGAGTCCCAGCGAGCCCGAGCAATTTGTGCGGGACATCACGGCGCATTCGCCGAACCTGGCATGAAGCAATTCCGCGAAACACTTCACGAGTCCGGGTACTCGCAGTTTTATCTCTTTTTTGGAGAGATGAACATGCGTTATCGCGATTGGGCGGTGGCGGCGGCGGGTCTGCGTGCGCCATTGAAAGTGTTGGTGTCCCTTTTTCTGCTGGGCGAGCCGGTGTCGCAGGCCCAAGCGGATCGGCTGATCGGTGCCCAGACCACCCAGCAGTTGATCGATGCCAAGATCCTCAAATCGGCGGGCGAAACACTGACCAGCAATTCGTTTCACCTCGTGGTCCATCGCGGCCTGTATTATTTCTGTCAGGTCACCGGGGATCCGTTTGCTTACTTAGGCGAGGACAGTATCGCGTTGGGCCAGTATCAAACCCCGCTGTGGAATCGTCGGGTCTTGGATCTTTGCTCCGGCCCGGGTATCCAGGCCATGTATGCCGCCCAGCGCGGCAACGAGGTGACGGCGGTGGAGCAGGGGGCGGATGCCTGCGGAGTACAGCGCATCAATCTCGCGCTCAATGAGCTGACGACCCGTGTGACGTTGGTTAACGCCCGGGCGGAGGATTTTGTGCGATCGGAGAAGCGGGTTTGGGATCAGATCCTCTTCAATCCGCCGCTGGTTCCCTTGCCCGGCAAGGTGGAAACCCCTTCGGTGCGACACGGCGGCCACGATGGCTTGGAGTTGGTCCGGGAGATTCTCGCGGGCTACCGTGAGCGGTTGGCGCCCGGCGGGCATTTTGAGTTCGTCGGTATGTCGTTGTCGAAAGGGCGGGGTAAGCGGCTGGAATCGCCCTTGCTGACCCTGGCCAAAAAACAGCGTCTCTCCGGGCGGGTGCATCTCCTGAGCCGGCACCAGATCGGTGGCAGTGGTGTGATTTTTGCGATGCACGCGGCCAGCGTCGCCCGTTCCGAAGCCACCAGCACCGATACCGCCCGTCGCCAGCTCGCGGTTGAGTATGGTGATTATGAGGATTTCCTGCTTTATTACGCCTGCCTTCACGCCAATCGGGGGGCGCAAAAATCGGTGCTGAACCTGGTGGATATGGCGGCCACGCATTACGGAGGCTGGTTCTCGTGAAATCATTGCAAACGCGGGCTGCTTCTCTGCACACCTTGACCATGAACCCTATGACTCGTTCCCTTGCCCGGTTGGCGTTTCTTGGTTGGCTGCTCGCCTGGGGCGTCGCGCCCATCACCCACGCGCAGGTCAACCTGCTGGGCTGGACCTTTCGCGTGGCAGGCCAAACCATTCAGATGGGCGCCGACGGCAGCATCTCCATTCCCAATATTTCGGCCCCTGATCAATTCGGTGAGGGCGGGCCCGGCACCCGGCCGGATTTCAAGTCGGACGACTTTGTTCGCGTGATTGGCAAGAGCAACGACGAGGGCGTGCCGCTTTATGCCTTCAGCGAGTTTTTTCGCGTCGAACAGGGCAAGAAATATACGATCCAGAATTGGACTTTCACTGCACTTCCCCCGCCGAAACCGCAGTTCCTGAGGGCCTCGGTGGACAAGCCGGCATTGACCGAAATCGGTGGGGTGGCGCAGTTGCGGATCGTCGGGACGATGGGGGATGAGACCGTGCAGGACCTCACGACCAAGGAGAATTGGACCACCTACCGCAGCAGCAGTGGCGATGTGGTGGGCGTGAGCCCGGACGGAAAATTGACGGCGCGGAGTGCCGGCGTGGCCTTTATCACCGCGGTGAACGAGGGAACCGCAGCGGTGGTGCAGATTGATGTCATCCCCGGCGGACAACTCACCAGCATCAGGGGCCTCGTGGTCGATGGCAGTGGAGCGCCCGTGGGCGGTGTTACGGCCACGGTGGTGGGGGCAGGCGGCAATGGTGTCAGTCAGCCGGATGGCACCTTTACGATCAACGGGGTGGCCGCCCAGCGCCGGATCTCGGGCATCATCGTCCGCGGCAAGACGCCGCGCGGGGACGTTTTTGGGAAGAGCGGTCCGCTCACGACCGTGGAAAATGGACTGACGGACGCCGGGCTAATTACGGTCAAAACCTGCGATGATCTCGGGATTGATTGCGTGGACACCGATAACGATTGCATTCCCGATGCGGTGGAACGTCGCATGGGATTGAATCCGCTTTCGCCGGATTCGAACAACAATGGCATCCCGGATGGCGAAGAAGACACCGACGGTGACGGCTTTTCGAATTGCTCCGAAATCCTTCAGGGCACGGACCCGAACAACCGGGATACGGATCGGGACGGCCTGAGTGATCGGGACGAAATCCTGCGGTATTTTACCGACCCCGCCAACCCGGATACCGATGGGGATGGCATGAATGATGGCGATGAGGTAGCCCGAGGGACTGATCCGTTCAATGCCGACACGGACGGAGATGGCTTTGATGATAATACGGAGGTTCTTGAAGGCATGAATCCCCTTGTGGCGGATCCGCCGCTCATGCGATCGGTGTCCTCGCGTCCGATGTCGTTCATGGCTGCCGGCCGGGAAGATCTCCCGATCCAGGTCCAGGTTTCGGTGAACAGCCGGCTGGCGAGTTACGGGAACCTGCAGACGGTGCGGCTGCCCGAGTCTGTACCGGTCACCGTGGCCAGTACAGCCCCGAGCTATTTCAACGCCCTGACCGTACCCGGCTCCGATCGGGAGTTTATCGCTTCCGGCGTGGCCAGCTACCGGCGTAATCTACCGGCATCCGCCTCCGCTGAGCCCGACCGGGCGGGTGGGTCGGATGGCGCGTTGGTATTACTCCGAGATCCGGTCGTTCCTTCTCCCATTTCAGCGTCCAATAACAAGTAATCGAATTCTGCCATGAATACCTTGAGACTCCTGCGCCCTATTGCCGCGATATGGCTGTTCGCCGCGATGCAGTCGTTCGGGCCGGCCGCCGCGATTGATCCGGATCTGCCCTATAACAGCGGATCCACGGGTGCAGATGGCGCCCTGACGTTCCGCGAAATCGTCACGCCGGGACGTCGTACGCACCAGATGGTGTACGATTCCGCCCGTCAGCAAATGGTATTGTTCGGTGGCTACTCGGACAGCGGCCGCTACCAGAATGACACCTGGATTTTGGACGGCGCGAATTGGCGCAAGCTGAATCCACCCACCTCGCCGCCGGCGCGCGCCAATCACGGCATGGTTTATGACAGCGTTCGCCAGGAGGTGGTGATTTTCGGCGGATATCGCGACGGCAATCTCAATGACACTTGGGCCTGGAACGGTACCACGTGGACCCAGCGGAACACGGCGACCACGCCCAATCCGCGGTACAGCCCGGGCATGGTTTTTGATGTGGCTCGGGGGCAGACGATCATGTTTGGCGGCAGCGGTGGAGCCGACGAAACCTGGATCTGGGACGGCACGACTTGGAATTTACGGACTCCCGCCGCCCGTCCGGCCGCTGACTCCGGCGCCGCCATGGCCTATGACGCGGCGCGTCAGCGGGTCGTTCTGTTTCATGGCAATCGCCAGACCTGGACTTGGGATGGAAATAACTGGGCCAACGTGACCCCGTCGACCGTCCCCACTGGGCGGAATTATGCCGGTATGGCGTATGATGCGGCGCGGCAGGAAGTGATCCTGTTCGGTGGTTCGGACCAGAGCGACACCTGGTCGTGGAATGGCTCGGCGTGGACCCAACGGAATCCGGTGAATCATCCGGAAATCCGCCGGGACGGGGTGGGCTTTGCGTACCACGAGGGCCGTCAGCAGATCATGCTTCACGGCGGCTACATCCTCAGTGTGGACGGCAACAACAGTGACAGTTGGTTCTGGAACGGTACCGAGTGGAGTTTCTGGAGTGGGGCCACCCAGACTTTTGATATGACTTCGCGTCCGAGCGGAATCTGGAATTTCACCGCGGGTGACGTGCCTCCGGGAGTGACGGTTGGTTTCAAGAAGAATGCGGCCAATACGCCGGTGCGCTGGTTGTTTACCCAGAATCTGACGGTCCGTGGTGCCATTACGGTTGATGGCCAGTTCGCTCCGGCCAACCTGCCGGATGGCGTGACTGCCAAAGGTGGCCCCGCGGGCTTTGACGGTGGCGATGGGGCGATCCGTTTTAATCGATCCTCGTCCTTCGCGGGAACGCCGGGTACCGGACCCGGCGGTGGCACGGCGGCTACGCAACGACGTCAGGATGGCGGGGATGGATTGCACAATCAAAGCGGCGGTTACGGCAACATCTTCCTCCAGCCGCTGGTGGGTGGATCGGGTGGCGGCGGTGGCGGTTCGACCGAAGACACCGATGGCGGTAATGGTGGTGGTGGCGGTGGGGCCATCCTCCTGGCGTCCTCCCGGGATATCAGCATCACCGGTCAGGTGCGGGCCAACGGCGGCAATCGACAGCACAGCGGTGTGAGCTGGGGCGGCCGTGGTTCGGGCGGTTCCATTCTGATTCGGGCGGATCGGGTTTCCGGAAACGGTTCCTTCCGGGCGGTGGGGGCCGATGAGGGGAACGACAATGGCCGGGTTCGCATCGAGGCCTATGATCGCGATTTCACTGGCTCCACCCGGCCCGGGATCGTCTTCAGCCTGCCGGTGGCCGGTCAGGATTTTGCGGCCGTGGGAACGCTGACGGTGACCCGGATTGCGGGGCAAAATGTGGCCCAACCGCCGACTGGATCCCTCGTGAACCCGGATGTGCTCTTCACCCAGGCGGGTCCGATTGAAGTGACGATTACCGGTCAAGGAATTCCTAATGGCACCGAGATCCGCTTGCGGGTCACGACGAAGGATGGGGTTGTCACGGCCGGCCCGGAATTCTTAACCGGTGGTTCGGCGCAGTTTACTCTGACGGTTCCGGCGGGAACGGGCACGGTGCAGGCATTTGCGGATTACCGGACCTCCAATTGATGCGCCCCCGGTTGATCCATCGACCCGTGAATATGGCGATCCATGAGTCCTTCCCGTACGCGGGTTGACGGCGGACAGATCCTATGAAAAACAACAGATTCCTTCCCTTGGTCTCGGGTCTTTTGGTGGCGGTGGCGATCCAGTCGACGGGGCTGGTGCTGGCCATTGATCCGGACCTGCCGTTCAATAGTGCGTCGTCGGGTGCGGACGGGGCGCTGACCTTTCGGGAAATCATCACGCCCGGTCGCCGTTATCATCAGCTGGTCTACGATGGCGCACGTCAGCAGTTGGTCATGTTTGGTGGGTATTCCGACGTTTCCGGGGCGGGTGGTGGGCAGAACGATACTTGGGTGTTGGATCTGGCGGGGAATTGGAAAAGTCTGACGCCGGCCGCATCGCCGCCGCAGCGGCATGCGCATATGATGGCCTATGACGCTGCGCGACAGGAGGTCGTCGTGTTTGGTGGAGTTCTGCGCAGTAATAACCAGGCGGCGAACGACACGTGGGTCTGGAACGGACTCACCTGGACCCAACGGTCGCCGCTCAACAAGCCCGGTGTCCGTCACAGCGCGGGCATGGTGTATGATCAGGCCCGTCAGGAAGTCGTCTTGTTCGCCGGAGTGGGGGGGACGGACGAAACTTGGGTTTGGAACGGGGTGAACTGGACCATACGAACTCCGGCGGCCAAACCCGCAGGGGATGCTGGACCGGCGATGGCGTACGATGCGGCCCGGCAACAGGTGGTGCTCTTCCATGGCAACCGGCAAACCTGGGCGTGGAATGGCGTCAATTGGGCGAATGTGACCCCAGGAGTGACCCCGCCGGGACGCAGTTACGCTGCGATGGGTTATGATGCGAGCCGGGAAGAGGTGGTTTTGTTTGGCGGCAATGATTTCAACGATACCTGGGTGTGGAATGGAAATTCGTGGACCCAGAGAACTCCGGCGAATCGTCCGGAGGTTCGCCGTGAATGCACGGCGATGGCGTACCATCCGGGCCGGCAGCAGATGGTTTTCCACGGGGGACATATTCCGGGCGTGAATGCCAACACCTCGGACACGTGGTTTTGGAATGGGACCGATTGGGCTTTTTGGAGCGGTCCTTCGCAGACGTTCGACATGAGCGCCCGGCCGGGTGGGATTTGGAATTTCACCTCCATCGACGTTCCGCCTGGAGTCACGGTTTCGTTCAAGAAGAATGCGGCCAATACGCCCGTCCGCTGGCTGGCGAATCGCGATGTCACCATCCGGGGCACGGTCTCGGTGGATGGTGAATTTGCTCCGGCGAATCTCCCGGAAGGTGTCACGGCCAAGGGCGGCCCCGGCGCCTTCGATGGCGGCGATGGCGGGGTCCGTTACAACCGTTCGTCCTCGTTCGCAGGTACGGCGGGTTCCGGGCCCGGGGGCGGAAACCCCGGCAGTGATCGTCGGCAGGACGGTAGCGACGGTTTGCACAATCAGCTCGGCGGGTACGGCAATAATTTCCTACAACCGCTGGTGGGCGGTTCGGGCGGCGGCGGCGGCGGGTCGAGCGAAGACACCGAAGGTGGGAATGGCGGTGGTGGCGGTGGCGCCATCCTGATCGCCACGTCACGGGACTTGATTATATCCGGCTTGGTCCGGGCGAATGGTGGCAGCCGGCAACACAGCGGGGTGAGCTGGGGTGGCCGGGGTTCCGGCGGATCCATCCTGATTCGAGCTGATCGCGTCACGGGTGCCGGCGCCTTCCGCGCGGTGGGTGGCGATGAAGGCAATGACAACGGCCGGATCCGGATTGAGGCCCATGAACGGAGCTTTACGGGAACCACGCGGCCGGGGATCGTCTACAGTCTGCCCCTGCCGAATCAGGATGCCAGCTTGGAGGGCACGCTGACGGTGACGCGGGTGGCCGGGCAGAATGTTCAGCAGCCGCCCAGTGGATCCCAGGTGACGCCGGACGTGATTTTTACCCAGGCCGGTCGAATTGAGGTGACGGTGACCGCGCAGAACATCCCCAATGGCACGGAGGTCCGACTGCGGGTCACCACCCGGGAGGGTGTTCGCAGTGCGGGCCCGGAGTTGCTGACGGGTGGGTCGGCCGTGTTTGCGCTGACGGTTCCGGCCGGTGCCGGTACGATTCAGGCCTTCGCCGATTATCGCGCCGGTCCCTGAGGAATGACTGTGCCATGCCTTCCTGAAATGGGCCGGTTTGCCGGCCCATTTTTTTCTGCGCCCCGGGTGGCGCATTTGGCTTCAAACCGCTAAGAGAACCACCGGTGATTCGTCCTATTGCGATCCTTACGCCACTCATGCCGCCCATGCGCGGGGGGGTGTCAGACCATTCTTGGCATTTGGCCAAGCATCTGGCCGCGGCGGGCCACGACTTGACCGTCGTGTCCTCCCGTGACACCTACACCAAACAGCCGTTCAAATCGCTGGCCGCCATCAATGACTGGGACGATTTCGGCCAGCTGTTGATCGTGTTGAATGAGGATGTTCCCCCCAACGCGGTGCTCTTGTGGCAGTACGTGCCGCACATGTATGGCCGCGGTGGGGTCAACAAGGTGCTGCCCAAAATCTGGTCGGCCTTTCGCAAGGAGGGGCGCGATCAGGTTATCCTGGCCCACGAAGTCATGGCGCCGTGGGGCCGTCGCCCGAATCACTGGTTTTACGCGTGGCATCATCGGAAGCAATGGAAGTCAGCGGTCCGCGAAGCCAACCTGGTGCCGATTTCCACGGAGCGCTGGCTGGAGGATTGGGCGCCGTCCAACCGCCACCTCAAGGAGAAGGGCTTCGTGCTGCCGTCTCCGTCGAGCATCGAGCCGGTGCCGGTCGGCCCCGATCACAAGCGCGCGTGGCGGGTTGAAAAGGGCCTCGATCCGGACACCAAGATTCTCGCCTGGTTCGGCACGGTCAGTGCCGCCAAGCAATTGGAGTGGGTTTTGGACGCTTGGGAGACCGCCAATCGGCTCGGGGTGAATACTTCCTTTTGTGTCATCGGAGGAACCCCGTCGCTGCCCATTCCCGGGCAGCTCCGCGGTCGCTACCGCGCTCTCGGGCACATGCCGGCCGATGAAGTGTCGCTCGCGTTGTCGGCGGCGGATCTCGCGGCCCTGCCGTTCGTCGATGGCGTTTCGGAACGTCGAACGACCATGATGGCCGCCCTGGCTCATGGTTTGCCCGTCGTGGGGACCACGGGCAGCAACACCGGATCCACCCTGCGGGCGGCGCAATTCATGGCGCTTAGTCCGGCCAATGTGGAAAAGCCCTTCGTTCAGAATGTCGTCAATCTGCTCTACAACGACGCTGATCGGGCGGCGCTGGCCGCTGCCGGTGCCCGGGCTTATGCCGAGGGTTACGCCTGGCCGGTTACGGTGGAGAAGCTGCGGTCCCAGATGGATCGGGTCGGCTTGTTGAACGCCTAGTCTTTGGCGTGCGGGAGCGCCTGATCGCGTTCATTTTGGCCGCATGTCAACCATTGCGGTACTGGGCACGCTCGATACCAAGGGCGAGGAACATGGCTATGTGGCGGACCTGATCCGGGCCCGTGGCCATCAGGTTTTGCTGATCGACGTCGGGACGTTGGAACCTCCGAAAATCCTTCCGGATGTGGCGCGGGACGTGGTGGCGACGGCGGCTCAGGCGGATCTCGCGGTCATTGTCGCGCGTCGCGATCGCGGTGAAGCGGTGGCGGCCATGACCCGGGGCGCGCCCGTGGTGCTGAGCCGGCTTCAGCGTGAGCGGCGGATTGATGGGGTGATTTCCCTGGGTGGCGGTGGTGGGACCGCCATTTGCACGGCGGCCATGCGTGCGCTCCCGGTGGGCTTTCCCAAGCTGATGGTCTCCACGCTCGCCAGTGGCAACACGGCGCCGTACGTCGGGGTGAAGGACATCGTCATGATGCCCAGCGTCGTGGACGTCGCGGGATTGAACCGTCTTTCACGACGCCTGCTGGCGCAGGCCGCCGGAGCCATTTGCGGCATGGTGGAAACCGCGGTGCCCGCGAGTGCTGCGGACAAGCCGGTGATCGTGGCCTCCCAATTCGGCAACACGACCGCGTGTGTGACGCACGCCCGTCAGTTGTTGGAGGCTGCCGGCTATGAGGTGATGATTTTCGCCGCCACGGGAAATGGCGGGCGAACCTTGGAATCCCTGGTGGAAGCGGGTGTCGCGGCCGGCGTCCTCGATATCACCACCACGGAGTGGGCCGATGAACTGGTGGGTGGCGTCCTGAATGCCGGCCCCACCCGCTGCGAAGCCGCGGCCCGGCAGGGTGTGCCCGCCATCCTGACGCCCGGGTGCCTCGATATGGTGAATTTTGGCGAACCGGCCTCCGTGCCCGAAAAATTTCGCGATCGCCGCTTCTATCAGCATAACGGCCAGGTCACCTTGATGCGGACCACTCCGGCGGAAAATACGGAACTGGGCCGTATTCTGGCTGAGAAGTGCAATCTTTCGGTCGGACCGGTTTCCGTCCTGTTGCCGCTCCGGGGCATCAGTGTGATCAGTGCGCCAGGGCAGCCGTTTTATTGGCCGGAGGCGGATGCGGCCCTGTTTGATTCGTGGAAACGCCATCTGCGCCCGGGGATTCCGGTGCGGGAATACGATGGCAACATCAATGACCCTCAATTTGCCGAACTGTGTGTCCGGGAGCTTCTCAGTTACCTGCCGGTCCAGCCTTTGGTACGTTCTTGAAATGATTCATCATACCGTTGCCGAGACCCACCCCAGCGTCGGCCGCCAGTGTGCCTTCATGGGCCTGGGATTGAGCTTGCTCGCCATCCTGGCCCCGGGGCCGCTCGTCCTGGCCGCGGAAACCGCTCCCAATCCGGCACCGGTTTTGGCGCCCGCGCCCGCGCCGCTGGGAATTCCCACGCCTGGCCCCACCAACGATGCCGCGTATCGCCCCCAGGCGATCCTGCCGGGTGGTGTGGTCCTTCCGTTGTATCCGCCCGGGTCTCCCCATTTAAAGGCGGAACGGGTCCACGAGGCCGAGCAATACAGTCTGAGTCGGAGCGTACCGGGTCGCATCTCCAGTATCGTTAATATCCACAATCCCTCCATCGAGGTGCATACGGTCGACGGCGGGATGAACACCGGGACGACCATCATTCTAGCGGCCGGGGGCGGTCACAACACCCTCAATGTCGGCACGGAGAGCGCCGATTTCGTGCCATACTTTTTTAACTACGGCATCAATACCGTGATCCTGCGCAACCGGCTGCGTCGCGATGGCTACAACCCGCAGACCGACGCCGTGCGCGATGCCCTGCAGGCCATCCGCCTGGTCCGTGCCCGGGCCAAGGAATGGAATCTGGATCCCCAACGCATCGGTATCATGGGCTTTTCGGCGGGCGCCGAGCTGTCGGCCCCGGCGGCGGTTCAGTATGCGGATTTTGATCGGCAGAATCAGGCCCCGGAGGATCCCCTTGCCGGGGTGAGTTCCCGGCCGGATTTTACGGTATTGTTGTACCCCGGTCCCACGCCGTTTGCCCGGGATCCGGAGACGCCGATCCCGCCGGATGCCCCGCCGTCCTTCATTGCCTCACCAGGATCGGGCGACCGCGTGCACGCCATCTGGGCCGACGAGTATTTTTCGGCGATGCTCCGGGCCGGTGTGCCGAATCTGGAGATGCACATCTACGGCAATGGCTATCACCCCGGCAGCGGTTCGACCGGCGGCCTGACGGATCGGCTCGGAACCCCGTTTGGGAAATGGCAGGACCGGTACATCGATTGGTTTCGCGATCTCGGCTTTTTGCAAAAGCCGGGACTCGAAACCAAGGCCGCCCGGGATGTGGAAGCCTACGTAAAGCAGCCTCCGGCGCGGGTTCGTCCGGGCGGTGGCGAACGTCGGAATCGTGGCGCCACCAACGCTCCCGCTGCCGCGGAGGCGGCCCGGCCCTCGGCCGGACGTTGAACCCGTTCAGATCGGCCGTCGGGCCCCGCCGCCGGGGCTTGGACTACGCGATGTAATCGTAATTGAACGGCGCCCGCATTTCGCGGGCGAGTTGCCGGTTTGCTTCGCGGGCGCCGTCGCCCTTGAAGCGCTCAGCGGCCGGGTCCCATTGGAGGCGCCGACCCAGTCGCAGGGCGATCGCTCCCAGATGGCAGACGCTGACGGCCCGGTGCCCCACGGAGGCCGACGCCGCAGGCGTCTCGCGGGAGGCGACGCAGGCGAAGAAATTACCAACGTGGTTTTCGTGGGCCGGACCAAAATCCGCCTGCGCATCCGGATCCTGCAGGATTTCCGCCCGCGACGCTTCGAGCTTCCCGCGGGAGACAAAAATCCAACCGTCCGAGCCTTGAAACAGCACACCGTTGACCATTTGTCCCGGCGGGGTGCTGCCCGTGGTTCCGCCCGAGGGGTTTTCGCTATCCACCGTCTGGCACGTCTGCGTGACGCCGTTGGCATAGGTGTAGTCCACGCGGTAGAGACTGGGAAAACTAAAGCCGCCCGGCACCGGATCCCGCAGTGTTTGCGCGGTCACGCTGACCGGTCCGGCAATCCCGGGGCCTTGGGCCCACAGGGCCACGTCATTGTGATGCGCTCCCCAGTCCGTCAGGGTGCCGGCGCCGTAGTCCCACCAATAACGAAAATTGCTGTGCGCCCGCTCGGCCACGTAGTCGTGCCGCGGAGTTTGTCCCTGCCAGACATCCCAATTCAATTCCGCCGGCATTGGCTTGCTGGCAAAGGGCCCGCCGTGACGGCCGGAGGGGAGCGAGGTCAGGATGTGCCGCAGTTGTCCGATCCGCCCGGATTGGACCAAACGGATGGCGAGGCGAAACCGGCGGTCACTGCGTTGCTGACTGCCGGTCTGCAGAACGCGCCCGTGCCGCTGAACTTCGCGGACCAGTCGAATCCCTTCGTCGATGGTCAATGTGAGTGGCTTCTCCGAATAGACATCCTTGCCGGCCCGGATCGCCGCCAGATTGATCAAGGTGTGCCAGTGGTCCGGCGTGCCGTTGATGATGGTGTCGACATTCTTCAGTTGGACGACCTGGCGGAAATCGGTGTGCCGGGTGGCCGCGGGGTATTTGGCGCCGGCGGCGGCCAGTCGTCCGGTATCGACGTCACAGACGGCGACGACATCGGCGAACTTGGCGGCGTCACTGAGATCGTAGCTCCCCATGCCACCGCAGCCGATCAGGGCCACGGTGGGCCGGGCGGAGTCCTTGCGTCGCGTTGTGGAGGCGGGCTCGGCGGCGTGGGTGGTCCAGGCGGGCAGGGTGGCACCGGCAACTGCCAAGCCACGCAGGAAGTCCCGGCGAGGGAAGTAAAACGGAGTCATACCCATGGCGATACGGCATGTTGCGGGGGGACTCAACCGAAAAGCGGGATCAAGTCTCGCACCCGGCGATCCGCTCCGGGCCGGCATAGACGTTGAATCGCCCCGGACGGAGAAACCCTACCAGCGTCTGGCCGGCTTCCCGGGCAAAATCCACGGCCAGACTGGACGGCGCCCCCACCGCTGCCACGCAGGCGATCCCCGCCGCCAGGGCCTTTTGTTGGATCTCGAAGCTGGAGCGGCCGCTCACCAGCAGGACGTGCTGTCCCAAGGGCAGCCAGCCCTTTTGCAAGGCGTGGCCGATGATTTTATCCACCGCATTATGCCGGCCGACATCCTCCCGGAGCAGGAGCAATTCGCCGGTATGGAAAAATAGAGCCGCGGCATGCAGACCACCGGTCGCCGCGAACTCCGTCTGAGCCGCTTGCATCCGCCCCGGCCAACTCAGCAGATCGTCCGCGCGCACCGAGAAAGCTACGCCCTTTACCCGGGGAAAAATCCGTTGCACGGCGTCGATGCTGGCCTTCCCGCAGACCCCGCAGCTGGACGAGCCAAACACATGCCGCGTGAGCCGTTCGTAATCGACGGAAACTCCTTCGGCGAGATAGACGCACAGGGAGTTTCCCAGGTCATTGCGCGGATTCACCTTCACGGCCCGGACTTGGGCCGGAGTTTGCAGCAGTCCCTCGGAAACCAGGAAGCCCAGAGCCAGTTCCACATCGCAGCCCGGGGTGCGCATGGTGATCGCGATCGGGCGAGTGTCGACCTGGATCTCCAGCGGCTCCTCGGGCGCCAGGCGATCGAGGACGGTCACCGGGGCCTGGCCCTGTCGAAACCGCTGAATTCTCCGGCGCTGCATCGCGGGCGTGAGTTGGCGCCGTCCGTCCTTTTGGCCCGTCGCAAAACGACGGGCATTCCGGAGCGGAGTGGCCCGCTACGGTTGTTTGTAAATCCGGTAGAACAGGATGTCGTTGGTCGGATTGATCAACCCCCGGATCTCACCCAGCGGGTTGGCAATGCGCTTGATCCGTACCCAGTTCACCAAATTGGTCGAAGTCTCCATCTCCAGTTCCTTGTCCGGATCAGTCAGAAAAAGGAAGCGATCCTGGGAGAGATCGTCCAGTTGGTAGTGCAGGATATAGAGGTGAGCGACGTCGGGGTTTTCGTCGACGGACAGTCCGGTGCGGCACTTGCCAACCGATCCAGCGTCGACGATTCCTTGGATTTCCGCCTCGGTCAGGGGGCGATTGTAGAGCGACAGTTCATCAATGCCGCCCAGGAAAACATTGCGGGTGGTGCCACCGAGAGCGCCCAACGCGAAGGGGCGATTGAAGACAAAACGCCCGGCCAGGTTGGTGCGGGTGATCACGTTGCCATCCAGATAGAAAACCACGTTGGTCCCGGATTTGGTGACCGCCACATGGTGCCACGTGTCAGCGTCGGTCACGCCCCGGCTGGAGGGAACGAACGACAATCCGACCTGCGAAAGCATCAGCCGCCCGTCATCGAGCATGCCGAAGCCGTACCCGCCGGTATCGCCCGCAAATAGGAACCCGCCGCTGCCACTGGCGGTGGCCCGGTTGGTCGATCCGCGCCGGATCCACGCTTCCAACGTCAGATCTTGGACCCGGAAGGTTAAGGCGTCTCCCAATCGCACGGAGCCCGCCGCCCCATCCAGCTGGAATCCGCTGCCCACCATGCCTGGCTCGTAGCCCACGCTGCCGGTCAACTTTCCGGAATTGGTGCTGATGATATCCTGGGGACTGGAATTGCCCGGCCACCAACCCAGCAGGCCCGGAATCGGCTGACACTTCGGTTTGCCGGCGGATTCCAACGAGGATTGGGCCGCGTCGTCATTGGCGTCGTCATCGGGGCCGCCCGTGTAGCCCACACGCGAATTGAGGACATACGTATTCGTGGACGAGGCGCTCAGTTGCAGGCGCAAGGAGACGGTTTCGTCGCTGCCCAAGGTGCCGATATACCAAAGCACCTGCCCGCTCAGGTTGGTGGTCACCGTGCCCACCTGGGGGACGGCCGAAAGGAATCGCAATCCGGGCGGGATGTCGTTGGTGATGATCAGTCCGACCGGCGGTTTGCCGAACGTCTTGGTCAGTCGGACGCGGGCATCAAACGGTGTGTCCACATCCACCAAAGGCGGATTGGTGATCGACAGCCCCACGTTGCGACAGCAATTGGCGGCGAGCCCCGCTTCGAAGGCCTGCTTGACCTCGTCCGACGAAAGGGCGCGCCGATAGAAGCCCAACTCATCCATGGCCCCCTTGTATTGGTAGACAAAGAAATCCCGCGCGTGGAGCGCCAGGCGGATCGGAACGGGTTCGAGGGGAGTCAAATCCCCCTGGTAGGGGGTGGGGTCAAAGGTGCCCACTGGCTTGCCATCAATGTAAAACCGGCCGCCGTTGGTCGCGTTCCGCTTGATGCTGACCGCCACATGATGCCAGCGCTGGGTGGCCAAGAGCGGATCCTCCAGGGTGGGTGTGAGGACACTGCTGGAATGGTGATTGGTATTGACCAGTCCGGCGGCGAAGCGCTCGCGCGTGTTCATTTGGCATTCCAACAGCCAGCGGCCGTTCACCTCATTCCCTTCGCGGAAAAGGGAGAACAGGTAGCCGACGGAAAGCTCCCCTTCCTTGATCGGGTCCCCGTTGGCATTGCGCACCAGGGAGCCGTCGGGATTGGTGTAGAATTTATCGAAGGGCTTCGATCGGCGATCGACCAGAACCATGTTGCCCTTGGTGGCGAAATCCCCGGTATCGATCTTGATCCAACTGTCGAGTGTGAAGTCCTCACCCTCTTCGAATTCCAGTTCCCGCGTGGGTGTGATGTAGGCGCCACCGCCGTTGCCGTTGAAGTAGAAGGCCCGGCAGGATTGCCCGTTGGTGTAGTAGGTGCTCGGAAAGAACGTGCCGTCGGGGAGATGGAAATCGGTGTTGGCCAGAACCAGATGATTGGTGCCCACGCTGTCCCGCGGATTGAGCTCGCCGCGCCACCGAGCGATGATGCCGGGGATGTCGGCACAATCCGTGAACGTCGGTACGGGCGGCTCGATATCGATTTGGACCAGCACGCTCCCGCCATTGTTGGTGCTGGATTTGTCGTTGAACCCGAGCCACAGGCGGGCGGAGCGACCGCCGAGGGAAATGGGCTGGCTGCCGATGGGAAACAGTCGGGCGTCACTGGCGGGGACACCCCGCGGGTCCAGTCCGATGAAGCCGATCAGATCGCCAAAACGACCGGTGTCCGCGAGGATTTCGCCGACGCCATCGTAGGGCAAGCCGTCCGGTCCGGTCTCCGCGGCGGGATTGTTGGTATTGCTGCTCCAACGGCCCACGGCGTCGTGAATCAGATAGGTCTTGCCGGGTACGACGCTGATTCCGGTATCGGTCCACGTCGTATTGGCGTTGACGATCCGTTCGTAATGCGTGGCGTGGGCCGGTACGGCCAGCAGGGCGATCCAAGCGGCGGTCAGCCAGTACCAAGCCGGGGCCAGTCGGGCCAGGCCAGGCCCCGGGGATGGGCGCTGCGCCGCAGAGGCGCGGCACGACCCGGGGCCGGTGGACGAAGTGTGACTCATAGGGGGGGATTGATCCGGAAGCGACGACGGTCGAAAGGGTGTTGGGGCGGTGTCGTGGGACGGTTATTCGTGCCGCGGCCGACGGATGGAGACGTCCTGCGGGGCACGGTTTTTGGCGATCATGTTCGCGGGCAGGATGCCACGCCACGAGAGGTTGGGATACAGCAAGGCACCCCGCCCGATGATGGAGCCCGGATTCAGGACGGAATTGCAGCCGATGTCGGTGTTGTCACCCACCAGGGAGCCGAACTTACGGAGGCCCGAATCGATGCAGCGGCCGTCCATTTCCACCCAGACGTTTTCTGGAGCCAGTTTGATGTTGGACAGCACGGCGCCGGCGCCGAGATGGGCCCGGTAGCCGAGGATGGAATCACCGACGTAATTGAAGTGCGGCACCTGGGCGTTGTTGAAGAGGACCGAGTGCTTGATTTCGCAGGAATTTCCGACCACGCAGTTGTTCCCCACGATGACGTTTTCCCGGATGTAGGCGTTGTGGCGGATCTGGCAGTTACGGCCAATGATGGCCGGTCCCACGATCATCGCACCGTGCTCCACCACGGTGCCTTCGCCGATGAAGACATTCGCTCCGATGTAGGCCTGTCCCACGGTGCTGTGCCGCTGAATCGGCTGGAGATGGGTCCGGATGTAGTCCACCAATCGTTTGAGTGGATCCCAAGGGTACTCCACGCCCTCGAACAGCAGGCGGTGCTCCGTCTGCCCGAGATCAAACAAATCGGTCGGATGATAAAACATGCGCCCAACTTGACCTCAGAAACCGCTCAGGGGCAAGCCGTGACTGCACCCCAGACCGAGGGGTGATGACTGGCGTACTTTCTGCTCTTAACCGTTCGCCAGAATGGCCGACCACCGCCAAGGTGGCCTTGGATGAAGACGCCCCGCCTTTACGCCGCACTTTCCCTGGCCGTCGCACTGCTGGCGGTTCCCGGACGTTGCCCGGCGGCGGCCACCAATGCCCCGCCCAAAAGTGCCGCGGTCCTCGCCGCGGACGATCTGGCGGCCAGCACCTTCTTTGCCGGTCCGATTCAATCCTTTGAGGTGGAAATCCCGCCGACCTCCCTGCAGTCCCTCCGGGAAGATGCCCGCAAGAGCGTGCCCGCCACCGTGCGCGTGGGCGGGGAACGCTACGAGTCCGTGGGCATCCACGTCAAAGGGTCGGCCGGGAGCCGTCGGAGCGTGGATGACAACCCGGCGTTGACCGTGAGTTTTGGCAAGTTCAAGCCCGGACAAACCTTCCACGGGCTGAAGAAGATCCATCTGAACAATTCCGTGCAGGACGGAAGCCGGATGAATGAGCTGATCGCCACGGAGATCTATCGCCGGGCGGGCCTGCCGGTTTCCCGGGTGACCCACGGATTGGTGAAGATCAACGGGGCGGATCAGGGCCTGTACGTGGTGAAAGAGGGTTTCGATAAGACCTGGTTGCGCCGCAACTTTGCCGACCCCACGGGAAATCTCTACGACGGCGGCTTTTTGCAGGACGTGGATAATGACCTGCAGCGGGACGAAGGGACGGGTCCCGAGGATCGGAAGGATTTACGGGCGCTCGCGGAGGCGGCGGACACGCATGACCTGACCGCGCGCCGGGAGGCTTTCGGGCGGGTGCTGGAGGTGGATCGGTTTCTGACGTTTTGGGCCATCCAGAACCTGTTGTGCGATTGGGATGGGTACGTTTACAACCACAATAACTACCGGCTCTACCATGAGCCCCGCACCGGACGGTTCACCTTCATCCCGCACGGCATGGATCAGATGTTGGGCGACATCGGTTTTCGTCTGGACCGCGGGGCGTCCGGCATTGTGGCGCGCCAGCTGCAGGAGCTGCCGGGATTTCGCGACCGGATGATTGACCGGGTGGAACTCCTGCTGACCAATGTTTTCACGACGAACGCGGTACTTCCGGTATTCGCCGGAGCCCGCACGCGCCTGCAAACCGCGCTGGCGAGCCGCGACCCCGGGGAGTGGGCCAGCTTGAACGCGTCCATCGGCGACGTGCAATCGCGGGTGCTGATGCGCCTGAACATCGCGCGCCAGCAAACTCTATCCCGACCGCGTCCGTTTAAGTTCAATGCCGAGGGCGTGGCGGTGGTCACCGGATGGGTTCCCCGGGCGGACAGCGGCCCGAGTACGTCGGACGCTGGGTTGGCCCCGGACGGAACGAAATCGCTCACCTTGGAAGTGACGGCGCCCGGAGCGACGGCGTCGTGGCGCAAGCGGCTGCGGTTGCCGGCGGGGAATTATGTTTTTGAAGCCCGGGTGCGGAGCCAGGGACTCAAGTCCCGCACGGATGCCCAAGGCGCGGGCATTGGGGTGCGGTACACCGGGCGCAAACGGACCAATGCTCTGGAGAAGGACGCGGATTGGACGCTTATGTCGGAGCCCATTCAGGCGGATGGCGAACGTTCCTATGAGCTGGTGGTGGAAATTCGCGCGGACGCGGGCCGGGTGTGGATCGATCAAGGATCGCTCCGTGTACGCCGGGTGCCGGAGAAATAGCGCAGTTTCCTCGCGATGAAGCGGACCGCGAGGCACCGCTGATCGAATTCTCGCGGGAATCCCCGGTCGTCAGGGCAGGGGATCCCGGTCGCGTAAGGTGAATCCATCCGGCGAATTCGTGGTACATTCGGCAGCTTCTCGGGAATTTCGGAAAACCAGGCCGCGTGAATGCTGTTATTTGAACGTTTAACTACAGCTCGCGCAGGAGAGAATCCCTTTTCATGGCTCACTCGATCCCGGGAAACGCCTTTTCACTCGCGTAAAGCCGGAATTCCCGGATCCGCCCGTGGTCCTGATCCTGACGGGGCAGGTAGGTGATGCCCGAGATGGCTTCCACCCGCCCCAAATCGATCACCACCTGGTGGGGCGGCGGCTCCTTAAGCCCTTGCCAGCGGCTGTGCCAAAAGGTTCCCGCCACTCCATCCAAAATGCGGTCCGCACCGCCGTCCTCGCCGGCGGCCTCTTCACTGCTGGCGTACACAATCTTCCAACCCGTTTTGGGCAACTCCCGGCCCGTGGGACCCAGCAGCTGCAATTCGGCACACGTGCTGTATCCGTCATTCGAATGGGAATTCAATGCCTCAAAGCAAATGTATCGGCCCCGCACTTCCCCGAATCGGCGGGTTTGCCACGCCTTGCCCGCGTCCCAGATGCCGGATACCTGGGGCGAAAGCCCGGTTAAACGGAGTTGGGCACCCGGCTTTTGGTGCACCCGCCCGGTCGCCGCCAGATTCACTTCGTTCCGAATCGGGTCCGGCAACCCAGCGACCTTGGGCTCCGCCGGTCCCACCAGATCCACGATGAGCAATTCGTTCCGCCCCTTCTGCATCCACTCGCCCGGTACATAGAGCGTCTGCTGGGGACCCCGGTTCCAGAACCGGCCCAAATTGTGCCCGTTTACCCAGACCATGCCCTTGGTCCACGTGCGCAGGTCCAGAAACGTGTCGCCGTTCCGCTCCAGATGGAACGTTGCGCGGTAGACCGACGGATCCGGCTCCGCGCCCACCGCGGCACCCGGCGGCATCTTCTCAAAGACCAACCGGCCCAGCCCGTCCGCTTCCAACGGGAGCGGGAAGATCTCCCAATCCAGCACCTCCCGCCGGCCGAAATCATCCCGGAGTTCCACCCGCTCGGTGATGCCCTTCCGGTCACCCAGGCCCGAACCAAAATTCACGTGCCCCATCGCTTCGACGCAGAGGTCCAGCGTCTGGGTTTCCCCACGATCAGGAACCCACAGCGACTGTTGCTGCCGGGTGCGGTCGATGGTGCCCAGATACTTCCCGTCCAGCCACGCTTGCAGATAATCCCGCGCGTGGGTGACCAGCAGTTCCTGCGCCCGGCCGGGGGGCAATTGCGTCCGATACCAGACACAGCCGTGCCCGTTCAACGTCTGCGCCGGCAGGGCCGGAACGTTGGTGTTGGCGCCCGCCGGGGCGTCCGGGGACTGGAGGGTCGCCAGCATCTCGGAGCGGACCTCCTTCAATCGTTCCATCGGCACCGGGCGCAGCGCGCGCAGGGGAGCGGTCAACAACTGCCGCAATGAAGCCCTTTCCCGCAGTTGAAACGATGGAATCGCCACGGTTGGGATCGGGGCCGGCACCTCCGGAAGCTTTTGGCCGGCCGGCAATTGGCGCTGCAGGATCTCGCGGATTGCGTGGAACTTGGGCGTTGGCCGCCCGGCTTCATCCAGGGGCGCGCCGTAGTCGTAGCTGGTCACATTCGGCCGGTACGGAAGGTCATTGGCCCCCGCCAAAAATCCAAAACTCGTCCCGCCATGGGCCATATAAAGATTGAACCACCCGCCCCGGGCGATGACCTGCGCCAGTGTATTCGTGACCTGGTCCGGCCCCGACCCGCTGCTGCTGGCGTAACCCCACGTATCGAACCATCCCGTGTACAACTCCGAACAAAACAACGGCCCATCCGGGGAAATCCGTCGCAAGGAGGCAAATGCGTGATCCGTCCCCGCCGAAAATCCCACCCCGCGGATCAACCCGGGCACGGGCGAAGGACGCATCGTCCCACCCATCTCCGAGGTGTACAACGGCACCTCAAATCCCGCCTCCCGCAGCGCCGAACACGTCTCCGCCACGTACCCCCCATCGGCATCGAACCCATCGTATTCATTCTCCACCTGGATCATCGCAATCGGCCCGCCCCGCGTCACCTGAAGACCTGCCACCTGTTCGCCCAACGCCTGGAAATACCGACGGACCGCCCCGATAAACTCCGGATGCCGGGACCGGACGTGCATATTGGGATCCGCCAACAGCCACCCCGGCAAGCCCCCGAAATCGGCTTCACCGCAGACGTACGGGCCCGGTCGTAAAACCACGCGCAACCCTTCGGCCTGCGCCAGACGGCAGAACCGGGCCACATCGCCCTGACCCCTCCACTCAAATCGCCCCGGCGTTGGTTCGTGCTGACTCCAAAACACGTACGAACTGACGCTATTGACGCCCAGCGCGTGCAGGGTCTGCAGCCGGTGGGGCCAATATTCAGCGGGAACGCGTTGGAAATGCATCTCACCGCTGCGGATGGACTCCGCTCCGTGGCCTAAACTCAGCATCAACGCTGAACCAACCAAACAAGTGAACAGTTCACGCAACCACAGCCTGTTGTGTTTGAAACCAGTTTGATCGGGGGGCAATTGCATTTGAACAAAGCTCTGATGTGTTGGATTGGATTTGGCGCATAAGCGGGAATAGTGACCGCAGAGATTCCGCTTCGACGGCAGTTCATTAACAAGCCAGCCGGCAAATAAAGCTACTAAACCGCAATTTCACCTGTGCCTCGCAAGCTTCCTTGAAGTTCGCAAAATGCCCAAGATTGCTAGAATACTGAAGGTGATCGCCGTAACGATTGCCGTTCCCAAAAACCCACCCATACCTTCACTGCACTATTCTGAGCTTCTTCGATTTTTGGAGCGATAGTCTTAAGTCGCAATTGGCTTATGGCCTGTACATCGGTTCGGTTGTGTAGTAGTTAAAATAGCAATAAAGATTATACAATGTAGCGCTGGTTTTGAACAGGTATTCGTTGTCGATTGGATTCTGGTAGCCGTACCATTTCTTTTTGAAAGGGTGTGCTCCGTTGTTGTATTTTTCAATATAAACAACTATGTCAGACGAGTTTGTGATGTAATATTTCATAAAAAAACTATCGGACAACGGTGGTGAAACTATAGATACCGTGTTTGATCTAATTAAAAAATATGAATTGCATTTGGAATTCCATTCCGAATAAATATATGCGTCTCCTGTTATTACCTCTACAGCCAGCGAGCCGGTTACTAATATAGTTAATATAATAAAAAGGTTTCTCAACTTAGTGCGCCTCGCTTGAATTTTGAAAATATTCATGCTATTTTTTAATTGCTCACGGTTGATAGGATCCGTCGATGTTAGGCTTCTTCCAGCCGGCGCATTTGAACAGAATTGGATCAGGAGGTGGACCGACTTCCCGATCATTAGGTTTCGCTCTTCTGAAGAACTTAATCTGAATGGCACTGCAACAGTTTTGTCCGCATAATGTGCCAGCATGTTTAATTGCGTTCTCGATTAACTTTCCAAAGACCCGGTCTCCATCAAATGCCCTCATAAAACCGTCGTCCTTGTCATCACTTAATTCTACTTTGTTATGATTAAATTTGCGCGCAAGTAATTTTGGCGCAGATTGTTGAAGGCTGAGGGACGGAACAACCACCCACTCTCAGCGCGCCTGGCCGAGCGATGAAAGCGGCCAAAAAAATAGATATGAAAAGCGGAAGCTCCATGCCTCCGTGCAAAGGCTTGCGGAGTACTGTGACATGATTTCGCACCTTTTTAAGTGTTACCGGCATGATGGCGGGCT
>CANIZL010000084.1 GCA_947471985.1 Verrucomicrobiota bacterium | reverse complement strand
TGCTCGCTTTTATCGCACCTGGCGCACTGTCCATGTGTATCTGTTTTGCCCGCACCGGGGCGCCCGTCCTCAGTTTCGCCCGGCTTTGAAATTCAGGATCACGTCGTTGGTCTGGCGCCGGGTGCGCGAGCCGATGTGGTAGTCAAAGAAGAGGATATTCGCGGAACCTTCGGGATGGCGCATGCCGTGGCGGAATCCGAGGTCGTACGTGCCGTCCCCATTGCGGCCCAGCGTGCTGACGGCCGGATGATTCAATTCCAGGGAGACATCCACGCCGGCCAGGGTCTCGCTGGGCCGCGGGACGGAGGTCACTTTTTCCGTGCGGGGACTGGTGACCGCGCTGGGAAAGCTGACCAGGGTATACTGACTCAGCGCGTAACTGATCTTCCAGGGATTCCCCGGAATCCCCGGCCCGTAGTTCTTGTATTGCCGGTAATGATTCTCCTTCAGCCGGTCGGGACAGGGGTAGATCAAGGAGGCGAAATCGCTGTTGGCCGTGGTGGTGCCGGCCTTGAAGCCCGTGCGTTTCAGGTAGGGCTGGAGCAGGTAGTGGAAATTATTCACGTCTGCCGAGTCGTTCGCGGCGTTGTACCACCAGGCATAGGGCATTTGATCCTGGTTTTCATCGGAATACAGGGCCATGGCGATGCCAATCTGCTTCAGATTACTGGTGCACTTGATCTTCGACGCCTGGGACTTCGCCCGCGACAGCGCCGGCAGCAACATACCCGCGAGAATGGCGATGATGGCGATCACCACCAGCAATTCGATCAGGGTGAACCCGCAATGGCGATTGGGTAGATCACGGGGGGGCGGGCTTCCGGCTTTCATGGGACGCGCTCATCATGGGGAGAAGGGCTACGGCAAGCAAGCCTTCACTGAGGCATCCGGCAGGCGCGACGGATTCCGGCCGCCACTCCCGGCGCTGCCTGCGGGAATTCCTGTCCCTGCGGAGGCGAGCCGGCCGCCGGCCCTTGATTTCGTTCAAGTTCCGGGTTGAGTTTCCCGAGTGGATCGGCATTTTTGCCCCCATGCATCAGTTGGCGCTGCTGATGATGGGTTGTTTCCTCGGGGTCATCGGGGTGGCGGTGGTTTTTGCCTGGCTCATCCGCCAGCACAACCGCGAGCAACGCAGCATGCGGCGCACCAATCGGGGGCTCGACCAATTGTCCTTGGTCGCCTCGTCCCGGCAGCGCGTCCTGCCCTATCCCTTGCCGTCGCGATGGATGGCCATTCGTTCCAGCAATACGGCGTTGCTGCGGGACATTCTTGGTTTGCGGCATCCCGTGCCGTGGAGTGAGGCCCTGGGGCGGGCCCGAGAACGCACGTTGTTCCTTTCCCAACCGGTGAACGGCTGGACGCTCCTCGTTGGCGGGGCCATTCCCGATCCGGTGCAGGACGTCGATGCAGTTTTCCGCTGTCTGCAAAAGGTTTCCGCGGAGATTGGTGAAGTGCAGTTCTACTCGGCGGATCGGGTTTTGAATTTTCATGGCTGGGCCCGATTCCGCAATGGGCGGGCGGTGCGGGCCTATGCCTGTGCCGGCGAGGTCCTGTGGAATGAAGGCTGGGTGAGCTTGGAAGAGCGGCTTCTCGGGATGCGTTGTCGGGGTTACGGGGATGAATTGCCCACCCTGCGCTACGGCGAGACCCCGGCGGATCAAACGAACACCGAACGGGTGCCGTTGCTGGCGCGCCGTTGGAGCGTCGATTTCGCCATGGCGAGCGAACTGTTGCTGGCGCAGGAGGGCATTGAATCGGGCGGCGACGACGACGCGACCGAAGAAGGCAACGTCTGACCGTCGCCTGAGTGGCGCCGGATCGGAGACGTCCCGCAACGCTCCGTTGAACCCGATTGAATACTCCGGGCGTGGTTTGCGTTGGAACTCGCATTGTTCGCCTTTAGACATTCATCCATGCGCGGTTTTCGTTGGCACGCTCGCGGGCTCAGCCGGGTTTTATTCGGCGGCTGGGCGGCACTCGTGGGAGCGGCGGATCTCGATCCGGCCCGGGTGGAATTCTTTGAGAACCGGGTCCGGCCGGTGTTGGTGGAACACTGTTACGAGTGCCACAGCGGGGCCGTCGCCAAACCCAAGGGGGGCTTGCGCCTCGACACGGCCGCGGGAGTCCTCGCCGGCGGCACGGCTGGAGTGGTGGTCGTGCCGGGAAAACCGGCGGAGTCCCTGCTGATTCAGGCAATTCAGGGCCATGCCCGCGACTTGGATCAGATGCCACCGAAGGACGCGCGTGGGGGCGGCCTGAAACCCGAACAGATCGCCGCCCTGGAAGAATGGGTCCGTACGGGGGCCGTGGATCCCCGGACGGCGCCCACAGCCGCGGCGCCACCTAATGCGGCGGCGACCCACTGGGCCTTCCGCGCGCCGCAGGAGCCCAAGCCCCCGGCCGTGACGAACAGCGGTTGGATCCGCCGTCCCCTGGACCGTTTTGTCCTCGCCCAGATGGAGGCGCACGGACTGAAGCCCTCGGCACCGGCGGATCCGCGCACGCTGTTCCGACGGGCAACGTTGGATCTGACCGGACTGCCGCCCACACCGGCCGAAATGGAGACATTTCTGGCGGACAAACGACCCGACGCGTACGTGCGCGCCGTGGACCGGCTGTTGGGATCGCCCCGGTACGGTGAACGGTGGGGACGCATCTGGCTCGACGTGGCGCGCTACGCCGACACCAAGGGCTATGTCTTCGAGGAGGAACGCCGCTATCCCTACTCGTACACCTATCGGGATTGGGTGGTGCAGGCGTTGAACGACGATCTGCCCTATGATCGCTTTCTCCAGTACCAAATCGCCGGTGACCTTTACGCCACACCGGAAAATCCGGCCCCGTTGGCGGCGCTGGGCTTTCTCACGCTGGGGCGCCGTTTCCTGAACAATCAGGCGGATATCATCGATGACCGCATCGACGTAATTTTCCGGGGCACGCAGGCCTTGACCGTGCAATGCGCCCGGTGCCATGACCACAAGTTCGATCCGATCCCCACGGCCGATTATTACTCGCTCTACGGAGTATTCCAGAGCACCCATGAGCCGGCGGAAAAGCCGTTGTTGGGGGCCAGCCCGAATCCGGATCTGGCGGCGGAATATGAAACCGAGCGGACGCGCCGGGTCACGGAGCGCGAGAAATTCCGCGCCGAGCGGACGGCCGAGACGGTGAAAAAGATGCGGGACCGGGTAGGGGATTATCTGATCACCGCCCAGGAATCGCTAACTCTGGACGGGACGCAGATGGAAGGCCTGGCCCGGACGCGCTCCCTGGATCCTGGCCTGGTGGGCGCGTGGAAGGATCGGCTCGTCCAATGGCAGTCCCAGACGCATCCGGTGTTCGCGCCGTGGTTTGCTTTGCTGGGCACGTCGACGAACGACCTCGCCACGCTCGCCGGAGCGCGGTTGAAAGCGCTGTCCGCCACGAACAGCACGCTCAACCGATCCTTGATCGCGCAACTGTCCGCGCAGCCGCTGACCAACCATCAGGCGGTGGCGATCCGGTACTCGGAGATTCTGGGCGCAGCGGAAGCGGCCTGGCAGAGCAGCGTGCAGGCGGCGATCACCGCGAAGCAAACGCCTCCGGTGGCCCTCGCGGATCCGGAGCAGGAGCAATTACGGTTATTCTTGTCGGGGCCCGATTCACCCATCGAGCAGGCGAGCAAGGACATCGACCGCTTTTTCGACGTACCGACGGCCCAGAAATCCCGGGCCTTGCAACGACAGATCGAGGAATTGGAGGCGACCCACCGGGGCTCACCCCGCCGGGCGATGGCCCTGGTCGAGAACGATCAGCCGACGGATCCGGTCATTTTCAAACGCGGCAATGCCGGCAATCCGGGAGCGAAAGTACCCCGGCAATTTCTCAGCCTCGTGGCCGGGCCGGATCGCAAACCCTTCGCCCGTGGCAGCGGTCGCCGGGAATTGGCCGAAGCCATCACGGATCCGCGCAATCCGTTGACCGCCCGGGTGATGGTCAATCGGATTTGGCTGCGGCACTTCGGCGCACCGCTGGTGAGTACGCCCAGTGATTTCGGACTTCGCAGCGATCCGCCGAGCAATCCCGCGCTGCTGGATCATCTGGCGCTGGCCTTCCAGAAGGGCGGCTGGTCGCTGAAGAATTTGCATCGCGAGTTGCTGCTGTCGGCCACCTACCAGCAGGCGAGCAGTCCGACGACCGCCGCGGAGGAAGCCGTGTTTGTCGCCAACGAGGCGCGGGATCCGGGCAATCTGCATTACTGGCGGCAGAATCGTCGGCGGCTGGAGTTTGAGGGTCTCCGTGATTCCCTGCTGGCCGTTTCCGGCCGACTGGATCCGTCGATGGGCGGGCAACCGGTGGAGATGTACGGCACGGAGCGACCGACTCCCCGGCGCTCGCTCTATGGCTTTGTGGATCGGCAGAATCTTCCGGGAATTCTTCGGGCCTTTGATTTTGCCAGTCCGGATGCGACCTCCTCGGGCCGTTTTCAAACCACGGTGCCGCAACAGGCGCTCTACTTTCTGAACAGCGAATCCGGCGCCGACCTGGCCCGCCAAGTGGCCCGGCACTCGGAGCCGAAGGGAACTGCTTCCGATGAGGCCCGCATCCAGCGTCTCTATCGATTGCTCTTCCAACGTGCCCCGACCCGGGAGGAGGAACGACTGGGGCTGGCGTTCGTCGCCGATGCCTCCCGCCGGCCGTTGGAGGCGCCGGAGCCGATTCCTGCCGCCGCCTGGTCGTATGGTTGGGGGCGCGTCGATGACGCCACCCAGCGCGTGGCTGAGTTCAATCGCTTCACGGTTTTTCGCGACGATGCCTGGCGCCCCGACGACAAGTTTCCGCTGCCCGACGCCCGCAGCCATCTTAAGCTGCAGAAGACGGCCGGACATCCGGGACGCGATGCCGCCCACTCCGTGATTCGGCGGTGGACGTCGGCGGTCAGCGGTCAGATGCGACTGGGCGGACGTCTCCGGCACGAGGAACGGAACGGGGACGGGGTACGGGCGCGGCTCATCAGCAGCCGTTTGGGCGTGGTGCAGGAATGGGTCGCCCAGAATACGAAGGTGGACACCCGGGTCGACGCGGTGGCGGTGGAGCCGGGCGACACCCTGGATCTCGTGATCGATTGCCGGGGCGGCGAGGATTCCGATTCCTTCAACTGGAATCCCTCGTTGACCTTGAAAGGGGATCCCCGGGGGCGGTCCTGGCGGGCGGATGCGGACTTCAGCGGGCCGCTGCCCGTGCGGGAGCCTCTGACTCCCTGGGCGCGTTATAGCCAGGTCTTGTTGTCCGCGAACGAATTCGTCTTCGTGGATTAGACGGGGAACGAGGCCCGCAATTCCGCTGGGGAAACGGTGGCCGTGCCTCGTTTGCCCACCACCACGCCGGCGGCGTGATTCGCCAGGATGGCGGCCTCCTCCGGCGACGCGCCGGCGCAGACGGCCGCCGTGTACGTCGCGATGACCGTATCACCGGCCCCGGAGACATCGAAGACCTCGCGGGCGACGGTGGGAATGTGCAGCGGTGCCTGCTGGCGCTGACAGAGCAGCAGCCCCTGTTCTCCCAAGGTGATGAGCAGCACGGCCGGCGTGAGTTCGGTCAGTAATTTTTTCACCACCGTGAGCAGGTCCCTGTCCTGGAGCGGATCCGGATGGCGCGGAGTCTCGGGCAGACCCGCCAAGGCAAACGCCTCCTTGCGGTTCGGCGTCAACAGCGAGAGTCCGCGCAGGTCGAGCGCGTGCACCGGTTTCGGGTCGAGGCTCAGCCACCGCCCGTTCGCGCGGCAACGCTCTCGCAATCCGTCCACCAGTTCCTGCGTGACCAGCCCTTTGCCATAATCGGCAATCATGATCGCATCCAACGGGCCGCCCAGGGCATCCACCCGCCGCAGGAGCTGACGGGTGGTCGCGGCGGTGACCTCCCGCGAAACTTCGCGATCCAGCCGGACGATTTGTTGATGTCCGGCGATCAGGCGGGTCTTGGTGGAGGTCGGACGATCGGAGAGCGCCAACAGGCCGGTGCAGCCGACGTTTTCGGCGCGCAATTGGGCGCGGAGTTTCGGAGCGGCATCGTCCCGTCCGGTGCCGCCAAAGAGTTCGGTGGTGGCACCCAGGGCGGTGAGATTGCGCGCCACGTTGGCGGCTCCCCCGGGCATCCAGCTTTCACTCGCGAAGTCCAGGACCGGCACCGGCGCCTCCGGGGAGATCCGATGGACGTGGCCCCAGATGAACTGGTCGAGCATGACATCCCCGATGACGGCGATCCGCGCGGAACGGATGCCGTTCAGCAAGGTGTCGATGCGGGAGGCGGTAATGGCGGCCATGGGCAGAGTTTAGCCGACAAGGATTCCCGGAGCCAACCATTGCACCGAACCATGCCACCCCCGGCATCAACGGCGAATGGGTGCCAATGACGAACGCCCCAGCCAACCCGGATGCCCCGCCCAAGCGCAGGTTGCTTGCTTGACGGCGTTTTCTCGTCGCACCTTGGTCGGGTGAGGGTAAAGATTTGCGGCATCACCAATGAGGCGGATGCGACGATGGCCATCGCGGCCGGGGCCGACGCCTTGGGATTCGTCTTTGTGCCAGGCACCAAACGGGTGGTTACGGCGGAGGCGGTCGCCGCCATAACGGCCCGAATGCCGCCATTTGTCGCCCGGGTGGGTTTGTTTGTGAATGCCCCGGCAGCGGAGATCGAAGCCACCATCGCTCTTGCCGGCCTGGATACGATTCAACTCCACGGCGAAGAAACCCCGGAATTGGCGCGGTCCTTTATGAACCGGGTGCGGGTGCTGAAGGCGTTCCGGGTTCGGGACGAGGCTTCCTTCGCGGCGGTGACCCCGTTCTTTTCGGCGTGCCATGCCGTGCTGTTGGACGCCTTTGATGCAGCGGGACACGGCGGGACGGGCACCCAGTTCGATTGGTCGCTGGCGCAGCATGTGCGGGCATGGCGCCATCCGGTGATCATTGCCGGGGGCTTGCGTCCGGACAACGTGGCCGAGGCGGTGCACCGCTTTGCGCCGTACGCAGTGGACGTTTCCTCGGGAGTTGAGGCCGGGCCGGGCCGCAAGGATCCGGAAAAAGTCCGAGCCTTCGTGAAGAACGCCAAAGGGTAGGGGACAGGCGCCGGGCTGAGGACGCGGTCGAGTGGACTACTGAAAAAGCGGGGGTCTTCCCTTCGCCTTTTTCGGCCACTGATTTTTCTGGAGGGAACGGAGGAAAATCCGCGGGAAGAAATTAAATGGTGCGCACGGCAGGACTTGAACCTGCACGCCTTACGGCACTACCACCTCAAAGTAGCGCGTCTGCCAATTCCGCCACGTGCGCAACACACGAACAACCAAAACTAAACTTAAACCAGTATCCGTCGGGAGGTAACCGATTGACGGACAAAGACAAATGGTCGGGGCGGTGAGATTTGAACTCACGACCTCTTGTACCCGAAACAAGCGCGCTACCAAGCTACGCTACGCCCCGAACCAGAAGCGGGCCTATGATGCGGATCGACCCCCACTTCGGCAAAACCTTTTTCAAAATGAATTTCATTCCACTCCGCCCGCCTCGTCGAATGAAGTCCAAAACCACCCGAATTCCGCCCCGATTTGCCCCCATTTCGAGGCTCATTTTAAAGGAGTTTAACGGAATCAGTTCAAATCAAATGAAATCGGGCTCACCCATGACCGCCGTTTTGTCCGCCGCCTGCACACCACCCGTTTTGAGCATTTCGGTCGGCGCATTGTAGCGCGGAATGATCCGATCCATCTGCGAAGCAGTCGCTCCGAGGTGGTCGCGGATGAGTTTTCCGAGCACCGAGCGGTAGTCGATGGCCCGCTTGAGGTAGCGGGATTCCACCCCAAACATCGAGCCGGTCTGTCCGGTCTGCCAACGGACGCTGGCCGGATCCGCGGGATCGGCCCCAAAAACACCACTCCGCGAGGCTTGCCCGTTGGCCGCCGCCCGGAAGCCCTTCACGGAGCCACCTGCGACGTACATCACGCTGGCTTCCGCGTGATCGGTGCCCCGGTCGTTGTTCTCGATCGTGGTGCGACCGAATTCGGAGAGCGTCACGACGGCAACATCATCCCAGCCACACTTGTCGCCGTTTTGCAGAAAATATTTCCGCAAGGCATACATCGCCCAACCCACCCGGCGCAGCAGGTTGGCGTGGGATCCGGTGGCCGCCCCGGCATTGGAATGCAGGTCCCAACCATCGATCTGGGTGCCCGCCACAATCGCGTCAGACTTGTTCAGAATGACGGCCGCATTTTTCAGCCGTTGAAAGAAGCCGTAGGAGTCCGTCGGCACGACGTACTTGTTGGCGCTGGCGTTCTTCTGGAAGGACCCATTCGTCGCGTTGGTGGTGGGGAAGAGCGAATACGGTTCATCCCCATCGGTGACGTCGGCGTCGACGTAATTGGCCGTAAACTGCGGCTTCAGATCGGCGAATAATTGGAGCGTGTTGGACAGGTTCTGGTACTGCTGCGCCAAGAGGTCCCGATTACGTTTGTCGGTGAACTGAATTCGGTTCGCCGCCCGGAGGAAAGCATCCGCTTTGGCCCCGCCGGCTGCGTCATTGGGGATGCCCAGCAGATCGTACCGTGACGTGTCGGTCAGGTTGGTCATGGCCGCTTTCGATCCGCGCAACAAGAGCGGCAGCGAATCCTGAAAGGAAACGCCGGTCAACGCGTTGGTGGTGGTCAGCCCGGATTCGACCATGGCCCGGTAGAGGACGCCATCCTTGACCAGGTCATTGCGGGGGGCACCGGATTCCCAATAGTTCTGGGAATCGAAATGGGACCGTGACTGCTTGGGATATCCGACGCGGTGCAGCACCGCCAAATCCCCCGCGTTGTACACGGGGGCCAGAAATTTCAGGGCCGGGTGCAGACCGGCAAAGCCGTTACCCAATGCGAGCCCCCCGTAGTACTCCTGCGTCGCCGCGTTGAAGGCCGTTGGCCCGTAGACCGAGTTGATCTTGCCCGATTCCGGAAACAAGGCAGGGCCCGCGGCCGCCCAATCGGCACCGGCATCGGGATTGATCCGCATCGTCGGCCGGTTGGTGGTGTTGTATGCGGGGTCCCCGTACGGCAGGACGTTGTTGAGCCCGTCATTGGCTCCGCGCAGGAAGATGAACAGGAGCTTCTTGACCTTTCCGCCGGGCCCGACCAGACCGATGGAGCCGTCGGCCAGCGCCCGTTGGAGGACGATGGGCACATTGGTCAGCGCAGCGAGGGCTGCCGTGGAGCCGGCCGTCCGCGCCAGGAAGGAGCGGCGCGAAATGATGTTAAACGAGTTCATGAAGGGAAGGGGAGGAAGTGGTGGCCTCGGCTTATTGTTCTTGAAAACGAGCGGTCGTGAGCAGGAAGGCCACCACCCCGCGAATCCGGGTGTCGGCGTTGGCGGCGGTCAATGTGCCCAGCGGCGAAGCCGTGGTGCCGTCATTGGCCGTGTCGAGGAACTTGATGGCGAGGTCGCGATACTCCCGCAGGTTCGCCGCCCCTTCCGCCGGAAACAGAATGCCCAGGAGGTAATCCGCCACCGCCGACGAACTGTTGGTGGAGACGTTCTTCAACTGCAGCATCCGCACAGGATCGACGTAGGTCAGGGCCCCGGCGTCATCGTGCCCGGTCTGCCCGGGTGGAATCAGTGCCGCCTGAACGAACCGCAATCGTTCCGCCAGAGTGCCGGCACTGATCCAGCCAGGGGCGGTTTCCGGATAGCCATCCGGCTCCGCCCGATTGAAGAGATCCATCCGCCCGGCCCGGTTCAAAATACCCGTCGAAGTGGCAATCGAAGTCCCGTCCGTGTCCGCCGTGAAACTCCCGCCAGGCCGCGGCACCCGCAGCGCGCGAATGGCGCTGACCGCAAATTCCAAGGGGGTCTTGACCTTCTGCGCCGAGGCCAGCGACGAGCGGAACAGGGGCGAATCCAGCAGAACCTTCAAAACCACCCGTAATTGCCCCTGCGGCCCGCCATTGGGTGGGGTCTCCCAGGCGGACATCATCGAGTGCACCAGGTGTTCCTCCGGCGTCTCCACGCTATCCGAGAAATCGTACCCGAGCGCAAAGTCATCGTGCACCAGGAGCCGGCACAACTTCACACACAGGAATTCCTGGGTGAACGGCTGATTGGCCAGGTGGGCGAGGACGTCGTAGCCGTCCTGCAAGCCCGCGTTGCCCGTCCGGGCGGGGAGCTTGAGCTGATAGGCACGCCCGGCCCAGGGCGGTCCGAAGCGTGCCGGCACGACCTTGGACTGGTTGGTGGCCAGCGTGCCGTTCGCGTTCTTTTCCGAGAACAAATATTTGGGCCCGGTGTAATGATTGGCCGATTTAAAAATGAAGGACCACTGCCCCAGCAAATTGGTGTAGGCCGTGCGGTTGGTGACCACGGTTGGATCCAGGTACACCGTACTCTTGGTCGCCAGCGGATTGGTCTCCTGACCGGGCGCGGTCAATTCGACGGTCCAGCCGGTCCAGGCCCGGGAAAGCTGAACGATGTCCTGCTGATCGTAGCCGTTGTCGACCCCGAAACAGAAAAGCTCCAGCACCTCGCGCGCATAGTTTTCGTTGGCGATCTTGGTGATCGTTCCCGCGGCATTGACGGCGCCCACGGAACCCACGGTGTCGAGATAGATGATCATCGCCGGGCTTTCCGCGCTGATCTTGAGCAGGTCGTAAAATGTGACCCCGGGTTTCAACAACGCCTGGGCCCAGAGTTGATTCTCCCGGTACTCCAGGCGGGTTGCCGCCGTCCCGGCGAGGGCGTTGGGCAGCCGGCCGTCGAGGTAATCCAGGGACTTGCTGTATTCGGTGACGAAATGGTTCTCGCAGAATTGCCGGAGGATTTCATTCAATTGGCGGGGCGATTGCACAGCCCGCTGAACGTGCCAGCCCTGAAGCATGCGCCGATCCGCAGTTCCCGCATCCAGCGCCGTGTGCTTGGCCGAAGCCAGCGCGGTGGTGATGGTCTTGGTGTTGGCACTGATGCCATTGCCGCTAAGCCGGACCACCAGGGCAGGGGCGGTATCCGGGGTAAAGTACCAGAAGGACAGCGTGTGAAATTCCGCGGTGGAAAGGGCCGGGGTGATGTCCTGATAGACGCTGGTGCCCCGGCTCTTGCTGTCCGCGGCGCCCGGCCCGTCATCGATGAGATGCAGACTCGCGGTGCCGCTGTGAACGTATACGGCGGTGCGGGTGGATTTGGCCGTGGTGGCATTGGTGATCCAATTCCCCGTCAGGGCGCTTTCAAAGCCGCCGTTCCGCAGGAGGTTGGGTTTGACCCCGTCATCGTCCCCGGCGACGAGGCGCAGGTCATCGACAAACAGGTCCCCGGCACCATCCAAATACAGATAAAGAGTCGAGGACGAGGGGACCCCGGTCACGATGATTTGCTTCCAGCCATCCACCACTGGGAGGGGCGTGTCGGTGTTATCCGGGATGGTTTCGGCCGCGAGTTGCTCGGCGATGTAGGCATCGGGACCGATCCGCACCACCCGCTCGACCTCATCGGGCGTCGGTCCATAGGCGATCCGGCTCAGCAGATTAAAGGCCGCGACCTTGTCGGGCGGCAGCAGGCGGGCGCCAAAACGGTAGAAGCCCACGTCCGATGCGGCGGGCTGCGCACCCGTCCAGGAGAAACCGGCGAAAGTCCCGTCGGTACGGACCGCAAAGGATTGCGACAATTCCGGCGCATACTCGAGTTGGTACTCCATGGCCGCTGGAATGGGCGCGAAGCGGACCACCGGCTGTCCTTGGGGGCTGAACCCCAAGGTAGCCCCCCCGGAATCCGCCCTGAGGGCCAGGCCAGCGAAGGCACCAAGGAGGAAGTGGACAAAACGGAAGGGTGTTGGGGGGAACCACGTTTTCATGCGTTGACGAGCGGGATTGGGGAACAGTAGACCAACCGCGTTAAAAATCCACGTACGACCGGCACACCGATCGCCGACGCCGACGAGACGGATTCATCAGCCGGATTCGGACCAGTTGAAGAACGTTTCGTCATGCGATAAAAAGGTTTGATCGACCGGACCCCTAGACATCGATCACCGGCCCGCCACCCGAGTCGGGGTCCTTGGGCGGCTTGACCCGGCGGACTGACGGACCCCGGCCGAGGAGGACGTTCATGACCACCGAGGTGAGACTGATGATCAGCGCCCCCAGCAGGGCGGAAACAAATCCATCCACCTTGAATCCCCGGATGACACTGCCGACCAACAGCAGGAGCAACGCGTTGATGATCAGCAAGCCAAAGCCCAGCGTGAGCAAAACGAACGGGAGCGAGAAAAACACCAGCACGGGTCGCACGAAGGCATTGAGCAGACCGAGGAGAAGCGACGCCAGGAAGAGCGAGGAGGGGACATCATAGCTAATCCCCGGCAGCAGGAGGTCCGCCACCAGAACCGCCACCGTTGTGACCAGCCAGCGTTGCAGAAATTCGCCGAAGCGCGGTGACACGGCTGAAAGGTGCTCGTTTTGCCCCAACAAGCCAATGGGAATGGTGATTCACCGAGCAATTCTCCCGGCGGTCAAGGGGCGTCGGCTGCGCCACCCCGATCGGTCGGAAATCGTCAGTTCGCGTGTAACTCCGCCGGAAATTCTTCGTAGGAAGCGGCGTATGAAAAACTCGTTTCCCAGTCGGATTAAAACGTTCGGGCGTCTGGTCACCCTGCTGCTGGGGCTCACCAGAATTCTGCAGGCGGCGGATCGCGATCCCCAAACCCTGGGTCCCGTGGGCGCCACCAAAGCGTTCCACGGCACCATTCGAGCCCGGGATTTACAACTGGGGACGGTTTCCCTGGGATCCGGCAATCACATCAGCCGGGTGTTGGCCTTGGATCCGTACAGTCGGCTGTTCAAGGGCACCCACCCGGCCAGCCTGGCTGACTTTTCGACCGGCGACCTCTTGGAGGGGTATGTCTTTCCCGACCAGCGGGGCCGCATGGTGATTGCCGTGGCCACCGCCCAACCCCGGCCACTCTCCGCTCAAGAGTCGAAATCGCCCAAGTCGCGCAAAAGTTCCCGCCCGAAGGGCTCGCGGTCCGGCGGGAAATCCAACGTGGCTCCGGAGATTCCCGCGATCCCGCCAGGGCCAGAACCGTTTTCCAACCCGGGCAAGCGGTCACCGGCTACGGTCACCAAATCAGCCATGCCGACCCACAAAACCCCGAACGCGATCAAACAGTTACACCCCCGCGCGGCGCCGGCCGCGGCCAAAAAATAGCCTCCGCGAGCGAGCCGGCGCAAATTCCGCGGCCGCGTTGAGCGATACCTCAGCGCGGCAGGTGCAGTTTTTGGCGGAGCGCCGCCTGCACGTTTGGTGGCACAAAGGAGCTGACGTCGCCCCCCAGCCGGGCAATTTCCTTCACCAGGCGCGAACTCAGGAAGGAGTACGTATCCTTGGGCATGAGGAACAGAGTCTCGATCTGCTCGTTCAGCTTCCGGTTCATCAAGGCCAACTGGAATTCAAATTCAAAATCGCTGACCGCCCGCAACCCCCGCACCACGGCCGTGGCGCCCCGCCGGGCCACGTAGTCCACCAACAGCCCGTCGAAGTAATCCGTTTCCACATTGGGCATGGCGGCCGTGGCCTCCTGCACCAAAGCGGCCCGTTCCGCCAAAGTGAAGAGCGGCGTCTTGGACTCATTGCTGGCGACGGCGATGATGACGCGATCGAACAGCCGGGCTGCCCGCTGGAGCACATCCAAATGCCCATTGGTCAGGGGATCAAATGACCCCGGGTAAACCACCGTACGCATGGGGGCAACGTACCGGTCCATGAGCCCGGCGAAAGAGCCGTCACGCGGGAGAGTTGGCCGGGGGGTAACGCGGCATCGATTCGGAATTCGCCCCCACCCCGCGGAGCGGCTAGCGTTCGGCGTGGCCGTCATTGAAGTGTCGCAGTTGACCAAGAATTTTCGCACCTACCAGAAGGAACCAGGCTTTACCGGAGCGGTGCGCGGGTTGTTTCGGCGGAAGTACGAGACGAAAGCGGCGGTGACCGATGTGTCGTTTCGGGTCGAGGAGGGTGAATTCGTGGGTTTCCTGGGCCCCAATGGGGCCGGCAAGACGACCACGCTGAAAATGCTCGCCGGTTTGATGCATCCCACCTCGGGAACCGCTCGAGTTCTGGGCTTCACCCCCTGGGAACGTACCGACGCCTACCGTCGGCAATTCGCCCTGCTGCTGGGGCAAAAGAATCAACTCTGGTGGGATTTGCCCGCGCGGGATTCCCTGGAGCTGAACGCCAAGATTTACGATCTCCCCAAGGACCGGTTTGAGCGGACGGTGGGCGAATTGAGCGAGCTGTTGGGGGTGAAGGACAAGCTCGCCACGGCGGTGCGGGAACTCTCGCTGGGTGAACGCATGAAGTGCGAACTCATTGCGGCCCTGCTGCACGAGCCCCGCGTGCTGTTCCTCGACGAACCCACCATCGGTCTGGATGTCATTAGCGCCAAAGTGGTGCGGGATTTCCTCCGCCGACACAATCGCGAACGCCAAACCACGCTGCTGCTCACGAGCCACTACATGGCGGACATTCAGGAATTGTGTGAGCGGGTGATCATCATCGATCAGGGCAAGGTGTTTTTCGACGGTCGATTGGACCACGTGCTGGACCGATTCGCGGATTTCAAGGTGGTCACCCTGACCCTGGATTCCACCCAACCGGGCCTGGATCGCGATGTTTCCGCCTACGGCGAAGTGGTGGAACGGAGTGCGATCACCATCAAACTCAAGGTCAAAAGGGACCGGGTGATCAGCTCCGTGAAGGCCCTGCTGGACGCCCTGCCGGTGAAGGATTTTGCGGTGGAGGAAGTGCCGATTGAGGACATTATCCGGCGGGTTTTCCAACGTTCCAGCTGAGGGATCCGGGAGCGAAAGTCCGCGTTGTCTGGGAGCGATCGCGTCGGAAATAGCGTTCCCACGACGACTTTTCCTTCCGGGGCCACCCTGACTTTGCCAATCGCCCCGATGCCATTAGGGTACCTCCAGAAATGACTTGTCAGCTTTGTAAGCAACGCGAAGCCACGGTTCACCTGACTCAGATCATCGAGAATGAGATGAAGAAGGTGGATATCTGTGATCAGTGCGCGAAGGAGAAGCAACTCCACGACCCGACCACGTTTTCGTTGGCCGACCTCCTGCTCGGGCTCGGATCCGGCAAGGAAACGGAGAAAGCCAAGGACGAGGGCGGCGAGGGCGACATCAAGTGTCCGAATTGCGGCTTCAGTCAGGCGGATTTCAAGAAGTCCGCGCGCTTGGGTTGTTCCGAGTGTTACGAAGTATTCGCGGAGAGCCTCGCCGGAATGTTGAAGGGCATGCACAAGGGGACCCAGCACCGGGGCAAGGTTCCCCCCAAGCTGCGCCGCGGTCTCGAGACGGGGGCGCAGCTGGCGCGCTTGGAAAAGCAGCTAAAGGAGGCCATTGCCGCGGAGAATTTCGAAGCCGCCGCCCACCTGCGTGACGAGATCCGGGCCGCCAAGGCGGCCGCCTGACGGGTCCACTGTTCCCACTCTCCTGATTTATTCCATGTCTGTTCTCGATTTCCTGATCTCTCCCGCCGAGGCCTGCGCCCGCAGCGGGCCCAACGACAAGATCGTCCTGTCGAGCCGCGTGCGGCTGGCGCGCAACCTGCGCACCGTGCCGTTCCCGACCCACGCCAAGAAGGCGGACCGCGTGCGAGCCTACGAAACCCTCGTCCCCGCCGTGCGTTCCCTGGCGATGATGGGCGATGACGCCTTCGCGGATTCCATGGAGAAACTGACGGCCCTGGAAAAGCAGGTGCTGGTCGAGCGGCATTTGATCAGTCGGGAGCACGCCGCCAAGGGCGCCGGCTCCGGCCTGGTCCTTAATCGGGAGGAGTCTTTGAGTGTCATGGTCAACGAAGAGGACCATTTGCGCATGCAATCGCTGCGCCCCGGGATGCAATTGCGGCAATCCTGGCTGGCCTTGGATGCGGTCGACAGCGCCCTGCAGGAACAGGTCGAGTTCGCTTTCACCCCGCAGTACGGGTACCTCACCGCCTGCCCCACGAATCTCGGCACCGGCATCCGTGTCAGTGCCATGCTCCACTTGCCGGGCCTCGTTCTGGGCGAGCAGATCAATCAAATCATCCAGGCGGTTAACAAGCTCGGGCTGGCCGTGCGTGGGCTCTACGGCGAAGGCACCGAGGCGCTGGGTAACATCTTCCAGGTCTCCAACCAAATGACATTAGGTGAGGCGGAGTCCGACATTGTCGAGCGCCTCGACAAGGTGCTGAAGCAGATCATTGAGAACGAGGAAAACGCCCGGATCGGCCTGCTGGAGAAAAAGCCGAAAGTGCTTTTCAATCACATCGGCCGGGCGTTTGGCGTGCTGAGCAATGCCCATACGATCTCCTCGAAGGAGACCATGAACCTGCTGAGCCTGCTGCGCTTGGGGGTCGACTTGGGAATGCTGCCGGCGTCCCGCAAGGGGCTGGTGGATGAATTGTTCCTGGTCAGCCAGCCGGCTCATTTGCAATTGGCGCATCCCGCCAAGGAAAAACTGGGCGCGGACGAGCGGGACCTCTTCCGGGCGGACCAATTGCGCACCCGCCTGGCGGCGCTCGAAAAGCCCGATCACACCAAGGTCGTGCTGCCGCCGGCGAAGGCTTGATCCGCCTCAGCGGCGTCCGTCATACCACAGGGCGCATTCGTCACGATTCGTCAGGGTCTTCCGGGGCCGCCAGAAGGCGCGGGCGAGGAAACGGACCGTCTCCCGCGGCGTGTAGAGTTTCGCCTTCCGGGCCGAAGTACGCAGCGGGGGGGACCGGATAATCTGAATCTGCCGTCCCCGCTGGCGCGCCAGCACCTTGAGTCGTTGGGACAGATCGAGTTCTTCCCCGGCAAAGAAGCGGTCACTGAAGCCACCGATCTCACGAAAAGCCGCCGTCTCCACAAAAATGAAGGACCCGGCCATGTGTCGGGCGAGGCAGCTGTAAATCCCCCAGACCCAGGCGCCCGCGCGCATCCAGGGAGGGGCGGCATCCATCGACACCAACGCGCCCCCGGCCAGGACCCGGCCGGCCTCAATGCGCCGAGCGACCTCGGCGAACAAGGATGCCGACGGCTCGGAATCCGCGTCGACAAAGAGCAGCCATTCTCCCCGCGCGGCGGCCGCCCCGGTGTTGCGCGCGCGGCCAATTTGATTAATCGGCTCGAACACGACCGCGGCACCCGATTCCCGGGCGATCTCGCTCGTGCCGTCCGTGGAATTGTTGTCGCACACCACCACTTCACTGGGCCAGCCCCGCTGATGAAAGGCGGAGCGTGCCAGCGCGATCGCCTTCAGGGTGGCGGGCAGAAGCTTGGCCTCATTAAAGGCCGGGATGACGATGGAAATCTTCATCCCGGCAATCGATGAGTGAACGGCGGGGCGGGGGTCACGCCATCACGCGGGCAATGCTGTTCCACCAAGGGTCGTGAAGGTCCGCCACCGGGGCACTGAAGGTGCCGCGAGCGGTCTTGACCGTCAGGGTATCCCCGCCGACCTGGCCAATCAGGTGAGCCGGAACACCGAGCGCTGCGGCCTGCGCGAGTAGTTTGCCGGCATCCACGGGCGAAGCGCTGATCACGATCCGATTTTGGGTCTCGCCGAACAGCAGCGCGTCCTCGCGCCCGTCCGAAAAGGCCGTCAGATCCAGCGTGGCCCCAATGAACCGGTGGGTTTCCCGGGCAATTTGCTGACTGAAACAGCTCTCAGCCACCGCCACGATCAATCCGCCCTCGCTGCAATCGTGGGCTGATTTCACGCGACCGCCGTAGATCAACGCCCGCATGGCCTCATGCAGCGCGACCGCCTGGTCCAGGTCCAGCCGCGGCGGGGTGCCGGTTTTCCGGCCATGGATCGCCCGCAGATAGGCGCTGCCGCCGAGCCCTTGCAAGGGATCCGCGAGATCAATTGGCGCTCCCAGCAGGATGATGACGTCGCCCTCTTTTTTGAACCACTGGGTGGTGATGTGAGCGGGATCCGCAATCACACCCACCACCGCGACGGTGGGCGTGGGATCAATCGAACCCAAGGCTCCGCGCTGATTGTAGAGCGAAACATTACCGCCGGTCACCGGGGCATTGAAGGCGCGACAGGCATCGGCGAGACCGCGCACCGATTCCTTGAGCTGCCAGAAGATCTCCGGGTTGTGGGGATTGCCATAGTTCAGATTATCGGTCGCCCCGACGGGAGTCGCACCGGTACAGGCCAAATTGCGGCAGGCCTCCGCGACGGCCGCCTTGCCGCCCTCATACGGATCGAGATAGACGTAGCCACCGTTGCAATCGACCGTGAACGCCACGTATTTATCCACGTTCGCCGTGGGATCCATGTCGGCGCGCAGTACCGGCACGGAGTCGGCCTTGATACGGATCACCGCCGCGTCACTGCCCGGGCACACGATGGAGCCGTCCCGGACCATGTGATCGTACTGCCGGTAGACCCAGTTCTTGGAGGCAATGGTGTGATCCGCCAGCAACTTCGGCAGGTCTTGACCGGGATTGGTGGTGTCTGCCAGACCGTCGAGGCGGAAAGCGCGGACCGCCGCGAGGTACGCCGGCTCCTTGGCCTCCCGAAAGTAGATCGGCGCCTCGTCCGCCAACTTGGCGGCAGGAACATCCACAACGATCTGACCGCCGTGGCGCACCACCATGCGACCGGTATCCGTCACCACGCCGATTTCGGCCCACGGAAGATCCCATTTTTCAAAGACCCGCTTCACTTCTTCTTCGCGGCCCTTGGTGACCACGATGAGCATGCGTTCCTGGGACTCCGACAACATGATCTCGTAACTCGACATGTTCGGTGCGCGTTGCGGGACCAGATTGAGTTCGATCTCGATGCCCGTCCCCGCGCGGGCGGCGGTTTCGCAGGTGGAGCAGGTCAACCCGGCGGCGCCCATGTCCTGCATGCCGGCGACGGCCCCGGTGGCCAGCAATTCCAAACACGCCTCGCACACGAGTTTTTCCATGAACGGATCGCCGACCTGAACGGCTCCGCGTTGCTGTTCGGCGGATTCCTCGGTGAGGTCCTGCGAGGCAAAGGCCGCACCCGCCAAACCATCCCGACCGGTAGCGGGCCCCACGTAAAAGACTGGATTACCCACGCCCCGAGCGGCTCCCCGGGTGATCTGATCGTGCCGGAGAACGCCGAGTGCGAAGGCATTCACCAGCGGATTGCCCTCGTACGACTTGTCGAAATAAACCTCGCCGGCAATCGTGGGAATCCCGAAGCAATTCCCGTAATGCGCAATGCCGCTGACGACTCCGGTGAAGAGCCGCCGGACCTCGGGATTGGACAGTTCGCCGAAGCGGAGGGAGTTCAAGGCGGCAACCGGCCGGGCGCCCATCGTGAAAATGTCCCGAATGATTCCGCCGACACCCGTGGCGGCACCTTGGAACGGCTCCACGGCGCTGGGGTGATTGTGGGATTCGATCTTGAAAGCGATGGCCAGACCGTCGCCGACGTCAATGATACCGGCGTTTTCTTCGCCCGCACCGACCAAAATATTCGCCCCCTTGGTGGGAAACGTCTTGAGCAGGGGGCGGGTGTTTTTGTAGGAACAGTGCTCCGACCACATGACGGAGAAAATTCCCAGTTCCGTGTAGGTCGGCGGGCGACCGAGGACCGTAAGGATCTTGGTGTATTCGTCGGGGGTCAGATTGTGTTTCTGAACCAATTCCGGAGTGATCGCAGGCTCGTGCATCGAAAGTGGAGATGACCCTAGGTGGTTTCACGGCGGGGAACAACAAAGAGGAAGTTGGTTTGTCGCGGTAACCGTCCGGAGCGTTTGGAGTCTTCGCTGTATCGCCATGCCCACAAATCCTCGTTCACTGCTCGTTCTGGCCCTCGGACTCGCGCTCCAGACCACCCGGGGCGCCGACGGGACTGGCTCAGACCTTTTTGCGCGCAATTGGCCGGGATGGCGGGGCCCCCTGGCGTCGGGGGTGGGGCCGTCGGCCACACCGCCCCTCACTTGGGCCGAAGATCAAAACGTAAAGTGGAAAGTGCCGGTGCCGGGCCGCGGCACGGCCAGCCCGGTGGTCTGGGAGGATCAAATCTTCCTGCTCACCGCCATCCCGGCAGCGGAACCGGCGGCGGCCCCCACCCAGCCAGCCCCACCGGCCGAATCGGGCGGCCGACCCCGCGGGCGGCCGGCGGGTCCGGGCGGGGCCATGACCGAATCCCCCACGACGCCCCAAAAATTCACCGTGCTGGCCTTGGATCGGAGCAGCGGAAAGATTCGCTGGCAGCAAACGCCGCGCACCCAGGTTCCCCACGAGGGACACCACCGGGATCACGGCTTTGCCTCCGGCTCCCCGGTTACCGATGGCGAAGTCTTGATCGCCTCCTTCGGATCCTACGGGGTGTACGCCTACGATTTGAAGGGCCGTCTGCTCTGGGAAAAGAATTTGGGCCAGATGCACACGCGGAACAGTTTCGGCGAAGGCAGTTCACCCGCGTTGGACGGGGACTTTGTCGTCGTCCTCTGGGATCACGAAGGCGATGACTTTATCGTCGCCCTCGATAAACGCACCGGCCAGGAGCGGTGGCGGCAGCGCCGGGACGAACCCACTGGATGGTGCACTCCGCTGATCGTCACCCACGCCGGCCGCAAACAGGTCATCGTTAATGGCACCAACCGGGCCCGGGGATACGACCTCACGACGGGGACTCCTCTCTGGGAATGCGCTGGTCAAACCGCCAACGCGATTCCCTCGGCAGTGGCCGATTCCGAACGGGTGTATTTGATGAGTGGATTTCGCGGAGCCACCTGCCACGCCATCACGTTGGGGCGCTCAGGCGATTTGACTGGCACGGATGCCATTGCCTGGAGCCTGAACAAGGGCACACCGTACGTGCCGTCACCGCTACTATCCCAAGGGCGGCTCTATTTTTACGCCGGGAACAATCCCCAGCTGTCGATCCATGATGCGAAAACCGGCAAGGTGGAGTTGGAAACCACTCGTCTCAATGGAATCAGTGGCGTGTATGCCTCTCCCGTTGCCGCGGCGGGAAGGGTCTATCTCGTGGGCCGGGAAGGAACCACCGTGGTGATCAAGGACGGACCGGGACTGGAGATTCTCGCGACCAACAAGCTCAGCGAGAACTTTGATGCGTCGCCGGCCTTGGCTGGCCGGGAAATGTTCCTCCGGGGACAAGAGATGCTGTATTGCCTGGCGTTGTCCGCTCCCAAATAGGACCCGCTGGTCGGCCGCACCGGCGCCCGGGTTTCTCTGGCGCAAGAAACAAAAAAGCCCGGCGCAAAGCCGGGCTTTTTGGTTAAGCGGAAGGCACCTATCAGGCCTTGGGCGCCTTCGCCTCGGGCTTTTGGGCGAGAACGTTGCGGTTCGCCCGCTTCTCGCTCTTGGGCGCTGCGTCAACCGCCACCACCGGGATTTCCGGCAGAGGATTGCTGCTCTTGATCACGACCTTGAGCGGGACCTTGACATCCGCGTGCAAGCGCAATTCGACTTCGTGCTCACCGAGCGTGTGCAGGGGCGCGTCCAGATGGATCTTGCGCTTGTCGAGCGCCACATCGAGCTGGATTTTCAAGGCGTCGGCGATCGAACCGTTGGTCACGGAGCCGAACATCTTGCCGTCGTCGCCCGTCTTGACGCTCAGCGTAATGGTCACCTTGGCGAGGGACTTGCCGAGCTCGCTCATGGAATTGAATTCCAGAGCTTCGCGGTCGGCGCGGCGTTGGCGGAGAGCTTCGACGCGGCGCTTGTTGCCTTGGTCGAGCGGCACGGCGAGGCCGAGGGGCAGCAGGTAGTTGCGGGCGTATCCGGCGGAAACCTTCACTTGGTCGGACTCGCCGCCGAGGTTTACCACGTTCTTGATTAAAATGACTTCAGTCTTGGCCATGATAGGAGAGTTGAGAATTGCGGACTTGTAAAAAACGGAATGAGCTGGTTCAGAACGGCACGTCGTCTTCTTCGGGCGGCGGGCCGTCCAAGGGATCGGGAGCGGATGACGGGGCAGGGGGGGCGGCAGAACGCTGAGGGGCGGAGGGGCGCATGGACGGGGCCGAGGGAGGTGGAACCACGCCACCACCACCACCACCGACCTCGTCCTCACGACGCCCACCCACAAACTGGAAGCTTTCCAGCACGACTCCCAAACGGGAGCGTTTCTGGCCCGTGGCCTTGTCGTCCCACTGATCCAGTTTGAGTCGACCCTCCACCAGGAGGGCTTTGCCCTTGCGACAATACTGGGCGATGACTTCGGCCTGTTTTCCCCAGGCATCGACGTCAACGAAGGTGACTTCCTCCTTGGCTTCGCCGGATTCCGTCGTGTATTTCCGATTCACGGCCATTCCCAGCCGGGCAACGGCTGTGCCTTTCGGCGTATAACGCATCTCGGGATCCCGGGTGAGGTTTCCCATCAAGATGACTTTATTGAAGCTGGCCATGGCAGGAGGATGTCGGCGTTACGCCGATCGTCTAGGCCTTCTTGAGCGCCGGCTTGGCGGCCAGGCTGATGAAGCAGCGGTAAATATCACCCGCATGCCGGAACTTCGCGCCGAGACCTGCCGCCACCGCCGGCGTGGCCTCGAAAATGAAGTTAACGTAGTGCCCAGCCGGAACCTTGCGGTCCGTGACGCGCACAAACGACTTCTTTTCCATCTTCTGGACGGCTTCAACCTTGCCGCCCGCGGCGACCAAGTCCGCCTGCAGGCGGTCCACCACGTCGTTCAAACCCTCTTCCTTGCCGGCCAGGTTTAAAATGAACAGTCCTTCGTATTTTTTCACAAGCTTCGTCTTTCTAAATCACCCCGGTCGGATTGATCATTCAATCGAACCGTTGTATAAACTCATCGCCTTTCCGATTCCCGAACCCACCCAACATTCAACTTGGGCGGTGGCCCGGTCGAGCACCTTGCTCCACTCTACGGCTTCATCGTCGCTGAAACGCCCGAGAACATGGTTGGCAATATCCCGGGTGTCCTGCTTCGGCCGGGCCACACCCAACTTCAGCCGCGGATACTCCCGCGTTCCCAGGAACTGCTCCACACTCTCCAAGCCGTGATGTCCGCCCGGACTACCCCCAGGTCGAAGGCGAATCGCCCCGAGAGGAAGGTCGGCGTCATCCACCAGCACCAGCGTTTCAGCCGGCGGAGTCTGGTAAAACCGGACCACCTTACCGACCGCCTCGCCACTGCGGTTCATGTACGTCTGGGGTTTGACCAGTAAAAACCGGCGTCCACCAAACGCAGCTTCAGCAACTTCTGCAAAGAACTTGGACTCCGCCCGCCAACTGCCGCCCCAGCGTCCCACCAGAGCGTCCGCCAGCCTGAAGCCGGCGTTGTGTCGGGTATCCCGGTATTCGCGTCCCGGGTTGCCCAGTCCGACGATGAGTGCCAGAGCGTTCACGTCGGACCAGGCGGTTGAGCCGGCGGAAATCTGTCAGAACAGGTTTCCGCCAGTCGGAATTACTTCTTCTTGTCGGCCGGCTTCTTGTCGTCGGCCTTCGCCCCGTCCTTGCCGGCGGCAGCTGCGCCCTCTTCGCCCTTCTTCTCCTTGAGCATCTCGGGCTGCTTGCCGCCTTCGCCAGCGGCGGCGACAACTTCCTCTTCCTTCGTCGGCGCGGCGCACGTGAAGACGGAGACCTTCATGTTGCCCAAGATTTCGACGCCTTCGGGCGCGACGATTTCACCGACGTGCAACGAGCGGCCTACTTCCAGGCCGGAAACGTCGACAATAATCTGCTCCGGCAGATCCTTGGGGAACGCCCGGACGCGGAGCTTGAGCAGCACGTGCTCGAGGGTACCGCCGCCATTCTTGACACCGGCCGGTTCACCTTTGGATTCCACGGGCACCTTCAGCGTGACCTTCTCGTCGGGCGTCACCTCGTGGAGATCCACGTGCAGCATGTCGCCCGAGAGGGCGTGGTGCTGTACATCCTGCACCAGCGCGAGGCGGGAGCCGGTTTCACCTTCAACCTTCAGGTCCAGCAGAATGACCTCGGAATGCGAGGCGTGGACGAGGTTGTCGAATTCGACGGTATCCAGTTCCAGATTACCCGGTTGGATGGATTTGCCATAGATGTTGGCGGGAATCCGGCCTTGGCTGCGCACAACCTTAGAACCCTTGCGGCGCTTGAGCGTCCGCGGAAATGCTTTCAGAGCAACAGTCTTCATGTTCCAGTCTTATCTGCCGACACCCGGACCATCCGGGAAGTCAACCCTTTAACTCGAAGAGTGAGGTCACCGACGAATTCATATGAATCCGCTTGATGGCTTCACCCAGGAGCCCTGCGACGGAAAGTGTCGTTATCCGAACACCCTCCTGCGAAGAGCGTGCCACGGTATCCGTCGAAATCAACTCGTCAATGGCTGATTTGCGAAGTCTTTCCAAACCGAGGTCGTTCAGCAGGGCGTGAGAGACGCAGGCGCGAATGGCCTTGGCGCCCCGTTCCTTCAATAAACGCGCGGCATTTACCAGCGTACCCGCCGTCTCGGTCAAATCATCGACCAGCAGCACATTCTTGCCATCAATGTCACCGATCACCGAGATGGCCTCAACTTCCGTCGCCGACTTCCGGCGTTTCGCCACGATGGCCAGCTCGGCACCCAGGTTCTCCGCGTAGGCGGCGGCCTGCTTGAGGCCGCCCAAGTCGGGCGATACGACCACCAGATTGGCAAAGCCCTGCTTGCGAACGTATTCCAGCAGCACCGGGGCGGCGTACAGGTGATCGACTGGAATGTCAAAAAAGCCCTGAATTTGCTGGGCATGGAGATCCATGGTCAGCACGCGGTTGGCGCCGGCGGCGACGATCAAATTGGCGACCAATTTGGCAGTGATGGGCACGCGGGGCTGGTCTTTGCGATCCTGGCGGGCGTACCCGTAGAAGGGTAGCACGGCCGTAATCCGCGACGCACTGGCCCGGCGAAGCGCATCGATCATGATGAACATTTCCATCAGGTGATGGTTCGCCGGGGGACTGCTGGATTGAATCACGAAAACGTCCTCACCCCGGACGTTTTCCTCAATTTTCACGTAGGTTTCGCCGTTCGGGAACGGTCGGACGACGGAACGGCCCAAGGGGAGGCCGATGCTCTCGCAGATGGACTTCGCCAGCTGCGGATTGGAATTGCCACTGAAAATTTTCACAAATGTTGAAAACAAAAAAGCGCCACCGGAGGCGGTGACGATCTCAGACACGCTTGCGGAGGCTCGGAGGTAACCGGCCGGTTCGGCAAGCGGGAGTTTGGGGGCAGGGTCCGCCGGCGAACCCCACTAGCGAGGAATACCCCCCGCTGGGGCATTGGTGCGCAGCCGGGTGACGGCGCGAGCCGTCGCCGGAGTGTTGGATCCACGGCTCAGGGAAGTCAGCGCAGGAACGCTGGCCACCGCCGGCCTCGGCAGCAGGGCTTCGCCGGGGCCGGGGCGCAAGGGCGGGGGAACCTGCACCGCCAGCGGCGTCTGCCCGGGCAACAAGGTCGCCGCCGCCGCCGCGGGTTGGGGACTCGTGGCCGGAGCCCCATTCCCGCCATTTACATTCCCATTCCCATTGGCCGGCCCCGCAACGAGGACCCCGGACATCACGGTCCGGCGGGTGACCGCGGTGATTCCCGCCGCCGGGGCGAGTCCGAGTCCGGTCATGGCCACGCCGCAAATCAATGCCACACCCCTGCCGAGCCACCTACGATTTTGTCGCCTCACTCGCCCTTCGTGCCCGGAAATGCCCGCCGGGGCAAGCGCAAAATGCGGGTTGCGAGCAGGGGAAGGCGCCGCGACGACACCCGGCAGCATGATCCGGTGGCATTTATTTACGATCGGCAAGCCGCGCCTGGCCTACGCCCGCGCGGGCGCCGACGAGTATCTGGGGCGGCTGGGCAAATTCACCACCCTCCGCTGGCTGCCGCAGAAGGCCGGCGATGCCGCCCGGGAGAGCCAGACACTGCTGGATGCCTCCAAAGGCATGCTGCGATTGGTCTTGGATGAACGCGGAGCGCAGTGGACCAGTCGTGAACTGGCCCGGCGGGTGGGGGAATGGGAACTGAGCGGTCAGCGCGATGTGGCAATATTAATTGGCGGCGCTGACGGACATAGTCCGGAGTTGCGGGCCGCAGCCGATGTACAGTGGTCTTTGAGCACACTGACGCTCCAGCATGAAATGGCGCTGGTTCTTGTGACCGAACAATTATATCGGGCTTATACCCTGCGCGCCGGTCTGCCCTATCATCGAGATTAGCTCCAGGCGTCCACCCCGAGCCGGCGCAGTTCGAAAAAGCCGGCGCGTTTCCGACTGTGCCCGGCGGGAAGTCAGGCATGGTGGTCGCCAGTGCTTGCTGACCGCTTCACCGCAGAGGATTCCCAATTACGGCGACAAGTGTTGCTCCGTCTGGCGGGGAGTCCGGGGGTGCTCGGTCCCCTGGTCCTCGGCAGCTCCGCCGCTCTGGGGGCCTGGGCCATGGAAGCCCGCAGCGGCGTGGGAATCTTTGCCTTCACTGCCGGCGCGCTGGGCAGCCTCGGGGCACTCTTCACCCGGGCGCTCGTGGGCGGACCCGCCTTGCGGTCGGCCATCCAGGAGGAAATGATCGCCGCCGAGCGCCGTCGCCACGAAGGTGCCCTGGATCAGTTGGATGCCGTCCTCGCGAAGATCGATAATGATCCGCGTCCGGAGGCCGCCCTGCGTGACCTCCGCACCTTGCTCGCGGCATTTGAAGAACTGTCGGAACGCTCGGAGAATTGTGCTTCGCCCGAATCGGTCGAGGTGCTGTCCCAGGTACGGCAGCTGGGCGAAGCCAGCGTGGCCTCGCTGCGCGAAACGCTGGAGTTGCAGCAGATCGTTGCCCGCCTCCATAGCCCGTCCGCCGCGGCGCCCCTGCTGGCCGAACGCGAGCGGCTGGTTCTGGAAGTTCAGTCCGGCGTCCGCCAATTGGGACGGACCCTCGCCGCTCTTCCCGCCGTGGGTCCGGACTCCACGGTGCCCGAATTGCGCCGGCTCCGGAGTGTCCTCGATGACTCCCTGGCCACCGCCCGCCAGTCCGCGCAGCGGCTCGAACAAATGCTCGCGCCCGCCCCGGGTGCCGAGGCCCTCCCCGCGACGGAATTTTCCCGCAGCTCGGTAAACACCCAGGAATCCTCCAAACCCTAATACTTATGATTGGTTCGCTGTCCCGTTGGTTGAAGGCGATCGGCTATCTATTAACCAGTCAGATGGATGCATCGCGTCGTGTACTGGATCAGAATCCCCACGTCGTGCGCGCGAAATACGACACCATTGTCCGCCAGAAAGTCCAGCAAATTCAAGTCTATAAACAGGCGGTGGCGGGCCTTATAGGACAGCAGGAAAACAAGCTGTCCAAACTCATGACGTTAAGTTCTGAAGTGGCCAACCTGGAGCGTTTGAAAGCGGGTGCGCTGGCGAAGGCCCGTCAAAGCGTGGAGCGCCTTAAAGCAGCGGGCCGGGAGGAATCCGCCATCAAGACCGACGAGGATTACCGTCGCTGCCTGGCGGCCTATAACGATTTCAGTTCCACGCTCAAGGCCCGCCAGGACCAAATTGCGGAGCTGGAACGGGACGTCGCCGGCTACGGCCGGACCATCGGCGAGCACAAGGTGCAATTGCAGCAACTCCTGCGGGAAGTCGATGCGCTACGCGGAGAAGCCCATGAAGCCGTGGCGGATGTCATCACCGCCAAACAGGAACGGGAGATTGCCGACACCCTGGCCGGCATTACCCACGACGGCACGGCCGAGGAATTGCAGCGGTTGCGCCAGATGCGGCAGGAACTGCGGGCCGAGGCACGCATCTCCAAGGAACTGGCCGGCACCGACACCCGGATGCAGGAGGTCGAATTCCTCGAACATGCCCGATGGCAACAGGGCGCATCGGAATTCGATACCTTGATCGGTCTCTCCAAGGATTCCACACCCTCACCCCGGGCGGTGCGCGAAACTTTGGTCGCCCTGCCGGAGTAACCCCTCACGATTCCCTGAATAGAGCCCGCCCCGACGGGTTAGGGGGATCTCTGTGCCCAGGCATCTAGTTTCCCCAGCAAACTTCAGCCCCTTTTCTATGAAATCGACTCAGCGAACCGTCCGTAGTGCCCTCGCCATCCGCCTCGCGTTGGTCGCATCCGCCCTTTTCGTCGCGTGCAAGCCTCCCGCCACCCCCGGCGCAAAATCAACCGCCGCACCCGTCCCCGAGAGCGGGCCAGTGCCCGCGTTTTCCCTGGCCTGGAGTGAGTACCCCTCCTGGTCCGTATTTGGCGTGGCCGCACAATTAAAACTCATCGATGGCGCCCGCGGAAAATTGGGATCGCTCGAACGAAAGTGGGGCGTTGATATCGAGCTGAAGGAGGCGGAATATGATCCCTGCCTCCAGATGTACGGATCGGGTAATTGCGACGCGGTCTGCGCCACCACTTTGGATGCCCTTAGCCCGGCTTTGTCCCGCCCTTCGACCATCATCCTCCCCACCTCGACCAGTGCCGGGGCGGACGCCCTGATCGTCTCCGAAGCGATCCGATCCGTGGCGGATCTCAAAGGACGCAAAGTGTTCGGCCTGGCCAAATCCGTCAGCGAATACTGCTTCATACGCAACCTCCAGGTCCGCGGTTTGCCCGAACGGGACTTCACCTTCAGCAACATGGATCCCGGCGCCGCCGCCGTCGCCCTGCAACAAAAGCAGCCAGGCGTCGATGCAATTGTCGTTTGGAATCCGTTCGTCCAGGAGACGTTGAACAAGCGCAAGGACGTGCGCGTATTATTCGATTCCACCAGCCTGCCCGGAGAGATCATTGATTGCGTCACCGTGGCGCAGTCCTCCCTGGCGAAGCCCGGAGGTGCCGCCTTCGCCCACGCCGTGATTGAGGCGTTTTACGCGGTGAATCGGCGTCTCGCCGACCCCGCGCTGCGCGACGACACCCTTATCGCCATTGGGGAAAAATTCAGTCATCTGGATTTGCCCGCGATGCGGCAGGTCGTTGAGCAGACCCGGTTTTACGGAACTCCAGCCGCCGGCCTTGAAATCCTCACGGGGGCGGCCACGCGAGCGACGCAGGAGCAAGTGGTGCGCTTCTGTGTGGACCAGGAGTTGGTGAAAACAGTGCCGCGGATCGGCTTTGGGGCGGCGTCGGAAACGCCGGGGGTCGAGCTTCGATTCGATCCTACTTATATCCAAGTCGTGGCGAACCAACATTAAACCACCCATGATCCGACGCCCTATTGCCACCGCCACCGCCGTTTGGCTGAGCGTAGCCTCGCTGGTCGTCGTGTTGTTGGCCTATACCGGACTGGCGGAACACCAGAAGCGAATTAATTCCACCGACACCACCGTACCCAACTGGGGTCAATTGGCGGCCGGCATGCGACAAATGGTGACGCCCCATCCCCGGACCGGCGAACGCTGGTTGATGGACGACCTCCGGGCTACGGGGGGACGCTTCCTGCTGGGACTCGCCACCGGCGTTAGTGTTGGAGTATCCCTCGGATTACTGATGGGGATATTCCCCGCCGCCGAGGCGATCTTCCATCCGCCCCTTGCCTTTCTGGCGCAAGTACCACCTACCGCTGCACTCGCGGTCTATTTCGTCCTGGCCGGAACCGGCACGGAAATGTTTGTCGCCATGATCGCAATCGGAATTCTGCCGGCGCTCGCGATGTCCGTATTTCTCGCCGTCCGGGAGTTTCCTGAGGAGCTGCAATATAAGGCCTATACCCTCGGTGCCTCGCATGCAGAGGTGGTGTGGAACATCCTGTTACGACACTCACTGCCACGGGTCCTCGACGCGGTGCGCTTGGCCGTGGGGCCGGCACTCGTATACCTGATCGCCGCGGAAATGGTCGTGGGTGACGTCGGTTTCGGATACCGCATCCGTCTGCAAAGCAAGCTGCTCAATATGAATGTCGTCTATCCCTATCTGGCCCTGCTGGCCGCCGGCGGGTTCACAGCCGACTGGACGCTGCGCCGACTCCGCCGCCGACTTTGCCCCTGGGCTGAGGGAGGCATCCAATGAAATATCCGCTTCCCACCGGGTCCGGAGTCGCCGGGCACTCCGGTCAGATCGTTCCCGACGTCATTTCGACAGCTAATCCCACACTGGATCCAATTCTGGAAATCAAAGGCGTCAGTCAATTTCTCGGCGGCCGGAGGGTCCTGCACGAAGTGAACCTCCGCATTCTGCGGGGGCAGTTTGTGGCGTTGGTGGGCCCGAGCGGCTGCGGCAAATCCACGTTGTTCCGCGCCGTGGTGGGGACGCATCCCGTCGGGGACGGGGAGATTCGCCTGTATCCGGGCCAGGGAGCGCCGCAGGGCGTGGCTATCACCGGGCCCGGACGGGATCGGGGCATCGTCTACCAGCAGTACTCGTTGTTTCCCTTTCTGACCGCCCAGGAGAACGTGGCGATCGGACTGACCCTGGATGGCACCAGCATTCCGGGCCGAATTTTCCGTCCGTTTCGCTGGCGGCGACAACGTCGGGATAACCGTGTCCCTTCGGCAAGCGTGCGGAGCTGCTTGAAAGCCCCGGGGCGAGGGCCTGAACGGGGCTTGTGGCCGCGAAATCAGCTAGGCGGCGAGGTTTGGGCGGCGGCGAGGGTCTCCTGGTAGTTCCAGGGCAGCCAACGGCCCGGG
>CANIZL010000083.1 GCA_947471985.1 Verrucomicrobiota bacterium | reverse complement strand
TGTAAGTGTGATGGTCCACCGGGTTTTGAGGTCTTCTGGAAGGGCTATATCCGGCTCTCTGCCATGGCCGAAGTCATCCGGCTCCAACGCGCAGCCAAACCTAGAAAACATTAAGTATACGCCGCGCTACATTTAAGGGGCAAGCGCAGCGCTAGCATGGGCCCGCTGGTGGCCCGGTTCCAGGTTCAGCTTGCCGCTGCCGTTGTTTAGGGTGTCCGTGTCATGATAGGCCACGCCTTCGCCTCCGAGGTCGTACAGGGCGCATTGCACCATGCCCGGGATGACCGGAGGTCCGGATTTGTGATACGAGTCGGTAAAAGGTTTGCCCGTGTATTCCGGGGGCGGCGCCGCGAAGGAGACACTGGTGACTGCGAGGGCGAGCGCGAGGGCCGCCGGAATGGACGGCAAGGGGCGGGGATGCATGCGGGCACATTGGCGGACCTTCAGCGGGTGTCAGTCGGATTCCCCGCGGCGGCGGGCTCGAGGCCTTGGATGGCGGGGGCGAGCTTTTGTGAATAGGTTCTTCTCGACAGCTTTAAATCCTCTTCCTACTGAGTCTTCACGTTCTGATGCGAGTTCACATCTGGGGTGCGGGCTTCGGGGGGAGTGCTGCATTCGGTGAATTTCGAAGCAACGATTTTATTCATGATGTCCAAAGTATGGTTTCATCCGTACGACGGGTCGGAATCTCCCCAATCCCATGAAGCGTTGTCTCGTTGAAGTGCCTTCGCGCTTTGCCGCGGTCGGGCGTTTTGGTCGGGTTGGCAGGGGGCTGCTGGCCGGCGGCGCTTCACTCGTTTCCTGCGCGTGGGCGCAGGGAGTGACGGTGCTTACGGAGGACACGTTGCCTGCTCCGTTGTCTCAGTTGCGGGTGGTCGGACCGGCCGGACCTGGAGCGTTTTTTCAGGTAGGTTTTGGATTCGGCACTTCCGAACTGCCGGAGGCCGGTGTGTTGCACGATAGCCTGACGCTGATCCTCGCTGGTTTTCTCGACGGTCGGGATCGGGTTCTGGCGACGGTCGATGTTTTTGGGTTGGTGCCCAAGCCATTAGTGGAAGGGGCCGGCGATTTTTCCCGGACGCCGCTAACGTTTCAAAATGCTTCCTTGGATCCGTTGCTGGGATTCGATGTGACTTCGCGCAGTGCGTTTACCCTGTCGTTCCCCATGCCGGAGGACTGGCTGGGGCAGGGGGAGTTGACGGCGTTTCTAGCGAGTAATGGTGACCCTTTGAAATCGATTGCGTTCATCCTGCCCCCGGTCTTGACGCCTGAACCGGGGCCACTGGGTTTGTTGCTGGTGGGATCGGCCGGTGTGCTGTGGTGGTGTCGATCAACGGGGAGGGTACGGCGATGAGAGGGGCTATGTCGGGTTGGATGGCGATCGGAGCGCTTCGCGCTCGCGGTGTGGGGCTGGCGGGCGTGGGCCTCTTGCTGGGCTTTTTCGGCGCGATGAGCCCGCTGCGTGCGGAGCCTCCGGCCAGTGTTTTATTACCGGACGGGAATGTCAGCCAGACGTTGACGAATCGCGGCACCGCCTTGCCGGTGTTCTTTCGGGCCCTGCGCCCCAGCACGTCGCCGAAGGGTTGGGTGGTGGACGGGGTGCTTTCGAATGCCTCATCAGCGCCCCTGACCGGTCGGGTCTGGCTGGGCTTGGCGGATCGTTCAGCGGCGGCACAGGAGGTGGTGGGATCGGTGGCGGTGGGTGCCGTTCGCCTGTTGGAGGTGACGGCCAAATTGCCGAGTGAGGGCCTGGCGCCCGGGGCGACGGTGGCCCTCGGACGGATTCAATTTGGGGATGGTACCGGCACGCCCAACTGGCGCGCGGCGATTTATCAGCTGTTCACCAACCCGCCGGCGGGACCGATCGGCTTGGCGTACACCCGGGTGTTGGATGAACTCGGTTTGCCGCTGGATGGCGGCGTGGTGGTGGAGGTGGGGCCGGTCGCACCCAAGACTCGTGCGGTGGGTCGGGGCGGATGGATTTCGCTGCCGCGGACGGCCGACGTCACGGGTTGGGATTTTCAAGCGTCGGGACGGATCACGGTCTTCCGAGCGGCGCCATCCGGTGCGGCGGGGGAAGTGGGATTGGTGACGGTGCGGCTACCGCAATTGGAGGCGAATGGCTCAACGGTTTTGACCCCGCAGACGCTGCCCGGGTTGCTTCCGCGCGGATGGAGTCCGGTGACGGTCCGGGATTTTGCGGGGGGTGATTTGGAAGTGGCGACCGGTGCCGGCCTGGCGCCCGGAACTGCGGTGGTGTTGAGCCGTTGGGACCCGAGCCTCCGGGCGTGGCGCGTGGCGGCCCGGGGTAGCGCGGCGGCCAACGGCGCGGCGCGTTTTGCCGCGGCCCCCGCGGGTGTGCTCGCGGCGGTGGTGGCCGACGACGGCGTGTCGCTGGTGGTGAACGTGGGGGAGCGATTGCCGGGCGTGGCGGTGGGGGCGGATCCGGTGGGATTGACCGCGGAAGGACGGGTGGAACCGGCGGTGCGATTGGCCAGTCGGGTGGTGTCGGAGGTCTTGACGGCGGTAACGGTGGATTTTCGGGCGGCGGAAGCGACGACCTCCCTCGTGAGCGGCCTCAGCCTCCTGTGCGATGTGCGCGAGACGTATGTGCTCAAGGATGGCACGCGCCGGGTTTTGCCCCGCTACTGCGCCCACCTGACGGGTTTTGCCCGACCCGGTGTGGCGGGTGGACTGCGGGCGACGGTGCCGCTGCGGCCCACCCAGTTGTTGGGCAACGAGGAACTGGCCGAAGCACTGGTGCACGTGGAGGTGCTGGCACCGGGGGCCTTCCGCGGCGGACGCCTGGGTGTGGATGGGGGAGCCCTCACGGACGCGGGCGCGGCATTGCGCGCGGCTGCCGGCGTTTTTCAAGAGAACCAGTGGGCTGAGTTTACGGTGGTGCCGGCGAGCGTGGTGGGGGGGATTTTCCCGGGAACGAATTCGATCCAGCTCGCGGCGGAAATCAACGTCGCCGGGCTGAACACCGGGCGGGTGCTTGACTTGGAATTGCCGCCGCAGGCGCCGAATCAGTTTTGGGTGGTCGGTGAGGCCGTATTTGATGCCACTACGTTCGGCTTCCAACCGGTGGCCCGGCTCGCCAGTGATGCGGCGGGTGTCGTGCGGTCGGTCGAGCCGTCCGGGGACAGCCGTTTGCCGGGGATTCGGGCCAGCGGGCTTTATTTGGTCGTGCGCGTCGAGGGACCGCAGGGGTTGATTGCGGGATCCGTGCGGGATCGAGCAGGAGAGTTGGGCGCGGGCCAGGTGGTTCGCTCCGGCCCGTGGCTGACCGTGACCGATGCGGTGGGGCGTTATCAGTTGGTCGCGCCGTCCGGGGCGGTCGCGATTTTGGCCCGGGATCCCCGCACCGGCGACACCGCACGGGAATCCTTGAACGTGGTCGACGTCACGCGCCCGTCCGTGGTGGACCTGGCCGTGGCCCGGCGGGCGCCCTCCGTGACGGGAACGAGTCCGGTGTCCGGGACGGTGGACGTACCGCGGGTGGCGGCGTTGGGGGTCACGTTCAGTCAGGCGATGTCGCCCGCCAGTCTGGTGCCGGCCGATGCGGTGGAGTTGTTCAATGCCGCGGGTGGCCGGATTCCGGTCACGCTGTCGCTGAATCTCGCGCGCACGGTGCTGAGCGTTCTGCCGACAGAAGCCCTGCCGGCGAAAGAGCGGCTGACGCTGCGGTTGGCGTCGACCTGGACCGATGTCTCCGGGCTCGCGTTGACCGGCGGGCGGGAGTTTAACTTCACGACGGAAACGGACGTGCTGCAGCGGGCCGATGCGACGCTGGTGATCTTTGAACCGCTGAATGGCATTGCCCCGATGGTGGGCGGTCCTGGACTCGCGGAACCGGAAGCACCGGTCATTCTGGTGAATGAAAACACCGGGATGACGAGCACCGTGCTGGCGAAAGTGGATGGCAGTTTCTCGAACAACATCCCGGCCCAGGTGGATGACGTGTTGAGTGCGGTGCTGGTGAATCGCAATGGCACGCGCAATGTGGTGCCGGCGGGCCGACAGATTTTTCGCGATGGCAGCGTGGGACTGTTCCCCGGTGGCGGACGGATTGAGGCGGTGGGGGAGGACGGTCCGGTCGCCGTGTTGGTGGATCCCGGGACGCTGCAACGGCGGACGAAATTTCGGCTGGAGACGGTCCCTCAGGCCACGTTCGTGAAAGAACTTGGCGAAGCGATCCCGGAGCAGAGCGCCGTGGTGGGCGGGTTTCGGTTTTCCACCGAAGGCGAACTGCTGAGCCGCGGAGCGCACCTCGAGTTTCCGTTCAATCCGGCGCGATTGACTCTGCCGCCCGGTGTGGAGGTGGGGAACGGCAGTTTTGCGGTTTACGCGGTGGAAGAGGTCGAGGGGGTGAAAGTTCACCGCATTGTGGACACGATGAGTCTGGAAGGGGGCAAATTAGTCACCCATTCGCCGCCGTATGACAGCCTGCTGGGCGGCGTTTTTGGCAGCTACTCCATTGTCTTCCAGTTCCGCACCACGGTGACGGTGACGGGTCGGGTGTTGCAGACGACGAATGCGGCGGTGGTGACGGACGCCAATGTGTTCAATTTCCCCGGGGTGCCTGGGGCGATTGTGAGCACGGCGGGAGGCAGCACGGCGCCGGGGTTGCGGCCCGGTGGGTTTATTGCCCGGGCCAATGGCATTGGCTTCTATGCCCTCAATGTGCCGGTGAGTTTCGATGGTGGGCCTGTCCCGGTGGCGCTCAAGGCGCAAAGCTTTCGCCTGCCGGGCAAGGTGGCCCTGAAAACGTTTGTGCCCCATACGGCGGCCATTGCGGACATCGCCAACCTCGTGTTCACGGTGCCCAGTGCTTCGGCGATCCAGGATGTGGTGCCGCCGCTGATTTCCCTGATCAATCCGCGCGGCGTTTACCCGCTCGACCAGGATGTCTCCGTGCGCTACCGCGCGTTTGACAATGATTCCCATCCGGATATCCGGGGCTTTCGTCTGGTGACCAACGGCCCGCCGGACGAGCTGCACTCCGTGCTGTTGCCGGACGGCGCGCCCCTGACTCCGGGTGACGTGGTGGTGACGGAAGGTGGAGTTACTGATTTGGGTCCGTTGAGTTTGGAGAAGGAGGTTCGGTTCCGCGTGAAGAAGCCGGCCTTGCTGTTGACCACGATCTCTGCGTTGGATCAGGCGGGCAATGAACGGACGCAGCAATTTGTGCTGCGGTTCGGCCTGGCGACGCCGGACTCGCCGGACACCCTGCTGCCGCACGATCCGACCGAGACGGTGTCGCCGCGCGTCGAGTGGATGAGTCCCGGCAATGATGAGCTGGCCGCGCAGGTGGACGCGATCACGGTGCATTTCAGTGAGGCGGTGCAACAATCGATCACCAACGGAGCCGGCGTCACGGTAACGGGTACGCTGTCGGGCAATGTGCCGATTACCGTGGAACTTTCTTCGGATCATCGCACCGCCACGGTGCATCCCCGGGCGCTGCGGCCGGGCGAGACGGTGACCGTGCAGCTCAGCGGCGAGGTCAAGGATCTCGCGGGCAATTTGCTCTCGACGTTCACGGGAACGTTCCGCACCGCGCCGGCGATGACCTTTCCTGTCGCCGGGGTGAATCAACCCGCCGGGGCGGTGGCCCTGGGCGGTCATGTTTTTGTGTTGGATCGCCAGGCGAATCCCACCGGGGGCAGCGGCGGTGCAGTGCGGGTTCTGCGCATGGGAGCGCCGGCGCCGGGCAATGCCGTCCTCGGTTCCCTCGGTCTGCCGCCCTATCCGCGGGCGCTCGCGGTGGTGCCGGAGTTTTCCTTCAAGCGCTCGACCAACGGCCCGGTGGAGACCAAACCGTTGTTGGTGGTGTGCGGCGGGCTGCTGGGCGAGGGCACTGTGGGGCAGTGGTTGTGGGTGGTGGATATTTCCGATCCCACCCATCCCACACGTCTCGGGGGTGAATTGGCGACGGTGGATTTTGCGTCGGCCATCACCGTGCTCCGGGTGGATCAGGGGCGGATTTTCCTGGTGATCAACAGTGCCGAGGGCGCCGTTTTCTACAGCGTCAACCTGCAGGCCTTCATTCTGGGCAATCACGGCGTGTACTCCATTCCGGGTTCGCCAGGTGAAGACAAGAATCGCGACGGTGATTTCGTGGATGCCGACGAGACGTTGCCCGTGCCGGAGAAACATTCGCTGTGGGGGCAGGAGTTGACGCTGCCGGTCGCGGCCAGCCGATTCGTCTATGACTTCGATGTTCTGGCCGGCGGCAGTTTTTGGGCGGCGACGTTTGGCCCGCAGGGTGACACGCCGTCGCGACTTCAGATTCTGACCTATGCCGGTCAGGTGGTAGGGCAGGGCGATGACAGCACGGGGGCGGTCGAATTCCTCGGAAAGACGGCGTTCCGCGTCCTACTGGAGGAGAATTTTCCGATTGCCACAGCGACCGGTCCGATCACAGTACCGCTGGTGGCGATCGTCGCCGTGGGCGCGGAGTTGCGGCTGTACGATGTGTCGACGGATCCGAATCGTCCGCGGCCGCTGCGCACGATCACCTTTCCGACGGGTACGCCGAATATCACGGCGTTCGTCCGCCAGGGGGACGACGAATTCGCGGTGGGAGCGGGTGGATCCACGTTCATCCTGCGGCGTTCGCTCCTCGGTCAGCCCTCGCCGGCGGGTGTGCCGCATCCGTCGATCGTGCAGCGTTTTGATGGTGGCCCGATGGGGCGTAGTTTGGGCATCAGTCCGGGGGCCTTGTTGGCGCAGGGCGGGTCGGGATTGCAGATCTTCTCCCGTCCACCGCGTCTGCAGATCGTGCAGTTCCCGGGAACGAATGTCGCCAACGTGAAGGAGTTGGTGCGTGTTCAGGACACGAATGGCCTGAGCGCCCTGGTGGCGACCCGACTGGAACAGAACTTCCTGCGGCCCGCACCGCTGACCTCCGCGGGAACCAACTTCCCCTCGGCCATCGCCAATCCCCCGAACAACAGTTTTCACTATCATCTGATGGCGGAGGCGGACGGCCGGATGGGGGCGAAGCTTCAGTTGGCGGTGGAGAGTCTGGATGCGGCGGGCCAACGGCTCAGTCCCAAGGGACGTTTATTTGCCCCGGTGATGTTGACCGACAACGCGTCGGTTTACGGGATTCAAAACGCGCAGCCCGCCGTGACTTCGATGACGGCCTATCGATTGTCCGACGATCCGAAGAGTGCCCGCTACAATGTGTTTCTGTCGCCGCCGTTGCTGATGGTGCGGGAACTTTTCTCACCGGCCACGCTGGCCGCGGTGCAGTCCTTCCCGGAGCGACAGGCCGTACTGGGCGGGGAACAGGTGCGGGTGAGTCTGGAACATTTGGAGAATGAGAGCCAGTTCCCGGGGCTCGAGAACCACGCAGGAGCGAATGGTTCCGTGGGATTGAGCCACACGGTACAGGCGTTTTGCGCCGATTTCGTTGACTCCGGCAACCCGGGCGATCCCCAGGTCAGTGCCAGCGTGGAGGGGGTCAATGTGCAGTCGGGCGAATTTCGTACGCAATCGTTCGACCTCCTGGTGGAGGGGCGGCTTCAGCACCTTGTGCTCGCGCGGGTTTATGAGAGTCAATCGCACTTTGCCGGACCCTTCGGCCGGGGCTGGGATTTCAATTTCAACATGCGCTTGTGTGAAGTGCCGCAGGGGCTCATGCCGGCGGATTTCCGATTGCCGCTGGTGGTGTTCGGTGATCCCACCCTTGATCGGGTGGCCCGACCTGGTGATGCACTGCTGCGCAACGGGGCGGGCGCTTTGAAGTTGTATCGACGCATCGGACCGGAAAACTTGAACCTCGCCCAGCAGCCGTTCTTTGAAAATGATCCGGCTATCAGCGAGTTCGGGTGGACCGGCAAGATCAATGGCTTTTACGAACCGCCGGCGGGGGATTTCGATGCCCTGTTCCGGTTTTCCGACGGCGCCTTCGTCCTGGTGGATCCTACGGGGAATCGAACCTACTTCAGCGCGGACGGCCGCTTGGAACAGATGGTTTCGGCTTACTCCGAAAGCAAGTTGGTCCTGCATTACCGATCCGACGGCCGGTTGGATCGGGTCACGGGGGACCGGAATGTCGATTTTGAATTCGGCTATTTCGGCCGGGCCAATACCGCCGGATTCCAACCGCTGGACAAGCCGTATCCCGGAGAAGCCCAACTGGGCCTGATCGCTCGGGTCAAAGCGGGTCCGCAGAACGTGGAGTACTTCTACGACGACAACGGCAACCTGGTGCGTTTCCGGGGCTCGGGCACGGAAGATACGAAGTACGGCTACGATCCCAACCCACCGCACCAGTTGACGTCAATCGGTCGGGGCGACGGGGCGGGGCAGCCGGCGCAGAAAATATTTTATGCCAACGGCCTCGTGGATCGGGTCGATGCCGAGGGCACGGTGACTTCTTTTACTGGCGCACGGTCCACGGCGTCGGAGCGTCGCTCTGCGGGAAGTTCGACGGCACTTGTCGTCCGGGCGGGGCAGTCGAGTTCGGTGCCGATGGACAACCGCGGACGGACCAAGGCGGTGGGGGGCATCCCCATCTCGGTGGACGAAGCCTCCCGCATTGCCTCGTTTGGCAAGGCTCAGGATACCACGGACTTTGGGTACGACACCAACAACCCGGTATTCCGGTTCCGGGGCAATCTGTTGGAGGTGCGCAAGGGATCCTACAAGGCGACGTCCCACTTCGATGGCTCCGCTTGGAATCGGCTGGACCATCGCACCACGCCGGACGGCGTCGTGACCGAGGTGCAGTATTTGGGTGATAAACCGGGCTCCATCATCAAGCAGGTGATGGGCGGTGGTCTCAATGTGAAGACCTCCCACTTCAGCAGCTGGGGCGTACTGACCGCCGAGGAGCATACCGAACTCGGGAAGACGTTTACTAAGACCGTATTGTTTGATGCCAACGAATCCCTGCCCAACGGGATGAAGCTGGGGAACCTACCGGGCTGGTCGGTCGCCCGCAGTGCCAATGGCGTGGGCAACTTCAATCTTGGGGGCGTCAGTTTCAATCCGACCTTTGGCAGTGATGGCGAATATCAGGGCGCGACGGTCGGTTCGATGAGCGTTCAGGTGGGATATGAGGCGGCGAGCGGCAAATTCAATTCCCAGTCCGTTTCGGCCGGTGCGGGATCGTATGCCGAATCCTTCGGGTATGATCCGGCCAACCCGAACCGGGTGCGGACGGTCACCGCCACCGACAGCGGGGCGCCGGTTCAAAGTTCCGTGCTCAAGTACGACGCCCAACAGCGGCTGGAGAAAATCACCCGCAATGGAGCCGTCACCACCCTGGGCTATTCCGGCTCGACGCTGACCGAGCTCACGTCACCCGGTCTACACCAGAAGATGACCTTTGATGCCAACGGACACGTTTCCGTGATCGAGGAGCAGGGCATTCGCAGTGACCATACGTTCGACAGCGAAGGCCGTGTCGAAACGATCACCTCGCAAGGCGGTAAGTGGACGCTGACCTATGAGATTGCCGACCGGCTCAAATCGATGACAGTCACCGATCTGGCGACTTCGGCGACGCTGCTGGATGAGACCTACACCCACGACGCGATGGGGCGGATGAGGACGGTGAAGAGTGACGGCGTGACCTGGACCTATGATTATTTCCCGGACAACACGGTCCGTTCCACCCAGATCAACGGGCACGAGGTGAACTCCTACGACAAGGACTCATCGGGTTTGCCGACCTCGGCGTCCTTCCTCGGCGGGACTTTGACGGTGAGTTACTCGGACTATGAGCCGTTGAGTGGGCAGCCGAAGCGGGAGACCACCCGTTATCTGGATGGCACCACGATGACCGAGGAACGGGAATATGATAACCTTGGACGTCACCTGAGCACGACCTTCCCGGGCGCCATCAAGACCCGATTTGCTTACGATGATTTTGGGCGGGTGAAAACGGTTACGGACCCCGATGGGGTGGTGGTGACCACCACCTGGACGCCGGGCGGTCAGCCACTGACCAAGACCTTCGGGGACGGCACCACCATTTCCTATCAGTACAACAATGACCTGACCCTGCGCTCCGAAGGCGATGTGGTTTACGACTATGACGCGCATCAACTGCCCTCCAAGGCGACGTTTACCGATGGACACACCGTGCGGTTCGAACAGCGAAATTCCTTCTTTGAGCCCGAGTTGGTGACCTTGGGCGGCGTGGCGCAGATCCACGCGTGGGCGGATGGCCGGCTGCAGTCGGTGAGCGTTCCCTCCACCAGTGATTTGCTGACCTACAGCTATGACGGGCTGGGGCGTCGTACGGCGGCCGAGCGCAATGGCCATCGCGTGTCGTTCGCGTATTCGCCGCAGCACGGGGTGATTTCGGAGACCGGACCGCTGGGTCGCTGGTTGCACGTGGTGGATCCGGAAGGGAAAGTGACGGCGGAGACGTATCCCTCGGGATGGCGCAGCACCTTTCTTCCGGACGCTGCGGGTTTGCCCACCAAGTTGGATGAAGCGGGCATTGGCGCGGTGTCGTGGGTGGATTTGAGTTTGTTGAAACGGGTGGAGTTCACCAACGGCATCACGATTCGGTACGAATATGATCCGGCGTTGCGGACCAAGCGGATTGTGTACGAGAAGGGGGCGGTGGTTCTCGCCGGGTTTGAATACGGGCTGACTCCGGGCGGACGCGTGCAATTCGAGACCCGCCTGCACGAGCAGGTGTCGGACGTTTACCTGCGCAACACTCCGGCGGAAGGATTGCGGGTCACCGGAGTGCTGTTCTCCGCGGGCACCACCAATGCGACCAATTCCGCCGTCTCGGTCATCGGCATGAAGTTCGATCCGACCTCGGGTGAATTGGATCTTTCGGCCGCGGTGGCGACGGGATTGGGCGGACGCGTGCTGCTCCCGAACGCGGGAGATCATCTCACGTACAACGCTCAGGGTGCGGCGGAAAGCGGGCCGGTCTGGGTGAATATTATCGGAGTGCCGGGCCGGATGGATGCGCGATTCCACTACGATGGATTCAACTATTTGCGCCAGGTCGAACGCTTGGACGCCCAGGGCGCGGTGTCGGTGACGGTGGATTACGAGCACGATGGCCTGGGCCGGGTGGTGAAGCGTGTCGTGACGGGGCCGCCGGCCATTTGTCGGCCGGGCGAGTGGCGGTACGCGTGGGCGGACGACCGATTGCTGGAGGAATATGAAGTGGTGGCGGGCGCGCCCCAATTGGTACGTCGGTATGTTTATCTGGGTGAGGAATTGGTCCAGGTGCAGGCCGCAACGGTGCCGGGCGGGCCGCTGAGCCGGTTTGTGCCGGTGCTCAATTACAACGGCAGCGTTTGCGGGTACCTCGCTGAAGATGGCAGCCTGGTGGAATTCATCCGGTATGGACTCTACGGCGCGCCGGAGTATATCGGCTTGGTGAGCGGAGTTCGCTCGTCGCGATCCGCCATCGGTGGCACGGTCCTTTTCCAAGGCGCGTTCTTCGACGAGGACACCGGGCTTTACCACATGGGCAGCCGGGTGCTGCATCCCCAGTTTGGTTCCTTTCTGCAGCGCGAAACCAGTCTCTATCGGGAGAGTAAGGCAATGTACCTGGCCTTGAATGGCGACCCGGCCAGCTTTGTCGACGCCGGTGGGGCCGAAGCGGCCAAGGTGGCGATTAAAAAGATGCCCGGCTTCTGGCAGAAGCAGCTGGACATGGTTTGCAAAGGCGGGCTGGCGAAGAGCAAGCCGACCCTTTTTGAAAGCAAGACCGCCGGGGTGAAATTCTTCGTGAACAAAAACTCCAAGGGATTCTCCTTGGCGTCGAAGGTCGTGGGCCGCCTGGCCGGCATCGTGCCCTCGGAAAAGGCCCAGCGTTTCCTGGAGTTTTCCACCGTGGGCTTGGAAGCCCTCAAGCATTCCACCACGTTGGTAGAGGAGATTCAGGACTGGAAAACGGCCCGGATGGATTTGACCAAGGCCAAATGGGCCATGCTGCGCTCCAAGTCCAAAATGGGTCGCTCCTTGGATGGCGTCTACGACCGCTCGCTGGGTAAGCTGTCCAAACGAGTGGAGAATTATCAGACCGCCCGGCAGGCTTATCTGGAGACCGAGAAGGGTTTCCTGTTCGCCAAATACGGCCGGATCAATAACGTGCTCAATGTGGGCAAAGCGGGACTCGGTTTGGTCGAGTTGCTGGTCGAGGACGTCCTCCACCTCGACAATAACGACGACAACCTTAAGTACACGGGAGCGCTGAAGGTCGCCAAGAACGCCATTGGATTCGCGAAGCTGCGCAATAGTGTGAAGATTTCCCAGGGACTGGAGGATATTGCCATGCGAGCGGCGAGTTCCCTCGACAAGGTGGAGGCGGTTTCCACCCGACTTTCTGTCGGTGGTGGCTATTTGGATCTGCCGGCCGCACGGTTGGGGACAAGTGCGTTGTGCGTGTATCTTGCCTTCGATGCTGGTTTCAGCGGGGGGCAGGGAATGATGACCGTGTATTACGGGTTGGTGGACCCGGTCAAGGCCGGGAAATACCGGAAGGCCGTGAAACAATTTGAAGCCAACGGCGGCTTCGGTTTCTCGCTGCTCGGTGGCGTGGCGGGTTCGTTGGGGGCTTCGGATGAGTTTGTGAACAAGCTGCAGAATCTCGCCGATACGCCGATCCTGCCGTCCATCCCCAACTTTCAGCTCAACCTGGATATCAATCCGCCGTTTGAGCTTTACTACCGCGGCCTCTCTGAACCGTGAGTCAAACGTGAAACGATTTTTTCAAAGTCTTTCCGCAACCGGGCTCCGGGCCGGGCTTCTGGTGTTGTGGCTCGCGCTGCCCGCCCGGGCGGCGACGCTGACGACGCTCGACTATCGCCTCACGGGCTCGGCTCTGCGCGTGTCGCCGAGTGTCTTGTCCGTGCCCAAGGGGATTGCGGGTTCCGTGTCCGTGGAAGTGATCGGTGATGCCGCCTTGGCGGACCACGCTTACGTGGAAGCAACCCTGCGGGGACCGTCGCTGCCCGCGCGGTTGCTGGTGGGCGCCCCGGGTCAACCCCTGCTGCTGCCGCCTCTGCCGTTGGTCGGGGATTATCAGCTCGACAACATTCGTCTGGTGGATGCGGCCACGTTGTCCACGCGCCTGGAGGGCACGCCTGCTTCGGTGCCCGTGCGGGTTTTTGATGAGGTGTTGGTGAGCAAGGTGACCTCCCGTCCCCTGACCTCGGCGGAGATTCAGGAACGCGGGATTGTCATCGACGAAAATAATTTCCGGGCGGTTGAATTCGAAGTCGGCTTCGTCCTCGACGGCCGCAGCATCCCGGTGCGGTTGCCGGTGGTGACGCCGACTTTCCGTCAGTCCACCGAGATCATTCCGACGGCGGAACTGGAGGAGCGACTGAAGCAAGCGGAGCGGGTGAATCAGGATCTTTCCTCCAAGGTTCAGCTCCCACCGGAACTCGAGACGGCCCGGCTCAATATCCAAGTCCAGGCGATTGGCTTTCAGGAAGTGGATGCCGGGGAAGCAGAGCTGGGATTGGCGATCCCGCCGATTCCCGCGCTGATGGTGATTCCGGGGGATATTGGCTTTCTGCATCAATTCTTCAGCGTGCAGCTGTTCACGGAAAACGCGGCCCCCACGGGTTCCGGATTGAGCGTGCTGAATGTTCGGGGCGAGCTGGTGCTGCCGCCGGGACCGGATGGCGTGGTCAGCACGGAGTTTACCAAGCCCGGGGATGATCCGCTGCGTTACGCCCGCGTCGGGCCAAGTAGTGAAATCCTGCGCACGCGCTCGATTGTGCGCGCCGGGGTGGATGGGAAGTTTGGTACGGCGGACGATGTCGGCCGGCTCCTGCCCGGCGAAGGCGGTCAGGCGGAATTTCTGGTGGAAGGACTGCAGGAAGGTCTGCACGTCATGGAGGTCAAGCTCACGGCCGACCTCGAAGGTCTGGCGGCGGGAATCGTGAAGATCTCCGGCAAGGCCGCGGGTTCGGTGCTGGTGCGCAATCCGAAGTTCTCCTTGTCCTTCAGTCACCCACGCACGGTGCGTTCGGGCGAACCCTACGAGGCGAGCGTTACGGTTTTGAACACGGGGAGCACCCCGGCGAATCGTGCCCGCGTCACCTTACCGGGATCCTCCTTGAGCGGGGCGGTTTTCGAAGGCGACCAGGCGCCCACGGTGGAGCTCGGCGATATTCTTCCGGGGCAATCCGCCACGGCGCGCTATCGGCTGCGGGCGCAACGCACGGGGGAAATCAGTTTTTCCAATCTGACCACCGGCGACGACGCCACTGCGGGTTCCTTCCGCCTCACCATGGGCGTGGACGAACGGGGAGTGGCCCTGTCGCGGGACTCGCTCGCGCTGCCGGATTTCACGACCAATCTGCCGCCGTGCATTCGGATCGCCGCGGACCGGGTGTTGGGTCAGGCGCTCAGTGTGGCTACGGCCGGACAGGTGCCGGCGGGCGTCAGCCCCGTGGTTCGTTCCACCGTGACCCAGCGTGCGCTCGAGTTGGCGGAAGCGGGGCAGCGTCTCTACTACGGCGACAGTTTGGCACGGGTGTTGGCGGACTTGCTCCTCGATTGGCAGGGCGGCCGGGGCTTTCAAGTGGGTTGGGATCAAATCCTGCGCGAGACCCAGGCTGGTCGCGAATGGCGGTCGGCGATCTTTGGTGAACTGGCCGCTGCCGGTGCGGAAGATGCCACGGCCCTATTGAGCCGTCTGGCCCCGGATCTCGCCGGTCGCGGCGAACGTTGGGCCCTGGCCGCCTTCTCGGGCGGTGCGGGCAGTTCGGGAGAAGTGGGTTTGCAGTTGGGTGAAGTGACGTCGGCTCTGGAACAGAGTCGCCTTCCCGGGGCTTTGAGTTACGGCGGCGACCGCGGTGGCTGGCTGGTGGCGCGGGATCCGAATACGAATGGGATCGTCCGCTGGCGGCTGACCAACGCGGCGCCGGCCCGACTTCTGGCGTTGTTGATTCAGACCAACGGAAACGGCGTGCGACGCGACTGGACCTTGCCGAATGGCTCGGGCTGTCATTCATGGGCCCTCGCCGCGACCGAAGAACGGGTGTTGTCCGACCCCGATTGTTCGGGTCTGTCGAACCCGGGACCGGTGGCTGCGGCGGTGCCGGTGACGGAACTGCCGCCGGAAATCCTGTCGGCCCGGCAGGACTTGCAGTTGGTGGTCGGCCGGCCGGCCAAGCCGTGTGTACTGCTGGGGATCGGCAACTACGCCAACGTGCTGGCCGTTTTGTTTTCCAAGCCGATGCGGCAGGATCAGGTGAATCAACCGGCGGCGTACACTTTGGACAACGGTAACAGTGCGGCCTCGGTGCAGGTCCAGCAGGGCGGACGCGTGGCCCTGCTCACGTTACGGCAGCCGATCGGTGGTTTGATTCCGCGACGCTTTACGGTGGGTGCCGCGGTGACGGATCCGCGCGGTAATCCCATGGCCGTGCGCGAGCGGTTGGTGGTGGCGGATTATCGGGAGGGCGTGGAGGTGCGGGGGCGCGTCGTGCGGGCGACCGGGACTCCGGTCGTCGGGGTGCCGGTGACGCTGGTGTACAACGACAAGATCGCTTCTCTGAGCGATTGCGAGTTGTTCGTCCGCCGACCCAGCCAGGTGTTCACCGATGCCGGTGGCAACTTCGCCTTCGATTTTGTGCTCGCGGGCATCCCGTTCACGCTCGCCACGACCGACACGACCGGGTTGTCGCCGGAAGCCACGCGGTTGATTCTGGAATCGGTTCGGGGCACGTCCGTAGAGCAGTCGGCGCTCACCCAATTGGCGACGGATCCGGGTTTCCAACAAATTCTACTTTCCGCTTTCAACGCCGGGTCCTTCGACCAGCCCGTGGCGCGGGCGGAGGGATTGGATCGGGCGACGTTTGACGATACGGTGACGGTCGCTTCGCGGCGCTCGGGCACGACGGTTCCGGTGGTCCTCACCTTCCGCGGTCGGGCGACGGTGACCGGGCAGATTGTGGAGAAGGATGCGGTGACGCCGGTTCCGGGTGCCGCGGTGAATCTGTTCCCGGACCCCGGGTCACGTGAACTTGGGCGCGGAGTGTTTGCCGATGCCGACGGCCGCTTCTCCTTCTTCGGCGTGCCACTCGGGGTTTTCGGGTTGGACGTGAAGGACGGACGGGGATTTTCCCGACAGCTCAGCGGTGCACTCGATGTCCCCGGGGAAACGCGGACCTTGAAAGTGGTGCTGAACGGCGTGCCGGACCCCCGGGGGACCCTGAATGGCCGGGTGACCGAAGTGGACAATGAAACGCCGCACAGTGGGGCGCAGGTCTATCTTCGATTGGGTGAGACGACGGTTCGCCTGCTGACGACCGATGCGAACGGCGCCTGGACGGCGACGGATGTTCCGGTTGGCGCCTATCGCATCCTCGTTTTTTCGTCGGACGGGCGGACTGGTGCCCGGCGGGAGGCGGTGCCGGTGACCGAGGGCGTGATCACGTTTGCGCAGATTGCCCTGCCGGGCACGAGTATCGTGCGCGGACGGGTGTTGACGGCCAGTGGGGATCGGCCGGTCGCGGGAGCGGTGGTGGCGGGGGGCAGCGAACTGACCCGGACCGATGCCGACGGATTCTTTATTGTCGAAGGCGTCCCGGTGGGCCGACAGCAGATCTCGGTTGGTGTGGAGCGCACCCGTTCCGGAGAGCCGGCGCGATCCGACCCGGCGTTTGATTTCCCGCGCTTTGGCGGGACGCAGCTCGATGTTTTGCCCGGAGACGGAAACTTTGTCGTGGTCCGTCTGGAACCCGCGGCCCGAGTGGTGGGACGGGTCTTGTTGGCGGACGGCAAGCCGAAGGCGGGCGCCTTTGTCTGCCACCCGGTAGAAAGCGGATTTGAATTTGTCGAGGCGGATGCTGAGGGGCGCTTCGAATGGGAAGGACTCCCGCTGGGTAAGGCGGTGCAACTCTCCGCGCCGGGTGAGAATCCGCCGATCAATTCGACCGCGGTGCCCAGTGCATCGGCGATCCGGGAGGATCCCGAGGCCGCTCTTAAGAGTGCGGTGGAGACGTTTCTGGGAGTGAAGAATCCTTTCCTTAATGGGGCGGGGGCGGAATTCAGTGCGTCAACGTTTGATGAAACCGCGGTCACGTTGAATTTCGATGGTGAAACGCGCGAAGTCCTCCTGCGGATGCGCCCGGTGGGTCGGATCGCGGGCAAGGTGCTCAATGGTCAGGGCGTGCCGATTGGCGCCAAGGTGCGGGTCACGGGCGATGGGTTGAGTCCGAAGATGGATCCCGGGATTGTGCTACGGGGTGACGCGAACAGCGATCCCGCGTCCGGTGAGTTCAGTTTCAATGGCGTTTGTGTCGGGAACATTCAGGTCCAGGCGGCGTCACCCTTCTTTCCGCAGGTGCTGGCGCAAGCGCGCAAGACCAGTTCGATCGATCCCAATGCCACCGACATCGTGCTGCAATTCCCCGGAGCGCGGGAAGTTAATGGGCGGCTCGCCGGACGCGTTTTTGAACCCGATGGAGTAACCCTGGTGGGCGCCGGGGTGAAGGTGGCGATCAGTTTTGGGGACTTGGTGATCACCACCGAGGCCGACGGACATTTCGATACCCGTTTTGGGTTGCCGGCATTGAGCCGTGATGGCGGATTCGGTGTGACCTACAGTGTCGAGGCGTCCAATCCGGCGACGGGATTGCGCGGGCGGGCAGATGTGATCGTGATGCCCTCGGGCACCAACACGGCGGGCAACTCGGTGGATGTACGGTTGTTGGGCAAGGGTGGGCTGCGCGTTCAGGTTGTGAGAGCGGACGGATCCCCCGTCGTGGGCGCGGCGCTGCACGTGGCCGCGGGCGGATACCCGCAGGACCATGCCGAGGGAACCACCGGCCCCGGCGGACAACTCGACATCGGCAATCTCTTTGAAGGTGCCTACAGTCTGAGTGCGGATTTCACCACCGGCGCGACGCGGGTTTTCGGTCGTTCCGCGGCCGCCGTGACGCGGGACTCAGTGACCGAGGTCCTCGTGCGACTGGAGCCCACGGCGTCGGTGCGCGGGCGCTTTGTGTTGCGGGATGGCGTGACGCCGGTGCCCTTCGCCCAGGTGTCCTTGAGCGGACCCGGCGGCGGGATTGGTACCGCTCCGACGGATGCGGACGGGCGGTTTCTCTTCGAAGGCGTTCCGCTGGGCGGCTTTCGTCTGGTCAGCAACGATCCGATCACGGGGCGGGCAGCGCGTTTGAATTTCAGCCTATCGGTACCCGGGGAAACTCAGGAGGTGCTCCTGATCGAACAGTCGCTCAGCGAATTGTCGGGAACGGTGATCAATAGCAGTCGTACGGGCCCGGTAGCGGGCGCTCGAGTGGAAGCCACCTCGGCGGATTTCAGCGGGCCGTCCCGGTCCGTGACGACGGGGCCGGATGGTCGCTACAGCTTTGTGAACGTCCCGGCGGGAACGGTGAACCTGCGGGCTGTCGACCCCATAGTGGTGGGCCTTGAGGGGGTGGGCTCGGTGGTGGTGCCGGAGAATCAGGCCCAAGTGGTGCGGGACATTGAGCTGGAGGCGCGGGCGGTGGTGTCCCTGCAAGTCTTCCGGGGCGATCGCAGTTCGCCGGGCACAAACGTCGCCGTCGCCATCGCGGACGTGGGGGTGTTTAACACCGATACAACCGGGCGGATCACGATTGGGAATCTGCCGCTGACGACCTATCAGGTTCGGCTCGTCTCCAAAAACCTCACCGAGACGCGCAATGGGTTTCTGGTTTCACTCCCGGTGACACGGGCGGGAAATTTGCCCGTAGTGGAGCTTGTCCTGCCGGGAGTCGGTGAGGTGGGTGGGCGGGTTTTGGCCAGTGATGGTACCACGCCGGTGCGGGATGCCGTCGTGACGGTCCGGATGCTGGGGCCCTTGTTTAATGGCGAGGAACTGGTGGCTCAAACAAGCGCCGATGGACGGTTCCGTCTGGGGAACATCGCGCTCGGTCCGTATCGTGTGACGGCGCAAGTGGCGAGCCTTTCCGCCCAGGCCGACGGCAGCATCAGCCGCGGTGGGGAAGTGGATGATGTTGCGTTGACGCTGTTCCCGAGTGGCACGGTGATCGCCCGGTTGCTGCGAGCCGATGGCACGACGCCGGTGACCGACGCCGATGTGTTTTTGGGCTTCACCGCGCTCGGTGCGTCCGAGGGGCGGACGAGCCGGGCTACCGGGGCGGACGGCCGCGTGCGCTTTACCGGAGTCCCGTTGGGTGAGGTGAATCTGGAAGCCCAGGTGGCGCGCTTCGGCGGAATTGTCCGTGCCCGCGGGCAATTGACGAAGGACGGGCAGGAACTTGATCTGGGCGATCAGCGACTGGACGAGGCGTTGCCGGAGATTGTGAGCGTCGCGCCGGCGGCCGGAGCGGACAACGTGCCGATAACGGCCTCCGTGGAGCTTCTGTTCAGCGAAGCCCTGAGTCCGACCACGGTGAGTCCGGAAGGTGTCTTCCTCCGTGCCGCGGACGGCAGTGAGGTGATCGTGACGGTGACGCTGCTGGCCGATGGTGACGGAATTTTGCGGCGCGTCCGACTGACTCCGAAGGCGCCGTTGCGCAGTCGGGTGACCTATCAACTCGTCGTCTTGGAAAGTGACCGGCCGGGGGTGGTCGGATTGCTGCCCCGGCGGGCGGTAAAAGATCTGGTAGGGCGCCCGCTGGCCGCACCGTTTCTGGCGACCTTCACCACGGCCGATGGCACGCCGCCGCAGATCGTGTCGCTTTTCCCCGGGACGGGGGCGATTCAGATTGATCCGCGAGCCGTGTTGCGGGCTTCGTTCAATGAACCGCTTCGGTCCGATGCGGTGATCACGTTGACGGGGCCGGCCGGGCGGGTGGCGGGATCGAGCGCGGTCGTGTTGGGCGGATTGGCCGTTACCTTCACGCCGCTCGCCGCGCTGGACGCCAACGCCCGCTATACCTGGACGCTTAATAATGTGGCCGACCTCGCGGGCAACCCGGCGCCGGGACAGCCGTTGATCAACAGTTTTGCGACGCTCGACACGCTGGGCCCCGAGATTGCGCAACTCCAGATTGTTGGAGGACGATCCCCGATCGCGGGAACAACGGTGGAGTTGGAAGCCCTGCTGAAGAGTCCCGAAAGTGGTGTGGTGATGGTCTTCCAACGCGAGCAGGTCGATCTCGCCCGACGGGACGTCCCGCCGTTCCGCGTCACGGTGCAGCTGCCCGAGAGCGGGGCGGTGAATTTTTCGGCCATCGCCACCGATACCTTCGGCAATCCCGGACCGGAAAAACTGCTCCGCATCGAAACGGTGCCGAACCAGCCGCCGTTGGCCCAACTGGTCCGCGTGGAACCGGCGTCGGGCCCGGTCCGCGTCGGGGGCGTGCTCCAGTTGCGGGTCTCCGCCACCGATGATGTGCGGGTGACCAACGTCAACGTGCGCCTCACCGGAGCGTTGAATGTCAGCACCAATTTGCCCGATGGGCAGGCCACGCTGTTGTCGTTCAATGTGCCGGCTTTGTCGGTGGTTGAGGTCATCGAGGTCGACGTGACGGCCACCGATGATACCGGGCGGATTTCGACGACCGCGCATCTTACGGTGCCGGTGCTTCTCCTGCAGCCGCCGACGATTGCGACGGTTCCGCCGCTGCTGCTGGTGGCGGAAGGTGCGTCGACCAATCTCACGCTGACCCTGACGAGTGGCAGCGGCCCGCTCGCCCGCGTGCTGTTTCTCTCGGAGACCAATGCCAACATCTCCAGTTTGGGTTGGAATAACACCACCAACCGCGTGCTGGAGTTCGATCCGGTTATCGGTTCGACCAATCCCGTGGTCTCCTTTCGTGCCGGGTCGCCGGGGACCAATGAGATTGCCGTGCGGACGACGGATACCAACGGCTTGAGTGCCACGGTGCAGATCGTGGTGACGGTTTTGGCGGACTTGGATCGCGACGGTATTCCCGATATTGCGGATGCGGACATCGATGGCGACGGCCTGGACAATGCGCGGGAACTGGCCCTCGGGACGGATCCGCGTCGGGTGGACACGGATGGGGATACCCTGTCCGATGGCGCCGAGGTGGCCGCGGGCACGAATCCGCTCCTGGCGGACACCGACGGTGACGGGATTCCGGATGCGGTGGATGTCCGGCCGCTGATTCCGAATCAAGCGCCGGTGGCTGGGCCCGATTCCTTGAGTGTGGGACGCAATGGTTCGATTGAATTTGCGCCCGCCGTTCTGCTGGCCAATGACTCGGATCCGGAGAATGAAGGAGTCCAATTTGTCAGTGTTGCGGCCGCCGTGAATGGAACTGTGAAGCTCGTGGGAGCCACGACCCTGCGGTATCAGGCGGCATTGAATTTTGGCGGCACCGATACCTTTGAGTACACGATTCGCGACCCGCATGGCTTGACGGCGGTGGGGCGCGTGACCGTCACGGTCGCGGTGAATCATGCGCCCGATGCACTGCCCACCAATGTCACGGTGCGGCAGGCGGATTTTGTCACGGTATCCCTCGCCGGCACCGATCTGGAAAACGATCCGCTAACGTTCGTGGTGCGCGCCTTGCCGGCCCATGGACAACTGTTTCAAACCACGGGTGCGCTGGGTGAATTCCGGGGCGCCCGCATCACGCAGGTGCCAACGGTCCTTACGGGTTCGCGGTCGCGCGTGCAATATGTTCCCAACCCGGCGTATTTCGGCGACGACGGTTTTCAGTTTCACGTGAACGACGGCGAGTTCGATTCGGCCGCGGCCACTGTGGCGGTGACCGTGACGGAGAATCCGCTCGCGGACAGCGATGGGGACGGGATTGTGGACCGTGACGATCCGGACATCGACGGCGACGGCCTGAGCAACGAGGACGAGGTGGCCCGCGGCACGGATCCACGGAATCGCGATACCGACGGCGATGGCTGGCCGGATGGTGTGGAAGTGGAAGTGGGTTCGGATCCGCTGCTGGCTACGTCGACGCCGGCGGTGTTTGCCGTGAGCGATCCGTCGGTAGGTTTGGTCCTCCCGGCCGCGCCGGTGGACGACCTTTCGGTAGAGGGTATCGTGGTGAGTCGACCCGTGGTGACGGTGCTGCTGCCGATGGCGTCGGTAGGTGAGCTCTCCACCGACGAAATTATCTTGAGTCAACCGGTGGTTCAGGTGTTGCTGCCGGCGGTACTGTCCGATCAGGGGTTGGAACTGGGAACCTTGGTGAGTGAACCGACCGTAAACCTGCTCCTGCCGGCACCCCCGGACGCGGGGGCGCTGGAGCTGGGAACGGTAATCAGTGAACCCGCCGTAGTGGTGATGTTACCGGCCGCGCCGGAAGGTGATCTCGGCGGCGGCGACCTGGTGATGTCGCAGCCCACGGTCTTCCTCAACTATCTCGGTGACGACGGCACGGTGCCAACTTCGATAGGATTCGATTTAATGGGAGACGGCCGGAGCCCGACGGGTGCCTTCGTTGGGCCGCGGATACCGGTCCGACTGCAGCGGGTGGAATTGCAGGCTGTACTGGTGCCCGCCCGATCCGGGGCGCCGGCGGCGTCCCCGGGTTGGAATGTCGTGCTCGATTGGAGCGGACCGACCGACGGTCGGTTCGTGGTCGAGGCGAGTCTTGATTTGCAGAATTGGTCCGAAGTGCCGGCCGAACCACGGGTGGCACCGAACGGTTTCCGTGCCGAATGCACGGCGGAACGATCGGACTTGAAATTCTTCCGCGTCCGCCTCCAACCTTGAGCCGCTCTCGTTTTAATTCATCGATCCCTTAACGTTTCCTGAGATTTTGGTTATGAACTCAAAGAATACTGCCCTCATTCGTCTCGCCCGGGCCGGGCGCGGGGTCGCACTGGCCAGCGCTTTGGCGGCTCTCGCCACCTCGGCCTTGGCCCAAGGTTTCAATTCCGGCAGCACGGGCGCATTGGGTGATGTCACCATCGACACCAATACGACCATGGATCTGCCGCCCGATGGCATCCTCAACTACCACTCGTTTAAGGTAAATTCGGGGGTCACGCTGCGGTTCAACCGCAACGCGCGGAACACGCCGGTCTTCATCTTGGCGCAGGCGGACGTGGTCATCGACGGAACCATCGACATCTCCGGCAGTCAGGCGACGATCAACAATGGTGGCGTGGGCGGGCCTGGTGGTTTTGACGGCGGACGTCCGGGCTTTGGGGTGGGCCAGATTCCTGCCGGCGACGGCTACGGCCCGGGCGCTGGGCGTGGTGGGAGCGATGATAATTGTGATAGCGCGGTCTCGCCGGGGCAGGGCGCTTATGGCGGCCGTCGCGGTTTCGGACCCACTCACGGAGCCACGTACGGCAGCAGTTTGTTGATCAATCTTATAGGGGGTTCCGGTGGGGGTGGTGGTAATGACGCCAGTAAGGGGGGTGGGGGCGGTGGTGGTGCTCTATTGCTCTGCTCGAGCACTCACGTCTCGATGAATGGCACAATCCTCGCCCGGGGTGGCGGACAAAGGGGCTGCGTCAATTCCGGCAGCGGCGGCGCCGTGCGCTTGGTGGCGACAAAAGTCGACGGGGCAGGGATTATTTCGGTATTGGACGGCAATGGGAACGGGGAGGGCCGCGGGCGGATCCGCGTGGACGGCATCGATCTCGCGGGCTTGACCACCACTTTTCAGCCGGTCGACGCGCGCAGTATTGGTTCCAATCTGCTGAGCTTCCCACCGGTGGCGCCGCGCCTGGATACCATCGAGGTGGCTGGCAATAGCATCCCGGTGGGCACTCCCAATCCCACCTTCTTCCTGCCCTTCAACTCGACGACCAATCGTACGGTGCGGGTGCAGGCCCGGGATTTCGGCCGCAAGGTGCCGATCGATGTGGTGCTGACTCCGACCACCGGTCCCGCCCGGCATTTCCAGGCCGAGATCGACAACACGACGACAAATCCGGCGGTGATCGACGTGCCTGTGCAGGTGCCCATCAACTCGCTGGTAACGGTCAACGCCTGGACGCGCTGAACCGTGTCACTTCCGGGGCCGGTGGGGAATTGAGCCGTGCCTCGACTGGCGGTGGGGCGGGTTACCACCTTGCTGGCTTGAGGTGGAGTGGCGGATCCGTTGAGGGGGACGGGTGTCCGTTGCGCGATGGTACACCGAGTGACGGTTGGGAAACTTCGTGCTCCCGGCGCACCTCTGGCTGGCCAGACCGCGCCGGGCGTTTACTGATTCACGGTCGGTGCCGTGGTGCGTTGCCGCACTGGTGTTCGGCCGCCCGTTTACTTCAACATTTTGATCCGCGTGCCTCCCTCCCTTTTTCGCTGCCTCCCGGCGGCCTTCGCTGCCGGCGTTTTGGTTACTCTCGTTGGCGCCGCCGAGCGCCCCTATCTGCATGCGCCGTCGGTGGACACCTACGCCACGCACGATCCCGCGGGCCGGACGATCCTTTCCAGCGGACGTTTCCTGACCCCGGCCGGCAAGCACTGGCCCGTGGCCCGGGATCCGTACGGTCTGGCGATGAGTCGGGATGGGTCCCGCCTATTCGTCGCAAGCGACGGCGCGGGACAAATTGTGGACCTCTGGCAACAGGGCACACCGACCTTTACGTCGGTCACGCTGAAGGTGCTTCCCAACCGGAAGGCCCGTGGCAACACGGGCGGGGCGGATTTCTCTCCCGACGGTGCAATCCTCTACTGGAGTGGCGGTGAGACCGGTTCGGTGATGGTCTTCGACGCCCGCTCCCAAGCGCAGTTGGGTGAGGTGAACCTGAATACGTCCATCAACGGGCGATCCTTCGAGGACAGCTATGCCGTGGATGTGAAGGTTTCCGACGATGGCCGCTGGGTGTACTGCGCCGACGTGACGAATTTTCGAGTGGTGATTCTCGATGCGCAGACCCGGCAGGTGGTGGGCTCGGTGCCGGTCGGCCGGTATCCGTACGCTCTCGCCCTGGGAGCGAATCGGGTTTACGCGGCAAATATTGGCTTGTTCGAATACAGCCCCATTCCGGCGCCGACCCGCCCGGGCTTTGATCCCCGCGGCTTGACCCGTCCGTCCTTTGCCTTTCCCAGCGCGGAGTCCCGGGATGGCGTGGAATTTGAAGGTCGCAAAGTTCCGGGTCTGGGCGATCCCAACGTGCCGGAATCCTTTTCCGTCTGGGGAGTGGACGTGAGCGATGCCCCCCGGCCGCGGGTGATCAGCCGACTGAAGACCGGCCTGCTGGTGGGCGAACCCGCCGAGAACGGCAAGACGGTCGGGGGTAGTGCGCCCAATTATCTCTGTGTGCGCGGGGATTCGCTCTTCGTCTCGAACAGCAATAACGACATCATCGAACGGGTCGACCTGAAGCAGAACAAGGTGGTGGCGAAGGTGCGTCTCACGCCGTCCCCGTTGGTCGCGGGCATTCGCGGCGTGCTTCCGACTGGCATGGTGCTCTCGCCGGATGGAACCCGCCTTTATGTGGCGGAAATGAGCCTCAACGCCATTGCGGTGCTGGATGCGCAGACCCTGGACGTGCTCGGGCATATTCCCACCGCCTGGTATCCGTATCGACTGGCGATTTCGCCGGACGGAAAGCAGCTGGCCTGCATTTGCTTCCGCGGATTCGGCAACGGACCCAACGCGGGCCAGGCGATTCCCCGCAGCGAGTTCCTGGGAATGAAAGGTGTGCTGAGCGTGCTGGCCGTGCCGGATCCGGCCACCCTGCGTGACCAGACGGCCCAAGTATTGCGGAACAATGGCATCGAGAATCACGCGGAGGATCGGGCCGCCCTTTCGTCGCCGGTGATTCCCACCGAGCCGGGAAAAGTCTCGCAGGAGATCAAGTACGTGGTCTTCATCACGAAAGAGAACCACACCTACGACACGATTTTCGATCGCATTCCCGGAGCCCGGCACGATCCCTCGCTGCTGCGCTGGGGATTGCACCAGACGATTCAGCAGGAGGGACAGCCGACGTTGGAGAATGTGGGAGTCATGGTGAACCACAACGCACTCGCCCGGCAGTTCGCCGTGAGTGATAATTTTTATATGGAGCCCGAAGGCTCGGGCGTCGGACACCGCTGGCTGGTCGGCGTGCAGCCGAACAATCTGATGCAGATGACCTACTCGGTGGGTTGGTCGTTCAAGAAGGACAGTCCGGCGCCGGGACGTCGCTACTCGATGGGTTCCAACGGATCGATCCTCCCGGACGAGTATCCCGAAGCGGGATCCATGTGGGAACATCTCTCCCGTCACGGCGTCCGGTTCCGCAACTATGGTGAGGGTTTTGAATTCCCCGGCGTGGAAGAAGAAGCGGACGAGCATCCCACGGGCGCCCGCGAGGTGGTCAATGCCCCCATGCCGCGCGCGTTGTATCGCAATACCTGCTTTGAATTTCCCATCTTCAACATGAACATCCCCGATCAGTATCGGGCGCACTGGTTTCAGAAGGATGTGGACCGGCGCTTTGTGCGGGGCTGGCGGCGGTTCCCCTCGTTCATCAACATCGCCATCTGCAACGACCATGGCACAGGTCCCAAGCCCGAGCGGGGTTATCCATATGTCGCGTCCTGGATGGCCGATAACGATCTCGCCCTGGGACGGATTGTTGATTACCTCTCGCACACGAAGTATTGGAAAAATATGGCGATCTTTGTCACGCAGGATGATTCCGGTGGCGAGCCGGACCATGTCGATGCCCAACGTAGTGTGCTGCTGGTGATCAGTCCCTGGGTGCGTCACGGACACGTTTCCCATCGGCACACGACCATCGTGAGCATGCACCGCACGCTCTATCAGATCCTCGGCCTGCCGCCATTGAACATGTTTGATGCGTTGGCGAATGACTTCTCCGATTGCTTCACCACCACGCCGGATTTTCGTCCCTATACTGTCGTACCCGTGGATCCCCGGATTTTTGATCCGGAGAAGGCGAAGGATCCGAAGGATCCGGACTACGGCCAGGCACGACGCATGCGCTCGGTCCGGATGGATGATGACGACGAAATGGAAAACGTCCTGCGGCGCGGAGCGAAGGAAGCCCAGCCGCGGCGGTGACGGGAAGCGGTGTCGTGGAAGGCCCGGCCGGGCCGGTACGGCAATTGCGCTTGGGGTGCGCCTCGCTTTGATTCCGGAGGTGCCTCACTTCCGTTTTTGGCGAAGCGCATTGCTCGTACTGATTTTTGGCGGATGGATCGCTGCGGCCGCGGACGTTCCGGCGGGCCGCGTGCCGCCGGTCGGGATCGCGCTATCGGAGTCGGAGCGGACCGAACTGCAAAAGGGTCTGACGGCTCTCGGGGAGGCGGTGGAGTCTCTGCGATCCACGGCGCCGGCCGGTTTGCTTCCGGATGTGGAGATTTTCCACCGCGCCGTCGCGGTCGCTTTGCGGTATGATGAAATTTATCGCACCAACGAAGTGGCCTCCGCCCGGATCCTCCTCCAGCACGGACTCCAACGGGCGCAAGAACTGCGGGAGGGACGCCCATCGTGGCTGACCGCTACCGGTCTGGTCGTGCGGGGTTTTCGCTCGAAACTGGATGGCTCGGTGCAGCCTTACGGATTGGTCGTTCCGTCGACGTGGGCCGAAACACCCCAACATCCTCGCCGCCTCGACGTCTGGTTGCACGGCCGGGATGATCGATTGACCGAATTGAAATTTCTCGCCGAGCGCGAGCGATCAGCCGGTGAATTCACGCCGCCGGACACCCTGGTGCTGCACCCCTATGGGCGGTATTGCAACGCGTTCAAGTTTGCTGGCGAAACAGATGTGTTCGAAGCGCTGGCGCAGGTGCAGCAGTCTTATCGCATCGACCGACAGCGCATCGTCCTGCGGGGGTTCTCGATGGGCGGGGCCGGCACGTGGCATCTGGCGGCGCATCATCCGGACGTGTGGGCGGTGGCGGCGCCGGGCGCCGGATTCGCGGAAACTGCGGAGTATCTGAAGATCTTCCGGCAGGGCACGCCGCCGCCGGTCCTGGAACAGAGACTCTGGCAGCTCTACGACGCGACCGATTATGCCGCGAATTTCCGCAACCTGCCCGTCATTGCCTACAACGGCACCCTCGACGAACAAAAGCAGGCCGCCGACGTCATGGCGCGGGCATTGCAGGAGGCCGGTCTGAAATTGCCGCGGGTCTGGGGCACGAATGTCGGCCATAAATATACTCCCGAAGGAAAGCAGGCGATCAATCGGTTTGTCGACGACGTGGTGGCGCAACCGAAGGAACTCCTCCCGCGGAAGGTTCACTTCACAACGCGCACGCTGCGATATTCCCGCGGCGTGGGGGTGGAGGTATTGGGGTTGATGGAGCACTGGAAGCGCGCCGATCTGGTGGTGGATCGCGATCTGCATTCCGTGCAAACGACCAATATTTCAGCCTTCGCCGTGGAGGATCCCGGCGCGGGACGGTGGGAGGTGGATGGGCAGACTCTTTCCCTCGCCGCAACGCCGGTCGCCCGCGACGGCACGACCGGGCGATCGGAGTTTCGTCGCACGGCGGCGGGTGTGTGGTCGGTGGGCGCGGATGTCCCCGAGGCGCCGGGTGGGCGCAAGACGCCGGGGCTGCAAGGCCCGGTGGACGACGCGTTCATGGACAGCTTTCTCATGGTTCGCCCGACGGGCCCGGTATTAAATCAGGAGGTGGGTGCATGGATTGCTGCCCGGTTGGCGAAGGCCACGAACGATTGGCGGGCGCAATTCCGCGGCGACGTCCGGATCAAGGACGACGTGGAGGTCACCGAGGCGGACGTCGCCCAATATAACCTGATTCTCTGGGGGGATCCGCAGAGCAATCGGTGGATGGCCCGTCTGAAGGGACGCTGGCCGCTGGGCTGGGATGCCCAGGCGGTGACGGTGGGAGCGCGTGTTTTTGGGTCGGCGCGGCACGTGCCGGTGTTCATCTGTCCCAATCCCTTGAATCCCCGACGCTACGTGGTGTTGAACAATGGTTTCACGTTTGCGGACGTACTGCCGGCGAGCAATGCGCAGCAGACACCCAAGCTGCCGGATTACGCGGTGTTTGAGGTGACCCGCGGCGACACGGCGATTCTGGCGGAGTTCTTTGACGAAACGTGGAAGGTACGGTGAATCCAACGAGTGCCGTTACGGCCGCGAGTGGGCCAGCAATTCGTGATAGCGGGCGACGGCGGCGAGGCGGTTATTGACCTTCAGCTTCCGGAAGATGTTTCGATTGTGGACGTAGACGGTGGCCAATGCGAGATCGAGACGACCGGCAACCGCACCGCAATCGTAGCCGGCCGCCGTTTCGCTGAGCACGCGCCACTCAGCCTGGCTGAGATCCGCGTGCTCGGGGGGCGCCGTGGTGGCTTTGCGGAAACTTCGCACGATATGGCGCAGAGCTTGCGGTGAGACCGCGGGCTGACCGATCCGGAGTTGCTGTAGCGCCTGGTGCAGGTCCTCCAGTCGCGGGCTCTTAATCAGATAGCCGTGGGCTCCGGCGGCGAAAGCCCGGGCCAGCGTTTCCTCATCGTCGGCAACCGTATGGGCCACCAGCAACGTCGCGCCGCGCCGCGCCTTCAGTTGGGCCAGACAATCGATGCCGGATTCGCCGGGCAGATGAAGGTCCACCAAGGCGATGTCCGCCGGTTGGCGCGATAGCTCGGCCACGGCGGCGGCGGCGGTCGAAAAGGTGCGGGGCGGGGCGAAGCCCGGGCAGCCGGACAGATACTGTGCGACCGACTCCAACAGGAGGGCCTGATCATCAATGATCGCCACGTGAACCGAGGCCGCTTCGGGTACCACCGGAGAGCCACACATCTCAACCGGGTCAGGGTCGGTGCTTTTCGTAGCTTTTAAAGGATGGGGATTCACTCAATACGGTTTAAATCGCGCGGAGCCGCTGCGCCGGTTAGAGTCGGTCTGTCGTGGGACATCGGCAAGGTCCTGGAACCGAAAACTAGATTAAAAAGCATTCATTTATCCTACCGATGGAAGGCGTTGAGCGATTATCCGTGGTTATTTTGGATGACGATCCCCTGCTATTGGAGACGCTGAAAGACCTGGTGGCGCGGACACCAGGATTTGCGACTCCCCGGGTATTCACGGATCCGGTGAAGGCCCTGCGCAGTATGAGTCGCCGGCCCCCTTCGGTCGCCTTGGTGGACCTGAGATTGCCGGGCGATTCGGGACTTCGATTTATACGTAATGTGCGCGGGCGGAGGGTGGAAACTCCCATTCTGGTGCTTACGGGTTCGGAGGACACCGAGCAGATCGTCGGTGCGCTGGCGGCGGGCGCTGATGGGTATCTGCTGAAATCTCCGAATCTTGCGGAGTTGGTCAACTCACTAAAACGGGCGGCGGCGGGCGAAACCGTTCTGTCGGCCTCCGTCCTGCGCCGGCTCCTCGCTGAGTATCGGCAATGGGCGGTTGCCGTGCATCGACCGCCACCGCTCTCCGATCGGGAATGCACGCTTCTGGAGTTGACCTCCCAGGGCCTGAGTTGTCAGGCTATTGCGCGGCAGATGAAATTGGAAGTGCACGCGGTCTACGCCATGAACAAGTCCTTGTACAAACGGCTGGGGGCGACCTCTCGGGCCGGTGCGGCGGCCCGCTGGCGGGAGCTGCAGCGCTCCGGTTCCGGTGCTCCGTCAGCGGCCGCCGGAGAGGCTCCATGAGTGCGCCATCGGCCGGAAAAACCGCCGCTGTTTCGGGTGCCGGCACTCCGGGGAATTTGCTGTTGGGTGCCGGGCATGACTTTCGCAACGCCCTGACCGGATTGGGTTTCGCTGCGGAAACCGCCGAGGCCGAACTGCTCCACGGACGGGTTGATCGGGGACTGCACTTTGTCCGACGCATTCAATCCGGAATCCAACGGACCCATCGGCAATTGTCCGACCTGCTGCTGGCCCAACGATTGCAGAG
>CANIZL010000082.1 GCA_947471985.1 Verrucomicrobiota bacterium | reverse complement strand
GTCGACAAATCCAAGGTCCGATTTGCCGACTTTTGCACCTCACCCCGTGAGGGAGGCGACGACGCATCAATATCTCCTTCCATATCGTTCTGTGGTAACAGGTTGCCAGAAAAACCCACTTCGTCGACTCACGTTTTTAGGTTCAATGACCGGGTGACCAACGGCCAGGCCATGGCCAAACTCGATACCCGCAAGATGGCGCAGCAGACCGAAATCAGTCAGGCCACGGTCAAATCGGCGCAGGCCCGGGTCGCCCAGGCCGAGGCGACGGTGAAGGAGAGTACCGCCGCCCGGACGCGACAGCAGGATCTGCAACTGGCCAAGCTGGTTTCCTCCGCGGATCTGGAAGTCACCGTGGCCACCGCGGATCGCGCCACGGCAGATCTGTTGGCGGCCCGCGCCGTGGTCGATGAGGCCGAGGCGCAGGTGCATATCAACCAATACGATTTGCTCAAGGCGATCATCAAATCACCGATCGATGGCATCGTGCTCAAACGCAGTCTCGAACCCGGACAAACCGTCGCCGCGAGTTTCACCGCGCCGCAGTTGTTCATCATCGCCGAGAAGCTCGAGCACATGAAGTTGAACGTCACCATCGCCGAGGCGGATATCGGCCGGGTCGCCATGGGCCAGCCGTCCACGTTTACCGTCGATGCCTGGCCGGATCGCACGTATGCGGCGCTCGTGGCGAAGGTCTCCTTCGGTTCGGCCGTGACCGACAACGTAGTGACCTATTTGGCGGAACTCGAAGTCACTAATGACGACCTCAGTTTGCGACCCGGCATGACTGCGACCGCCGACATTCGGGTCGCTGAAAGCACCAACGTGTTTCTGGTATCGACGGCGGCCCTCCGGTTCGTACCCACCAGCACGACCAACGGTCCGTCGAAAGCCAAGAAATCCTTTGTGCAAAGTCTCATTCCGATGCCCACGCGTCGCAGCGGCCGTGCTCCGGAGACCGAAGTGCTGGATAAGGCCAAAGGCTCCCATGTTTGGATCCTGCGGGACGGTCGACTGGAAACCCTCGCCGTACGGCTGGGCCTGAATGACGGCCGATTTACCGAGATCTCGGGCCCGGGTCTCGCCGAAGGCCTGGTCATCGTTCTGCGGGCCAACCCGCCCACGCTATGAATCCGCCCGCCAACGAGACCCTGATCGAATTGCGGAATTTGACCAAAACCTACGGTGAAGGCGACGCGGCCTTTCAGGCGCTGAAGGGCATCGATCTGACCATCCAGCGCGGAGAATTCGTTGCGCTGATGGGACCGAGTGGATCCGGTAAATCAACCCTGATGAACGTCCTCGGGTGTCTCGATACGCTGACCACGGGAACCTATCAGTATCAGGGCATCGCCGTGGAGACGTTGACGACGGACGAGCGATCCCTGCTCCGGCGCTACGCGCTGGGTTTTATTTTTCAGGGCTTCAATCTCCTCGCGCGGACCAGCTCGTTGGACAACGTGGAATTGCCGTTGCTGTATCGCGGCGTTTCGCGCCGGGACCGGCATGAACGAGCGGTGGCGGCCCTGACCTCCGTCGGGTTGCCCACGAAATTGCACAGCACACCCGCGGAACTCTCCGGCGGCCAGCAACAGCGCGTGGCGATCGCCCGCGCCATTGTCACCGAGCCCAGCACCCTCTTTGCCGACGAACCCACCGGGAATCTCGATTCGGCCACGACCCGCGACATCATGGAACTTCTGACCCGACTCAATCAGGACCGCGGCATCACAGTGTTGATGGTGACACATGACGACCATGTGGCCGCGACGGCGCGGCGGACGGTGTTGATTAAGGACGGCCAGATCGAAAGCGATCTCGTGCGGGCCTGACTCCCTTTCGGCCATGATCTGGAATGCCTTTGCCATCGCGGTTCGGGAGATTTCGCGCAACCTGACCCGCGCGTTCCTGACCGTCTTGGGGATTTTTATCGGCGTGGCCGCGATCATCACGATGGTGACGTTGGGACAAGGCGCGACGCTGGCGGTGAAAGCGCAAATCTCCAACCTCGGCAACAATCTGCTCACGCTGCGTCCCGGGGCGGGGTTCGGCGCCCGGGCTTCCTCGGCCGGAACGCCCCACTTCACCGAGAAGGACGCCACCATTATTGGCGAACAGATCGCCGGGATCGCCGCCGTGGCCCCGGTGCGATCCGCCCTGCTCAGCACGATTTACCGGCAGAACGCGCGCTCCTCCACCGTGACCGGTACCACGCCCGTCTATTTTGAAATCAACAAATGGCGGGTGGCCGAAGGGCGTTTGTTTAACGAGGTGGACTTTCGTTCCGGCGCCGCGGTGTGCGTGATTGGCAATACGGTGCGGACGGAACTTTTTGGCAGCGAAAACCCGGTGGGCGCGCAAATCCGGATTGGTAAAACCGCCTGCGTGGTGATTGGCCTGCTCGTGGCCAAAGGTCAGGCGGGCATGGGGGATCAGGACGACACGATCATCATGCCGCTCTCCGCCCTGCAACGACGGGTGATCGGCAAGACCTCCTCGCACGACATCAGTCAGATCTCGATTTCCGCCCAGGATGGAGTCGATAGTGAAGCGCTGATTACGGAACTGACGTCCCTGATGCGGCAACGGCGAAATCTGCAGCGGAATCAGGACAATAACTTTAATGTCTTCGATACGCGCCAGATTGCCGAAACGCTGGGTTCGACCACGCAATTGATGACCTTGTTGCTCGCTGCGGTGGCGGCGGTTTCGCTCATGGTCGGTGGCATCGGCATCATGAACATCATGCTGGTCTCGGTCACGGAACGGACTCGTGAGATCGGCATCCGGTTGGCCATTGGAGCGACGGGGGGCGAGGTCCTGCTGCAGTTTCTGGTGGAGGCGGTGACGCTGTCCTGTGTGGGCGGCGTGGTGGGGATCCTGCTGGCGTTTGGTCTTTGTGCGGGATTGGCGCGATTGATCCAGGTGCCCTTTAATTTCAACCTCCAAATCAACGTGGTCGCCTTTCTCTTCGCTGCCGGGGTAGGCGTCCTCTTCGGCTACACGCCCGCACGGCGGGCGGCCCGGCTGAATCCGATCGACGCGCTGCGACACGAATAGGTTCGATCGGGGGCCACCCTATTCCCCACCCGGCCCAATGGATACGAATTACCCTGGGAGTCCTTCAGGAGGCCGGCGTTGGCAGCACTGTCAGGGATTTCGGGGTTCAATTGCTGGACGATGAATCCGGCAGGCGATTCGCGCGCCTGGCGACCTGGGTTTAGGAAGTTGCAGGTGCCGCCGTTGCGCCAAACCCGTGAAGTGCGACCACCCGGCACGATTTGGGGTGTGAGACAGAAATCTTCTACTGAAGGTACATGACGCGATCTGACAGTGTTTGGTGTCTAGGAGGCCTCGCCAAAAAAGCGACGGACGGGGTCACGCGCGGGCGCGGAGAACGCGGAGGAGTCTCCCGAAAATTGTTCATTTTCCCTCTCCGCGCCTCCGCGCCTCCGCGTGACCCTGCCTACCCTCAGAAGAATTTTGTCGCACACCCCACGATTTGCCACTGGCAAGTTCCCCTCGCTTCCCCGGGGCCGGGGCATAGGATCGGCGTCGCATGGATCCTTCGCTCCTCTCCACGCGGCAGCTCACCAAAAGGTTTGGGACGCGCACCGCGGTCGACGGAGTTTCCTTCGCCATCCAGCCCGGCGAGGCGGTCGGGCTGCTCGGTCCGAATGGCGCCGGCAAGACCACCACGATTTCCCTGCTGACCGGACTGCTCCACGCCGACGGCGGCGAGGTACTGCTCGACGGTCGTCCGCTCACCGGCGACACCGATCCCCGCAAGCGACTCCTCGGCCTCGTACCCCAGGAACTCGCCCTCTACGAGGAACTGACCGCGCGCGACAATCTGGCGTATTTCGGCGCCCTCCAGGGCCTGCGCGGCCCGGCCTTGTCGGAGGCCGCCCGATCCGCCCTGGGCTTTGTCGGTCTCGCAGATCGCGAGCGGGACAAGGTAAAGACCTATTCCGGCGGCATGAAACGCCGGCTGAACCTCGCCGTCGCGCTGTTACACGATCCCCAATTGCTCTTGCTCGACGAGCCCACCGTCGGCGTCGATCCGCAAAGTCGGAACGCCATCTTCGAAAACATCGAGGCCCTGCGGCGTCGCGGAAAGACCATCCTCTATACCACCCACTATATGGAGGAGGTCGAGCGATTGTGCGATCGGGTCATCATCATGGATCACGGCCGGATCATCGTGGACGATTCGCTGGCCGGTCTGAAGCAACGCGGCACTTCCGTGAACCGACTTCGGGTGGAGCTGGCGGAGGTACGTGAGGGAACGTGGCTGGAATCGGTCCGGGCCTTGTCCGCCGTGCGCGCTGCCGAGTTCGACGCCCTCACGCTGGAGTTGACCGTGGCGGACATTGCGAGGGGCACCACCGAAGTGCTCGCCTGTCTGCAGCATCACGGCCTCACCGTGACCGGACTCGCCACGCATCAACCGAGTTTGGAAGACGTCTTTCTCCAACTCACCGGCCGCACGCTTCGTGACGTCTGATCTCCATGACCCAAATCCTCGCCATCATCCGGCACGATCTGAAGCTGTACTTCAGTGATCGCCGCGCGCTCATCATGCTGTTCGTGGTGCCGATTGGAATTGCCTCGTTCATGGGCTCGCTCTTTGGCGGCTCGGGCGGCAAAGGCGGTACCGGCGGGGGATTGGAGATCCTAATCGTGGACCAGGACGACTCTGCCGTCTCCCGCGGCGTGGTGGCGGCCTTCGTCAACGATTCAACCTTTCGCGTCACGGTCACCAACGAGGCAGCGGCGCGCGCGCTGGTTCTGAAGGGCCAACGTTCCGTGGCCCTGCTGCTGCCGCCGGGCCTCGGCACGGACGCCCTGCCGGGACTCTTCAACAGCGCGCGCCGGCCCATCGTCACCCTGTTGCACGATCCGTCGCGGCGGATGGAGAAGTCACTGGTCGAAGGAATGCTGGTGCCGAAAGTCATCGGATCCGTCGCCCAGAACTCGCTCCGACCCGAGCAGGCCCGGGAGTTCATCCACCAAGGGCTGACCAACCTGAGTCGCGACAACCGGCCGAATCTCCCCAACCGCCAAATCTATCGCGAACTCCTCGAGCGGGCGGACAAGCTGCTCGCCACCCGGATGAATCAACCGCTCTTCGGCCCGACCGCAGCGGGCACAAATGTCGCGGGCACCAACGCTTTTACGCTCCCGTTGCCGTTCGCCACCCGAACCGAGGCCCTCACCCGAAGTTCGACCGGAGACTATAATGGCTATGCGCATTCCTTCGCGGGCATGGGTTTGCAATTTGTGCTGATGTGTCTGCTCGACTTCGCCATTGGCCTGCTGCGCGAACGGGAGGCGGGGATGTTCCGCCGCTTGCGCGTCGCCCCGCTCGGACGCGGCACCTTTTTGTTCGGCAAAGGACTGAGTCTCGCGCTTATATCGGTCCTTTCGCTGACCGGGTGTTTCGCCTTCGCGATGTTGGTTTTCCGGGTGCGGGTGGAGGGCAGTTGGCCGGGTTTCGTGGCCTGTCTGCTGGCGACGTCACTGATGACCGCCAGTCTGGCGCTGGCCATTGCAGCGATTGGCCAGACGCCCGCCGGAACCCGCGGCATCGGTATTGCTGTGACCCTGCTGCTGGTGATGATCGGTGGCGCGTGGGTGCCGGCCTTCGTCTTCCCGCAGTGGCTGCAGCGGGTCTCGCTGATCACCCCGACGCGGTGGGCGGTGGACGGCTTCGATGCCATGACCTGGCGCGGACTCGGGGCTGAAGCGGCGATCATGCCCGTGGCGGTGATGCTGGGATTTACCGCCCTGTTTGGCGCGATCACTTGGGCCCGCCTGCGCTGGGACGCGGAGTAGAACCGCATACCTGCGAGAGGACGGCACAAAGCGCGAGACATTGCGTGCCGTCGGGCGAGACCGACTGAGGATCCTCACCGGACCTCGGCGACCTGCTCCCGCAAGGCGGGGAGGACGTCCCTCGCAAACCACGGATTCCGCTTCAACCAGAGATTGTTCCGCGGGCTGGGATGCGGCAGCGGCCAGAGCGCTGGCCCAAATTCGCACCAGGCCTGCACGGTTTCCGTTAGCGTCGCTTTCGCGCGCGCGCCGAGATGCCACGCCAACGCGTATTGGCCGATGACGAGGGTGAGTTTCACGGCCGAAAGTTCGCGGAGAACTCTTTCGCGCCACGCGGCGGCACATTCGGGACGTGGCGGCAGGTCGCCGGACTTGCCCGTGCCGGGATAACAAAAACCCATCGGCAAAATCGCCACGCGGCTGGCGTCGTAAAATGTCGCGCGGTCGAGACCGAGCCAGTCGCGCAAGCGGTCGCCGCTGGGGTCGTCGAAGGGAATGCCCGAGGCGTGAACCCTGCTGCCCGGGGCCTGCCCGGCGATGAGGATGCGCGCGGTTCGGGAAATTTGAAAAACCGGACGCGGCCCCAGTGGCAGATGTGCCGCGCACAGAGTGCAATTGCGGATCTCCGCTTGTAACGTGGTAATTCTGCTGATCATGGCCTGAGCCCTCGCGGGGAAATCACCCGGGCAAACGCCCGGGGTGACGACGTGGCTGCCTTCCGAGATGACGTCCGGCAGCTTTCCACTGAACCCATTCCCATCGTGCCCCAAAAGGGGTGAAGAGTTTGACGAGGCCCGCTGCCGGCGAATGCCCAGTACCGTTGAAATACTAAGATCCTCCGCCCCGGTCCACTCCAGTTGATCGTGGAGCAGACCCGGGACGTGTTTGCGGTATAGCCAGACAACACGGGAATACGCGGAATGGATTTGAAGAGTGTGGGGTGGGTGAATTTCGATCGCGACGTTCGGGGCAGATCACCGGCCGGCGCCCGCTCAGCCTTGCGCCATGCCCCCATCCACCAGCAATTCCGTGCCCGTAACGTAAGCGGCGTCCGACGACGCGAGATACGCGACGGCCTTGGCAATCTCCGAGGCCTCGCCGAAACGCGCGAGTGGCACCTGCGCCAGGATCGCGCCACCGAGTTCCCCCACCGCTGCCTCCGACAATCCCATCTTGCCGAAAATCGGCGTGGAGATCGGACCGGGGCTGACGACGTTCACGCGAATTTTCCTACCCGCGAGTTCGACGGCGAGCGTCTTGGCCAGGTTGAGGAGTGCGGCCTTGGTCATGGAATACACGCTCGAACCCGGCATACCGAAGTGCGAGACGGTCGACGAGGTAAAGATCACCGACGCGCCTTCGGTGAGAAGCGGCAGCGCCTGTTGCGCGGTGAAGTACGCGCCCATCACGTTGATCGACATCTGCTCCTGGAAAAACGTCTCGTCCACGTCCGTCAGGGGCGCAAACTTCGCGATGCCCGCGTTGGCGAACAGGACGTCCACCCGTCCCACCCGCTCGCGGATGGTCCCAAACGCCTGCTGGATGTCCGCCACGCGCGAGACGTCCGCGACGAGCCCGATGGTATCGCCGCCAATTTCCGCGGCCGCGGCCGCAACGGCGACCGGATTGCGTCCGATGATGACGACGCGGGCGCCTTGCTGTTTGAATTCGTGGGCCGTGGCCAGGCCAATGCCGCTGTTCCCACCGGTGATCACGGCAATTTTATTGTGGAGTTTCATGATTTTACGTTTTTGAATTTAGTTGTTGGTTTTCAGTTATTGGAATGGGCGGTCGCCAAATCCGAATTTGTCAGTGCATTTCCCGCAATGCCCCACGCGCCATCGACGGCGTGAACGACAGTGACCCAGATGTGGGCATTCGCCAGACGTCCACCGGAGAACTCGCGGCTGACAACGCCGCCTGCTGAGTCGATGCGTCCTGGAGAGGATTTCTTACCCCGTGCCTTTTAAAAATTCGACGGGCGCCAGGTCCCTGGCGCCACCTGCTCCCCCGAGGCGGGCGTCGGGGCGAACCTCTCCGGTTCGATCCACGCCTGCACCACCCGACCAAATTCACTGACGGGTTCTAAACAACCGGCGTTAATCCGATTCTCCACCAGCGTGCCGCGACCGTGAGCATGATGGCAGGAAGCCTCGTTGATCTCGCGATCAATTTTTCGGCACCAGGTCGATCCTCAACCCGGCTGGTTCGAATTGAAAGTCGCCTCGGGAGATGAATTACTCGCACGGTTGGCGATGGGTCCGGGCGTGGCCGCTGGATCGGGGTCCGTGAGGCGCAGGTTCGTGAGGCGGGCAGGTCTCTCGCGCGTCAGATGCCCTGGAGAAGACGCGCTGGCGCAAAAAATCTGACGTTCGGCGAGGACTTCATTCCTCACTGCCCCGCCTCGAGAATCTTCCTCAGCGCCTCATATTCCTCCCGGCATTCCGGGCAGAGAGCGAGGTGCTGCTCGACACTGGCAATCACGTCGGACACCGGTTTATTCGAGAGCTGCCGCTCGGCGTATTCACCGACGTGCTGCAGACATTCACCGCAGTTGAACTCGCGGTCGGTCGTCAGGCCGAGCATCTTCACGATGGTGCCCACCTGATCTCCCGTCAGCCGCTGATCTCCCGTTTTCATAATTAAAAGGCGTTCTGGATGTCGGCGCCGGTGATGCCGGCCTCCTGCAGCCGCTGCTTCAATGCGCGCCGCGCGTCGTGCAACATTTTGTAGGCCGCGCTGCGACTGGTTCCGAGAAGTTCCACAATCTGATCGAACGGCATCTCGCGCAGTTCGCCCAAAATCGCCGCACGCTGCTTCGGAGTCAGATCGGTTTCGATCGCGTGACGCAGTGTCGCCACCAGTCGCGTGCGTTCCTCGTCTCCCCCGAGTACGTCATCCGCCATCATGGCCGGCTCGGAAAGGCGTTCCCCATCCGCCAGGAGCGCATCCAGGGAGACATCCTGCCAGCGTTTGCGACGCAGTTCCGTGAACGCCACGTTCAGGGCGATGGCTTGCGCCCAGGTCGTAAATCGGCTGCGTCTCTGAAACTGCTCCAGCCGTTCCAGCACGCGCAGGAGACTTTCCTGCGCGAAATCCTCCAGGTGCGCCTCACTCACGTCGCTGCGACCATTCAACGCGACGCGCAATCCGGCCTGCAGCACATCACGGAGCTCTCGGACAGCAGCGGCCTGGACCGCGCTGTCCGTGGCCCGCAGCAGCGCAGGCCAGTTGGTCTCGTTTTGCGTCACGGGCGGAAGCTAAGTGGCACCCACCGGCCGGCGAGGACATTTTAGTGCGTGCAGGCACAGGCGGCGAGCTTCGGTGCCGCCGGGAAGTCCACGACCGTTCCCGCCACATGGTTGAAATAATTAGTAAAGATGTTCAACGCTGTATTCGCGACGATTTCGGCAATGTCGCCGTCGGTGTAGCCCACCTGGCGGAGGCCCGCGAGGTCCTCGTCGGACACCTGGCCCCGCTCGGTCACGACCTTCCGGGCAAAGACCAGGGCGGCCTCCGTCTTGGCGTCAGCCGACTTGGCCGCACGGGCGGTGAGCGTCTCATCCTGGGTTAAACCCGCCTTGCCCCCCAGCAAGGTGTGAGCCGCGAGGCAGTAGTCGCAGGCGTTGGTTTCGCCGACGACGAGCGCGAGTTGTTCCTGGAGTTTCCGCGGGAGGGAACCCTTGGCGAGCGCTCCGCTGAAGGCGAGATACGCGTGGGCCGCGGCGGGCGACTGCGCCAGGGTGGAGACCAGATTCGGCACGAGGCCGAGACCTTTCTTTACGTTGGCGAGGATTTGCTGTTGTTCAGCTGAAGCAGATTCAGCGGTGATGGTCGGGATGCGGGGCGTAATGGTTTTCATGGATGGTTTAATGGTGATTTGTTCCGGTGTGTAGATGCGGTGGCCGGGTGAGTTCTTACCCCACCCGGTCTGGGGATATTACTTTCCATTTTTTTCCACGAGCGCCGGCCAGTTCTTGTCCGCCTTGGCGACATTGATCGCGAAATCCGCATTGAACTTTTTGAGGATCGATTTGTTCAGGTTGAGATACAGCTTTCCGTCGCGCACCTGCCAGGTGCTGATGTCCACCGGGAACAAGGCGCCGACGGACACGCCGTACGCGCAGTAGCCGCCACATTGCGGCGCATATTTTTCCGGGGCGGCGGCAAACAGTTCCTTGTGTTCCTTGCTGGCGAAGATGTAGGTCGCGCCCTGAAAGGCCGCGGAAATGCCCGGATCGCCGTTGATGGGCTTTTTGTCCGTGAAGAAGGCGACCGTGTCGTAGCCGCCGACCGCGATGTTGCTGGCCCCGGAGACATTGACGAGATCGCCCGCGACGGCGTTGAGGGTCAGGACGAGGGCGGCAGCGGTGAGGGTCAGGAGGTTTTTGTAGCTTTTCATGAGGAGGATCTTTTTCGTTAGTTGCGCCGTTATTCCGGCTTGTTTCTTGGATGAGGTGGGGACCGAAGATCTTACCTCGGCAGCGACAACTTGTTCGGCAACCGGGGGAGAACGGGGTTGTGCCGGACAACGCGAGCCTTCATTCCTTGGCCCAAAGCACGGCAGAACACACGTCTGAGTTCGAGAACGGGTGTCGCCAAAGAGCATACTTTGGCTCCGCTCACCAGCGTCCCGGGATCTTCACCGAATCGCCGGCGCGGTCGGTCTAATCCGGCGAGCACGACCGCGGAGCTTTCCGACGCCGATGCCGATGCCGGGGCGAAAGGGAATCGGGGCGACCGGATCCGGCGGGTGCGAAAAATCTCGTAGCCCGTGTGCTGGCAATCCATCTTTGGCCGTCATGATCGACTTCACCGCCATCGCTGGCGAGGGCAGGGATATGAATCCCGCTGGGCGCGAAAGCACAATTACCAGAGCGCACGGGGACATCCTGACGACTCTGGCGGTGTGGTAAATTGTCCCCTCACAAAATGGCCACAAAACAGAGTACGGTTGATTTCATTATCGAGCAGATTGCTGCCGTCGGGGACGTTCGGGCCAAGCGAATGTTTGGCGAATACGGCATTTTCTGTGCCGAGAAAATGGTCGCCCTGGTCTGCGATGATCAGCTCTACGTGAAACCGACGGAAAGAGGCCGCGAATTCGCCGGAGCCTGCGACGAAGCGTCCCCGTATCCGGGCGCAAAACCCTGCCTCCTCATTTCCGGCGAACGCTGGGACAATCGCGACTGGATGTCCGAGCTGATTCGCGTGACCGCGGCCGATTTACCCATGCCCAAGTTAAAACCCCGGAAGCTGAAGTGATGCCGACGCAGGCGAAAAACGACTACCACATCTGAACCATCCGTCCTCGCACGGTCGCCCTGGGCATCGGCACACTGAATCCCCGCCCGGCACCAAGATCACCTTGACGGTCACGGATAAAAGCGGGGCCACCCTCACCCGCAGCATCGGCGTCAAGACGTAGGCGTAGAACGGGGTCCGATCAGGCTGGGGCAATACCTTCGAGGGGTGACTCCCTCCGGTCGAAGGCGGCACAACGTCAGGGATCCCGGGCCAACACCCTGTCATCCAGCGGGTGGGTCGGCGCAGACGAAAGCAGGTGGACGGCGTAAGCCTCCCACCTGCTTTCACGCTGGAGCACCCCAAACCCGGCGGCGGGCCGCCGAGCCCGATCCACTCCTTGCCGCCGGCGGTGAAGTTCTCCCGGTCAGGAATTCGCTTCCCGACGCATGGCGCCAGGGGCACCCTGTTACCTTCCGCGTTCGGCGGCCATAACCGGGGTGAAAATGAATGACTGGCACTTGCTCGAAGAGTGGTCACGGGACGGCTCGGAAACGGCCTTTGCCGGCCTGGTCGAACGTCATGTGGCGTTGGTGTATTCCGCGGCGCGCCGACAGGTCTACGGCGACGCGGCACTGGCGGAGGAGGTCACCCAACAGACGTTCTGTCTGCTCTCCCGGAAAGCGGGCACACTTCGCCCAGGCGGGTCCCTCGCCAGTTGGCTCTACCAGACGGCCGGAAACGTGGCCCGGGAACGCCTGCGGACCGAACGCCGTCGTCGACTCCGCGAACAGCAGGCCGTCGACTGGGACTCCGCGGCCATTGACTCTATGACGAACCCAACGCCGGCTCCGACGTGGGAAACTGTGGCTCCCGTGCTGGATTCCGCGCTCGGCCAGCTCTCGACGGCGGATCGGGCGGCTTTGGTCGCGCGTTTTTTTGAGCGCCGATCCATGCGGGAGCTCGGCACCGTTCTTGGGGTCAGCGAGGACGCCGCGAAGGTGCGGGTCTCCCGGGCGATCAAACGCTTGCGGGATCTGCTGGCCCGGGCCGGGATTTGCGCGACGGCGGATGTGCTGGCGGGACTGTTGTCGGAGCATGCCGTCGTCGGCGTACCCGAGGGGATTCAGGCTTCGGTACTTCAGGCCGTAAAGCTGCGAGGTACAGTGATCGGAGCCGGGGCCGGTTGGGGCGAACGGCTCGCCCGATGGACCCAATCACCCCTGCGCGTCGTGGCGGTCGGCCTGGGGTTGGCGGTGGGCGGGCTCTTGGTGGAGCGCCTGGCGCTTCCGGGAGGACTCTTTTCCCGGTCAGCGAAGGCGGAATCCGGGGAGGGCTTGGCAGCCGGAACAGGGGTTCCGATACCCGACGCCACGGCCAGATCGAAGTCCGCCGACTCGAGCTCGAGCCCCGCACCCAGGTCGGCGGAGTCTTTGGAAGAAGCCCGGGCGGCCCTGCGGGGGATCATTATGGGAGAATGGCCGGACAATCGCCTGCCCGAAGCCGGAATTCGCCGGGCCTTGGCGCTCTTTGGTCACGACCGCCGCCTGGCGGTACCGATTCTGCTCGAGTTTCTCCGCGCACCGATCGGCGTCGGTTCGGTCACCGCGCAGGCCTCCGCCGCCTTTGCGCTTCGGCAATTGGGCGTAGACGGCGTGGACGCGGTGCCGGAGTTGCTGGTCCTTTTGCGCCAGCGGCAACTGATCCTCATCGCGCCGGAATTGGGAACCTTGTTCCCCGCGTTGCAGCCGTCCGCCGCGCCCATCCTCCCGACCCTGATCGAAATCTTCGCCCAGGCCCATCAGTCAATGGGCAACGACGGAATCAACGCCATCCTGGCGGCCTATGCGTGGGCCGATCCGGACGCGATGGCTCCCTATCGCCCGGCCCTCGCCCATTTGCTGAAACACGAGGATCCCGATATTCGGCGGAATGCCGCGCTGACGCTGGCGGGGTTTCCCGGCGCGAAGGAAACCTTGGTCATCGACCAGCTGACGGAAACGCTCGCATTGGGGCGACTGCGCGATCCGCAGGCCTATGCGCCCATCCATCGGGGTTCGGACACGATTTCTCAAGATGGCTTGCGACAGGATGACGGCCTCTGGCGCCGGGGCGCAGTCGCTGCCCTGGGCCAATGCGGTGAGTCCGCCCGGACCGCAGTACCGGTTTTAAAAGAGATCGCGGAATTATCACCGACCGCTGATCCGCTGCGGACGGAAGCCTTGGTGGCCCTGGGGCGAATCGATCCAACGCTGCGCGAGACGGACGCCGAAGTGGATCGTCTGATTGCCGCCCGGGATCGCTCCGCCGAACTCAAAATGCGGGCCGAGTCCCGCACCGCGACCCCGGCGGAACTCGCCGAGGGACTGGCGCATGCGTCGTCGGCGACCGCCTCGGTGGACGCGTTGCTGGAATCCCCCGTCGAGGAGGTCCGGACAGACGCGATTATGTCGGCCTTGGTGGAATCGCTCCGGTCCGGGGTGGACAGTGGCTACCCCGCGACCCGTGCTTTGAAACACCTGGCACCCGAAGAACTTCTGAACACGCTGCGACGACACGACTACACCAGCTTGCCGGCGATCGCTGTCACTTTGGGCGACATGGGACTGAGTATGGCGGCGGCGGCACCGCTTCTCGAAGCCGCGCTGGAGCAGATTCCCGCGAAGGATTACACCACGCTCGAAGCCGTCGCCGAAGCCATCCAAAAGATCGAGCCGAAGCACCGTCGGTTGGTTTTCGACTCGGGAGCCCTGGAGGCCGCCAACGCCGCCTTCGTGAAGGAAGTCTACGCCCAAGGTAAGGGTCAAAGTCCGATCTTTTCGGTCTATATTGAGCAGATCATGAATCGCCAGGTGGTGACCCGAACCCAGCTCCTGGCGTTCGTCGACGCCACCCGCACCGAACCGATCCTGCACGACGCGTTCGTTACCGGGCTGGCGGCCAAAAATCCGGACCTGGCCGCGGATTTGGGCCGTCCGAAGCCCTGATGGTAAAAACTGCCCCGGGGAAATTCGCGCCCCGAAAACCCGCTGAGACCCGCCCCGCCGATACCACCCCTCGCGCGGGCGCTCGGTATCCCGAATAAAAAATCGGCCGCTGTGACGGGTTGCAAATCCGCAATTTGCTCTTCCTGCCGGCCGGGAATCGGGTAAGCTCGTCTCTCAAAGACCATGAGATTCGGCATAAACACGTTTCTATTCACCTCACCGTTCAACACCGCGAGTTGCCGGCTGTTCCCGCAATTCAAGAAGTGGGGCTTCGATACCGTGGAGATCCCCGTCGAGGATACCAGCCACATCGATACCGCCAAGGTGAAGGCCGCCGCCACGTCCGCCCGGATCGCTATTGGCAGCATTTGCGCCTGCATGGGCCCGGGCCGCGATTTCCGTGGCACCGCCGAAGAGCAGAAGACCGCCATGGAGTACTGCATGAAGCTCGTGGATCAGGCGGTCGAAATGGGCTGCCCTTCCATCATCGGCCCCCTGTACAGCGTGGTTGGCAAAGCCGACGCCGTGGAGCCCAAGCAGCAGGCGAAGGAGTTCGCCCTGGTCGTTAAGAACCTCAAGGTCCTCGCAGAGTACGCCACTTCCAAGGGCATCACGCTCTGCGTCGAACCCCTCAACCGCTTCGAAACGGATTTCCTCAACACGACCGCCCAGGGATTGCGCCTGATCAAGGCGGTCGGCAGCCCGTCCGTGAAACTGCACCTCGATACATTCCACATGAATATCGAGGAAAAAGACCAGGCCGAAGCCATCCGGCGCGCGGGCAAGCTCCTCGGACATTTTCACGCCTGCGGCACGGATCGCGGCACCCCGGGCAACGACTCCCTCCAATGGGCGCCCATCGTCAAGGCCTTGAAGGACATCAAGTACAACGGTGACGTCGTTATCGAATCCTTCACCACCGACGTGAAGGTCATCGCCCGCGCCGCCGCCATCTGGCGCCGCATCGAGCCCACGCGGAATGAGATCGCGGTCAACGGCTTGAAGAACCTGCACAAGTTCTTCGGCAAGAAGTAAGCCAGTCCGCCTTCCGGACGCGGAAATCCCCTCCTGGGTTCCGCGTCCGGCCTCTTCCTCGGGGCTGCGGCCAGACGAATGAGTCGGCATGGCCGCCCCCGCCCCGCGTTGGTTCCCAACTGGGTGTCACCCTCGGCCCTTCGCCCTTTGCCCTCCGCCTTCCTTCCGTGCCACGGATCCTTTTTCAACAAGTCAGCAAGGCGTTTGCCGGGCGGAACGTGCTCCAGCGGATCGATCTATCCGTAGCCGACGGAGAATACCTGGTGCTGCTCGGCCCCAGTGGCAGCGGCAAAACCACCCTCCTCCGCCTGCTCGCCGGTTTGGAAACCCCGGACGCCGGCCAACTCCGCATCGATGACCGCGATCTCCACGGAGTCGACCCGGCCGATCGCGGACTGGCGCTGGTCTTTCAAAGCCACGCCTTATACCCGCATCTTACGGCCCGGGAAAATCTGGCCCTGCCCCTCCGGCTGCGGCGGATCGCGGCGGCGGAAAGCGCGGAACGGATCACCCAAACCGCGGCCTCCCTGGGCCTGACCGCCCTGCTCGACCGCCTGCCCGAGCACCTCTCCGGGGGCGAACGCCAACGGGTCGCCCTCGGCCGCGCCTTGATTGCCCGTCCGCGAATACTCCTGCTGGACGAGCCCCTTTCGGATCTGGATCCACACCTGCGCACGCAGCTGCGCGGAGAACTCCGCCGTCTGGCCACCGAACACCGTTTGACGGTGATTCACGTCACCCACGACCAACGCGAAGCCCTGCTGTTGGGCGACCGGATCGCGATCCTGCGCGACGGTGCGCTGCAACAATGCGATACCCCGGAGGCGATTTATCAACGCCCCGCCACGGCTTTTGTCGCCCGTTTCATCGGCGATCCCCCCATGAATCTCTGGCGGCAGCCTGATGGTGCCTGGCTCGGAGTGCGGCCGGAGCATCTGACCCTGGCGCCTGACGGATCGGCCCTTTTTACCGGGACGGTGGTCCGCCAGGAGTATACCGGTCGCGAACGCTGGCTCGTGGTGACGCGCCCCGGGGCGGAGGTCACCTGCCTCGTACCGGACGGAACCCCGCTTCCCGCCGTCGGTGCGGCGGTGGAACTTTTTGCCCCCGCAGGCCGGCAACACCGGTTTCCGGACGAGCGTTAGGGGACCATTCCGGGGGTTCCCTAATGGACGTTAGCACCCCCGATTGGACCCGCCGCCGGCCCATCCACGGTGGCTTGCGTCCCCTTCCCACGTTCGGCTAGCGTCCGCGAACGATGACGTTGACTGAAAAGATTCTCGCCCGCGCCGCTGGCAAGGCCTCGGTGAAGGCTGGCGACAACATCTGGGTGAAGACCGATGTGCTCATGACGCATGACGTATGCGGCCCGGGCACCATCGGCGTCTTCAAGCGCGAGTTCGGCAAAAACGCGAAGGTCTGGGACCGCGAACGGGTCGTGATCATTCCCGATCATTACATCTTCACCGCGGACTCCCTGTCGAACCGCAACGTCGACATTCTCCGCGATTTCGCCCGGGAACAGAATCTGCCGTATTTCTACGACGTGATCGACGATGCCAACGGCACGTGGAAATTCGACACGACCAAGGGCCTGCTGCAGCGGCAATACGGTTCGAACTACGCCGGCGTCTGCCACGCGGCCCTGCCGCAGAAGGGCCATACGCGCCCGGGTGAAATTCTCTTCGGCACGGATTCCCACACCTGCATGGCCGGCGCTTTCAATCAATTCGCCACCGGCATCGGCAACACCGACGCCGGCTTCGTCATGGGCACCGGCAAACTCCTGATCAAGGTGCCGGAAACCATGCGCTTCCGCCTCGAAGGCCGCCTCCAGCCGGGGGTCATGGCCAAGGACATCATCCTGCACGTGATCGGCGAGATTGGTTTCGACGGCGCCACCTACCGGGCGATGCAATTCGACGGCCCCGGGATTGCCAGTCTCTCCATGGACGACCGCATGACCATCGCCAATATGGCGATCGAGGCCGGCGGCAAGAACGCCATGTTCCCCTTCGACGCCCGCACGGCGGAATACGTGGAAGCGCGGACGAAGTTGAACGGCACGCGTTCCCACTACGAGCCCGTCGAAACCGACGCGGATCAGAACTTCGTCTACGAGACGGTCATCGATCTCGACAAGCTGGAGCCCACGGTGGCCTGCCATCCGGATCCGGGTCAGCGCAAGAAGGCCCGCGAACTGGCGTCGGTGAAACTCGATCGCGCCTACGTCGGCTCCTGCACGGGCGGCAAGACGAGCGATTTCATTGAATTCGCGCAGATTTTGCGGGGCAAGAAGGTGGTCATCGACACCTTTGGCGTACCGGCGTCGCCCGAGATCGTGCAGGATCTGCAGCGCACCAAGTGGGGCGGCGAGACGATCTGGAACATCCTGGTCACGGCGGGCGTGCGCATGACGGAAAACGCCGGTTGTTCGGCGTGCCTCGGCGGCCCGGTGGATACCTTCGGGCGCATGAATCAGCCCGGATTGAAGTGCATCAGCGCGACGAACCGGAATTTCCCCGGCCGCATGGGTCACAAGGAAAGCCAGGTCTTCCTGGCGAGCCCGGCAACGGTCGCCGCCAGCGCCCTCGCGGGATCGATCGCGGATCCCCGCGACTATCTGGGTAACTAAATCGCTGTTTAGCCTCCCGGGTGGATGTGCTCCGGCGCATCCACCCGGCGCTTTTTTGGGTCCCTGCTCCGAGCTCCGCCCGGAGTCCTTTTCACCCTATTCTTCCGTCGGAGCTCGCGGGCACTTCGCCCGTCTAAAACCGGCCTCCGACTCTTCCGCTTCCCGCCATACCGCGCGGGCACCGGTGTCTGGTCCACTTCGCCGTGACGGTTCGTTCCCTGACCGACGACCGATTCGTCGGGGTGATCCTTTTTCGGCGTCCGGTAAAAAAGATTCCCGTGACGGTGAACCTTTCGGAGGGTCCTGCATTCCTCTCCTTGAAGATGTCTGATCCCGTTGTCGCTCTCTCCGACCTGCGCCTGGCCCGGGCCGGCGATCCGGCGGCTTGGGACCGGCTCTTCCATCGCTATCAGCGTCCCCTTTATGTCTTCGCCTGCGAATATCTCCGAAACGAAGCCAGCGCTTTGGACGTGGTGCAGGAGACCTTTATCAACGCCATCCGGCACCTTGGCTCATTGCGGGAGGAAACCCGCTTCGGTTCGTGGCTCTTTGGCATTGCCCACCAAAAGTGCGAGCAGCAGCGGCGACGCCTCGTCAGCGAGGGCCGGTGGAGCAGCGCGGCGTCCAACGACGAAGACCCGGAATCTGGAACGCTGGACGCATTGGATGGGGCGACCGACGACGCGCAACTGGACCCGGCCGAGTGGCTGGTCCGCGCCGAGGACGCCGCTGAATTCCTTGGTTGCCTTGACCAGCTTCCCGACGCGCAGCGCGCCCTCCTGCTGCTGCGGTTCGTGGATGACTTTTCGCTCGCGGAAATCGCCCGCATCACGGACGTGCCGGTGGGCACGGTGAAATCCCGCCTGCACCACGCCCGCGCCGCTTTCCGAAACCTTTTTCAAGCCTCCTGCCATGCCACGTCCCCGTGACCTTCTGAACGACCGCCACGCCGCCGCCGAGCCCCGGCTCGACGCTCTTCGACGTGCCGTCATCGCTGATCTGGCGACGGAATCCGCCGCCACCCGCCCGTGGTGGAGTCGCGCGTGGCACGAAGTTTTTTTTGTGAGCCGCCACGCCTGGTGCGGATTGGCCGCCACGTGGCTGCTGATCGCGCTTTGGGAATTTTCTCCTACCACCGGCATGGGCACCCGGCATCCCGCGCCAACCGTCGACCGTGAATTGCGCAGTTCGATCGCCAGTCAGCGGGAACTCCTGCGTGCGGAATTGGGCGCCCACGAACCCGCCAGCGCCGCACCGGAGAAACGTCCGCACCCGCCGTCGGGCCACCTCCGCCTCCGCCGCGACGTTCGCAACCGCGAAACCACCGTCGCCGCCGCCTCCCGTCCCGCAATTTTCCCTCCCTCCCCAATCTCCATCGTCTCCTTGAACCGCTATGAACGCCACTGCTAAAAACTCGACCCCCACGCCCCGGTCATCGCCGCGGATCTGGCGCTGGATACGTTGGCTGCTGCTGCTGCCGGCGATGCTCATCACCCTGGTTCTCGTCGCCTACACGGTGGAGAACTGGCGGGGCGAAGGCGCCTGGCGCCGGGCCCGGCAGGAACTGATCGCCCAAGGGCTGCCGGATCGTCTCGTCGGCATGGCCCCTCCCCTCGTGCCGGAGGCGGAGAACCTCGCGGCGGCACCCCCCTTCGCCCGCGCCTTCAACTTCAAACGCGATCCCCGCACGGGCGATTGGGAGAACTACGAACGCGCTCAAGAAAACCGCGGGCGCATCTTCCGGATCGAGTTCCCGGGAAAGCTCAAAGCCCCGGCCGATGGCGCCTGGTGGCGGGGAGAGGCGGTGGATCTGACCGCGTGGCAGCAGTATTATCGCACCTTGGGGACCACGGCCTCTAACGCTCCCGCCAGCAACTCCGTGACCGCGCTCAAAAGCGAGCCGATACCTGAAGACATCGCCCTCCGCTACGGCCTGAAGTCCACCCATCCGACGCGCGCGGAGCTGGAGCGGCTGCCCCTATTCCCGGTGCCCGAAACCGCGGGCAGCGCCGCCGCCGATGTGCTCCATGCCTTACGATTGGTCGGGGTGGATCTCGACACCTTGGCAACGGAGTCGGCCCGTCGCCCGCATGTCCGCTTTGCCCTGGACTACGAACGTGAACCCTCCGCCGGAATTGTGCTCCCCCACCTCAGCCGGATGAAAGCCCTGATCCGCGTCCTGCGCCTGCGGGCGGTGGCGCGCGTGGCCCATCATGAATCCGAGGCCGCCCTCGAGGATATACGGCTCGCCTTGCGCCTCGCCGAAGCTCCCGCTGCGGAACCGTTCATCATCTCGCAACTCGTGCGCGTCGCCGGCTGGAATCTCGCCCTGCAACCCGTCTGGGAAGGCCTGCAGACCCACCAATGGACCGACGCTCAACTCGCCCGTCTCACCGAACTTTTCGAGAGCGCGGATTTCCTGGCCCCGTTGAAGCGCATCTATGTGGCCGAGGGCTTGATGTTCGCCGCCGAGCCCACGCCCGCGTTGCGCGAAGAGCTGGCGGAGATGATGGCCTCCGGCTCCGGCATCCAACCGGAGATCGGCGAGGAAGCCCGCACCCGGATACAATTTCTGACCCGGCACGCTCCGCGCGGCTGGTTTTACCAAAACTCGACGCACAGTCTGGCGGCGATGCGGCAGGAGTACGCCTGGATCGAGTCGTGGAAAAACTCCCCCGCGCTGACGAACATCACGTTGAGCGTCCCACCCCAACCCACGGTAAACATCACGCCCTATAATTTTCTCTGCACCTTCGCCACCCCCAACGCCTACCGGCGCAGTGTGGCCAAACTGGTCCGCACCCAAACGTTCGTGCACCTCGCGACCGTGGCCTGCGCCCTGGAACGGCATCGCCTGGCGCAAGGCTCCCTCCCGACCACACTCGACAGCCTCGTGCCGCGCTTTCTGAAAAGCGTCCCCGTGGATCTGATGAGCGGTCGCCCCTTGAAGTACCGGCTCCAACCGGACGGCACCTGGTTGCTCTACTCCTTCGGCCCCGACGCGCGGGACGATGGAGGGACGCCGGAACGCGCTCCACTCTCGGAGGATTTGACCGTCGCAGAAACTCCGGAAGCCCTATCCGGCTTCGACTGGGCGTGGCCAAATCCCTCTCCGGCAGCGCCCCGATCAGCGGCTCCCTAAACCGCGCTTGTTCGGGTTCCTTCAGCGTTTTCGACGCTGCCACCCGGCCCTGTTCATTCCGAAAATCGGCGCCTAGCCTGCGCGCGTGATTCGCAAAACGAAGTTCATCGCCACGCTTGGTCCCGCGACCGATTCCCCGGAAATGCTCACGCGACTCATCGGCGCGGGCGTGGATGTCCTCCGATTGAACATGAGCCACGCGACGCACGATTGGGTGCGCCGAATCGTGCCGCAAATCCGCTCCATCGCGGCGGCGGCCGGACGTCACACGGCGATCCTGCTCGACACCCAGGGACCGGGCATCCGCACCGGGGATTTGCCCGCCAAGATTCACTTATCGGTGGGGGATCGCTTCGTCTTCACCTGCCGCGGCGAGGCCGTCCCTGCCGACACCAAGGGAACCACGGTGGGCTACGATGGATTTGCCAGTGACGTGCAGGTCGGCCGGGTTTTGGTGGTGGACAACGGCGAATTCAAAATGCGGGTGCTCGCGAAAACGGCGAGCTGCGTGGAGTGCGAGGTCCTGACCGAAGGCGACTTCGGCAGCCGTCGGCACATCAATCTGCCCGGCGTACGAGTGTCCCTGCCGGCGCTGACCGACAAGGACAAGGCCGACATCGCGGTCGGCTTGGAACTGCACGTGGATTTCATCGCCCTGAGCTTTGTCCGCGACCCTGAGGACATCGAACAACTGCGGGCGATGCTGCCCCAGAAGGAGGCGCCGCAGATTGTCGCCAAGATCGAGCATCAGTTTGCCGTCGACCACTTTGAGGCCATCGCCCGGGCCGCCGACGTGATCATGGTGGCGCGCGGGGATCTCGGCATTGAATGCCCGTACGAGGAATTGCCCATCATCCAGCGGCGCATCGTCAAGGTCTGCCAGCGGATTGGCCGGCCCGTGATCGTGGCCACCCAGATGCTGGAAAGCATGATCCACAACCCCACGCCGACGCGGGCCGAAATCACGGATGTCGCCAATGCCGTCTACGAACAGGCGGACGCGATCATGCTCAGCGGGGAAACCACCGTGGGCCGGTATCCGTTGGGCTGTGTCGAGGTGATGGATACCATCGCCCGCCGGATCGAGCGCAGCGGCGGGGCCGGGTATCACCAACACGCCGAACTCTCGGAGGCCCGCCAAAAGCTGGTGAAACGGGCGGTGGAACTGGCGGACGACCTGCAGGCCCCGGCGGTGGTCGTTTTCACCCGCGGCGGCCGCACCGCCGCCACCGCGGCGTGGATGCGGCCGCACAACAGTCACATCCATGCTTTCACCACCAGTGAGGCGGTGGCCCGGAGTCTGGCCCTTTGTCGGGCCGTCACGGCGCACGTTCAGACTCTGGAGCGGACCACCACCGCGGACGCGGCGGAAACCGCCGCTCTGGCCACCCTGGTCGCGGAACATCAGGTGCCCGCGGGCGCGCCGGTGGTCATTGTCACCAACATCGTGAACAGCGCGGGCGTGGATCGGGCGGTCGAGGGCATCCGCATGCGCAATGCGGTTTAAGGGCCCGGCGGCTCATCGCCGACGCACCCTCAGAGCCACGGTTCCAACAGGGCCTTCTCTTCCCGGGACAGTCCTTCCCGCGACACCTTCCGGGCGGCCAGACGGGCGGCCTCACGTTGACCCGCCGCACCCAGCACCCCGACATAAATCGCTTGGTACCGGGCCTCCACGGTGGCCCAGTCCGTGCCCGTGGACTCCACCACCCGCAGCGCCGCCGCCGGGTCGCCGGTCTTCCATTCCGCCAACGCCAGCACGGCCGTGATGTGCACCAGCGGGGCGTTGGTGCGGGCAATCTCCCGCAACTGCGGCATCCGATCAGGCCGCAGTTGCCCCAGCAGCGCCTCCACATAATCCGCCGACAACACCACCCCCACGTCCAGGGTCATTTGATTGCGCAGCCCCACGAGCGCCGGCAGGGCCGCCGGCAGTTCATCCACCTGCCGCGCCAACCGCACGATCTGCATCGACGCGTCCATGCCGCCGCCAAAGTCCCGGGCGATCTGTTGCCAGCAGGACAAGGCGACGCGCGGTTGCTGCAACTTTTCCGCAAATCGCGCCACCGCCAGGTTGGCGGTCAAACTCTTCCCGGCCGTGGCCACGGCCTGGTCAAGATGTTGCGACATCTGCTCGGGTTTTCCCGCCAATTGGGCGCTCACTGCGCGGATGCAATTGATCAGGTACTTCGGCACGTTCTTCGGTGGCGAATCCAGGATGGCCTGAATTTCCGCCCCCCGCCCCAATTCGACCAGCGCCTCCACGCGGACCATTTCCAGCTCGGGCATCCGGGCCAGCCGCTCCGGCGTGAGCAACGGTAAGGTCTCCGCCAACGCGCCGTGATCCGCCAGCCACTTCAACACCACGGCCACGTCGGCGATGGCGGCTTCCGGTTTCAGCAGCCCCACCACCTGACTGACGACCGCGGATCGTTCGCTGGGACGCAACCGGAGCCGGGCCTCGGCCACCCCGATCCGATTGGTCGACGCCAGACGATCCAAGCGATTCCAAAGGAGATCCACCTCCGCGCGGGTCAGGTTGGTCGCCCCGGCCAGAACCCCGATCGCCGGCAGCGTGAAGGTGTTGGAAGCATAGGCCAGCCCCCACAACAGGCGCCGTCCTTCCGCCCGGACTGCCGCGTTGGTCGATCGCCACCGCAGGGTGCCCAGTTCGTACTGCGGTTCCGGCGCCATCGGATCCAGCCGCATCCAACGCTCCGCGCTTTGCACTACGAGGTCATCCATTTTCACCCGCCGCGCCAGGCCCAGGGCGATCCGCTGCAATTCCATGTCCCCGGGTTTTTCCTTGGACAATTCCGCCAGCATGGGCCGGGCCAGATCGGGACGTCCCATGGCGACGGCGATTTCGGCGAACCCGCGTCGCTCCTCGTAAGTGGCGGTGCCCGAGCCGAGGACCTGACGCCAGTAGACGAGCGCCTGCGAGGAACCCATCGCCGCATAATAACGCGCCGCGAGCCGGTAACAGCGGAGGTTGCCCGGAGCCAGCAGCAGGCCGGACTTCATCAAAGGCGCCACTTCGGTCCACTTGTTCTGCGCCGCCAGGGTCTCGGCCTCCGCCACCATGCGCATCGCCCGACGCGCCCGGACATACCGCCAGGCCGGCTTCGCCGCCATCGCCCCACCAATGCCCAGGGCGACCAGCAGGGCAAGTGTCGGCACCAGCCATCGACCACGATCCTGGAACGTGCCCACGGATCGCACGCGAAGTATCGGCCATAACAGGGAGCGCATAGCTTTTAACCAAGGTGGCAGCGACGGCCCCGCCGTCAGCACAAATTCCCACCCGGAAATTTCCCCGTACCGCGCTGGCGCCGCCGGTTGGACGCGTGTTTGTTTCCTCTCCCGCATGAACCTCTGGAGCCACCTGCCGCGTCCCGTCCTGAGTCTCGTTCTGCTCGGACTGGCCGGGGGCACGCGGGCGGAGGATTTCCCGCCGCCCCTGCCCTTCGATCCACCTATCGCCCAGCGCACCCACCTGCTCCGATCGCTCACCCTGCTGCAATCCAGCACGGCCGAAAATCCCCAGACGGTCCGCGTGCTTTTTTACGGGCAAAGCATCACCGAACAAGCATGGTGGCGGCGGGTCGCCGACTACCTCCACACCACGTATCCCACCGCCCGCCTGCAGATCGAGAACCGCGCCATCGGCGGGCACAGCTCCCAGCTCCTCGTGAAAACGGCGGAGGCCGATCTCTATCCCTTTCAACCCGACCTGTTGATTTTCCACGTGTACGGCGCGCACGACCGGTACGAGGACATCCTCCGTCGCGTCCGTGAACGCACCACGGCGGACATTCTGCTTCAGACCGATCACGTCACCCGTCCGGAGATGCTCACCGAGGAGACCCACCCGGAAAAGCTGACTCCGAAAAACTGGGATGCGTGGATGAACTACAGTTTTCTGCCCGGGGTCGCGGCGAAATACGGCGCCTGCCGGGCGGATGTGCACGACCTGTGGAAGCGGCATCTTCGCGACACCCAACTCACGCCGGCGGATTTCCTCAAGGACGGCGTGCACCTGAATGCCCGCGGCGAATTCCTGATGGCGGAGTTGCTCCAACCCTACCTCGCTCCCCTGCCCGCGGAACTCGCCCGCACCGAGCAGCCTTTTGCGGATGAGCGCGTGCAATCCCTGCGCTGGACCGCCACCGCCGGCCTGGCCCGTGGCGAGTTTCACGGCACGCGGCTCGAGGTCCGCCCCGCCGCCGGACAGACCTGGCAGGTGCGGATCGATGGCCGATCCCCGGTGGCCCTGCCCGGTGCCGTGGGCTTCAGCCGCACCCGGGCCTTTCCCCAAAGCAATTGGCCCATGCTCCTGAGCGTGGGCGCGGAGGCCGCCTTGGTACCGGAGACGTGGACGCTGACGCTCGACGAAATTTCCGCGGACGGACACCGGGTGAATTTTCATCTGCATGGCAGCGTGACGGGCGACGACGGATCCGGCTGCAGCACCAACCGATTTGTTTCGCCGTCACACCGCGTGGTGCTGGATCCCGCGGATTGGAACCTGGCTTATTGCTATCGGGTGTTTCATCGCACCCTGCCCGCGAACACGACCCTTACCTGGGCGGCTGAATTCCGGGGCGTGGAAACGATCACCACCGCAGCTCCAGCCGGCGTGGCCGAAGCCGGTTGGGTGACCGTGGTGCAGGGACTCTCCAATGGTCCGCATACCGTGGAGTTGAGCGGTGTTGCGGGCGGGCCAGTGGCGGCCCGCTCCTATCGCCCGCCGCGCCGGGCCGAGTAATTCCGGCGCGATTCCCGAGCGATCCCGCCACTCGGGCACGGCGTCACCAAACTTCCACCGGGCCCTGTGGGACGGGAATCGACTCGCGCCGGGTGCTCGCCGGTCCTTCGTCGGGCTCCAAAAAGCTCGCCTTCATCGGTCCGGGTTGGAAGCGCGGCAGCAACTCACCGTGCTCATCGCAAAATTGCGCCCGCCAGCGGAGATACTTCTCCAGCAGCTCGTGGAATTGGGCCCGGGACGTCAATTGCACGACCGGCTTGTTGAACTCACTGACCGGCCCGAAGCGCCGGGCGTACCAGGGAGCGACCTTGCGAAACATCACGCAGCCGTGCTTTTCCCCGAAGACCTCCACCATGAGGTCCAGATGCCGACACAGCACTTTGATCCGATCGGCGAACGACGGCTCCGGCGGCACTTCACCGGTGCGGAGCAAGTGGTGGGTTCGCCGGAAAATCCACGGATCATAAAAGGCGCCACGCCCAATGCTGACGCCGGCGCAGCCCGTCTCCCGCAACATGTGTTGTGCGGCCTCCGGGGTGGTCACGTCGCCGTTGCCGATCACGGGGATCCGTTGCGCCGCCTGCACCACGGCACGAATGCCGGCCAGATTGACGCGTCCGCCAAAGCCCTGCTCGCGCGTGCGACCGTGAACAAACACGCCAGCAATGCCGGCATCCTCCAACGCCCGCGTCAGATCCGGCGCCGTCAGATTCTGATCGTCCCAGCCCAGGCGCATCTTGGCCGTCACCGGAATGCGCAGCGCATCGACCATCATCCGCACCAGGTGCGCCGTCCGCCCCATTTCGGTCATCATCGCCGAACCGCCGCCCACCCGGCAGACCTTCTTAACCGGGCAGCCCATGTTGATGTCGATGGCGCTGACACCCCGCTCCTGCAGCATCAGGGCGGCGTCCCGCATTTCCTCGGGCACGGAACCAAACAACTGCACGGCCAGCGGCCGGTCCTGCTCATTGGATTCGATCAGCTTGAAGGCCTTGTGATTCTTCTCGAGCAACGAACGGGCGTTGACCAGATCGGTGGTCGCCAGGTCCAGCCCGCCGATCTCCCGCGCGACGAGACGGAACGGCAGGTTGGTGTACCCCGCCAACGGGGAAAGAAACAGGTGCGACTTCAACGCGAGCGGACCCAGAGCGATCACGCGGGAAACCTGCACGAGGGATGGCGGGGCGTCAGCCCCGAGTAATCAGTATCGACCGATCGCTGGCCTTTCCCGGGTTTCGCGCTTTTGTAGGCCGCATGGCCAAGACACCGGAGCTTGCACTCAAGGTGGGCGATCCCGCCCCACCCTTCACCGCCACCACCACGGACGGAACCGTCCTCACGCTCGCGTCGCTCCAGGGCCGGGATGTCATCCTGTATTTCTATCCGCGCGACGACACCCCGGGTTGCACCAAGGAGGCGTGTGCCTTTCGGGATGTTTACGCGGATTTCCAGAAGCGCGGCGCCGTGGTACTGGGGGTGAGTCCGGACGACACCAAGGCACACGTCAAATTCACCGAGAAATTCCGCCTGCCCTTTCCCCTGCTGGCGGATACCGAAAAGCAGATCGTCCAGGCCTACGGGGTCTGGGGCGAGAAGCGTTTCATGGGTCGAAAGTATCTCGGGGTCTACCGCGTGACCTATCACATCGGCAAGGATGGACGCATCGCCCATATCTGGCCCGAGGTGAAGCCGGAACTCCACGCGGCCGAAGTGCTGGCGGCCCTCGGCTGAAGGCACCGGCGGCCGGCGTCGCGGGACTCCATCACCCGACGGCACCGGCCGCCGGGTAGGAACGCCGGGAGGGAAATTACTTGGGCGGTGTGGCCGCAGCGGGAGCCGGCGCCGGGGCGTGGATTTCTCCTTCCAACTTGGGTCGCGTCTCGGCGGCCGGCACCGGTTTCTTGATCCCGGAGTTCAGCAACGCGGCGCCGCCCTTGGTTTCGACACCGAACAAGCCCCGGCGGATCAATTCCACCCGGCGGGCAATGCTGAGTTCCTCCTTGAGCTTCTTCACCTGATCCCGCAGCACGGCGAGATCGGCGAATTTCCGTTCCAGCTCGGCTTTTTCCGTCAGCAGGCGTTTCAATTCGCCCTGCAGAAAACTGCGATCCCCTTCGCTGGCCGCGAGCTTCCGTTCGGTCTCGCGGATCTGACCGCCCAAGGTGTCGATCTGCCCGTTGAGCTCGTTCATCTTCTTGCCGAGCTCATCCTTCTCATTTTCGAGCCCGCTGATCTGTTTGTCGCGTCGCTCGATTTCGGCCCGGGCCGACGCGGCCGCCGCCTTGGCCTCGGTCTCCGTCCGGTTCAATTCGGAGGCGACGAACGTCCAGCGGTTGGAGTAAACACCCAATTCCTCAATCCGGGCGCTGAGATCGGTATTGAGCCGGGAATTGACCTTTTGTTCCTCCCCCAGCTTCTGGGTGACGTTCACCCATTGATTCGAGAGGTTGGCGGCCAGCTCGGCAGCCCCCTGGCGATCCGACTCGGCCCGCTGGTTGATCCGATACAGGCCAAAGCCCAGACCGGCGCTCACCAGGATGAGCGCGCCCGCGATCCACTTGGAATTCATAATTTAAACTGACGTGGCAATGCTGCTGCTGCAAGCCCGCTCCACCACCGGCGGGACCTTGTCCGTCGGTGCGGGAACCCGGCCGGGTACCATCCCGCCCACGGCTGCTTGCTGAATGACGGTCCGCGGATACGCTCCCTTCATGGAATTTCCCGATCGGGCGGGAGTGATGATCCTGGGCGGCGCATGCCTGTTTCCCCAGGCTCTGCTCCCCTTGTTCATCTTTGAGCCGCGTTATCGCCGCCTGCTGGCCGCCTCGCTGGAGGGGCATCGGATGTTCATCATCGCCATGGCCCGGCCGGGCGTCAGCCGCGAAAGCCCCCTGCCGCTCGCCGGATTGGGGCTCGTGCGGGCGTCGGTCGAAAACGAAGACGGCACTTCGAACCTGGTCCTGCAGGGCCTCACCCGCGTGCGGCTCGGCAAGGTCACGCGGTACAAACCGTACCGCGAAATGAAGTTCGAGCCCCTGCCCGATCATCCCGCCAGCAGCCTGCTGGTCGACGCCCTGCATTCCCGCGTGATGGATCTGGTCGAAACCCGCCTGCGTCAGGGCGCCACGATGTCACTCGCTCTGCTCTCGCAAGTGGCCGGGGGCATCACCGATCCTTTGACCGGTTCGGACGTCACCGTGAGCGATTGCATGTCCGCCCTGCGCCGGGTGGAGGAACCGGGCTTTCTGGCGGATCTCGTCGCCCTGATGCTGCTGCCCAATCCCCTGGCCCGACAGGTCATCCTGCAAACCGTCGATGTCACCGATCGTCTGAAGCATCTCGTGCGCTTCCTGGTGGCCGAAATCAGCCGCAAACGGAAGGAAGACGCCGAATAATGCCGGCCCTTGCGCCCACCCCCAACGCTCTCACATATTATCGAACGTTGTGACCGTCCGTTTGACCAATAATCGCGAGATTCCTTCGAGCCCGGTGCTCGGTGGTTCGATTATTATTGCGATTACGATCAGCCCGGACGGGCGGCGTTGAACGAGATTTTCCTCCGAAGACCCCGTTCCGCACCGCCGGAACGGGGTTTTTGGTTTTTCGCCACCAACCTCTAACCTCACCCACCGCAGTTCATGAAGGCACAAAAACAAAGCTCCCAGGTCGAGATCTACGACACCACCCTCCGCGACGGATCGCAGGGGGAGGGCATTAATTTTTCCCTCGCGGACAAATTGCGCATTGCGGAACGGTTGGATGAGTTCGGCGTGCACTACATCGAGGGTGGTTGGCCCGGTTCGAATCCCAAGGATCTGGAATTCTTCGCCCAGGCCCGGAAGCGCAAATGGCGGCACGCCCGCCTGTCCGCCTTCGGCTTCACCCGCCGCAAAGGTGTGCCCGTGGAACAGGACGAACAGGTCCGCATGCTGCTCGATGCCGGCACCCCCGTCATCACCATCGTCGGCAAAACCTGGCTGCTCCACGTGCACGAAGTGCTCCGCGTGAAGCCCGAGGAAAATCTCGCCATGATCGGCGACACCATCCGTTTCCTGAAGGATCACGGAAAGACCGTGGTCTATGACGCCGAACACAGCTTCGATGGATTCGTCGATGAACCCGACTACGCGCTCGCCACCTGGCAGGCCGCGGAGAAGGCCGGTGCCGATGTCATCTGTCTGTGCGACACGAACGGCGGCCGGCTGCCGAGCGAGATCAGCCGCATCACCGCCCATGCCAAGGGACGTCTCAACACCCGGCTCGGCATCCACACCCACAACGACGCCGGATTCGGTCTCGCCAACGGCATCGCCGCGCTCGAAGCCGGCGCGACCCACATCCAGGGCACCATCAATGGCTACGGCGAACGCACCGGCAATTGCGACCTGATCAGCGTCATCCCCACGGTGGCGCTCAAAATGGGTCTCCGCGGCGTCCCCGCGAAATCCCTGCCCAAATTGAAGGATCTCTCGGAATACGTCGATGAGATCGCCAACATCCGCCACGACGTCCGACGTCCGTGGGTGGGCCAGACCGCCTTCGCGCACAAGGGCGGCATCCACGTCCACGCCATCGAACGCGTCGCCCGCAGCTACGAGCACATCGATCCCGCCGCCGTGGGCAATCACCGTCGGGTGCTGGTCAGCGACATGTCCGGCCGCACCAACATCCTGGTGAAGGCCAAACAGCTCGGCTTCGACCTGAATGCAGAACAGCCGGAAACCCGGGCGATCACAGCACGGATCAAGGATCGCGAAGGCGCCGGTTACGAATTCGAGGCGGCGGAGGCGAGCCTCAGTCTGCTGATCCGCGGCGAGCTCGGACAGCGCCGCAAGCTGCCCTTCGTGCTCGAGGAATATCACGTCTCCGTCCGGGGCGTTTCCGGCGGCACGACCGGCACCGTGTCCTCCTGCGAAGCGACGGTCAAAGTCCGCGTCGGCGACACCGTCCACCACACCGTGGCGGATGGCGACGGTCCCGTCGGCGCCCTCGACGGCGCTCTGCGGGCGGCCCTGGGCAAACCCTTCCCGCAACTGCGCAAGGTGCAACTGACCGACTATAAGGTCCGGATCCTCGACGGCGTCGCCGGCACGGGCGCCCGGACGCGGGTGCTGATCACCAGCACGGACGGCCGCCGCGAATGGGGCACCGTCGGCGTCAGCGAAAACATCATCGCCGCCAGTCTGGAGGCCTTGGTGGATTCGATGGAATACGTGCTCGTTCGGAACTGATCCGTCCGGGCGCCAACATCGCGTTATCATGCTGCTCTTCCGCGAGAAGTTTCCGGCGGACTGGCTCCCCAAGGTGCTCGACAACCTGGATGCCGTGCTGGTGGACCATGCGCACCTTGAGCGCAAGGCCGCCACCACGGCCATCAACCTCGAGAAATACAAGCAGCTCTTCGGTCGCGTGCATGAACTCAACGCGATCGCGATCGAGGAACTCCAACACTTCGAACTCGTATTGCGCCTGCTGGCGAAACGCGGTGTGCCGTTCAGCCAGCCCATGCGCAGTCCATGGATCAGCGGCATGATGGGCTCGGTGCGGAACGGCGTGGAACAGCAGGTTATCGATCACCTGATCATCTGCGCCCTGATCGAAGGCCGCAGTTGTGAGAAGTTCCAGGTGTTGGGCGAAGCGCTGCGCGACCGCGAGCCCGAACTGGCGGACTTCTACGCCAGCCTCGTCGAATCCGAAGGCAATCACTACGCCACCTATCTGCTGATGGCTCGGCACATCGATGACGGTGAGACGGATCGGCGGCTGGACTGGTATCTGGACCGGGACGCGGAATTGATCCGCGTCAGCCACGACCTGCCGATCCTGCATTGACGTTCCGGCGCCGAATTCACTTCGTCGTCGTTTCCAGACGCGGGAACCCACGCCGCCATCCGGGTGGGGTGTGAGACAGAAAACTTCTACTGAAGGAAAATGACGCGATCTGAGAGTGTTTGGTGTCTAGGAGGACTCGCCAAAAAAGCGACGGACAGGGTCACGCGGTAGACGCGGAGAACGCGGAGGAGTCCCCCAAGAATTATTCATTTTCCCTCTCCGCGCCTCCGTGCCTCCGCGTGACCCTGCCTACCCTCAGAAGAATTTTGTCGCACACCCTCCGGGTGCCGCCCCGGATTCCCTTTTCCTTGGCCGGCAATCGACTGCCACCGTGGATTTATGGAATCTGATCGACCGATCCACGTCGTGGTCCTGGGCGCCGGGTTTGGCGGGCTGACCTTCTGTCGCGCCTTCGAACATCCGCGCGCGCACATCACGCTGATCGATCGCCAGAATCATCACCTGTTCCAACCCCTGCTGTATCAGGTGGCCACCGCGGGATTATCAG
>CANIZL010000081.1 GCA_947471985.1 Verrucomicrobiota bacterium | reverse complement strand
CAAATACCGTCGTGGCATCATTCCCACGCACTTCCGGTGAATCTACGGACCTATTTGCAACTGCTCCCACGGACCATTGCGACATCACTCCCACTTTCACCACGAACAAATTTGGGAATCACTCCTCGAATTACCGCGAAGCGCTACAGTGACTTACCTTGTGGATCAATTAGGTAGCCCCAAAAGACCGGCCAGTGTCAGAATTGGGCTCTCCCTTCGATCACCCTTCAACAGCCACAAAACAGTGGGAAAGCGGATCAAACGCAGCCGCGCGGCCGCCGTTTCGGGAACGTCAGCCCGCAAGTTCTCCAGTACCAAATCTCACTCATCCAAGTTTCCTCCCTACCGCCTCAACCTCGCCAACTGATGCGATCATGTCTTGATTGGTGGCCACCTTGAGGGAAATTTCGGGACATGCCTGCCGCTGCTCGCTTGGTCCCAGGTCTTTACGAGCAACTGCTCGACACTGAACTCGCCGAGGCACTGACCGCTCAACCCGAGCTCAAGTCTTTGCTCGGCAAACTGGACGACGAAGACACCCCCCACGCCTACAGTCAGTTTGTCTCCCATCTCCTCGCCCATGCGTTGCGCACCCGAAGTCCGGATGAACGACTCCCGCTCGTCAATCGCCTGATCGAGCTCATCGCCGCTACCGACGGTCTCGACTACCTCCAACGAAAGACTCTGCTCGGCTCCTCCGCGCCAGTCCTCCTTTCCCTTCAAGTCCCCGGTCCCGGCGAAGCCATCCCGCCTGCGCTCAAACGTCCCGAGACGCCACTCACCACCAGCAGCCTTCTTACAGGCGCCCGCCACGACCCACAACTCGAGCACGAACTGCGGCAGGAAATGGCCACTGCCGACCGCGTCGATATCCTCGTCTCATTCGTCAAATGGTCCGGCCTCCGACTGCTTCAACCGGCTTTTAAAGCCCTTGCTGTCCGCAATATACCTGTGCGCATCGTCACGACGTCCTACATGGGCGCCTCCGATCCCGCCGCCATCGCTTGGCTTGCCGATCTTCCGGGCGTCTCGGTCAAGGTTTCCTACGACACTGAGCGCACCCGTCTCCACGCCAAGGCCTACCACTTCCACCGTAGCAGCGGCTTTTCCGCTGCTTACATCGGCTCCGCCAATATGTCTCAGGCCGCCATGACCAGCGGCCTCGAGTGGACCGTCAAAGTCACCGAGCACGACCTTCCCCATATCCTCCAACGCTTCACCGCCGAGTTCTCGACTTACTGGGCCAGTCCCGATTTTGAATCCTATGACGCGACCCAGGCCAACCGACTCTCAGACGCCATCCGGCACGCCAGAATTGGAGACAACCGAACCGAACGCCGCTTCTTCGCGGACCTGCGCCCGCATCCTTTCCAGGAACGCATCCTCGAAGCCCTCGCCGCCGCGCGTGCCGCTGGTCAGTCCCGCAACCTCGTCGTTGCCGCCACCGGCACCGGAAAGACCGTCGTCGCCGGTTTCGACTACGCCCGCTTCGTCGCTCACGCCACCTCCCTCTCTCCAACCGCGCCACGGCCCGCGCTCCTCTTCGTCGCCCACCGTCGAGAAATCCTCGAACAAGCCCGCGACTGCTTCCGCACCCTCCTCCGGGATCCCAATTTCGGCGAAATCCTTATTGGCGGCGAACTCCCGCAGGACTGGCGCTACCTCTTCGCCTCCGTCCAAAGCCTGAACTCGGTGAAGCCTTGGATCCACGCCGATGCCGTCCGTTACCCGTTCATCGTCATCGACGAAGCGCACCACAGCAGCGCCAACAGCTACCGACCGATCTTTGAACATTACAAACCGACAGTCTTACTCGGGCTTACCGCCACACCCGAACGTATGGATGGTTCGTCAATCCTGCCGGACTTCGGGGGCGAGTTTACCGCCGAAATCCGCCTTCCTGAAGCGCTCGAAGAAAAGCTGCTCTGTCCTTTCCACTATTTTGGGGTCACCGACCCTGTCCCACTCGCCGACGAACGCTTCTGGAAAGCCGGTAAGTATGACGTTACCGCCCTTACGGCAGTCTACACCGGCGATGATCTTCGCGCCCGCCAGCGCCTTGACGTCATTCTCACCAGCCTCCGCCGATACCAACCCGACCTCAGCCAGGTTCGCTGCATCGGTTTCTGCGCCAGTGTGGACCACGCCACTTTCATGGCCGCCGCCTTCAACCAAAAAGGGCTGAAAGCCGCAGTCATCGTCGGCGACACGCCAGGTGACGTCCGCGCCGAACGTGTCCGCGACTTCCGCGCCGGACACCTACCCTATGTCTTCACGGTGGATGTGTTCAGCGAAGGCGTGGACGTGCCGGAGATAAACCTCGTAATGTTCCTCCGCCCCACCGAAAGCCTTACGGTCTTTCTCCAGCAACTAGGGCGCGGGCTTCGCCACCATCGAGACAAGGAATGCCTCACGGTCCTTGATTTCATCGGCCAGAGCCACCGCCGATACCGAATCGACCGCAAGTTTGCGACTCTACTGACCCGCGATCGTCAGCGCATGGATCAGGAAGCCGAGAACGACTTCCCACATCTTCCGCCCGGTTGCAACATTCAACTCGAACGGATAGCCCGCGAGCACGTTCTGGCCAATATCCGCGAGAACCTTAAGAACCTGGCCACACTCGTCACCGAAAGCATCGCGACCTTCCGTCAGGACCACGACTGCCCCCCAACCTTCACGAACTTCATTCGCGCCACCGGCATCTCGCCACTCGAGCTTCTGAGAAACAAGTCGTGGTCCGAATGGCAAGCCCTCGCTCACCACGCCCAGCTGCCGGCTGACCCAGACCTTAAAGCCTGCCGACAAGCTCATCGTCGCATCCTGCTTCGAACCGACCCAGAAACACTGGCGAAACTGGCGGCGTTTGCCGCCGACAAACCCAATCTCGACGGCCACACTGAACCCACCAGCGATACGGACGCTCTCCTGCTCCACTACCTCCTGTGGGGAAAGAAGGGCAGCGACATTGGAGTGTCCACACTAGCCCAGTCATTGGACAAATGGCGCCGGAATCCGACCGCGATGCGCGACCTTAGAGAAATCGTCGATTACGTCCAACGGCAACACGCTTATCCTACTCCTCCGATCCAATTGCCGTTCCCCTGCCAACTCCATCTCCATGCGGCCTATGGTTCCGCCGAAGTCAAAACGGCATTCGGCCTCTGCACACTGGAACGATCCGGACCCACAGGTGTTGGTGTTTTCCACGCCGAATCCCTCAAATGCTACATTCATCTCGTAACGTTTCGGAAATCCGATCGGGATTTTTCTCCCACGACCCAGTATCGGGACTATCCAATAAGCCGCACGCAACTGCACTGGGAAAGCCAATCCACCACAACGCAAATCAGCCCCAGCGGACAAAACCTCCTCAAGTATCAGGAACGCGGGTACACCATCCTGTTTTTCGCCCGACTGGAAAAGAACATCGAAGACGAGACCGCTCCCTTCATCTTCCTTGGCCCCGTTAATCATCTCATCAGCGCCGAAGGCAATCGCCCCATTTCCTTTGTCTGGGAACTCGCCCATCCCATCCCTGCAGCGCTATTTGAGGCGGCGCGGACAGTTTAGCCACCTTTCTGGTAACCGTTGGCGCAACTCATCGCGTGTCCATCGTCTTCCGGCGGCTATGCGAACAGTGTGCCAGGTTCACAGCGGCGAGCGAAGCACGAAAGGGCTTGTCGCCGCGAGCAAACCTGGCCAGGTTTTATCGCCAGATTATGGCAATCACTTACCGCATTGAACTGGATGACCTCGACCTCGGCCAGCTTCTGGATGCTTTAGAGGTCCGCGCCAAAGCGTGGCGTGACACCGCGGAATTTCTGCGCTCAGGGAACATGACTGAGGAGACTTTTGTTCTGGAGGAATGTTCGGATGCAGAGGAGGCAGAGAAAATTTCGGCTCATTACGACCGAATCACCGACGACATTCTCCGCCAGCGAACGGCGCAAGATTTGGCGGCTGGAACGTGAGGAGCAGATTCTCTACGCACTGGAGAACGTCATTATCCGAGAACGGTTGGCGTAGAATTTGAAGTAGGTGGACGACTTCATTTAGTATTCGTTTTCGGTACAGAACCAGCGCAAGTCGCGGATGGGTTTCGCCCTGCAGAATCATCTCGCCGAATTGTTCTCGCGGCTAGGGATGCGATTCACCTCGCAAGCGCGCACAGTGGTCGGGCCTTCACGACCGCATGATGAATGGTACCGAAGACGAAACGGAGCGCCGCATTGAGATTGCAAAAGCCTTCGGTCAGTTCGCCGATGCCTGACGTTTTTACCACGGCGAAGCGGTCGGAGGTCATGTCCCGCATCAAGGGACGTGGGAACAAGGAAACGGAACTTGTGCTCGTCCGGCTATTTCGGGCGGAGGGCATCACGGGTTGGCGTCGTCATGCCGCCCTGGTCGGACGGCCGGATTTTACCTTCCGGGCGCAGCGCGTGGTCGTGTTTGTCGATGGCTGTTTCTGGCATATGTGCCCGAAGCATTTCCATATGCCCGCCAACAATCGGGCGTTCGGGAGAAAGAAACTCACCGCCAATCAGGCGCGGGATCGCCTTGTCACCAAGACGCTCCGTGCAGCCGATTGGCGGGTGGTGCGAATTTGGGAACACGACCTGCGTAAACCCGCCCGGGTTCTTGCCCGGATTCGGGCAGCGCTGGGCGGCTGACAGTTGGTGGCGTCCTAATATCTCGCTGAACTGCAGTTACTTACCAGACATTCATGAATATTCGCTTGGTTGAGGCGAGTTTTCATGGATGATGGGCTCCATGATTGAACGCCCCCGGTCTCTGGAGCAGATCGAACGTGCTCGTTATGTCCGCGGTCTGATTGAGCGCGACGTCGAGGCCGGCGCGGCGGGGACCCGGCGACAGTTTGCTTCCGAGGATCTGGTGGGACGGTTCCGGCTGGGTGGACAATCCGCGACCAACCAGCGGGTTCGGGAAAGCTTGCGTCGACGTGCGGGAAATGAAGTGCATCGCTGATTCCGAATTATTGTCGCCCTGCTGGCAGCCGATGACCCGGCCCATGCCTGGGCGGCCGAGGCATTCCGGAAACACAGTCCTTTCCACACCTGTGATGCCGTCCTGGCCGAAGCGTGCAGCTTCTTCGATGATCCGCGTCCCGTGCTGACGCTCGTGGCCGGCGGGGATCTGGAGCTGTCCTTCGACCTTGCCGCCGAGATGCCCAAAGTACTGGCCCTCGTCACCAAATATGCCGATCAGCCGATGGACTTGGCGGACGCCTGTGTGGTGCGCATGACGGAACTAAATGAGCGGTGCAAGGTGTGGACGGTGGATCGATCAGACTTCACCGCCTACCGAAGGCATGGCCGACAAATCGTGCCCTGCGAATTCCCGCCGGCTGCGTGAGCCGGACGAAAGCGGCCGGCCCGATTTTGCCTTTCGGGCGGAGCGCGTGGTCGTGTTTGTCGATGGCTGTTTCTGGCATATGTGCCCGAAGCATTTCCATATGCCCGCCAACAATCGGGCTTTCTGGAAAAAGAAACTCACCGCCAATCAGGCGCGGGATCGCCTTGTGACCAAGACGCTTCGCACGGCCGGCTGGCGGGTCGTGCGAATCTGGGAACACGACCTCCGTAAACCCGCCCGGGTTCTTGTCCGGCTTCGGGCAGCGCTGGGCGGCTGACAGTTGGTGGCGTCCTAATATCTCGCTGAACTACAGTTACTTGCCAGACATTCATGAATATTCGCCTGGTCGAGGCGAGTTTTCATGGATGATGGGCTCCATGATTGAACGCCGCCGGTTTCTGGAGCAGATCGAACAGCGGTTGGGTTGGTCGCCGGTGGTCGCTTTGCTGGGTGCCAGGCAGGTCGGAAAGACGACGTTAGCCCGGCAATTCGTCGCCGGGCGAGACGCGCATTACTTCGACCAGGAAAGCCCCGCCACGCAGGAGTTGCTGCAGGAGCCGGCGACCCGGCTGGAGCCGTTGAAGGGGTTGGTGGTGCTGGTTGAGGCCCAGCGATTGCCGCGGCTCTTTCCCCTCCACTGCCCTCCGTTCCAGCATCGTGAAGCAGATGGCCGCCCCCCATATCGCCACGAGGCGGATCCCGGATCATTGAGATCCCACAAGATCAAAGAGAGCGTGAGATCCCCCATAATCTTAATGGTTATCGGTGGGTTGCTTGGGAAATCCAACGGAGCGGTGTGGCTGTGACCCATGTTCGGCACCACTGGGTCATTACAGTCCCACTTCGCGTTGGACCTTTTGCCAGAGCGGGGGAAGATTGCGACATGCTCCCCGTGTGGTTGCCGATTCCGGCCCAGGGCCTTCGCCTTTACGGTCGGTTTCTGACCTGGGCCGTCCTGCTGTTCGGGCTGCCGCAGGTCCACGGCGCGACACCCACCAACGATGTTTGGTCCGGCGCCACGACGCTGCCGCCCGGGATCGTGCGCTGGACCACCCGGTTGGAGGGAGCCACGACCAACGAGGGACCGTTATCGTACCCCGGCGATTGGTCCGGGGCGCCGAGTCTCTGGTGGAAAGTGCGGGCGGTCGCCGATATCTATTCCTTCGGAGTCAAGGGTGGTGACACCAATTCGCCCGGGGACGTAACCATCTATGAAGAATCGCGCGACCCGACGGATAGACAGATCTACATGGTGACATCGTGGCCGCCCTCCGTGTTCAAGCGTCATCGGACGCCGTTGGCAATTTTGGGCACTCCGGATGGAGGAGGAGGAGCCTACCGGGGCGCGGCGGTGGTGACGGAATTCTCCGGACGAACCCTTTTCGTGCGCGTCTCGGGGACACCAGGGGTCGAATATCAGCTCTACGCCATTCCCAGCAACGCCCAGATTCTTAATGTCGGAACGGCAACCGATCCGACCCTGGAGGTGGCGAACAGTGCGACTCCGGTGGATAGAATCTGTTGGAGGCTCTCGTATCTTCCTTCGACCTGTGTGGAGACGGCCCCGTTTCGCTTCAAACCGGTTGTGCCCGCCGATCTGTGCTGCGGCGATATCGATGCCTCCGCCGTTATTTATACGGATCGTGGTGAACCGACCTTCGTGGAGACAGCGAAGGCCTTTACGATTCTACCGCCAAATGATGAGATTCTCCATGCCAAACCCTTTGTCCGGGAAGTGTCCGACTCCACGTCGGGCGGCACGTTTAGTAACGCGCCTGGTGATCAAGCCGCTGCCTCGTTGTATCCTGAATCGGGAAGTCGTTGGTACCTCTGGCGGGCCCCGCTTTCCGGTACGGCGGTGATCGATATTGAGGGTTACTATGTGGATCGAGTGTTCGTCCTCAACACGCTGCAATTTGATACCTCCCGTGTTTCAAGGGAGACGTTTCAGGCGGAAAAAGGTAAAGCGTATCATATTTCGGTGATCGGCCGGACTCACGAAGGACCGTTCGGGGATTTTGGGAATGGCTTCAATTTGTCCGTCGTGTTGACTGTTCCGATGCCGCCGATGGAACTCTCCAGCCCGCGCGTGGGTGTGTCCTATCTCACTGGCACCGACATCCCGGTGGAGGGAGTCGGTGAGCCATTGGGGGTGACAATTGAATCCTTGGGCCTTTCCGCGAGTGAAACTGTTATGGGCACAGCACGGCTCGAGAACGGGCATCTAACGGGCCGCATCAGCACGTGGATTACCGGTGACCTCTCGATCCGTGCCAACTGGGATCTGGGAATCATAAGACCAATCAACCCGACGGAATTCCCCCTGCGGGTGATGCCTTCGAATGACGCGTTTGCGGATCGGCAATATATTGGGTTGGGAACCACCAACTGGAGGGCGGGATTCGCCGGAACGACCCGGGAGGCGTTGGAGAATCGTTCGCTGGACGGGGGCTCGGTTTGGTGGACCTGGCGGGCACCCTCGGCGGGCGAAGTCCGCTTGAGTTCCGGCGGTTGGCCAGGTGGCACCACGTTGAGCCTTTTTTCCGGCAACAGCCTGCCGGGCCTGAAGAGTTTGGTGAGTTCGAAGGGCCCGGGATCGCCGTTCGCACGCGTCAATCCCGGGGAGGATTATGTTGTCCTGGGTGAGGCGGAACAGGTGGCCTTGATAGCGAATTTCGGAATCGAATTTATCCCGACACCCACCAACGACCGCCCGTCCGGCGCCACACTGGCGTGCAGTCAATGCGATGCTCAAATCGCTCTTATGGGTTCCACGTTTGATCGGGATGAGCCGCAATTGGGGCCGACCAATCAGCAGCATTCCGTGTGGTTTTCTTGGAAGGCCCGATTCAATGGACGGCTGGAATTGGTAACGTCGGTCTACGGACTGAGACCGGTGGAAAGTGCGTTCTTTGTTCAGGAGGAGGATGGCAATCCGCGGCTGCCGCCCTTGGCGACGGCCGTGGGTGCGCCGAATTCGTTATTGGCGGATGTTCGGGGTGGCAGCCGATACCTGATTCGCGTGGCGGATTTGGGGGAGGGAATGCCCGATACAGGTGGTTTTTTCTTCTACCAGACCCCGGCGCCCATCCACCTCAAGGTAGAAGTGTCGCCGGGGGACCCGGCCAAGGCGGCGGTGAGGGTTTCCGGTTCCGGCGGGCGCGAGGTTGAACTGCAGGGGTCGGATGATCTGCGGGTGTGGCAGGTATTGACCCAACGCACGTGGCCGGATTTGGCGGATGAGGTCCACTTCGATGGGGTGCTGGCTTCGCCGTCCGATCACCGATTCCTCCGGGCGGTGGCGCGCGAGTAGCACTGCCACGTACGCGTCAGGCGGGGAACTCTAGTTACGACATCGTTGAGAACCGGGGCGAAGTGCAGGTATTGCAGGCGACGATCCGGCAACTTTTGGGCATCGACCACACGGCCGTGACTGATCGCTGCCAAGGGCGGGATTTCCGGCTCACCGAGGTTGAGGGGCGAGGTGGTCTACGAGCTGATTGCCGGAAGACTTCCCTGGCGTCGTGCGTTTCGGATTCCAAGGTCAATCGTTGGTAATTTTCCGTCCACAACGCTTATGCCAAAATACCTCATCGAACGTGAAATCGCCGGAGCCGGGAAACTCACCCCGGAACAATTGCGGGGCATCTCGCAGACGTCCTGCGGTGTCCTCAGCCGACTCGGGCCACAGATTCAATGGCTCGAAAGTTATGTCACCGACGACAAGGTCTATTGCGTGTATATCGCCCCGGACGAGGCGACTGTGCGCGAGCACGCGAAGCAGGGCGGCTTCCCGGCCAACCGGGTCTCCGAGGTGAAAAGCATCATCGATCCTACCACAGCGGAAGCCTAGCGCGGTCTGTGCGGCCGCTACCGGGGCCGGCTCGGGCCCGCTCGGGCCGGGGGGGGGCGCATGGGCGTGGCGGACCCCGGCAGGTGTTTTCAATTTTCTGGCCAGCGGACGGCATTCTTGGATATCCTGCGTCGGGTCGTATGTTTCCCGCCTCCATCTTTCTCGACGTTTTGACCGCTGTGGGGCTGTTCCTGGGTTTGCTGGTGTGTTTGGAACTTTGGTTTCGCCTCGGCACCCGGGCCCGCCAACGGCGGTCGGATCACCCGGATCCTCTGTCCAACATTCAGGGGGCAACGTTGGGGCTGCTTGCGTTGCTGCTGGGTTTCAGTTTCGCGCTGGCCGCGGGTCGTTTCAATGATCGGGTCCAATTGATCAACCGCGAAGCCAATTCCATTGGCACCGTTTGGTTGCGGTGCGATCTGCTGCCGGAGGCGGAGCGGGAGGCGACCCGCAAGTTGTTGCGCGCTTACACAGCCGCGCGCATCGGCTTCTATAACGCGACGGATCCGGCGGCGCGCGGGGTCGCCGTCACGGAATCGGAGGCGTTGCAGCGGCGCATCTGGGCGTTGTTTGTGCGGGTGTCCAAGGCGGCGCCGGAACGGGCGGACGTCCTGCTGCCGCCGGTCAACGAGTTGATCGATCTGCATGGATCGCGGGTGGCGGCGTCGGCCCGGCACATGCCGATGGTTTTGCTGGGGTTGTTGATCACCTGTTCCGCCGTATCGGTCGCCTCGGTGGGTTACGGCTGCGGGGTGGCGGGCAAGCGCAATGAGGTGCTGACGACGGCCCTGGCCTTTCTCATCGCCGGAACGCTTTGGGCGATCATCGACATGGATCATCCGCGCAAGGGCCTGATTCGGGTCGGCCAGCAGCCCATGTTGGATTTGCAGACAAGTCTGGAACGAACGCCGTCGCCGTGACGTTGGGTGCAGAGTGGCACAGTGGCAGCGGCGTCCCGCCGCTGGTTTGGGCCCGGAGCCTGGAAATCGCCCACTTAAATAGTCGGCAGGGCGGACTCCTCCGCGGGCCCCACGAGCATGTAAACCCCGCTGCGCGCCAGATTCGGACGCCGCCTCGCCGTTCCCGTCAAGGCCCGGGGTATGGCGACACCCGTCCACTCCAGTTGGATATCTCGATGGTCCGCAAACCGTCCGGATCCCCGCCCGGAAGGAAAATGCGGATGGAAAAGGGTGAATTCATGTTCGGGACTATGAGGGAGGGCGGATGTTACGCGTGAAGTTACAGGACACACCGTTGGCTCTCCACTGGGTGCAGCCGAGAAATTTTCCCCACGGTCCCTGGCGGGGCACGAGAGCGCCCACCCGGCAACTGGGACACACCGGTTGGCGATGGCCACATTTTGAATTGGAGCAGGAAAACGTGTCCTGTCCCCGGACGAGGGCGCCGGATTCACATTCGGGACACAGCTCAGCAATGGATTCACAGAGTGGATAATTGGAACAGCCATAGAACGGACCCCATTTGCCGTGGCGGTGTAACAACTGCCCTCCCTTGCAGCGAGGACAGGTCGGAGATTCCCGGTGATCCCTCGACGGGATAACCAATTCTCGAAAGGTGTCGCCTTCGAGCTCGTCCACGAATACGGAACGCCGCTGGGTCTCCGTGAGGATGAAGGTTTTGTGGCGAGCCCGCGTCAGCGCGACGTAGAAAAGTCGGCGTTCTTCCGCATGAGGAAACGCGCCTTCACCGGCCAAGACGAGATCCAGCAACGGGTCATCTGCGATTTCATTGGGGAAGCCGAATTTTCCCCGGACCACTTCGAGAATAATCGCGTAATCCGCCTCCAACCCCTTCGCGGCATGCACCGTCAGAAAGCGCAGCTTCAAGCGGCGGTCGGGCAGCTCTACCGTTTGTTGGCCCCGGTGGACATGGTGGTACCGACTCATGACCAAAACATCGACCCTGTCCGCGGTAGTTTCCCGGGCAATGGCCTCGAGGGTGCGGGACAATAAACCCGGGTTACCCGAGGAGTCGGCCCCTTCACCCTTCGCCCTTCCGACTCTTGGGCCGGCGACAACGGCCATCGCCGGGGTCAGTCGTTCCCGGGTCGCGATCAGCTGCTTCGCCAATTGCTGCGGGTTGGCTGAGACAAACTGCGAACTGGCTTGCAGAAGCCGTTTATTAAAGCGGTGGGTGGTCCGCAGATCGGTTCGCCGGGTGTGGCCAAAATGCTCCGCGAAGCGCGTCATCAAATCGATGTCACTCCCGGCGAAACGGTAGATGGATTGCCAGTCGTCCCCCACTGCGAAAAGCCGGGCCTCCGGTACTTGTTCCAAGAGCGCCTGAATCAAACGGGCCCGCCCGCGGGAGATATCCTGAAATTCATCGACCAAAACGTACCGATAACCGGGTGAGAAGCGCCCGCTTCGGATATGGGCGACCGTCTCATTGATCATGTCATGGAAATCAATGGCGCCCTCCCGTTGCAGGGCGGCTTCGTACTTCGCGAAAATGGTGTGGAAAATTTCGAGGAACTTTAGCGCGCGGGTGTTTCCTGCGTCCGCGGCCCGTCGGCGAACTTCGGACACCGTCCAGCCGTTCGCCTTGTAGAGGTTGAGAAACGTTGTGACCGTTTGGACAAAAGGTTCGAGAACGTCGTTTTGGGTGAGCAAGGGAACGAATTCGTCGGGATTTATCGCGGAAATGCTCACGCCGGCGGAGCGCAGGAGCCGTTCAAGCTCCTCAGTGAGACGACCCTCCGCCGCGAAATAGGAGAAGGTTTCGATGAGTTTGGTGCGGTGCCTTTGATGCAGCTCCCGCTTCCAGGCGATTCCGTCGCGGTAACCTTGGGGATCGTCGACGAATGGAGCAGGTTGTCCCTTCCGATTGATGCCAAAGTGCTCGAGGTAGATGTCGTAGTCGGGTAGAAAAAAGTCCGGTTGGTATTGCCGATACTGGATCGATGCGGTGTCGTGTTCGTAGCGGCGCTCGTACTCGTAGCGGATTCCGTGAGTGGTGAGCCAATCGGCGATCATGCACTCCTCCACGCTTTTCACCTGCTCGCCGCGCAGGGTTCGAACGTTCTGCCCCTGGATGTGCTGGAGATAGGCATGTTCTGTGGGAAAGGATTCCGGTGCGCGATACGCATAGCGGAAATGGGCGAGGTATTCTGTCAGGGAAAGCTGTTGGGATCGGTCGCTGATGATTTCACTGACGAAGTTCTTGATGGCGCCCGGTAGTGCCCAGTTGTCCTCCGCCAATTTAGAAATGCTGGGCTTTTTGCCCGTCGCCTGGGCAATGCCTTCATTCCCCAAGGCGTGGAACGTTTTCACCGAGAGCCCGGTGACCGAGAAGGAGGCTAATCGCTCCTCCATTTCTTCGGCAGCCTTGCGGGTGTAAGCGACGAGTAGGATCTCCCGTTCGGTGGCCAATCCCTCACGTAGTAAATGCAGCGTTTTGCCGATAATTGTACTGGTCTTCCCGGAGCCGGCGCCCGCTACAACCAGAGCGCGATCCTCATCGTGCAGGATGGCTTCCATTTGATCGTAATTGAGAGGATAGCCCAGCCCGCCAGAGAATAGGTCCGCATGCTTTGCCCGCTGCTGCTGCACGTAAAGCGCGTTTCGGGCCGTTCGGGTGGCTTCACCACCCTTCACGATCTCCCGGAGCTGGCGAAGTCGGCGGACAGGTTCGGTCGGCAACGACGGATTGCCGAGTTGATCCGTGAGAAGAGTGGTCAGAGGAGCGGCCCGATTGATCCAGGACTCCTGCTGCGACTTCGTTAAATAGCCTCGGACGGCGGCATATTCGTCCAGGAGTTTGGTCACGGCGGGATCCAGCGAATGCAGCCGGGCGATTACCGAAAGGCGCTCGGCGTCTGCTTTCGGGAAACCTCGCAGTACCTGGGTAAAGCCGTCCGGGGTCGTGACCGAGACATCACTCCACAACCAGCGCTGCTTGACCTGAAAGTCCTTTAGGGAGGTCAGATCGACCGCGACTTCGTCGCCGGGGCCGGCAATCCGCAGCAGCCCGGCACTGATGGTCAGGAGTGTCTCGGAACAACCCAGGAACCGTGCAAGCCGGCGAGTCTTGGCGCTAACCTCCATCCCGATAATTGTGGCGCAGAATGTTACGGAGGAAACAGCGGGATTCTTCGGAGACAGTGGGCACTCCGGACTGGCCGAATGGGAGGGTGGCAGCGGCGTCCCGCCGCTGGTTTGACGAACAGCGCCGGGAAGGCGCTGCCACCCTGGGCCCGGGTTGAGTCCGTGGACCGATTGGTATACGGTCGCCAGGTGTTCTCCTCTCCTTTCCTGCGCGTTGCGTCGTTGGCGCGGTCGCTGGCACTGGCCTCGGTCGGTTCGCTGATGGCGGCGGAGGCGCCGTTGGTGATCAATGAAATCCATCATTCACCCGTGCCCCGCCAGGAGCGGTCCGAGTTCGTTGAGCTGCACAATCGCTCCGGCGCGGCTGTTCCGCTGGCGGGGTGGCGGCTCGCGGGCGGGGTCGATTACACCTTTGCCGGCGGGGCCACGCTGCCGGCCGGGGGCTTCGTTGTCATCGCGCAGAATCCCGCCCGGGTTCGACTTCGTTATGCGGCGACCAATGTGGTGGGTCCGTGGGTCGGAACGTTGAGCAGCGAGAACGATCGGCTGCGCTTGTTCAATCCCGGCAATCAGGAGGTGCAGGTGGTGGATTTCGGTCGCTCCTTCCCGTGGCCGACGGTGGGTGGGGTCACGGATGCCTCCCTCGAGTTGCTCAATCCCGCCTTGGACAACAGTCTCGGCGGCCATTGGCGTCCGAGTAGTGCGGCGCCCAGTCCGGGGCGACGTAATTCGGTGCAGATCGTGAATGCGCCCCCCGCGCTTTCGAAGGCCGGTCACTCGCCGCAGGTGCCGCACGCGGGGGAACCCGTGGTCCTGACCGTGCGGGCGGAGGATCCCGATGGCGTGGCCTCGGTGGAGGTCGAGTACCAGATCGTGGAGCCGGGCAGTTTCATTCAGAGCAACGATCCCGCCTACGCGACCCAGTGGACGCGGGTGACGATGGTTCCGGTCAACACCCAGGATTATCAGGTCACGCTGCCTGCGGAGGTGCAGCAGCATCGACGAATGGTTCGGTATCGGTTCATCGCCAAGGACACCCTCGGGGCCGTGGTTCGGGCGCCGCTGCCGGATGATACCTGTCCGAATTTCGCCTATTTTGTTTATAACGGTGTTCCGGCGTGGACGGGCGCCGTGCGTCCCGGGGTGGCGGGGGTGTTGGGGCAACCCTTCACGGTGCCGGCCGAAGAGATGAATCGGCTGCCGACCTTCCACCTGATCGCGCGGGAATCCGAGGTGCTGGTCGCCACCGGGTGGTCGCCCGGCAAGCCGAATAATCAGTATCGCGGCGATGATTATCTCTGGACCGGGGCCTTGGTGTATCAGGGCACGGTTTACGATCATATTCATTTCCGCATGCGGGGCGGTGTGTGGCGGTATTCCATGGGGAAGAACGCCTGGAAATTCGACTTCAATCACGGACACGAACTGGCGATGCAGAACAACTGGGGCGGGCCTTTCAATGTCACGTGGGGCAAGCTCAGCCTGCGTCCCGATATCCAGCAGGGTGACTACGAACACCGGGGGGAACAGGGACTGTTTGAGAGTGTGGGTTATCGGCTGTTTCAACTCGCGGGCACCGATGCCAACAACTGTGTTCATGTGCAGCTCCGGGTGGTGGATCGCGCGGAGGAGGCGCCGGCGGCGAATCAGTTCAATGGCGATCTTTGGGGCAAGTATCTCGCGGTGGAGGAACAGGACGGTCGTTGGTTGGATGAGCGGGGTTTGCCGGATGGGAATATCTATGACATGGAGAACTTCTTCGGCGCCCCGAATCATCTCGGACAGGATGGGCCGGTGGATTCCTCGGATTTGAGCACGTTCCTGGGGACCTATACCGGAGCGAACAGTGGAAGCCTTTCGGAATCCTGGTGGCGCACCAACCTCAATCTGCCGTCGTATTTCGGTTACCAGATCATCCTGCAGGGAATCCATCACTACGACATCCAGGACGGGAAGAATTATTTTTACTACCACAACAGCGCGACCGGCCAATGGTCGGTGCAACCGTGGGATCTGGATCTGACCTGGGCGGACAGCATGTACCGGGGAGGAAACCGGTCGGGCTTTGAACCGTTTCTGACGCCCGTGCTCAACGGGTTCAATTGGACGGGCAATCGTCTGCCCAATATCCGTCGGGAATTTCGCAATCGCGTCCGGGAGGTGCGCGATCTGTTGTTCAATCCCGAGCAGGCGGGGCAGGTCATCGATGAGCAGGCGTTGCTGATCCACGGAACCAATCTGGTTTCCTTCACCGACGCCGATCGGGCGCAATGGGATTACAATCCGGTGATGCTCAATGGCTCCATCACCCTGGCGAGCAAGGCGGGGACGGGCCGGTTTTATCAGAAAGGCGTCGGGTCCAAGACCTTCGCCGGAATGGTTCAGCTCATGAAGAATTACGTCAAATTCCGGGCCACCAGTACCACGTACTCTTTGGATACGATTGCCCGCGAGGTGAATATTCCGACGACCCCGGAGTTGCAGTATAGCGGTCCGGACGGTTTCCCGAGTGATGCGCTGCGATTCACGTCCAGCCGGTTTGAAGGAGTGGATGGATTTGGGTCGGTGCAGTATCGTATCGCGGAGATCACCCGTTTGGATCATCCCGGCTATGAAGCGGGGAAACCCTGGCATTACGAGATTCAGGCGGCCTGGGAATCGCCCCGATTTGCGCAGCCTACGCGGAACATCACGGTGCCCGGCGAATTTCTCCGGGCGGGACGGCTTTACCGCGCGCGGGTGCGGCATTGGGATGCCACGGGGCGGGCGAGTCACTGGTCGGCTCCGGTGGAATTCACGGCGGGCGTGGCCGATCCGACGGCGGCGTTGCGGGAGAATCTGGAGCTGACGGAGATTTTGTACGCCCCGGCCACCGGCGGATATGAATTCATTGAGCTGCATAATCGGAATCTGTTTCGGAGCCTGAATCTCGAGGGCGTGGTGCTGGCGGGGGGCATCGACTACCCGTTCCCGACCGGGACGGTGCTGCCACCGAATGGGTATCTGGTGGTGACGCGGTCCGGCAGTGCGAGCGGACTCCGCGCCTACCATCGCCTGCCGCGCACGGTGCCGGTTTTGGGGCCCTACAGCCGTTCGCTGTCGAATTCCGGGGACAGCATTGCGGTGTTGCCGCGGGTGGGAGCGGCGCCGGTGTTCTCCGTCACCTACGGCGCCCGGGCGCCGTGGCCGACGTCGGTGGTGGATACCGGGCGGAGTCTGGTGCCCCGGCCCGGTGCCCCCGCGAACAGTTCGGTGGCGACGGATTGGCGGGCGAGTTTGGATCCCTTCGGTTCCCCGGGACGCGGGGAAAGCGACTTGGTTTTGCCGGTGGCGTGGTCTGAGCCCGCGGTCGTGGACGGTCGGCTGCAATTGCGACTTCTGCACAGTCCCGGGCAACTGGTCCGCTTGGAGGCGTCGGATGATTTGCAAGCGTGGCAGACCGTGCAGACCGGCTTGTCGTCCGGTCTTCTCGAGGTGCCCGCCGGACAGGCCCAACGCTATTTCCGGGCGGTGGCCCAATAACGATGGGTGCGCGGGGCGCGGACGCGAGGCGGGATTTCCGCTGAAGCCCTGGGGTCTTTCCCGGTGGCACAAAAGGATGCTGCACCGGGCTGGGGCAGCGAGAGATACCGTTGCTGTGAACACTTCCACCTCGCGTCATTCCGGACTTCGTTGGATCGCCCTGTTCAAGCTGGGGAAAGCCCTGTTGCTGCTGGCGGTGGGTGTGGGTGTGCTCACGCTCGTGCATCAGGACCTGGCCCAGGTGTTGCGGCAGCTCGTGGCGGCGTTGCACGTGGATCCCGAGAATCGGTACCTGCATAAGCTCATCGCCCGCCTGGGCTTGATGACGGATCGCCAGCTGCAGGAATTGAGTCTGGGCAGTTTTGTGTATGCCGCGGTGCAGCTGACGGAAGGCGTGGGGTTATGGCGGGGCAAGGCGTGGGCGGAATACCTGACCGTCGTGGCCACCAGCTCCCTGATTCCCCTGGAACTTTATGAGCTGAGCCGCCACCTGACCTGGGCCCGGGTCCTGGTGCTGGGCATCAACGTACTGGTCGTGGCTTATCTGGTGAAGCTTTTGCGGGCCGAGCGACGGCGGGTGCGACCGGCGGTGCCGTCGACGCCGGGTCGGGGGAGCGAAAGTGAATAGGGCGCGTGTGGCGGAGCGTCGGCTTCGCCACCGGGGAATTCCGACGCCGACAGCGTTGGAAAAGTCCGGCGGACACCAGAAGCGGGTGGAATTGCTTCGGTTGAGTGATACGATCCCGTTTGATTGCCCATGAAGCTGCCCTGTCTCAGCGAGATTCCGTGCGTGCTGCCGCCCTGCGGCGGTAGGTGTGGCGACGGAATCGTGAGCGGCGCGGCATGAGTGGCGGGAACAGCTGATTCCTTATGTCGTCGTTATTTCATCTTCAATTCAACCGTGGGGCCCGGGCGGAGTTTGGGCGGGCTCCGCTCGTGGGGAGGGCGCTGCTGGTCGCCCTGGCGTTGGGTGCGGGCGCCGGCGTTGGCCCGGTGGCGTCGGCCGCGGAGACGTTGGATTTCAATCGGGATGTGCGCCGGGTGCTCTCGGAGAATTGCTTCAGTTGTCATGGTCCGGATGCCAAAGCCAAGGACGGCGGCGGCAAGCCCTTGCGGCTGGATCTCTCCGACAGCGCCCGGGCGGAACGGAAAGGGCATCATGCCGTGGTGCCGGGAAAGCCGGACGAAAGCGAAATCATTCGGCGCATTACATCGGAGGATCCCGAGCTGCGGATGCCGCCGCCCGACTCCGGTAAGAAGCTGACCGCGGAGCAGAAGACGATTTTGCGGCGTTGGATCGAGCAAGGTGCGGTTTACTCGCGGCATTGGTCGTACGTGCCGCCGGTGCGTCCGCCGACCCCGGTGGTCCAAGCGAAGGACTGGCCGCGCAATGGCTTGGATTCCTTTATTCTCGCGCGTTTGGAGCAGGAGAAGTTGACGCCCAATCCGGAGGCGGATCGTCCGGCATTGCTCCGGCGTGCCGCGCTGGATCTCACGGGCCTGCCGCCGACCCTGGCCGAGTTGGACGAGTTTCTGGCGGACACCGCGGAGGGTGCCTTCGAGCGGGCGGTGGATCGCTTCCTGCGGAAGCCGGCCTTTGGCGAGCACTGGGCCCGACTGTGGCTGGATCAGGCGCGGTATGCGGACTCCAGCGGGTATGCGGACGATCCGCCGCGGACCATTTGGGCGTACCGCGATTACGTCATCCGCTCGCTCAATGCCAACAAGCCCTTCGATCAGTTTTCGATCGAACAGTTGGCGGGGGATCTGTTGCCGGAGCCGACCGATGACCAGATGGTGGCCACCGCGTTCCACCGGAACACGATGACCAACAACGAAGGCGGCACGAACGACGAAGAGTATCGCAACGTCGCGGTGATCGACCGGGTCAACACCACGCTGGCCGTGTGGATGGGCACCACCATGGCCTGCGCGCAATGCCACAATCACAAGTACGATCCCATTTCGCAGGAGGAGTATTTCCGGGTGTTCGCGGTGCTCAACAACACGGCCGATGCGGATCGGACCGATGAAAGTCCGGTGCTGCCCTTGTTCAGTGCGGAACAGAAGCAGCAGAAGCAATCGTTGCAGACGGAGGTCGCCCGGCTCGAGCAAGTGGTGCAAACCCCGACGGCCGAGCTGGAGCGCGATCAGGCGCGGTGGGAGGGCGATTTTCAGACCGATCTGGCGTGGCAACGGGTGACTCCCGCGGCGGTGACATCGCGGGCGGGTGCGGCGGTGGAGCGAGCCGACGATGGGACGGTTCGGGTGGAGCGCGGAGGCCGGACCGATGTTTACTCCGTGAAGATTCCGGTCACCGGCTCGGAATTGAGCACCGGGTTTCGCCTCGAGGTGGTTCCTGACGAGCGTCCGCCCGGGCGCGGGGTGGGGCATGCGGATGGCAATTTCATCGTGACCCGGGTCACGGCGGCAGTCGCACCGCCCGAAGGCGTGCGCACCAGCGGCCGATACGTGCGGATTGAGCTTCCCGGCAAGGACCGGATTCTCTCGCTGGCGGAGGTGCAGGTGTGGCAATCGACGAACAATCTGGCGCGGGCCGGTGAGGCGCGGCAGAGCAGCACGGCTTCGGAAGGCGCGGCCGGCCGGGCCATCGATGGCAATACCGATGGTCGCTACAACGAAGCGCATTCGACCACGCACACCGAGACGTCCACGGATCCCTGGTGGGAAGTGGATCTGCGTTCCCCGCAGGCGGTGGATCGCATTGTGGTGTGGAATCGGACGGATGGGTCCTCGGAGCGCCTGAGCGGTTTCAAGGTGACGCTGTTGGACAGTCAACGGGAGCCGGTCTGGCAACAACAGGTGGCCGCACCGCCGAGTCCCAATGTGGAATTGCTGCCCGACGGGGCGCGGTCCGTGCCGTTGGCCGCGGCCTATGCCAGTTACTCCGGAGCGAACTTCGGTGCGTCGAGTGTCCTGGAGAATTCGGATCCCCGGAATCGGGGCTGGTCGATTGCTCCGCGTTATGGCGAAGCGCATTCGCTCGTGGTGGTCCCGCAATCGCCGATGGTGGCCCCGGCCGGTCATCAGTGGATTCTCGGTATCGAGCAACAATCCAAATACGATTTTGCCACGGTCGGTCAGTTCCGGATTTACCAGACTGCGGATCCGCGGGTGGCGGAATTTGCCCGCACGCCGCCGGCGGTGCTGGCGGCGTTGCGCTTGAAACCCGCGGAGCGGAGCGAGCCGCAGCGCGCGGAGATCCGTCGGCACTACCTGAGCGTGGCGCCGCGGTTGCGGGGTGAGCGCGATCAGTTGGTGGACGTCCGGCGGCGGCTGGAGGATATCAAACCTTACACCACGGTGCCCGTGCAGCGGGAGTTGGTGTCGGATCAACGGCGTAAAACCAACATCCAACGCCGCGGCAACTTCATGGATTTGGGTGCGGTGGTGACCAATGGCCTGCCGGCGGCGTTCGGGGCGGCGGGCGGCGACGCGCCGGTGGATCGTCTGGCTTTGGCTCGGTGGCTGGTGGACACCCGCAATCCGCTCACCGCCCGCGTGGAGGTGAACCGGCTGTGGGAATCGATTTTCGGCACCGGACTCGTGCGCACCAGCGAGGAATTCGGCGCGCAGGGCGAACCGCCTTCGCATCCGGAATTGCTCGACTGGCTGGCGGTGGAATTGATGGACCACAAATGGGACGTGCAGCATGTGCTCCGGTTGATGGTCACCTCGGCGGCGTACCGGCAATCTTCGAAGGTCAGTCCGGAACTCGCCGCGCAGGATCCCGACAATCGATTACTGGCTCGCGGTCCCCGGTTCCGGCTGTCGGCGGAGATGATCCGGGATCAGGCGATGTTCGTGAGCGGTTTGCTGAGTCCCAAAATGTACGGTGCGCCGGTGAAGCCGGCCCAGCCGAAGCTCGGACTCACCGCTGCGTTTGGCAGTGGTACGGACTGGGAAACGAGCGGCGGCGAGGATCGCTACCGACGGGCGATCTACACCACGTGGCGACGGTCCAATCCGTATCCGTCGATGGCGACGTTTGACGCGCCGAATCGGGAAGTTTGCGTGGTGCGACGCGAACGTTCGAACACCCCGTTGCAGGCGTTGGTGACGCTGAACGATCCCGTGTATTTGGAGGCGGCCCAGGCGCTGGCCCGACGAATGGCCGACGCGGGAACGACCCCGGCGGCAAAGGCCACGCTGGGATTCCGACTCTGCCTGGGCCGGACGCCCACCGAGGCGGAACTGGCGGGCATTCTGCGGCTGTTTGAAAAGACGCGCGAGCGTTTGGCGACCGACGTGGAAAAGGCCCGGACGCTGGCCAGCAAACCGCTCGGGGATTTGCCCGCCCAGGCGGACCCGGTGGAGTTGGCGGCTTGGACGGTGGTGGGGAATACCTACCTCAATCTCGATGAAATGTTGATGAAACGCTGACCGGAAGCCTGGACCATGAATCCTCAAATTGAACAGCTCCAACGCCTGACCCGCCGGCATTTTTTCGGGAAATCCGCGCACGGTGTTGGGGCGCTTGCCCTGTCCTCGCTGCTCGGCCGGACGTTGGGGGCCGCGGCGCCGGTGGCCGCGGATCCGATGGCCCCGCGCCTGCCGCATTTCGCCGCGCGGGCGAAGCGGGTCATCTATCTGCACCTGACCGGTTCGCCGCCGCACCTGGATCTTTTCGACTACAAGCCGGAACTGGTGAAGCGCAACGGCCAGGATTGCCCGGATGCGTTTCTGAAAGGGAAGCGTTTCGCCTTCACCTCCGGCGTGCCGAAACTTCTCGGCACACCGCGCACCTTCACCCAATGCGGTCAGGGCGGGGTTTGGTTGTCCGATGCCATTCCGCAGCTGCAAACCGTGGCGGATGAATTGTGCGTCATCCGATCCATGACCACGGACCAGTTCAATCACGCCCCGGCCGAATTGCTGGTTTACACCGGCTCGCCGCGGTCGGGTCGGCCGTCGATCGGCTCGTGGGTGACCTACGGACTGGGCACGGAGAATCAAAATCTGCCGGGATTCGTGGTGCTCATCTCCAGCGGCGTGCAACCCAACGGCGGCAAGAACTCGTACGGGAATGGGTTTCTGCCGTCGGTGTATCAGGGCGTGCAATGCCGTTCGAAGGGCGACCCGGTGCTCTACGCATCGGATCCGGCGGGCCTGGATCGGGACGTGCGTCGGATGAGTCTCGATACGCTGCGCGAATTGAATGAGATCCAGGGACGGGAACTGGGTCATCCGGAGACCCAGACCCGGATCGCCCAATACGAACTCGCCTTTCGCATGCAGATGTCGGTGCCGGAGGTGATGGACATCAACCGCGAATCCGCGGGGACCCTGGCGGATTACGGGGCCAAGCCGGGCGAATCGAGTTTCGCCAACAATTGTCTGCTGGCCCGCCGACTGGTGGAACAGGGCGTGCGGTACGTGCAGCTTTTCGATTGGGGCTGGGACTTCCACGGCACGGGGCCCGGCGAGGACATCCGCGACGGTTTGACGCGCAAGTGTGCGACGATGGACCGCCCGGTAGCGGCCTTGATCAAGGACCTGCGGCAACGGGGGTTGTTGGACGAGACCCTCATCGTGTTGGGCGGCGAGTTTGGTCGCACACCGTTCCGCGAAGGGCGCACGGCCAAGAGCGACATTCTCGGACGCGACCATTTCCCGGACTGTTATTCGATGGTGATGGCGGGCGGCGGGATCCGGGGCGGGATGATGTACGGTGAATCGGATGAACTCGGCTTCAGCGTCGCGCGGAACAAGACCACGGTGCATGATTTGCAGGCCACGTTGTTGCATCAACTGGGATTCAATCACGAACGCCTGACGTATCGCTTTCAGGGCCGGGACTATCGGTTGACCGATGTCGAAGGCGAATTGATCCGGGGAATTCTGGCCTAGCCGGGGAGTGAAATTCCCGCGCGGCGGGTGGGAGATTCGGGGGGCGGAACGTTCACGAGATGCGAACGCAGCCGCTCCCGAAATTCTCCCGGGAGGTCCAAAACTATGAAACGTTCGGCAGCAATGATGGGGGCGGCACTGGTGTTGACCGCGAGCGGGGGGCTGCGGGCAGCCACCACCGTCACCACGGGATTTGAACTCGGGGAAGGTTACGCCGTCGGGCCCACCGAGAACCTGGCGGGACAGAACGGATGGGTGATCAATGACCCGCCGGGACCGCCGCCCGCCGCGGACCAGTTGTCCTTTTTCTACAACTACAATGTGCTGGTGGCGCCCGACAATGTCTGGGCGGCGCTGGGCGGTCGTTTTTCGATCCCCACCCGGGCCTTGGTTTCGCTGGGACACGCGGTCGACCTGCCGTTCGCCGGCCTGGATTTCTCCGTCGATTTCTCGATTAGCTCCAGCACTATCGGCAGCCGGGATCAATTTGGCTGGTCCTTTCAGTCGGCCACCGGAGATCTCCTGCGGGTTGCCGCGGAACCGGATCCGACGAATGAGCAACTGTTGGAAATCGTGTGGTACGATGCCGGAGGCCAACGCCACGGGTTGGCGAAGAAGTTGGCTTATAACACCATCTATCACCTGCACGTGCAGGTCACGCGAAGCGGTGCGGACGCGCTCGTGGTCTTCACCGTGGGTGCCGACTTTGGCGCGCCGTTCCGTTTCTCCGGCGCTTTGGTCGGCCAGGCGACGGCGAATCTGGTGTCCTTTGGTTCCGATTATACCGTGACGGCGGCCTCGCTGTCGGATGCCGGGGACAATACGCTGTATTTTGACAACGTGCGCCTGGCGCCGCGCACGGCGATTTTGGTTCAACCGTTGGCGCAGACGCGCGAAGCTGGGAATCTTGCGAGCCTTTCCGTCGGGGCGGTCGGGGCGCCCCCGCTGGAGTATCAGTGGTTCAAGAACGGCGAGCGACTGGCGGGGGCCACCCAGTCCACGCTGGAATTCACCGCTGCGGGTATCGCGGATTCCGGGAACTACATCGTCGAGGTCCGCAGTGCCACGGGATTCGCGGCCAGCGACAACGCGTACCTTGCCGTACTTCCGACGGGTGCTGCGTCCCTGGTTTTGGAGGGACGCGTGGTGAATGATGCGGGAATTGCCGTGGCCGGGGCCACGGTGCGTGCGGCGTTGTTCCATCGATCCGTCGCCTCGGTCCAGACGGATGCCGACGGTCATTACCAACTGCCGGCGCTCCCGGAACAGATTTATCACCTGAGTGCCGAGTTGGACGGAAAGCGGTCCGATCATCGGGTCATCCATCTCGCCCCGACCACCCGGCAACAGACGTTCCAGTTGTTGCCGTCGCCCCCGCCGTTCCCGGTGACGACGGTGGATGCCCCGTTACCCATTCCGTACGCGACTCCAGCCGACGCGAGCGAAGGCAGTCGGTTGCTGGTTTTCGATGGGGAAGCCTTCACCAATCGGCCGGCGCTGCTCAATAAAGCATCCATGCTGCTGGTGCTGACACATGGATGGCGATCCGATCCGCAAGCCTGGGCCCTGCCATTGGCTCGCGAACTCGCCGCGCGGGGAATTTCAGCGTCGGTCAATATTGTGGCGTGGGACTGGCCCACGGTCGCGGCGCGTCCCGGGTTGCTGGCCGAAGCGGTGACGTCGCGGCAAGGCGGGGCGTTGGGACGGGAATTGCAATTGGCCCTGGGCGAGGATTACCGCCAGCCGGTGCATTTCATCGGCCACAGTTTGGGCACGCTGGTGAATCGATACGCGGTCGACTCTCTGCGCGGCGAACGTACCGGCGTCCAACCCACGGCGGCGCGTCCGTGGACGGACTTTCGCCCGCATGTGACGGTGTTTGACGAAGCGGAGATCGCTCACTGGACCGAACCGGGAGAGCTGGCGGGATTGGTGAATCTGGAAGGGCCGCGAAATCGTCGTTTGGCGTCCCTCTACCTGAGCCTGCCCTATGGAGCGGATGCGCCGCGTTGGCGCCAGTCGATGCCGCTCTTGGCCGGGGGCGGTGGGTACGTGGAGAATTATGTCTCCGGGTTCGGTTGGAGCCATCCGGAGGCCGTCAATGTTTGCCTTCAACGAGGTGCGCTGTTGGATCCGGCCAGCGGGGGACATGACTATTCGCCGAAGTGGTATCAGCGAAGCGTGGCGCTGCCGACGGCCAGTCTGGCGGGCTTCCGTCGCTCGGAGGAACAACACCGGAAGGATCCCGCGATTTCCGGAGTGTTCCCGCCGCCGTCACCGCTGACGGCCGGGCATTTCTTTCAACAAGTCCCGATGTCGGCGGAGGAATTGGAGCTCCAATCCGTTTCCGCCCCGGGCGCGGACAGTTGCTTTTTCCCCGCGTTTGGCTCGGAGGTGAAGGGGCTGATTGGTCGGCGGACTGTGGCGTCGGCCGCCGTGCCGCGGCCGGTAACGGTTGCCGCGGTGCGGTTGTTGGGGGGCGCGACGGTATTGCCAGCGGGTGAATCCGTTCGTGCGTTGAACGAGGCTTACGATTCCCTCGCGGACCGGGCGCGTTCCGGAGTGACCACCGTGTGGAATCTGGGGGCGGATCCCGGGCCCGGTTTTGCATTGATGGGCAGCGCGACGGGACTCTCCGCGGCGGTGGTGACGCTGACGGTTCCGGCCGGGGTGGATCGTTTTTCGTTCGACTATGTGGTGCACGGCGACGCGGAGTCGGGGGTGCTGGTCTTTGGGATGGAGACCAACACGCTCTTCGCGCTGCCGCAGAACGTCGTGCCGCGGGACGAACCGCAGACTTCGCCGCTTTTCGCCGTGCCGCTTCCGGTGGGCGGGAACCGCGAGTTCACGTTTGCCATGACCGATGCAGGGAACTCGGACATCACTGTCCGCGTCGGTGGATTCCGCTTCTACTCACTGGCGTCGCCCGGGTTGCTGGCGGAATCCGTCGAGGGTTCGACGGTGCTCTCGTGGACCGACGCCGCGAACGGTTATGAACTCGAGGCAACGGCGGATCTGGGCGCGGGGCCGTGGACAGCCGTGACGCGTCCCCCGGCCCTCTCGGGCGGACGCTTTCGGGTCAGCGATGACGCGTCGGAGCCGGTTCGCTATTTTCGATTGCGCCTGCCCTGAGGCGGACGGGGCCGTGCTCAAGGCAACTCGTAGGCGGCCATTTCTTCGTTGTTGCGGACGAGCAGATACTTTCCGGCCAGCGTGGGGTGGTTCCAGGTTTTGCTGCTGAGGGCGGGGAGACGACCGAGTTCCTGAAAACCACCGGGCTGCGCCGCCGCGAGAATCACGGCCCCGGGCTCGCTTTGAATCAAGATGAGATCGTCCACCAGGAGTGTTTGTCCGGAGCCGTAGCGACCGTCCTTCCATTTGCGCGCGCCGGTGGCGATTTCGACGCACGCGAGCAGGCCGTCGTCGAGTCCATAAAGAAAACCGTCGCGGGCCGCGACGCTGTTGAACTGGGTCTTCATGTGCAGGTTCTTCCAAACCTGCGTCGCCGCCAATTTCCCGTTCGTACCCGGTTTCACCTCCAGCAGGGAGCACCCGGCGCCGTAGCCCGCCGAGAGGAAAATGCGGTCGCCTGGGAGCACGACCGGTTGGGAAGCCTTGGGCCACTTGTCGTCGCCCCATGGGTAGTCCAGGCGCAGTGCACCCGTGGTGGGGTCGTGGGCGGTCAGGGAGGCGGCGTTGGCGGAGAGGACCACGCGTTGACCCGCGAGGGTCACCAGCACGGGCGAGGCGTAGCTGGCCTTGTCCGTACCCGCCTGCCAGAGCGGCTCGCCCGTCGAGCGACGATAGGCCAGGACGGTGGGTCCCTTGGTGAATCCACCGGTCACGACCACGGTGTCCTCAAAGACCAATGGTGACGCACTGACGCCCCAGATGAGGTTGGCCAGTTGGTTTTCGCTCAAGACGGAGCGGGACCACTTCAGTCCGCCGGATTCGGCGTCGAGGCAATTGAGCAGGCCGGTGGCGCCCAGGGTGTAGACCCGCCCTTCATGAACCGTGGGCGTGGCCCGGGGACCGTCGCCGCCCTGCCATTCACTGAAGCGCACGGCATTGGTTTGCGCCCAGATTTGTTGTCCCGTCCGGAGTGCGTAACAGGTGACGCACTCGGAGTCGCCCCGTTGTTCCTGCGTGTACGCCCGCTCCCCCACCACGGCGAAAGCGGACCAGCCGAGGCCAACCGGTTGTCGCCAAAGTTGCCGGGGCGGGGTGGCACTCCAATCACGGGCCAGGTTCACTTGGAGCGCAGTGCCGTCGCGCCGGGCGCCGAAGAACTGCGGCACATCGGGGTGCTGGCTGGCGGGCGCGGTCGTGGCGACGGTCTGGGTGTTCGGGGCCGCTGGGGTGGCCGACGGGCTTGTCGTTGCGGACTCCGATCGCACCGTCCGGGGGGAGGTCCAACGCCACACCAATTTCGGCAAGCCGGTGCCATCCACCGTGCCGTCCACCCGCAGCAACCGGGTCCCGCCGAAAGCGGCAAGGAGTAGCAGGCCGAAGGTGCCCAGACGCAGTTTGCCGGAGAAACGGCTGAAGCCGAAAAACCAGATCAACCCCAGGAGGCTCGCCAGCAGGATCAACGCCGCCGTCAGCCAGCCCTGGAAGTTTCGTTCCATCTCCGGTTGGAGACGGATCGTTACGATTCCCGCCCACGTCAGGAGGCCGACGGTGACGGGAAACCAGTAGCGATGGCCGGTGCGCGGGCGGGCATCGGCGGCGGGGTTTGAGTCTGTTTTAGGCATAGGAGTGAGTGCTTACTAACTATTGAAGGAATAAGAAAACCTCAGGGTTGGAGCAGCGCGAAGGCCTTGGGATTGTAGTACCGGCGGATGGCTTCCGATTTGAGCCCCATGCCCAGCAGGGCGAACCAGGTGGCCTGCTCGACCTGGGTGGGCGTGGTGGCGGCAAAGTCGACGACCGGCTGACCCGGTAGCTGATTGAGCATCAGCATGGCGGCGAGGTGCTCGGTGAACCACGCCCGCAGGTCGAGGCGGACCGGACTCTCGACCAGATCCCCGGCCCGGCCCGCCGCCTTGACGCTCGCTTCGAGTTTGGCGATCAGATCGTGGGCCAGATGATCCATGAACTGGCGCGCGAAGTGACCGTCCTCCATAAAACTATGGACCATCATGCGGTGAAGGCCCTGCTCGACCACGTCGACCGACTTCGGTGGACGCAGCATCTTCGCCATCAGAAAATGGACCATGATCACCAGGGTCGAGGTGGAGGGATCGAGGCTCAGGACCCGGGTGGACTCCTCGTTCGTCTTGAGCTGGCAGCATTCCTCCTGCAGCGCGGTGTAGAGATGGTCCTTGCTGGGAAAGTGCCGGAACAGGAGGGCTTCGGAAACCCCGGCGGCCTTGGCTAGGGCCTTGGTGGTGGAGCCGTGGAACCCGGTGGCGGCAAAGACCTGAAGCGCCGCGCGCAGGATCGCCCGGCGCCGATCTTCCCCGCGGAGCCGCGGAGTTGTTTTTTTGGCCGCCACGCCTCATTTGTAAGCGAACACTTACAAATATGTCAACCCGGAGGTCGGCTGCCCCGGGATTTGGCCGTTTCGCTGGCCGATGGGCTGTTGGGACGGGGCGATGCCCTTCCCGGGGGGGCGCTGGTTCCCGATTTCGGCACGTGACCCGGGCGGTTCCATGCGTACAGTTCCCGGCAAACATGAGCAGTTGGATCCGTTTCTTGTGGGGTGGGGCAAACGATCGGTGCCATCGGGCGGCCTTGGTGGGCCTTTTGGCCCTGATGGGCGTCGTGCGGGCGGAAGATATGACCTTCCCGGCGGATGCGGGCCTCATCGACGTCACCCTGCCACCGTACAATGCCCGGGGTGACGGCAAGATGGACTGCTCGGAGGCGATCCAGCAGGCGCTGCAGGATCATCCGGATCAGAATCGGATCATTTATCTGCCGAACGGAACGTACCGGATCTCGCGTCCGCTGCGCTGGCCGTTTGCGACGTCCACGACGCAGGGACCCCAGCGGGCGACCATCCTGCAGGGACAAAGTCGGGAGGGCACGCTCATTCAACTGTCCGACTTCGCGCCGGGCTATGGCGCCATTGGCCGGCCGCGTGCGGTGTTGTGGCTCGGAGACGAACATTACACCCACGAGCGCAATTCGGTGCGCAATCTTTCGATCAACACGGGCATGGGCAACACCGGGGCCGTGGGCATCCAGTTGAATACCTCGGAACAGGGTTGTATCCGGCAGGTTAAAATCGTCGCGGGCGGCACCGGAAGTGGCGTCAGCGGCATTGATGCGGCCTATGTTCCGCGCATCGGCCCCTGTCTGATTCGGGACGTCCGGATCGAGGGCTTCGAGACCGGACTCCGCTGTGCCTACACCGTAAACTCGCTGACGCTGGAGAACTGCGAATTCGTGGGGCAGAAATCGGCGGCCATCCGCAATCAGGGACAGCTCCTGTCCATCCGGGGCATGCGCAGCACCAACGACGTTCTGGCGGTGGATAATCGCGATGCCATGGGCTTCGTCACCCTGATCGATTCAGTCCTGCAGGGGCTGCCGGGGAAACGGCCCGTGCCGGCGATCTACAATCGCGGCGTGCTCTTTGCGCGGAATGTCCGGACGCCGGGATATACGAATGCGATTGAGAATCGCGTAGGGGACTTTCCGGGAGCGGCGGGCCCGTTCATCAAGGAGTACGGCAGTCACCTGCTGCCGCCCTTGAATCAACCGTTCAACCTCTTCCCCGCTCCTCCGATTTCCCTCGGACTCGAGATCAAGGACACGCCGGAAGTGCCTTGGGATCCGGTGTCCGCGTGGGCGAGTCCGCTCAAATATGGCGGGGCTCCCAATGATTCCCGCGATGACAGTGCGGCGCTCCAGCAGGCGATCGATTCCGGGGCGACCACGGTTTATCTGCCGCACGGTTCCTGGCATCTGATGGCCCCGGTGATTGTGCGCGGCAAGGTGCGGCGGATCATTGGATGTGAGGCCGAACTCAGCATGGTGGGTGGCCAGGGCGTTCCTGGTTTCCGCATTGAAAACGGTGAATCCCCGGTGGTGATCATCGAGCGGTTGGCCATTCGGACGCCGCAGGCGATCCTGTTTGAAATGGCTTCGGATCGCACCGTGGTGATCAGTTCCTGCTTGGGTGTGCGGGCGATCCTGGGGGGAAAGGGTGATATTTTTCTGGAGGACGTGAGCAGCGTCCGTTCCTGGACGGTCCGCAGCAATGCGGTCTGGGCGCGGCAATGGAATCTTACGGGTGACGGTGAGAAGATTCGGAATGAAGGCGGCCGGGTCTGGGGATTGGGGCTGCGGGCGGAGAAGACCGGGACCTTCATCAATACGCTGGCCCGGGGCCGCACGGAATTGCTCGGTGGTCTTTGTCTCTCCAGCGGCGGTTACAAGCAGGACCCGATGTTTGCCATCACCGATGCTTCGGCGTCGTTTGTGGTGGGTGAGGCGTCCTTCACGGGGAATCCGTATCAGACCCTCGTGGCGGAGACGCGCGGCGCGCAGGTGCGGCGTCTGACGCCACGGGGCCTGGGTGCGGAGGCGCAACTGCCGGTCCGGGTCGGCGGCATCGCCCTGCCGCTCTACACGGGTTATGACGGCTCCGGAGCCCTGCCGGCGCGTGGGGATGCGGATCCCAAAGCGGTGCCCGCCGCGGCGCCGAAGCGCGACCCGGAACATCCGGACCCGGCGAAACCCGCCAAGTGAGAACGGCGGCCGCGGTGGGCCGAATCTCACTACCGTGAAATGGGTGGAAGATGAAATTCCGCCAGCCGCCTCCGATGCCCGCCCGCCAGCGGTCTCCGGCGCGCATTCATCGCATCGCCAACCAGGAATGCTCGACCGGGCGAACTCGTGCGGGCGGATTGGGCAACGCGACGTTTTAGAAATAACGACGCGCTGTTGGAGCCGCTTCCACCCTCCCGGCGGCAAAGTGTAGCAGGGTGCACCGGGACACTTGCTTCATGGCTCAAACGCCTGGTCCGGCCAGCTTATCCTCATCGCATACGACCCCAAGCTTATCGTAAGTATCAGCGAGCGTGGTTTTCTCTCGGTTGATAGTCGAGAAAAAATGGTTCATGACATAATTCACCCCGTACGGACTCACTGTTCGAAGATCGGAATTAAAGAATGTGGCGCGCATAGGGTGCCCGGTGATGATTTCATAGCTGGGAAAGTATGCAACATCGGAGAACATCTCCGAGACATCCCCGGCGACCGCTCTCAAGGTGGATTTCGAATAGGTGTTCGCAGACAAAATGTGTTTGCCGGAGGCCGTCGCCGCGAGCGAAACCGGCGAGACGGTCAGGATCATGCGCGCCCTTCCATTGATCGACTTCAGAATTTCGCGAAACCTCACCAAGTCCGCAAAAATTTCCGGGTAGCGAAAATTCACAAATCCGTACTTGAGGCTTTCGAACACGCCAGCTTCAGTTCCGGGACAGACCGGAAATACCGTCTGATCCTTGTGGAGTTGCCAAGCCTCGGTCAAACCCAGGGTGAAGACGAATACATCCAGCGTTTCCAGCATCCTTCGGACTTTTTGCAGGTGCCTTGACCGAAGATGCCGGATGGTATCGGGGGAGTTGTGACCCACCGGGTCAACCGACGGCCGGAGTGCGTCGCAGTAGCGATCCCCCCTCTTCCAAGTAATCTCATCCGGCGTTCGGTCCCCCAAAGCCTCTTCAGCCAACTGCCTGAGTTGACGAACGGTATAAATATTTCCATACCGGCAGGAATAGATGCCGAATCCGTGACGCTGGGCCTCTTCTGGTGTGAGGTCGGCGGGGGGCAACTCCAGGTCCATGTAGCCCATGCCTCCGGCTTTCAAAGCACGGCCAATATGCTGGGCAAAGCAGCTTCCTGCAGTGGCAACCCGGTCGCCCGGTGACAAAAGGATTTTCTCTCCAATATCCACCAGCTCCGAGAAGTGTTTTGCCGAAACCGCGGTTCGCCAGTAGGCGCGAGGCTCAAGATCCTTGTACGGATGTGTCATTTTGGCTTTGTATATCAATCGACCAGTGTTGAAACAACGAGATCGGCGATGGCCAAATCCCGGGCCTCCTGATGAGGGGGGGAGTTTTATTTGAGGTTTTGGCCGATGAGGCATGAGAAAGTTCAAGCATGGCATATCCAATAATGCGCTCAAAGGTGGTCGCCCCTTTGCGAACCTCCTGTAGCAATGACCTCCGCCCAACGGTGTCTGGCGCGTTAGCTAGACTAAATATTAAGATTGTGCGGAATAGCGCGAGGATGGCTACCGCGAGTGATACTCGATGAAAATGCGCGCTGAGGTGATTAAATTGAGAGCATCGAATAAAAAATCGGCCGGCCGCTTCTTTAATTGCCATCCCCAGGCCCCGCAAGGGGGCTGCCGGCGCGTTTGATTGCGCTTTAGCAAGTCAGGTCGCAACTTGAACCCCGACGCGCCACGGGGCATTGCCGGCGCACTGTCCGTGGGTCCATGTTTCACGTCATACTCCATCGAATATGCTATAGTTGAACT
>CANIZL010000080.1 GCA_947471985.1 Verrucomicrobiota bacterium | reverse complement strand
TGGACGGTCGAAGCGGGCGCCTTCGTACGACGGAGCAGTTCCGTTCGGTCGGTGTCGGAGAGAACGATGGGGAGCTTTGGACGAGCCATTCCGGAGATTGGCACGAAAAGGTGTTGTTAGTAAAGTTATTTGTGAAACACTACACTAGCCTCCGTGCGGGTCTATACAGTGGCCGCCTCTGGCAACGTTCTCTATGCGGGTGGCAGCTTCCTCGCTGCGGGCGGTGAATTCCGCAATTACCTCGCTGGAATCCCGTTCAGCCGTTCGGCGGTCACACCTTGGAACCCGGCAATCAGCACGGCGGGGACTCTGGAGGTTCGCACGCTCTCTTACGGGTCCGAGTACCTGATTGCAGGGGGGGAATTCGCCACCGTTGGCGGCATTTTCCAACCCTATCTCACCGCATTTAATCTCCGCCCCAGCATGCCGCTCGGCCTCGCAACTTTGACCGCCGGGGGCAATGCCAAGTATCTGGTCTTCGATGGCGACAGCCGCGGCTCAAAGGTGGAGGTTCAGGCTAATTCTGAACTGACCCCCGGCGGATGGACCGCCGTGCAAACCGGCCCAGTCAATGGACTGGGTTCAACTTTTGAGGATACCACCACAAAATCCCGACAACATCGGTCGTTTCGCGCGGTGGTGAAGCCCTGATCGGCGCCCGTCCACGGCGTCCACTCCCGGGGGTGTTCGCGGTAGCCTGTCCATCCAAGCCCCTTCTTCGGGACGCTGCCGAGCGGACTGGAGGAACTGTCTGGGGGGGAATCGTTGCCTAACTCAACCGACAACGGAGTCCGCGCACCGTCTACAGGCAATCGATCCGTCGTGCACCGATAGAATCGGATCTTGTCGACGCCCCGAACCGGGAGTCGCACGTGTCTGTCACCGCGCCCCAAAAAAGATTACCTGGCACTCACGATCTGGCGGCACTGGATAATCACCTGGCACCGAAGTCATATCGGCCCATTTTGCCGCCGATTGCCCGCCACCCACTGAATTGACACCACCTGCCCAGTGACTCAGCGTGGCGGACTTTGTCAGCCTCATGTCGCACGCCTTGAAGCATCGCTGGAGCGTCCAGCACAATTACCTGGCGGGTATTACTTTCGGTGACTGGTGGCGGCTCCTGCAGGAAAACCGCTTCGCCATCGATCCCGTCTATTGGCATCGCGCGGCTTTTATCTCCGCCGCCAGCCTGATGAATTCCTGGGGGCAACGACAGGAGCGACGATTCGACGATGCGGTGACTGGCACCACCGTGCAGGCGCCTCTCTTTGTGCTGGGTCATTGGCGGACGGGAACGACCCATCTCCACAACCTGCTGGCTCAGGACACCGACCAGTTTGCCTTCGCCAACACCTACCAGGTGGTCAATCCCCGGACGTTCCTCAGCACCGAGGCCGTTAACTCGCGTCGTTTCGCCTGGCTCGTGCCCTCCCGGCGTCCCATGGACAACATGGCGCTGAATTTTCAATCCCCGCAGGAAGAGGAGTTTGCCCCGGCTCTCACCAGCCTCCGATCACCCTATCTGGGAATCAGTTTTCCCCGCCGGGAGGACCACTACGATCGCTACCTGACCTTCCGGGACGCACCCCCGGCCGATGTCGAGGCCTGGAAATCGGCCTTTCGCTGGTTCCTCCAAAAACTGACCTTCAAGTATCAGCGCCCGCTGGTCTTGAAATCGCCACCCCATACGGCCCGCATCCGCCTCCTGCTGGAGATGTTCCCCGACGCCCGTTTTGTCCACATCCATCGTGATCCCTACACGGTGTTTCAATCCTTCCGGCACTATTTCGACACCGCCACCTGGCACACTTACCTCCAGCGCCCGAACGTCTCCCAAATCGAAGACCGTATCCTGCGGCGCTACACGGCATTGTACGACGCCTATTTTGAGGAACGCCCACTGATTCCGGCCGGACGCTTCCATGAAGTTCGTTTTACCGATCTGGAACGGGATCCGGTGGGCGAAATGCAAAAGCTCTACCGCCAATTGAACCTGACCGGGTTCGAACAATTTTGTCCCCGCCTGGAGCGGTACACCGCCTCGCTTTCCGACTATCGGAAGAACGAATTCGGGGACCTCCCCGAAACCTGGCGGCAACGGGTCCGCGTCGAGTGGCACCGCAGTTTCTCCACTTGGAACTACCCGATCTAATCTTATGAATCCCACTCCAAGCCGGGCCCCCGGGCCCCGGGGCAACTGGCTACTGGGGAATCTGCCCGATTTCCGTCGCGACGTGCTGGGATTGATGCGGCAGTCGGCCGCCGACTTTGGCGATGTCGTGCGCTTCCGCCTTGGCCCACAAATCGTCCACCTGCTCAATCATCCGGATCACGTGCGGCATGTGCTGCAGACCCATCACCAGAATTTCGACAAACGCACCCGCAGCGCCGGTTTCATCAAGTCGGTAACCGGCGACAGCCTGCTGACCAGCAATGGCGAGTTTTGGCAGCGACAACGTCGATTGGCCCAGCCCGCCTTCCATCGACAGCACCTGGTCGGTTACGCGCGGCAGATGACCACCGCCACTACCGAACTCGTGCAACGTTGGCAGGCCCGCTCCGATGCCACGGCGCCCCTCGACATCGCCCGGGAAATGATGCGGCTCACCTTCACGATCGTCGGCCGCACACTGTTCAGCACGGATGTCGGAACGGACGCGGACACCCTGGAGCGCGCCATGGCCGTCATTCTGCCGCACACTTTTGGTCGACTAGGCCGGATCTTTAACTGGCCGGACTGGGCCCCCACCCCGACGAACCGCCGCTTTCAAGCGGCGCTGCGGGACGTCAATGAGGTCGTCTATCGGATCATCGCCGAGCACCGTCGGCGGGCCACCGACGCGGCGCCGGATCGCGACCTGCTCGACACTTTGATGCGCGTGCGTGACGGCGAGACCGGCGTGGGCTTCACCGATGAACAGTTGCGCAATGAAACGGTGACGTTCCTGCTGGCGGGGCACGAGACCACGGCCAATGCGTTGACCTGGACCTTCCATCTCTTGTCGGAACATCCGGAAGTGGCCACGCGTCTGCGCGGAGAAATTCGGGAGGCGCTCGGCAACCGCGTCCCGACGCTGGAGGATCTCCCGCGGCTGACCGGCGTAAAACACGTGCTGCAGGAATCGATGCGCCTCTTTCCGCCGATTTGGATCATTGAACGGCGGGTGGTGAGCGAGGATGAGGTCGGCGGCTTTCGTCTGTCGGCCGGCTCGACCGTGGTGTTGGCTCCCTACGTCCTCCATCGACATCCAAAATTCTGGGACCAGCCGGAACGTTTTGATCCCACCCGATTCGCCCACTCGGTGCCTGAGGCTTACCTGCCCTTCGGTGCCGGACCGCGGTTTTGCATCGGTAGTGAATTTGCCATGTTGGAGGCACAACTGATCCTCTCCCAGATCTTGCAAACCTATCAATTGCGCCGGCAGCCCGGGCATCCGGTGGAACCCCTGCCCGGCATCACCCTGCGCACCCGCCACGGCTTGCCCATGACGCTCCACCGATGAAGACCACGGCCACGGCCCGCTGGGTATTGGTGAGTTCCGTGCTGGCGTCCAGCATGGTGTTCATCGACGGCACCGCCCTAAGCATCGCCCTCCCGGCCCTGCAGGCCGATACCGGCGCCGGCGGGGCCGATCTACTTTGGGTGACCAATGGATTCTCCCTCCCACTCGCGGCCCTGCTACTGCTGGGCGGCGGACTGGGAGATGCCTTTGGACGGCGGCGGGTCTTTGTCGCGGGCATCCTCGCTTTCATCCTGGCCTCGGTGGCCTGTGGCTTGGCACCGGGAGTCCACGCGCTGATTGCCGCCCGGGTGGCCCAAGGGGTGGGCGGTGCCTTGATGATTCCGGGAGCGCTGGCAATGATCTCCACCTACTTCGGCCCGGCGGAACGGGGGCGGGCGATCGGGACCTGGTCGGCCTGCAGTGTCCTCGCCACCGCAGCGGGGCCGGTGCTGGGCGGCTTGCTGGCACGCGCGGGCCTGTGGCGGTGGGTTTTCTTCATCAATGTGCCGTTGGCGATTTTCGCCCTGCTGGTCCTGCTGCGGAAAACCCCGGCCGATCAACCCGCGTCGCCTGCGCCCCGGGTGGATTGGTGGGGGGCGATCACGGTCACCCTCGGCCTCGCCGCCCTGACTCACGGACTCATCCAAGGATCGAAGCCCGGCCACAACGGCTTTCTCACCTGGGGCGCCGTCGTGCTCGGGGTGCTTGCGCTGCTGGCTTTCCTGCGCCTGCAACAGGTCTCCCCACATCCGCTGCTGCCGCTGGGAATGTTTCGCTCGGTACCCCTCACCGCCGCCAGCGGCGTGAGCCTGTTATTCTTCATGGCCTTCCACGGCATGTTGTTTTTCCTGCCGCTGAACCTCATCCAGGTGCAGCACTATGATCCCGCCTTGGCCGGACTGAGTCAGCTACCTTTGATGGCCCTACTGATTCTGCTGTCGCGTTTTGCGGGTCGCTTCGTGGATCGCCACGGCCCGCGCCTGCCGCTGACGTTGGGATCGCTCGTCACCGGTGCTGGCTTTTGGTTACTGACCTGGCCGGGGATCACCCGCGGTCCGGCGGATTTTGCAGGTTCCTTTTTGCCCGGGTTGCTGCTGGTAGGGGCCGGACTGGGATTGACGGCCACCCCGCTGAACACGGCCGTAATCGGCGCCGTTCCGCCCGGGCAGCTCGGACTGGCCTCCGGCATCAATAGCACACTCACGCGCCTCGCCGGAGTCCTGGCCATCGCCCTACTGGGTCCGGTCGCCCTGGTTTCGTTTGAACGTTCGCTCGAAGCCCGAACCGCCCGCCTGAACCTGCCCGTGGAAGCGCGGCTCCTACTAAAGCAGGAAGCGGTGAAAATGGCGGACGCACAACCGCCGTCGAAGTTGCGGCCAGCAGATCAAGCCGACGTGAAAACTTCCATCCAACTCGCCTTTGTGGACGCCTTTCGACGCGTGGCCCAACTCGCCGCCGGATTGTGTGGCCTGGCCGCGCTGGTCGCCTTCCGATACCTGAAATCCGTCCCGACGGCCTTGGGTGCGCCACCGCTGGCGAGCGCCACTCACTAAAGCTCCGGCGCCTCCACGGCGACGATTGAATTTCGCAATGTGGCGGCAAAAAATTCAATAGTCCCACCCCACTGCAATCGTCGCTAGTCTTACCCCATGAAGGACACTCCCTCGGCCAAGATTCCCCGGCGTTCGTGGATTGGTTTCCACCCGCCGGCCGGCCCCTTGCGCGTATGAAGGCGTGGACGGACCGGTGGACCAATCAACGTTGGTGGATCTATCAGCGGGAACGTTTCCCACTGCTGGCGCACGGTCTCCTCATCGCGGTGTTCAGTGCCTCGGCGGTCAGTTTTTCGCGCCTGCTGCGCGGGGCCACGGACCTGCCCACCTGGCCGTCACTCCTCGTCGCCGGGTTGACTTCGCTGGGCATCTTTCTGCAATTGCGCATCGCGGATGAGTTCAAGGATTTTGATGAAGACTCCCGTTATCGCCCCTATCGGCCGGTTCCCCGCGGCTTGGTCCAACTCCGCGAACTAGGCTGGATCGGTGCGTTCACGGCCCTGCTTCAACTGGGCCTCGCGCTTTGGTGGTCTGCCCGCCTGGTGCCACTGCTCCTCGTCACCTGGGCTTATCTGGCCTTGATGACCCGCGAGTTCTTCGTCCGGGATTGGATTCGCGAACAACCCATCACCTACCTGTGGACCCACATGTTGATCCTGCCGCTAACGGATTTATATGCGACGGCCTGTGATTGGGTGGTGGCGGGCAACACGCCGCCGACGGGATTGGGCTGGTTCATCGCGGTCAGTTTTTTCAATGGCATCGGATTGGAAATCGGCCGGAAAACGCGGGCGCCGGGCGACGAGGAGGAAGGCGTGCGCACGTATAGTCGGCTCTGGGGACGCGGAACGGCCGCGGCGGCGTGGTGGGGTGCGTTGGCCGTGACGGCCGGCTGCGCGGTGGCGGCCTCGGCCGCGTTCAACGGCCAAAAGATGACGCTGCTGATTCTGGGCGGGCTGCTCGCGATTGCGGGGCTTCTGGCCGCCCGCTTCGTCGTCCGCCCGGTTCACGCCACCGCCCGCTGGCTGGAGCATTTCTCCGGCCTTTGGACGCTGGCCACGTACCTCAGCCTCGGCGCCGTGCCGTGGTTGAGTCGCCTGTCCCGACACACCCCATGAGTGCCTGCTACTGGCCCGGGGCATCGACCCAAGGAGCAGCGCTCGGCGGCAAGGCGGGGACGCTGGCCGCGCTGCATGGACGTGAGCTGGCAATACCGGCTTGGTTTGCGGTCCTTCCCGAAGCGTTCACGGAGATTCGCGAACCCAATGGTGCGGTCACACCGGGGCTCACATCGGCGGCGGTGCGGGAATTATCAGCCGGCCTGCAAAAGTTGGCCCCGCACGACGGCCAATGGGCCGTGCGTTCCTCCGCGCACGAGGAAGACGGACAACAGCATTCCTTTGCCGGGCAACTCGAAACCTTTCTGCGGGTGCCCACCGCGGATGTGCCCGATCGCGTGCTGGCGGTGGCCCGATCCGCCGCCAGCGAGCGGGTACGCGCTTACCGCGAACAGCGCCAACTTCCCGCCGCCACCCGGCCACCGGCCGTCATCGTCCAACGCATGGTCGAAGCCGAAGTCGCCGGAGTCGCCTTTGGTGCCGATCCGGTCACCGGTCAGACCGATCGGGTGATTGTCACTGCCGTGAGCGGCCTCGGTGATGCGTTGGTGGACGGCACCGCGAATGCGGACACGTGGCAGGTCGATCCCGCCGGCGGTCTATTGACCCGCCAAACTGCCGGCCCACTGCCGGTGCTGGAAGACGCGCAGATCGTCGCCGTCGCGGCTTTGGCCCGGCGCTTGGGCTTGATTTTCGGCGGTCCGCAGGATGTGGAATGGGCGATCGCCGGTGGCGTCCTGTACCTGCTCCAAGCGCGTCCGATCACCACCCTGCCGCCCCGCGGCCCGCAGACCATTTGGGACAACAGCAACATCATCGAGAGCTATAGCGGCGTCACCACGCCATTGACCTTCTCGTTTGCGCGCCGGGCTTACGAGGGTGTCTACCGGCAATTCTGTCAGATCCTGGCGGTGCCTCACCGGAAGCTGCGGGCGCAGGACCAGACTTTCCGAAACATGATCGGCCTGGTGCAGGGCCGGGTGTACTACCATCTCATCAACTGGTACCGCGTCCTGGCCCTGCTGCCGGGGTTCACCTTGAATCGCCGCTTCATGGAGCAGATGATGGGCGTCAAAGAGGAACTCCCAGCTGAGGTCCTCGCGGACCTGGGTGCCGCCAGTCTGCGGGCGCGCGTACGGGATGGCCTGGATCTAGCCTTCAGTGTGGTCGCACTGATCGCGAATCACTTTCTGTTGCCGCGAAAAATCCGCCTTTTTCAAGCCCGCCTGAATGCCGCCTTGGCCCCGGCTGGTCCGCCGCTGACCGCCCGGTCACCCGAAGAATTAATCGCCCATTTCCGCGATCTGGAGGTCCGCCTGCTCACGCGTTGGGATGCCCCGCTGCTCAACGATTTCTTCGCGATGATCTTCTTCGGGGTGCTGCGTCGTCTCACGACGAAGTGGCTCGACGACACCGAGGGAACCTTGTCCAACGATCTCCTGTGCGATGAAGGCGGAATCATCAGTGCGGAACCCGCCCGTCGGATTGCGGAACTGGCCCGACTGGCCGCGTCCAAACCGGAATTGGTGACGGCGTTGTGCGATCGATCGCGGTCGGAGATTGAAGCGATGCTGCCCGGCTACCCGGAATTCGCCGCCGGCTACGCCGAATATTTGGCGGTATTTGGCGAACGTTGCCTGGAGGAATTGAAGCTCGAGACCCTGACGCTGCATGATGATCCGCTGATGCTACTCCGGGCGATCGGTCAATTCGCCCGCACGTCGGGCAGCCGCCCCGCAGTCCCCACCGGCATTGCACCCCGAATCCTGGCTGAGCAACGCTGTCAGGCCGCGCTCTCCGGCCAGCGAATGCGGCGGTGGATCTTTGGCTGGGTCCTGCGGAATACCCGCGCCCGGGTGCGGGATCGCGAGAATCTGCGGTTTGAGCGTACCCGCCTTTTTGGTCGGGTACGTCGTTTGTTTGTCGAACTCGGCCGCCACCGGCACGCCAGCGGGCACCTCGCGGATCCACGCGATATCTTCCATCTCGAACTCGACGAGGCGCTGGCTCTCCCGGCTCCCGCTGCGGTCGAACTCCGGGAACGCGTGGCCCGAAGGCAGGCGGAATTCGCCCGCTACCGCGCGATGCCCGCGCCGCCGCGACGCTTCACCACCGAGGGCGAAATCACCGCCCACACTCTCTGGACCGCGCCCGACACCATCGCACCGGATTCCAGCGGCGAGACGCGCCGGGGGCTCGGATGCTGCCCGGGCATCGTCCGCGGAAGGGTGCGCAAGGTGACGGATCCGCGTTCGGCGAATCTCCATCCCGGCGAGATTCTCGTGGCCGAGCGGACCGATCCCGGTTGGATTCTGGTATTTCCCTCCGCTGCCGCTCTGCTCATCGAGCGGGGCAGCCTGTTGTCGCACTCGGCGATCGTCGCCCGGGAATTGCGCCTGCCGGCAATTGTCGCCATCGACGGCCTTACGGCCTGGCTGCAAGACGGCGACGAAGTGGAACTGGACGGTCGCACCGGCTGGGTCCGCCGGCTGGAACCCACGCCCCTGACATCGCTTTCCGGGTTGCGTGAATCTGATTTATCAATTCGCCCGCCGGCGGCTCCGCTGGCTACCCTAAAAGCATGAGAATGGAATCGCGCCAGGCCACGACTCCACGCAACCGGCGCCCCGGGGATCGCCGCTTCAAGCCGCGTCTCCAGGCCTTGTTGGACACCTTGCATCTCAACGTCTCCTACGAGCGGGGACAGGGAGATCATTTGTACTATCGCGATGAAGAGGGCGCCGAGGTGGCGGTGCTGGATCTCGTCGGCGGCTACGGCTCCCTGCTCCTCGGACACGCGCATCCGGTGCTGGTGGCGGAGGCCCAACGCGTGCTCGCCAGCGGGCGTCCCATGCACGTCCAGGGCTCCCGCCGGGAACTGGCCGCGCAACTGGCGGAAGCACTCGCCCAGCGGGCCAATGGCGATTATTGCGTCGTCTTCGGCAATTCCGGCACCGAAGCCGTGGAGGCCGCCATGAAGCACGCCCTGTGGGAAACGGGCGGACGCACCTTCATTGCCCTGGATCGGGCGTTTCACGGCAAGACCCTGGGGGCCCTGCAACTGACCTCGAATCCCGGCTACCGCGAGGCGTTTGAACTGAGCAGTCTGCCGGTGCGACGGATTGAAATCGACAACCTGGAACAGTTGGAGGAGGCGTTTGCCACCACTCCCAATCTGGCGGGGTTTATCTTTGAGCCGATTATCGGCGAAGGCGGGGTCCGCGCCCTCAGTGCCCGCTTTGCCCAACGGGCCGCCGAACTCTGCGCGGAACATGACGTGCCGCTGATCGCCGACGAATGCCAGACCGGCCTCGGCCGTACCGGCACTTTCCTCGCCAGCGAGGGGCTGGGTGTTCAACCCGACTACGTCATCCTCTCCAAATCCCTCGGCGGCGGTCTGGCCAAAATCTCCGCCGTCCTGATCCGTCGCTCGCGGTATCAGCCGGAATTCGAACTCAAACACACCAGCACGTTTGCCGAGGACGACTTTTCCTGCGCCATCGCCCTGAAAACTCTGGAGCTGATCGACCCTCCGCTCCTGGAGGCCTGTCGCACCAAGGGGGACCGCCTGCTGAACGGTCTGCGACGCCTGGCCGCGCAATATCCCGGCGTAATTGCCGACGTTCGCGGGCAGGGACTGATGATCGGTGTGGAGTTTCGTCGCCCGGCGCGGTCGCCCAGTTTTCTCCTTCGCTTTCTCGCCGCCGTGGAGGACCTGACGTTCATCCTCGCCGGTTACCTGCTGAACGTGCATCAGATCCGGATTGCTCCAACCTTGAGCGATCCGTTTACGCTGCGGCTCGAACCCTCGGCACTTCTGGAGGAGCAGGATATCCTCCGCTTTCTCGCCGCGCTCGATGACGTCTGTTCACGTCTCGGGGCCAATGATGCCTTGGGATTGAGCCGCTTTTTGACCTGGGGTCCGCCGGCTACGGAAGCCTTCAACGTGGTCACCCGGACCGACTCCCGGTTCCTCGTGTACGACGAAGTGCGCTTCCGACAACGCGAGGCGCAGGTTCCCACCTCCCGTGTGGCGTGGCTCTGCCACTTGATGGACGCCGACGATCTGGTCTCTCTGGAGCCATCCTTCGATGCCCTCTCGTTTCGCGAACGGGAATCCTTCCTCGCCGGCCTCGTGTCCCGGGCGGCTCCGGTGGTGTTAAGCTCCGTCGACATTCGTTCCCGAACGGGCCAGGTAGTGCGTCTCAATCCGATCCTGCTCCCGTTCACCTCTGCGTGGGCCAAGCGCATGATCGACGCCCGCTGCCTCGCCGCCCCGCAGGCGCTGGTTCAACAGGGCATTCAGGTGGCCCGATCGCTCGGGTGCCAGTTGTTTTCGCTCGGCCAATACACCTCCATCGTCACGCTCAACGGCACGCGCGTGGCCCCGGGCGGCATGGGCGTCACCACCGGCAATAGCTACGCCGTCGCCCTGGCCTTGCAGGCCATCGAACGGGCCCATCGCGAAACCGGTCGGCCTCCCGGCGAATCCACCCTCGTGGTGGCCGGCGCCGGCGGGAACATCGGCCGCACTTGCGCCGAGATCCTCGCACCCCGCTACGCCCGCACGATCCTGGTGGGCAGCAATAAACCCGGTTCTGCGTACCGCCTGGAAATGTTCGCCCGCTCCATTCCGCGGTCCGTGATCAGCACGGACCTCGCGGCCGTCGGCGACGGGCAGGTGGTGGTGGCCGCGCTGAATGCGGTCGACGCCCCGTTGCACGCCTCGTACCTGGCCCGTCACGCGATCGTTTGTGATCTTTCCGTGCCGTCGAGCCTGCCCGCCGATGCCGCGCAGGAACGGCCGGATCTCTTGCTCATTAAAGGGGGTATTGTTTCCCTGCCGGGCCGGGAGGACCTGGAGATCATCGACTTCCCCCTGCCCCCCGGCCAGACGTATGGCTGCATGGCCGAAGCCTTGCTCTTCGGTTTCGAAGGCGAGCGCGATCTGCTGCACACCGGAGCAATCACCGCCGAGCAAGTGGCCCGCGTCACGCAACTGGCCGAGCGCCACGGATTCACGTTGGCGGACTACAAACGCGCCAGTGTCTTTGGCACGCCCCAACCGGAGGGAAGATCGTGATCCAACCCCTTGAACCCCTCGGCCGCGACCTGGGCGGCAAGGCCCGCCAACTACGCGCCTTGCAGCAGGCGGGATTTTGCGTCCCGGAGTTCCTTTGCTCACCGCCCGACTTGGCCCGGGCGATCGAACACCTGGGCACGCCGCTGGCCGTCCGTTCCTCCGCGTCCGCCGAAGACGGCGCGCAATTCTCCTTCGCCGGCCAATTCCAAAGTTTCCTCAATCGCCGCACGCTCGCGGAAGTCACCGACGCGGTGGCCCGCTGTGAGGCATCGATGGCCGCGCCGTCGGTCGGCGAATACTGCCGCAAATCCGGACTGGATCCGCAGGCCCTCCGCATGGGCGTCATCGTCCAGCGCATGGTGCAACCGGAACTCGCCGGCGTGGTTTTCACCGTCAATCCCGCCACCGGCGCCGAGGAGGTGGTCATCGAAGCCTGCGAAGGTCTCGCCGACGAATTGCTGGCGGGCCGTCAGACCGCGCTGCCCCCCGACCACCCGCTGCTGCAACGGCATCGTGCGACCATCGAGCAAACGGCGCTGGCGATTCAACGCCATTTCGGAGCGCCGCAGGACATTGAGTTCGCCATCGAAAACGGGCAGCTCTTCATCCTCCAAACCCGGCCCATCACCCGGATCCAATTTGCCCCGGGCACCGGCGAATGGACCAACGCCGACTTTCGCGATGGCGGGGTCTCGTGCGGGGTTTGCACGCCGTTGATGTGGTCCCTGTACGACTTCATCTGGGAGCCCGGGCTCAAGGGATTCCTGAAAGAAATTCGCCTGTTGGACGGCGACTTTACGGCCGGGCGGATGTTCTTCGGCCGCCCGTACTGGAACCTGGGCGAAGTGAAGCATTGCCTGGCAAAACTCCCGGGCTTCGTGGAGCGCGAATTCGATTTGGATCTCAGTGTGCAGGTCCAGTACGAGGGCGACGGCGTCACCACCCCGGCCACCCTGTGGGGCTACCTGCGCGCCCTGCCCACCGTGCTGCGGATCCCCGGAATCTGGCGGGACCAGGAGCGCTTCAATCGCGGCTTTCTCGCCGGTGGCTTTGCCGACCTTCACCAGCGGTTCGCGGTCCTGCCGCAGGACCTGACGGCCGGATTTGAGCAGCTGATTCTGGAGGCGTATTGCACCACGGAAGCGAACTATTTCCGCACCATCTTTTGTGCCTCGCTCGCGAAGATCGCGTTTTTGGAATCCTTTCCGGAGGCGGATTTTCCGGCTCTGGTCGCGGCCCTGCCCGCTTTGAAGCATTTGGACCCGACGTTGGCTCTGCGCGAAATGGCCCGGCAGGGGTCCCAGGACTTCGCCCCGTTCCTGCAACGCTTCGCCCATCACAGTCGACGCGAATTGGATCTGCGATCGCCCCGATGGGACGAGGATCCGGAATGGGTCCGGGCGCTGTTGGAGCAGCAATCCGTGATCACGGGCCCCGATCCCCGACCCGCGTATGAAGCCGCGCGCGCCCAGGCGTTGGACCGGCTCCCGTGGCATCAACGCGGGCGGTTTGCCAAGAAGCTGGATCGCCTGCGCCATTTCCTCTGGCTGCGCGAAGAGATGCGCGATCTCTCCAGCCGGATGTATCACCTGATCCGCCGTTACGTGCTCGCGTTGGCCGAGCAGCGGGGGCTCGGAGATGACATCTTCTTCATGACCTTCACCGAGATTCTGCGGGACGATCGCTCCCGGATCGCGGCGAATCGCGCCCGTTACGAAAGTTATCGAAACTTCAAGGCGCCCAATGAAATCGGCTCCCGGTTCACCTTTGCCCCGGTGGCGCCGGGTGGCGCCCTGCGCGGCGTGGCGGCCAGCCACGGAACCGTCCGCGGTGTAGCCCGGGTGGCCCGTTCGATCGAAGAGGCCCTACGGATTGAGGAAGGGGCGATCCTGATTTGTCCCTTTACGGATCCCGGCTGGACGCCCGTCCTGGACCGGGTGGCGGCGGTGGTAACAGAAACCGGCGGCCTGCTCTCGCACGCCGCGGTCATCTGCCGCGAATACGGCATCCCGGCGGTGCTCGGCATCCCGGACGCCACGTCCCGCATACCCGATGGAGCCCGGCTCATCGTGCATGGCGGCGAAGGATTTGTTGAACTGGAAGCTTCAACGAAGGCTGCCGAAACCGGCAGTCGCAGTGCGCCGATCGGCGAGAAAAACCTCAAATCAGTATCCAAAAATCCATAATCCATGAAACTCCGACTCTTGTTTCTTAGCGCCTGCAGTTGGCTGGCCGTCGCCACCGCCGGACTGACGGTCCGTGCCGCCGAAGATCCCGCCCACAACGAACTCCGCACCCTGCGGTCCGAGGTGGTGGAGGCCATCACCAAGGGGGACTTCGATAACGTGATCCGTCACGTGCACACCAACGTTGTGGTCACCTGGCAAAATGGCGAAGTATGCCGCGGTCATCAGGGCCTGCGGGAGTTCTTCGATCGGATGGGAAAGAATTCCTTCAAGGGCTATAAGACCGCGCCCACGCCCGACGAACTTACGATCCTGTCCGGCGGCGATCACGGGATCTCCTTTGGTTATACCGTGGCCAACTACAATCTGCTCGGCAAAGACTTCGAATTAAAGAGCCGCTGGACCGCCACGCTCATCAAGGAAAACGGCAAATGGCTGCTCTCCAGTTATCACATTTCCATGAACGTCCTCGACAATCCGCTGCTGAATGCCGCGAAGGGCTCGCTGGCCTGGGCCGCTGGCTTGGCAGCGGCAGGGGGAGTGGTCGTGGGTCTCCTGCTCGGACGCGCGAAAAAGCGCTAAGCGGATCCGACTGCGGGGACGTGTCCCATGAGTGTTGATTCTGTGGCGGCCACCGTGGAAGGGGCAACGCCCCTCCGCGGGGAGGCGGCGGAGCACGCCGATTTTTCCCAGATCCGCTATGCACAATGCTGGGAAGACGCGGACATCCTGCAGGAAGCCCTGGCCATTCAACCGGGCGACCACTGTCTATCGATTGGTTCCGCCGGAGACAATGCGCTCGCCCTGCTCACCCGGTCGCCCGGCCGGGTGGTGGTGCTGGATCTGAATCCCTCGCAACTGGCCTGCCTGGAACTCCGGGTGGCGGCCTATCGCGAACTGGACCACGCGGGCCTGCTGGAATTGATCGGCTCCCGCCCCAGTCCGTGCCGCGCCGAATTGTACGCGCGGTGCCGTCGGAGTGTCTCGCCCGCCGTACGCGCCTTTTGGGATGCACAACCCGCGGCAATTGCCGCCGGCATCGGCAGCGCCGGCAAGTTCGAACGGTATTTTGCCACCTTCCGCAATCGGGTGCTGCCGCTGGTGCATTCCCGGCGCACCGTGGAACGGCTCCTGCAGGGCGGAACGCGGGACGAGCGGGAGGCCTTTTATCGCGACCACTGGGACACCTGGCGTTGGCGCCTCATGTTCCAAATGTTCTTCTCGCGCTTCGTCATGGGTCGACTGGGCCGCGATCCCAGTTTCTTCCGCTACGTCGAGGGGCGCGTCGCCGACCGCATCCTCACCCGCACCCGGCACGCCCTCACCGCGCTCAATCCGGCGGAGAATCCTTATATCCAGTGGATCCTCACCGGAAGTCACACCACCGCGCTGCCCTTCGCGCTGCGACCGGAGAACTTTGCCCCCATCCGCGACGGACTGGATCGCCTCGAATGGCACTGTCAGCCCCTCGAAAATTATCTGGAAACCGTCGATGCCGGCACGTTTGGGGCCTTTAATCTCAGCGACATTTTCGAGTATATGTCGGCGGAGAATTATCACCGATTGCTCGACCGATTAATCCGATCCGGCCGCCCGGGCGCGCGCCTCGCGTACTGGAATACGCTGGCAGATCGGCACCGACCGGACTCCTTGGCGGACCGCCTGCGTTCGCTAACGGAACTCAGTCGGAGTCTCCACGCGCGCGATCAGGCCTTTTTCTATTGCACCTTTGTGGTGGAGGAAATTGTCTAATTCCGCCCCGCCCCGCGCCGTGAATCCCCCCTCACCAACGACGGCCGAATCCGCCCTCGCCCCAACCGCGGCCGAGACGCTCCTGCCACCGTTTGATCCCGAGGACATCGCCCGTCACGGCGCGAATGCGCATCGGGTCTGGCGGAATGCGAGCGGCCACATCGAAGCCCGGTGTTCGCTGTGGTGGGACGCAACGCCACCGGTGCCCGGCCAGCGCTTGGGCATTCTTGGGCACTATGCCGCGGCCACCGCGGCGGCCGGCCGGGGACTGCTGAACGAGGTTTGTGCCGAACTGGCGGCCCACGACTGCACCCAGGCCGTGGGACCCATGGACGGCAACACCTGGCGACGCTACCGCCTCGTCACCGAACGCGGGGATGAGCCTCCGTTCCTGCTGGAGCCGGACACACCCCACGAATGGTGCGAGCATTTCGCGTCGGCCGGGTTCACGCCGCTGGCGCACTATCGATCCACCGTTACGGACAATTTGGAGCTCGAGGATCCCAAGGCTCGGCATGCCGAACAGGTGTTAAGCGTGCTTGGCATCACGCTGCGCCCGCTGGATCCGCGGAACTTGGACCAGGAGTTGGGCGAATTTCATCGGATCACACTGGCGAGCTTTCAGCGAGGATTCCTTTATCAACCGCTGCCGGAAGAAGTTTTTCGCCGGGAATTCAGCCAACTGTTTCCGTATCTGCGGCCGGAGTTGATTCTGGTGGCCATGCACCGCGGTCAGGCGGTGGGTTACGTGTTCAACGTGCCCGATTTGCTCGCCGCCCGGCGGGGGCAACCGGTGGATACGGTGATCCTGAAGACCCTCGCGGTGATTCCCGATCGAACCTACGCCGGCCTGGGCCGCTGGCTGACGCAGGAGACGCACCGGGCCGCGCGGCGACTCGGGTATCGCCGGGTCATTCACGCCCTCATGCAGGACGGCAATCCCTCCACCAGCCTCAGCGCCCGCTACGCCCGTCCTTTCCGCCGCTACGCACTGTATCATCGCGCCTTGGGAAACCGGTCCGATGTCACGGAAATCGCTGCTCCCTTGGCCCCTTGAACGTCGCCCAAATCCTCTGCGACCGCGCGGCATCCAGTGGGGATCAACCGGCCATTATTGACTACCCGCGGGGCCAAGTCCGAACGACCTCCTTTCGCGAACTGGCCGACGCCGCCGCGCAGGCCGCGGGTCAGCTTCAGGCGGCCGGTTTGCGTCCGGGCGACGCGGTGCTGGTGCTCGTCCCGATGTCGGCGGAACTTTACATCGCGCTGAGTGCCCTTTTCCGACTGGGTCTGGTGGCGATGTTTTTGGATCCATCGGCCGGCCGGAAACACATCGATTCCTGCTGCGCCTTGAATCCGCCGCTGGCTTTTATTGGCAGTCCGGCCGCACATGCATTGCGGTGCCTCTCCCCGGGGCTCTGCCGGATTCCCCGGAAGTTCACCACGCGCGGATTCATTCCAGGTGCCACCCGTTTGATCGCGCCCGGTTTCACGGGCGCTGTGCCGCGCCTGGCGTCCTGCACCGCCACGAACCCGGCCTTGATCCGTTTCACCAGCGGCAGCACAGCGGAACCCAAGGCGGCGGTCCGCACCCACGGATTCCTGCGCGAACAACAACGGGTCATTGAACGCAGCCTCGCCTTGCAACCCGGCGAGGTGGATTTCTCCACCCTGCCCATCTTCGTCCTCGCCAATCTCGCCAGCGGCGTCACTTCGATCCTGCCCAATGCGGATCTGCGGGCCCCCGCTCGGGTGAATCCGGTCCCGGTGTTGCAACAGTTCCAACGACACCGCCCGGATCGGGTCAGTGCCTCACCAGCCCTGCTGGCGCGCCTGGCGGAACACTGCGCTGCCACGGGTGAAACTCTGGGGTCGCTCAAACGCGTGTTCACCGGTGGCGCCCCGGTCTTTCCCCGCTTGCTGGATCAATTGCAGGCGATGGCTCCCGCGGCCGAGATCGTGGCGGTGTACGGCTCCACGGAGGCCGAACCCATTGCGAAAATCAGCCTGAACGAAATCACGGCCCAAGATCGGCAAGGCATGCTATCAGGTCGCGGGTTGCTGTCGGGATTTCCCGATCCCGACATCCAGCTTCGCATCCTGCGAGAGGGAGCGCGCGGAATGGACGGTGCCGTTTCAGCCAATGCCTTTGGGGCGGCATCGCTGAGCCCCGGTGAATTTGGTGAAATTGTGGTCAACGGACCCCATGTGCAACCGGGCTATCTGAACGGCATTGGCGACGCGGAAACCAAACTGAGTGTCGACGGCCGCACGTGGCACAAGACCGGCGATGCCGGTTATCTTGATGAGCGTGGCCGGGTCTGGCTCCTCGGTCGCAGCCGCGAACGGATTCAGGATGCCGCCGGAGTGATCTATCCGTTCCAAGTGGAATGCGCCGCCCAGCAAGACCCCGCTGTGCGCCGCTCCGCGCTGATTGCCTGGCAAGGCCAGCGCTGGCTGGTGGTGGAAGCGGTGCAGGGCCTGACGCCTCAGGATCTGACCGCGCGACTCGCCTGGGCGCGCCTGGATCAGATCCGTTTTGTTCGACGCATTCCGGTGGATCAACGGCACAACGCCAAAGTGGATTACCCCGCCCTCCGCCGGATGCTTTGACCGGCGGCTTTGAAGTCACGCCTCCCCAGCACCACGCGTATCCTGATCGGACTCACGGCCCGTACGGCATGGTGCCGTTTGGATCCACCGCATACGACCATTGCCGAAGGTACTCCGGACCAGGCCGAAATTGATCATTCCGTTCCTGAAGCTTGCGCGACAGCTGAGCCTTTAACCGGGACTGCACTCGGACGTGCGCGGGCTGATTCACCAAATTGTTGGTTTGATACGGATCGGTCTGGTTATCAAACAGCAGCCACGGCCCCTGGAGATCCTGTACATAGCTATAGCGCAACGTGCGCAAACCCCGGTACTCCCGTCCGCCCACCCGGCGTTCCCATTCCCCGAAGGGCGTGACGCACTGGATCACGGTGGCATCGTCACCCGGATTACGACCGCCCGCCAAATAGTCGCTGTAGTCCAAACCCTCCACGCTGGGCGGAATGGGCAGGCGGCACAATCCGAGCAGAGTGGGCATCAGATCCTCCGTATTGATCGGCGCGTTGCGGATGCGCCGGCGGGTACCCAATCCCTGCGGCCAGTGGATCAGCAACGGCACGCGCACCGATTCGTCATACGGCTTCTGCTTTTTGTAGAGCCCTTGCGAACCCAGCATGTCGCCATGATCCGCACTGAAAACCAGGAGGGTGTTCGCGGCTTGGCCCGTGCTCTTTAGAGTTTGCCGTAACTCCCCCAGGCAATCGTCCAACGCCGTGCAATGCGCATAGTAGCCGGCTAATAGCTTCGCCGTTGCCGGTCCGAGTCCGGCGGGAACGTTGGGGCGCAGGCGCAGCTTTGCCGCGTCGTACAAGGCGCGATAACGTTCCGGCGCCGAGAAATACGGATCGTGCGGCGGGCCCCACGCCAGCACCAACAGAAATGGCTTCGACTCCCGTGCCGCCGCCCGGCGCAGGTAATCACAGGCTTCCCGGGTCTGCGCCGCCGCGTCGTATCCTGGCCACATCCGCCGTTCGGGGCCGTCCCCATAATAAGAGGAATTGGTGTAGTCGTGGGTGCATTCCTGGACCCGCCAAAAGTCGAATCCCTGCCGGCGCTCCGGCGGGATGAAACGGGAACGTCCCTGACCATCGATGTGCCACTTCCCGATGATGCCCGTGTCGTAGCCGGCCCGACGGAAAACCTTCGCCAGCGTGGTCGCCTCGGGATTGAGCGGGACGTCGTTGAGAAAGACTCCGTGGGTCAACGGGCGCTGTCCCGTCATCAGCGACGCCCGGGTGGGCGAGCAGACGGCCAGACCGGATACCGCATTCTTGAGCCAGACACTCTCCGCCGCGAGCTGATCAAAATGCGGCGTCCGCACGTTGGGATCGCCGGCAAATCCAAACGCCTGCGCCCGCCATTGATCGGCCATCAACACAATGACATTGGGCCGCGTACGCTCTGCCGCACGACCGGAGGGGTGGAGGGCGAACGCGCCGAGGATTAGCCCAACAACAATCCGCCAGCGCGAACCCAACCGGTTCGCGAGGAGGATTCCGTTGCGGAGCGAGCGGGAATTGCCGTACACCGGACGCCTGCCGATCTCGGATCGCACCCCCGGCCCGGGCGCCGAATCACACCAAAATGTCCGAGAGAACCTGGCCATGGACGTCGGTCAGCCGGCGGTTGATGCCGTTGTGATAATAGGTCAGGCGCTCGTGATCCAGGCCCAGCAAATGCAGAATGGTGGCGTGGAAGTCCGGAATCGTGACCTTGTTGTTGCCCACGAAATATCCCACCTCGTCGCTGGATCCATAGTGATAGCCCTTCTTTATCCCGGCTCCCGCCAGGAAACACGTGAAGGCGGTCGGATGATGGTCGCGCCCGGGGGCGTCAATGCCCTGCGTCGAGGGACTGCGACCGAACTCCGTGGACCACACGAACAGAGTGTCTTCCAGCATGCCCCGCTGTTTCAGATCCTGGATCAGCGCGGCCACGGGTTGGTCCATGGTGGCCGCCTGGGTGTCGTGGTTTTCCTTCAGGTTTTCGTGCCCGTCCCAGTTGATACGCGGACTGCCGAAGGACCCGCCGTTGATGATCTGCACGAACCGCACGCCGCGTTCCAGCAGGCGCCGGGCGAGGAGGCAATTGCGGGCGAAGCCTTTATTGCGGGCATCCCCGAGTCCGTAGAAGGCCTTCGTGGCCGCGCTTTCCTCCTCGACGTTCGTCGCCTCCGGAATGCTGGTCTGCATGCGCGCCGCCAACTCATAACTCCGCAACCGTGCGGCAAACGCGTTGTCGGTGGGATGCGCGTCCGCGAATTCCCGATTCATCGCCGCCAACAACTGCAGGTCCGAATTGCGGTTCGCCGCCGTGATGCCCGCCGGGGTGTTGAGATCCACAATGGGTTCACCGCTGTTCGTGCGGAACGGCACTCCCTGATGATTCGCCGGCAGAAACCCGGAAGCCCAATTGATCGATCCGCCGGCCGGCAATCCGCGCGGATCGGGCAGCACGACAAAGACCGGCAGATTCTCGTTCTCGGTACCCAAGCCGTAACTCAGCCAGGCGCCTAGGGAGGGAAATCCATTCAGCGTGAAGCCGCTGTTCATCTGGAAGGTTGCCGGCGTGTGATTGTTGCTCTTGGCGAACATCGAGTGGATGAAGCACAGATCGTCCGCACAACCCGCGAGATGCGGCAGCAGATCGCTCACCCAGCTCCCGCTTTGCCCCCGCTGACGGAACGGATAGACGCTCTTCATCAGTTTCCCGGGCTGACCAAAAAAGCCGAGGTTCTCGCCCTTTCCTTCCAGCGTCTTCCCGTGCATCCGCTCCAGCTCCGGCTTGTAGTCGAAGGTGTCGAGATGACTCACCCCGCCACAGCAGAAGATTTGCACCACGCGCTTTGCCCGCGGCGCGAAATGCGGCTTCAAGGCGGCGCCCACCGGTCCCGGTCCCGCCGCCCGCGCTTGCTCGCGCTGCAGCAGCCACGCCAGGGCGACACTCCCCAATCCGTGAGCGGTGTTGGACAGAAAATGCCGGCGCGACAACAGCGGTGTCGGTGAAATATTCATGGGCGCAGAGTTCCAACCTGCGGGGTGAGGCTGCTCCCGAAGTGGCCGCGGTCGCAACGATCGTTCTTCAATGCGGGGTTCACGTTTCTATCCGGCCATCGATAAGCCCACGACCCGGGCCCGTCCAACGGCGTGCGTTCGCAGCCACTCATGCGAGGATCTTTTGGATCGCCTCGCCGGCGACATCGGTGAGGCGGAAATCGCGACCTTGGAATCGATACGTCAACTTCTCGTGATCCAAGCCCAGGCAGCGCAGCACGGTGGCCTGGAAATCATTCACGGTCACGGGATCCTCCACCGCGTTGTACCCCAACTCATCGGTCGCACCCAGAGTGACTCCCGGCTTAATGCCACCGCCCGCCATCCAAATGCTATACGCCTTCATGTGATGGTCGCGGCCGTAATTGCCGTTGCCCATGTCGCCCTGATTCATTGGCGTCCGACCAAATTCACCGCCCCAGATGACCAAGGTGTCCTCCAGCAGACCGCGTTGCTTCAGATCGCGAATCAATGCCGCGGAGGGTCGATCCACGTTTTGGCAGGTCCGGGTGATATCGGCCGGAAGATTGCCGTGGTGATCCCAGCCCCGGTGATACAACTGCACAAACCGAACGCCCCGTTCCACCAGGCGCCGCGCCAACAGACAGTTGTTCGCGAAGGACGACTGCCCCGGTTGCGCCCCATAATCCTCCAAGACTTTGGCCGGTTCCCGCTTCAGATCCATCAGCTCGGGCACGCTCGTCTGCATGCGATACGCCATCTCATACGATTGAATCCGGGTGTTGATCTCCGGATCCCCCACGGCCTCCAGCTTCAATTGATTCAAGTCCCGCAAACCATCCAGCAACCGGCGACGCACAGGTCCATCGATGCCCTGGGGATTCGAAACAAACAGGATGGGCTCGCCCTGCGATCGGAAGTCGACGCCCTGATGATTCCCGGGCAAAAAACCATTTCCCCAATAGCGGGTCAGCAACGGCTGATCCTGCCCATGCCCGGAAGTCAGCACGACGAACGCCGGCAGCTGCTCGTTCTCGCTGCCCAATCCGTACGAAAGCCAGGCGCCCATCGCAGGACGACCCGCCTGGGTGCTGCCGGTCTGCATCATGGTCACACCCGGATCGTGATTAATCGCCTCGGTATGCAGGGAGCGAATGATCGCCAGTTCGTCGGCGACCCCGGCAATATGCGGCAGCAACTCGGAGATCTCGGCGCCGGAATTCCCGTGCCGCGCGAACTTAAACTTGGTGCCGACGCAGGTGAGCTTTTGTCCGGCCAACTGGGCAATGCGCTGGCCCTTCGTATAACTCTCCGGCATCGGCTGCCCATTCAACGCGATCAGCTTGGGTTTGTAATCGTAAAGATCCAATTGGGACGGGGCGCCGGATTGGAACAGATAAATGACGCGTTTCGCCCGCGGCGCGAAGTGAAGCGGATGAATGCTGCCACGGGTCCCTCCCGCCAAGGGGTTCGAAGGGGAGCCCGTGCCGCCAGCCAGCAAATTGCGATTCAGCAGCGAGGCCAGGGCGATGGTGCCCAGCCCGCGGGCGGAACGGCCAAAGAAATACCGTCGGGTGGTCAGCTCGGACGGTTCGGGGAAGAAAATGGGGGAAGACATAGGCTCAAGGAACGGGGTTACTCTTTCACAATCGCTTCATCGAGATTCAGCAACAGATTGGCCACCGCGGTCCAGGCCACCAGATCGAGGCTGCTGCGTTTCTCCGGCTGTCGGGGCTCGCCGTGCGCCAGCAAATCCACCGCCGCCTGGAGATTCTTCTGATACGTGTTCCGCATGTCGGCATGGACTTCGGCGACGATCTGTCGCTCCCGCGTGGAGGGCGGCCGGGCCAGCACCGTTCGATACGCAAAGGTGATTTGTTGATCCAGATCCGCCCCGCCCTCGGCCAGGATCCGTTCGCCGAAGACGCGGGCGGCCTCGATGAAGCCCTTTTCGTTGAGCGTGACAAAGGCCTGCAAGGGCGTGCAGGTCACACTCCGCTGTTCGGTGCAGATCGCCCGATCCGGGGCGTCGAAGGTCATCAGGGTGGGATTCAACACCGTGCGTTTCCACAACGTATAGAGGCTGCGGCGATAACGATCCGGCCCGGTGCTTTCCTCGTATTTATTTCCACCGAACATTTTCTCCTCCCACAAACCCGCCGGTTGATACGGCTTCACACTGGCCCCGCCGGGGGTGCGTTTCCGATCCAGCAAGCCGGCGTAATCGAGGGCGCAATCGCGAATCACCTCGGCCGGCAGCCGCAGCCGCGGTCCCCGCGCGAGGAGGCGATTGTTGGGGTCGCGCTCCAGCAATTCCGGTCGGGCTTTCGACGACTGCCGATACGTGGCGGACAGGACGATCTTCTTTTGCATCGCCTTGACGTTCCAGCCGCCGTCGATGAATTCGCGGGCCAGCCAATCGAGCAACTCGGGATGCGACGGCATTTCGCCCTGCGTGCCGAATTCATTGCCGGTTTTCACGAAGCCGGTGCCGAAGTACGCGGCCCAATAGCGATTCACTGTCACGCGGCCCAGGAGCGGATGCGCGGGATCCACCAGCCAGCGAGCCAGCGTCAACCGATTGGTTTTGTCGGTGACGGGCAGCGGCGGCAGAATGTGGGGCACGCCGGCCCACACGGACTCACCCTTGGCGCGGTAATCGCCACGGATGCGAATCTGGGTGCTCCGCGGCTCGGCCATTTCCTCCATGACCCGCAGCGTGGGAATCCGTCCATCCAACTCCTGCGCCGCCTTGCGCCCGTCCGCCAAGCGCGCATTGAGGGTCTTCAATTCCGTCGAATGCTGCTCGCGGTAGTGTTCCCGCAGTATACTCACCGGTGCCGGGCCCACCGAAGCCCGCCCGGCAAACAACGCGCTCTGCACCGGCACTGGCAGCGCGGCGGTTTCCGCCAAACCGGCCTCCCCACTCGCCGAAAGACGGAATCGCCCGAGCACTTGCTGGGGAATCGCCGATTCAAACTTCAACTTCACGCTGAGCCGCGCACCACCGCCGAAAATGATCGGACTGCGGGCCACGAAAATGGCCTGTCGATTCGTCCGCTGTTTTTCGTCCTGTCCGTCCACCGCCCAACCCGTATCCGCCCGGTCATCGACCGCCGCCTGCACGGGAAAGTCCTTCTGACTGTAATCCGCCAGCGCCAGCGCGAATTCCACCCGATACCTCAAGACCGGCTGCTGCGGCCTTACGAAACGAACACCGTAGAGCCCGCTACCGTGGTGCACTTTTAACGTGAGCGTGTTCTCGCCCGGTTGCAGCCGCACCATCATTTCGTCCGGTGCTGGCGCGACGCGTCGGAAAATTCGGCCGTTTTGCACCGGCGCCCCATTCACCCACGCTTGCAGACCCCCATCGCTGCCCACACTGACGCTGATATACCGGGCCGTTTTCACAGTCAGCTTCCGGTGGAAATAGGTGACCTGGTTCTCGCCGGACAACGGCAGGGCCACGCCGTCAGCCCACTCTGGACTGGCGCGCCACTTCAAGCGGCCGTTGTCGTACACTTGGGTCAGATCCACGGCCGCTTCGTTGATAAACGCCTTTTCGAAGACTTCCTTGGTCGAACTCGCGGTGAACGGGCCGAGCGCCGACCACGCGCCCCATTCGATCTCCCCCACGCCCGGTTCCCGTTCCGGGGCGGCGCTCTCCGCGATCACTTCGAAACCGGTCAGCACGAAATTACCGTTGGTGCCGCGACTGACGCCTTTCAGCGGCAGGCTCGCGTGCGTTAAGGCTTCCAAACGGAGCGCGCTAATGGCGGCCATGCCGGTCTCCACAGAGATTTGATACGTCTCGCGGGACGCGTTGGTCCCGCGGACCAAGAGCGAATGATCGTCGAGAGTCTCCAATGCGGCACCGCTGGCGACGGAGCTGACCGCTGGTTTCAGAACTTCCCAACCTTCGTGGAGCCGTTTTCGCTGCCGCTCTTCCCAGGCCGCCTGATCGGCGTTCAACGGATCCTCCGCCCGATCCAGGAATTCGCGTCGCTGCTTCTCCAATGCGGCAATTTCGGCACTCGATCGGGTCTGCGACTCCGCCTGCTCCGCCGTCGGCACCTTGATGAAAGGCGGCGCGGGATCGCTGTCCAAGCCGCGTTCCGGCACGCGGTTGAAGAAGTCGTAAAGCTGATAGTACTCCCGCTGAGTGAAAGGATCGTACTTGTGATCGTGGCATTCGGTGCACGCCGTGCTGGAACCCAAAAACACCGTACCGAAGGTGTTCACCCGGTCGGTCACGTACTTGTTCATGTACTCGTCGGGATCCGCGCCGCCCTCCGTGCTGCTCATGCCGTTCCGGTTAAAGGCCGTCGCAATGCGCTGGTCCAGCGTGGGCTTCGGCAGCAAATCGCCCGCCAATTGCTCCAGGGTGAATTTGTCGAACGGTTTGTTGTCGTTGAATGAGCGGATGACGTAGTCCCGATATTGCCACATCGAGCGGGGCGCGTCCGCGTGATAGCCATCGGAGTCGGCGTACCGCGCCAGGTCCAGCCACTGGAGCGCCATCTTCTCGCCGAAGGCCGGACTGGCGAGCAGCCGATCCACCACCTTCTCGTACGCTGCGGGCGTCTCGTCGGCGAGAAACGCGTCGACCTCCGCAACCGTGGGCGGGAGTCCGGTCAAATCCAGCGTGACGCGCCGAACGAGGGTCTGCTTCTCCGCTTCGGGCGAAGGCGTCAGCCCGGCCTTCTCCAATCGCGCCAGAATGAAATGATCCAGTTCGTTGCGCGGCCAGTGGGTGGCGACAACCGCCGGCAAGAGCGGACGCTCCGGGGTCACGTACGACCAATGCGGCTTGAATTCCGCACCTTGCACAATCCAATCACGCAGGAGTTCGATCTGCTCCGGTCCCAGCCGCTTCCCGGTCTTCTTCGGGGGCATTTGCTCGTCCGGATCCGTGGACGCAATCACCTGGAGCAGATGACTGCTGGCGGCATTGCCCGGCACCACCGCCTGTTTACCGGACTCCAATCGGGCGGTGGCGTCCGCCTTGAGATCCAACCGCAACCCCGCCTTGCGCTTGCTCTTGTCCGGTCCATGACAGGCCAGACAGTTCTCCGCCAAAATCGGTCGGATATCCCGATTGAAATCAATACTCCGCGCCGACGCCGACGCCGGCGCTGTGCCCGTGGCGGCGCCCCGGACGAGACCCGCCGTCGCCCAAAGCAGGCAGATCAAAAGGGACTGAACCCGGGCAAAAACGGGAGTTCGTGGCAAGCGCATGCGGAGCGACACTATCTCGCTGCGCCCTCGCGCAGGCAAATCCCGTGCACCGGATTCGGGCCCCTCGCCCCCTATCCCAACGGGATTGAATCCGTCAGCCCGGGGTTGCGCTGCTGGCTACCCCGGGTCGCCACCCCAAAATCCCCCGCAACCCCAACGGGGTTGCATCATCGGCGCCGCGACCTCCGAACCTGTTCCGTTCACGCCGCCCCACCGACTCAGCTCAGAATCTCCCGGATCACCCGGCCATGCACGTCGGTCAGACGACGGTCGATGCCGCCGTGGCGAAACGTGAGCTGCGTGTGGTCGATGCCGAGCAGGTGCAGAATCGTGGCATGGAAATCATGGCCGGTCGTCACGCCCTCCGCCGCCTTCCACGACCATTCATCGCTCTGCCCGTACGCAACTCCCGGTTGCACGCCCGCACCGGCCAGCCACGAAACAAACGTGCCACCGTTGTGATCCCGCCCCGTGCCGCCCTGACTGAAGGGCATGCGACCAAACTCCGTGGTCCAGACCAACAGCGTGTCCTCCAACAGTCCGCGCGATTTCAAATCGACCAGCAAGGCCGCCGTGGCTTGATCAGCGGTCCGGGCGATGAATCCGAGTTCCGAGGGAATGTCCCCGTGATTGTCCCAATTGCCCGAGCCACCACCCGGCCCCGACCACACCTGCACGAACCGCACCCCGCGCTCAATCATCCGCCGCGCGGTCAGGCAGTTGCGCGCGAATCCAGTGACGTCCGGCTGATCCAAGCCGTAGAGGCGCTTCGTCGCGTCGGTCTCACCGGAAAGATCCAGCAGATCGCCGGCACTCAATTGGAGACGCGCCGCGAGTTCATAACTTTCAATGCGGGCCTGCAAGCGCGAATCGCCCGGATGTTCCGCGGCGTGGGCCTCGTTCAACTCCCGCAGCAACGCCAATCCCTGTGTGCGGCTGTCCGGCGTGATCTGCCGGGCCGAGGCCGGCGGGCGTAAATGCGAAATCGGCTCCGCGGCGGCGGTCCGGATGACCGTTCCCTGATGATTCGCGGGGAGAAAGCCGGAGGTGAAGGCACTGCGTCCATTATACGGCAGCCCGCGTGAATCCGGCAGCGAGATAAAGGCCGGGACATTTTCCGTCAGACTGCCCAACGCATACGACAGCCAGGCGCCGAGGCAGGGAAATCCGGGCAAAACGAAGCCGCTGTTCTGCAGGTACGCCGCGGGGCCGTGGACGTTCGACTTGGACGTCATCGCCATCAGAAACGCGAGATCATCGACCACCCGCGCCGTGTTCGGGAAAGCGCTGCTGACCCAGCGACCGCATTGCCCGTGTTGCGCCCATGCAAACGGGCTCTTCATCACGGCGCCCGGCACGCTGATGCTCGCTTCGACGCGCTCGCTGGTTCCGGGATCAAAAGGTTTTCCGTGCCGGGCAATGAGCTGCGGTTTGTAGTCGAACAGATCGCACGGACTCGCGCCGCCGTTCATGAACAACTGAATCACCCGCCGGGCCTTGGCCCGATGATGCACCCCGCCATGCAGCACGGGCTGCGCCGTGGCACCCGCGAGGGATTGGGATCGACCCAACAACGACGCCAGAGCGATCCCGCCCAGCCCGGTGGCGGTGTGCCGCAGGAAATCGCGGCGATGGAAAGGAGAGCCGTTCAGGTTCATTCCACGTAGAGGAATTCGTTGCTGTTGAGCAACAGTTGGCAGGCATTGGCGAGACCGTGTTTTTCGATATAGGTCGCAAAATGCGCCCGCTCCTGGGCCTGGGCGGGGCGCAGGAGAATTTGTTGGAAGGCCGCCGCCGCCTGGGCGTCGGCCGTCGGGGCTGTCGGCGCGATGCGGCCCGCCAGGTGCTCGCACTGGCGGATCAAGAACGCATCATTAAGCAGCGCAAACGCCTGCAGCGCGGTGGTGGAAACACTGCGCACCGGTGCACTCGCGCCGCCATCCGGACAATCCAGGGCGTCCATGAACGGATCCGCCACCGTGCGGAAAAGAAAGCGGTAGATCGCCCGACGCCGATTCTCCGGGGCGTCCGGATCAAAGTGCTCGTAGTCGAGAAACGCCGGATTGCCCCCGGGATTAAAGGTAGCGTCCCCTCGCTGCTGAAATTGCACCACCGAGGGGCCACCCATCGTGAGATCCAAGCGCCCGCTCAATTGCAGGACGGTATCGCGCACCGCTTCCGCGCTGAGTCGGGGCGAGTTCATCCGGGCGAGCAGTCGATTGTCCGGATCACGGGCCTGCGCCAGGCCGGCGGGCGAATTCCGGGACGATTGCCGGTAGACCGCGCTGGTGACGATCAATTGATGCAGTGCCTTCAGCGAGCCATGCGCTTCGTCGCGGAACCAGATCGCCAGCCAGTCCAGCAATTCCGGATGACTCGGCGTGCCGCCCATTTTGCCAAAATCATTCGGGGTATCGCACAAGCCGCGACCGAAATGGTATTGCCACACGCGATTCACGACGCTCCGCCAGGTCAGCACATTGCGGGGATCCGTCAGCCACCGGGCCAGCGCCGCACGCCGCGCCGATTCATCCGCGCCGGGAGGAATTCCCAAGTCGCCCGTCAATCCCGGGACACAGCCCAAGGTGCCCGGCTCCAACAACTCCCGCGGCTGATGGAGATCGCCGCGGGCGAGAATATGGATCGGCCGCGGACCGGCCGGCGGTTTGAAATTTCCGTCGGCGGGAAAGTCGCTCGCCACGGCATACACCCGGTGCGGTGTCCCGAGCGCCGCGAGTTCGCGCTCGGTGCTTTCTTCGAGGACCGCCAGCGCCAGTGCCCGGCATTGCGCCTCCGTTCGTTCCGCGGCCGGCACCCGCAAAAGCGCAGTGATCGCGGCCGGGGGTGGCGCCGGATAAACCTTTTCGGCCGGTTCGCCACTGGCTGACAGCCGGAAGCGCCCGAGTCCGTGACCGGCCGCGCTGCCCTGATGCTCCAACAACACGGTAAACGTTGCGCCGGGCACGACCTCCACCGCTGCGCCCAGTTCGAACACCGCCTGATGCGGCACGCCGTAGTGCGGATGAATACCCCAATGGGTGTCGTTATTGCCATCGATCGCCTGCGCGGCCGACATGTTGGGACCTTCGTTCTGATCAGCCGTCGCCCGACTGAAAACCAAAGGCACCGCATTGCTGACCGCACCGGGCGGTGCGAGGAAGGCGCGGAATTCGGTCAGGTGAAAATGGCCGTTGTCGAAGCGCCCGGGCCCCCGTTGCGGCAGCCGTTCATCCGGCAACGCCTCCAATCGCAACGCCCGCAACGGGCCGCTCCGCCAGCGCGCCGTGACGATATACGTATCGCGCGCTGGCCGCGGCCCATCGACAAACCAGGATCCATCCGCCTGGCGAGTCATCGCCGCACCCCCCGTCGCCAGAACGCTGATCACTTCCAGCGGACTCCACGCCTGATCCCACTTCTCCACCACCGTGGCAAAATCATTGACCTGACGCTGCACCGCCGGCGTGTCCAACGACGCCAGGACCTCCGGCGTGCGGGTGGCGATCCTTTTCCGATGGGCCAGCAGTTCGCGCCGTCGCTGATGCGTCCGGGGCTCGGGATCATACGGTCGATCCGCCCGATCCACCCCGGCAAAAACCGCCTGCAGGGCGTAATAGTCGCGCTGCGAGATCGGGTCGAATTTGTGATTGTGACACCGCGCGCAGTGCACCGTGAGGCTTTGAAACGTGCCCATCACGGACGTGACCAGGTTGTCGCGATCCAACACCTGGGCCTGCCGATGATCCACGGTATCCTCGCGCACGGTCACCATGAGCGTGTGATCCCACGGACTCGCCGCGAGAAACCCGAGCGCCACCGTGGCTTGCGGCTCCGCGGGAAACAGGACATCCCCCGCCACCTGCTCCTGCACGAACCGCGCATACGGCCGATCCTCGTTGAAGGCCGCAATGACGTAATCGCGATACGGCCAGGCGTTCGGCCGAATGAAATCGTGATCGTTCCCGTGGGTGTCCGCGTAACTTGCGAGGTCCAACCAATGCCGCGCCCACTGCTCCCCGTACCGTGGGGACGCAAGTAACGCGGCCACGCGTTTTTCGTACGCCTGCGGATCCGGATCATCGACGAACGCGGTCACCTCCTCCGGCGTGGGCAGCAAGCCGGTAAGATTCAAGGTCACCCGCCGCAGAAGCGTCCGCCGATCCGCGGCGCCCGACGGCACCAATCCCTGCGCCGCCAACCGCGCCGCAACGAAGCGATCGATCGGCGTCCTGGCCCAACCCGCTCCGCTACGTTCCGGCACGGCTGGTTGGATCAAAGGTCTCAGGGACCAATGCTCGATCGCTGCCACCGCCCGATCAGGTCCCTGCGCCACCGCGCCATTGGTGCGCCCGCCCTGCGCCGCCAACTCCATCCACGCCCCCGCAACGATCGCGAAGAGGATCCCACCCGCCCGAGCCATTTTCGTCCCGTGCTGCATCGGTTAGTCGCCCGGCAACCGCGCGCCCGCCGCCGGAGTTTCGGGCCAGCGGGCCGAGGTGAAGTTGCGAAAGGCCGCGTTCATGTGTTCTGCGAGATTGGGCTCCGCCAACGCGTCCCGGTCAACAGGTATTCGACCGCAGAACACCCGGACCGGATCCCGGCATTGGCAATCCCGCAATGGGTCGCCGCGCCGTCTTGGTAGGAAATACTCAACCTGGCACCGCCCGCCATGGCGGCTATCCCAGCCCGCCAACGCAAATCACAATCTGCACCCACATCCAAAGTTCTTGGAGTTGCCGTCCGAGGGTGGTTGCCGATGGCCCGGGCGGGTCGCGCCATGCCTTACTCCTATTTGGGACTCCTACTTTTCATCGGGGATACAGATTCCCGCCAATTGGCGGCGTGCCGGAGACTGTTCCCGCAAAAATCCAGATGGCCAAGACCGCACCAACAAAAGCTGATTCCTCCGTCAACCTGGGCTTCGAGTCCCGCGGCGGCGGGATCTGGCTGACTGCCGACAAGCTCCGCAACAACATGGACGCGGCGGAGTACAAGCACGTCGTCTTGGGCCTCATCTTCTTCAAGTACATCGCCGACCCCAGCCGCTCAGGACGCTCCTAGCACGACTTACCGCACGCCACCATCCAGAATAGGCTGTGGATTTCCAATCGTCCTTGCGGCACCGGCCCGTTCGCCTCAGACTGCGAAAAAGGTGGACCGATCCGCGAAAGCAGATTTTCCATTCCGAGGAGCGTCGAGAAAGAAAGCAATTGCCGAAGCAACACGAAGCAACATGAAAAATGAGGACGCCAGAATTGCGATGTTATTGCGAGGCCTGGACGGACATCAGCGGACCATTTTGATCGCCTGCTGTATCAGGCTCTTGATCGAAGGCAGTGGATACGATTCACCGTTATTGAACTACTACAGCGGAGGTCAAATCACGAAGCTCATTCAAGAACTAACAACTGCCAGTCTGACGGACTTCTCAAAAGTGAAGTCGCTAGAGGCGGCCTTGGATTTGCGTTCTGCTGAGCGTCATCAAGAGGAGGAGATCGCAAGCACACAAGGCATTGCAGATCGTCTGAGGTCCCACGATGATGGTTTACTAGCAGAAATGAACGTTCCCAGAGCCCAGGCCGGAGGAATTATTATTCGATGGCTTATTTATATACGTCAAAATAATTTGATGAGCACGGAAATATCTACTGAATTAAGCAACTGGCTATTTGGGGAAAAGGGGCACCGAATGCAATCGTACGTCCGTCTCCGAGAGCAGCTCAGTATTTGATATAAATTCACTGAAGCTGATTTTTCTTTCCGCGCAATGCTTGGGGCATGCTGGACGCGAAAGGAAAAATTGCCTTATCAATTTACACTCGCCGAACAGGTGAACTCGCGTGGCCGAATTTCAAGAATGGTTTTCGATTGCGAATCATATTGTCAGATCGAGGCGCTGCACACACATTCCAAGGAATCGAATCAGGCTTTAGAAGACGTTAACTGATAGACTGTTTGAAGACTTTGATCCCATTAGCCAGCCCATCCCGAAAGGTTGTTCTCAGAGGTTTCCCCATGTTCCGCCTGCTTAGCAACCTGCTCCTTCCCGCCATTTTTTTGGTGCTCACCGCGACCGCGCAGACCACGGCGCGGCTCTCCGTCCTACCCGGGCCCGCGAGTCCGCCGGCCGATGATGGAACCGTCACGGCTCCCCTGGTAATACGGTCCGTGAACGGGGCGGGTACGCCGATCGTAACCACCCATACCAACTTGGCGCTCGCCGCCTACCGATTTTCGGCTCCCGGGATCGTGATTTCCGAGATCACGCTGGATGCCCAGGAAATCGAGTTCGTTAACCCGGGCGAGACCGCGGTGGACCTGAGTGAATGGACGCTGGAGGCCGGACCCGGTCTGCTCGACTCACCACAGAACCGGCAACGGCAGATCCTCGGGCCCGCAGTGCTGCCACCCGGCGGGATCCTGGTTTGGAGTTGCCGGGACGGGGCAGCTGATATATTTCCGCGCCTGGCCAGCCGGAAGAAGTTTGGTGCGGGAGGCGCTAATCTTGTTGAGATCCGGGATGCAGCTGGACGAATCGTCGATCAGGTTCTGCTCAGCTTCCCGGATGCCCGCCGTGAGCAAATCTGGCGGGGAAATTACGTGAAC
>CANIZL010000079.1 GCA_947471985.1 Verrucomicrobiota bacterium | reverse complement strand
CGGTTTGCGGGCACTGGGCGTGGGCATCAGTGACGCCTGCTCCAACGATACGGCACTCACCGTAACCCACGGTGATGTGGTCACGGGCACGTGCCCGGTGGTGATCACCCGCACCTATGCGGTTACCGACGCCTGCAACAACCGCAGTTCGGTGGTGCAGACACTCCGGGTTCGGGACACCACTCCGCCGGTGATCGTGGGAATCCTACCCGCGAGCACGATCGAGGGGTGCTCGGCGAACGTGGCGGCCGCGTCCACGGTGGCGGGGTTGGAAGCGCTCGGATTGGATATCAGCGACGCCTGCACGGCGGACGTCGAGCTGGTGGTGACCCATGCCGACAGTGTACAAAGTGGCTGTCCGTTGGTGATTACCCGCACCTACTCGGTGGCGGATGCGTGCAACAACCGCAGCACCGCGACCCAGATTATTAACGTGCGGGATACCGTACCGCCGGTCATTACCGGGGTGCTGCCGGCGATTCAGGTGCAGGGTTGCAGTGCGGCTGCCACGCCCGCGGCGGCGACCACCGTGGCCGCCCTCGAGGCCTTGGGCTTGGGAATCAGTGACGCCTGTACGGCGGATGCCGCTCTGATTGTGACTCACGGGGACGTGGCTGCTGGTGGTTGTCCGCTGGTGATCACGCGCACCTATACGGTGACCGATGCCTGCAATAACAGCAGTTCGGCCGTCCAAACGATCACGGTGACCGACACGGTGCCGCCGGCAGTGACCACGGCACAGGGACCGGACGGGACCGTGGAATGTCCCAATGCGCCAGTGTTTACCGCACCGGTGTTCACCGACGCCTGCAGTGGGCTTATTACGCCCAGCGTCCTGACCACCACCAACGTGGTGGGTTGCACCAAGGTGGTGGTCCGTCGGTGGATTGCTGCCGATGCGTGTGGGAATTCCACGAATCGGACGCAGACCATCATCGTGGTGGATACGACTCCGCCGAGCATCGCGGGTGTCCTTCCTGCAATTGCGATCGAAGGCTGCACGGCGGCGGCAGCGCCGGCGCCCGTGGCCTCGGTGGCGGCGCTGGAGGCCCTCGGCTTGAACATCAGCGATGCGTGTTCGAGCGACGCGGCCTTGGCGGTCACCTCCGCCGACGTGGCGGTGGCGGGCTGCCCGCTGGTGGTCACGCGAACCTACACGGTGACCGACGGATGCGGTCGCAGCAGTACGGCCGTTCAAGTGATTCGGATCAGCGACACGACGCCGCCGACGCTGGTCTGTCCGTCGCCAATTGCCCTGCAATGCGGGGCGGCGGTTCCGGCGCCGTACGCGGATCTAACGGCGTTCCTCGCCGCGGGTGGGCTGGCCACGGATAACTGCAGCGCCGCTTTGACGCTGGTGCATGTGGGTGATGTGACCATTGGAACGTGTCCGAAGACGGTCAACCGGACGTATCGGCTGGTGGACCGCTGTGGCAATCAGACGGAATGCACGCAAGCCATCCGCTTCTCGGCCACTCCGCCGCCGACGCTGGCCTGCCCGGGCACGATCAGCATTGAATGCGGAACCACGGTGCCGGCGCCTTATGCGAACCTGGCGGCCTTTGTGACCGCGGGTGGCGTCGCGCGGGATAACTGCGGCCTCGGCCTGACCTTCTCGTTTGTGGGCGATGTTTCCAACGGGACCTGCCCGCGCACCATCAGCCGGACTTACCGGGTGACGGATGGCTGTCAGAATGTGTCGGAGTGCACGCAGAATATCGTCATCAACGACACGACTCCGCCGGCGGTGACAGCGGCGCAAGGTTCGAATCGGACCCTGGAATGTCCGGCGGTGCCGGTGTTCACGGCGCCCGTGTTTACGGATGCGTGTGACGGCGTCTTGACGCCGCTGGTGGTTACCACCACGAACACCGTCAATTGCACCCGGGAAATCGTGCGGACCTGGAGCGTGGCCGATTCCTGCGGCAACGCGACCAACCGGTCGCAGACGATTACGATCCGGGATACGACCCCGCCGGCGGTGACGACGGCACAGGGGGCCGACGCGATCGTCGAATGTCCCGCCGTGCCGGTCTTTACGGCGCCGGTCTTTACGGACGCCTGCGACGGGGTGCTGAATCCCAGTATTTTGACCGTCACCAACGGGGTGGGTTGTACGCGAGTGGTCACCCGGACGTGGATTGTATCGGACAGTTGCGGCAATTCGACCAACCGGACCCAGCGGCTGACGCTGCAGGACACGACGCGTCCGGCGGTGACGACGGCGCAAGGTCCTGACGGAACCATCGAGTGCCCGGCGGTCCCGGTCTTCAGTGCCCCGGTGTTTACCGACGCGTGTGATGGAGTGCTCACTCCGGTGGCGACAACGACGACCAATATCGTCAATTGTGCCCGGGTCATTGCCCGGACCTGGAGTGTGGTGGATACCTGCGGCAATGCGACCAACCGCACTCAGGCGATTACGGTGCGGGATACCACACCGCCGGTTCTGTCGGGAGTTCCCGCCAATCTGACGCTGGTCTGTGATTCGCTGCCGTCCGCTCCGACGGTGACGGCACTGGATGCCTGTTCGGGTGTTGTGCCTGTGGTGTTCAGCGAGACCCGGAGCGGCGATCTGGCCACGGGTCTCACGGTGCTCCGCACCTGGACGGCGACCGATGCGTGCGGCAATACCGCGACGGGCACCCAGAGGGTGACAATCCTCGACCGGGTGCTGCCGACGATCACCTGTCCGCCGACGGTGACAGTGACCCTGGCCTCCGGGGTCCAGACAGCGAGTGGGGTGGTGTTGGGTACTCCGCAGGTCGCGGATAACTGCAGTGTCGCCTCAGTGGCCAACAATGCGCCCGCCAGTTTCCCGGTGGGAACGAACGTGGTGACCTGGACGGTAACCGACCGCAGCGGCAATCAGGCGACTTGCACGCAATTGGTGATTGTGGAGTCGACACAGGTTCCGGTGATCAATGTCGTGGACATCAGCGACGTGAGCGGCTCGGCGGGCGTCAAACCGTTTGCCATCACGGTCTCCATGGATGTGCCCAGCCGCCTGCCGGTGGTGGTGGAATTCTACACCGAGGACGGCACGGCGGTGGCTGGTCGCGATTACATTGGAATTTCCAGTGTGTCCGGACCGCCCGCGGTGCCGTTGAAGATCGCGCAGGTGGGTGATCAACTCGAGCTGTCCTGGTCGGGTCTCGACGGATCCACCGTCCTGCAGGTGCGGGATGATTTGGATGTCAACGGCTGGAAGCTCGTGGAACAGCTGCCGGTGACGGTGGGCACGGAGCATCACCTGACGCTGACGGTGGGCACGGGCCAGAAGTTCTATCGCCTGGCCCGGCGCGGTCGCGCCAGCGTCACGTTCAATCCGGGCGAGACCCGGAAGTCGATCACGATCCTCGTCTACGGCAAGACGGTGCACGACACGGATCGAACCTTCTTCGTTCAGTTGGCCAATCCGGTGAACGCGAAGCTGGGTCGTGGCCGGGCCACCGGGACCATTCTCAATGATCTGCCCGTACCCCAGATCAAAATTGGGGACGTGGTGGTGAAGGAAGGGAATACCGGCACCACCAATGCCGAATTTGTGGTCACCCTTTCCCTCGGCAGCGCGCAGACCATTACCGTCGGCTATGCCACGGAAAATGGCACGGCGGTCGCCCCGGGGGATTTCACCCCCCGAAGCGGCGTGCTCACCTTCGCTCCGGGACAACTCACTCAGACTGTGTCGGTGCAGGTGAAGGGCGACACGCTGGATGAATTGGACGAGACCTTTGCCGTTCGCTTGAGCAATCCGGTGAATGCCCAGATCGCGGATGCGATCGGTGTGGGGACGATTCTGGACGACGATTCCGTCCTGTTGGTAACGACCCCACAGGGGCCGGACGCCACGGTGGAATGTCCAACGGTTCCGGTGTTCACGGCGCCGGGCTTCTCGGGCACTTGCGGGGATGTGCTGACGCCGACGGTGACGACCACGACAAATCAGCTGGGCTGTCGCCGGGTCATTGCCCGCACGTGGCGGGTGGCGGATTCCTGCGGTAACACCACCAATCGGACTCAAACCATCACCGTGGTGGATACCACTCCGCCAACGGTTTCCAAATCGCAGGGCCCCGATGGCACGGTGGAATGTCCGGCAGCGCCGATCTTTACGGCCCCGGTGTTCCTGGATGCGTGCGACGGGATCATTAATCCGAGCATCTTGACCACGACCAATGCGGCGGGCTGCAGCCGGGTGATTATTCGAACCTGGATTGCGACCGACAGCTGTGGCAATGCGACGAACCGGACGCAGACGATCACGGTGGTGGATACCGCGCCCCCGAGGGTGATTCAGGCGCAAGGGCCGGATCGCACGGTGGAATGCCCGGAGGTGCCGGTCTTTACCGCACCGCTTTTCACGGATGCCTGCGACGGCGTGATTACGCCCAGCGTCTTGACGACAACGAATGGTCCGGACTGTCGGAAAGTGATTACCCGTACCTGGACTGCGGTGGACGCGTGCGGAAACGCCACCAACCGGAGCCAGAGGATCACGGTGATGGATACCACTCCGCCGGCGGTCACTCAATCGCAAGGGCCTGACGGAATCGTCGAATGCCCGGCCCCGCCGGTCTTTACGGCCCCGGTATTCACCGATGCCTGCGGAGGCCTGATCCTGCCGATCATCGTCACCACCACGAATCAGATCGATTGTGATGTCGTGATTACGCGGACCTGGCGGGCGACTGACGCGTGCGGCAATGCCACCAACCGGACCCAGACGATCACGGTCAAGGACACGCAACCGCCGGCGGTGACGAAGCCGCAGGGCCCCGACGGAATCGTGGAATGCCCGGCCAATCCGGCATTTATCGCCCCCGTGTTCACCGATGCCTGCGACGGGATCATCACTCCGAGCGTCCTGACCACCACCAACGTGGTGAATTGCCAGCGGATCGTTACCCGCAGGTGGATCGCCGTGGATGGTTGCGGTAATGTGACCAATCGGTCCCAACGCATCACTCTGGTGGACACTACACCGCCGGTGTTAATCGGCGTACCGGCAGACACCACGGCGTCGTGCAACAATCTGCCGTTCCTGCCGGACGTGACGGCGACGGACCTGTGCTCGGGAAGCGTCGCGGTGACCTTCCAGGAAACCATCACGGACGGGAAATTGGGGGTCTTTGTGCTGACCCGGACGTGGAAAGCGGTCGACAGCTGCGGCAACACCGCGACGGCTTCACAGAAGATCCGGGTAACGGACGCGCTCCCGCCGACGATCACCTGTCCGCTGCCGGTGGTCATTGACGCCGCCCCCGGATCCGCTGGTGCGAGTTTGGTGGACCTGGGCGCGCCGGTCGCCGCGGACAGCTGCGGCGTCGCCTCCATCACCAATGACGCACCTGCCATATTGCCGGTGGGGACCCACACCGTGGTTTGGACGGTGACGGATCACGCGGGCAACAAGGCCACGTGCAGTCAACGGGTGGTGGTGCGATCGGCCTCGCTGCCGGTGGTGAGCATTGCCGATGCGCGGGGCGCCGTGGGGAATTCGGGCGTCTATCCTCTGACCTTCAAGGTGAGCCTGGACCATCCGGGAACGCTGCCGATCGTGGTGGACTTTGGAACCGAGAATGGAACCGCCCAAGCGGGGCCGGACTATCTGGGAGTACCGGACCTGACGGTGCCACCGTTCCTCATTGGGGAGCCGTTGAGCATTGAGGTGGTGGACGGCGGCGTGCGCCTATCCTGGTTCCGCAAACCGGGCGTGCCGCTGTTGCAGGTGCGCGAGGGCTTGGGGGATCCGGCGGGTTGGAAGACGGCGTCCCAACTGCCCGAGACCACGGACGGTTCCCAACAGGTGACCCTGCCGGCGGCCAACGGGGCCTGGTTCTATCGCCTCGCGCGCAAGCCGCGTCCGACGGTGACCTTCGCTCCGGGCGAGACGCAAAAGACGCTGACCATAACGACGTTTGGCACTGCGGTTCCGGGATCGCAGCGGACGTTCACGGTGCAATTGTGGGATGCGCTCAATGCGACGCTGGGTCGCAGTCGCGCGCAGGGAACCCTGGAGCGCCCGTAGAAGCCGGGGCCGCGACCCACGGTGGTGGGGCGCGGCCAATTTGTCCGACGGTTTGGAGCATGCCGCTTGCCAAAGGGGGCGCGCACCGGGCAGTCTTGGAGGATTCGCTGGAACGAAACCGGGAGTTGCCGGTCCAATCCGAACAGCAATGCTAACGCCATGACCACCGAAGAAGCCATCGCCCAGTTTCGCACCGTCTATGCCAGTGCCCGAGCAGAAATTGGCAAGGTCATGGTGGGTCAGGATGCCATCGTCGACGGTACGTTGACCGCCATCTTCGGGGGCGGGCATGTGCTCCTGGAAGGCGTTCCGGGGCTGGGCAAAACCCTCTTGGTGCGAACCTTGGGCGAGGTGCTGGATCTGAGCTTCAGCCGCGTTCAATTCACTCCGGATCTAATGCCGGCCGACATTCTGGGCACCAACCTGGTGATGGAAACCCCGGGCGGGCGGCGGGAGTTTCAATTCCAAAAGGGACCGGTTTTTGCGCACATCGTACTGGCGGACGAGATCAACCGGGCGACGCCGAAGACCCAGTCGGCGATGTTGGAAGCGATGCAGGAACGTCAGGTGACGGCGGGCGGTGCGGTGCGGCCGCTGCCGCTGCCGTTCTTCGTTCTCGCCACCCAGAATCCCATTGACCAGGAAGGAACGTACCCGCTGCCGGAAGCGCAATTGGATCGCTTTTTCTTCAAGCTGCTGGTGGGGTATCCAACGCGGGAGGAATTAACGGAGATTCTGAACCGCACCACGGAAGGTGAAAAAGTAATCCCGCAGAAAGTGGTCTCCGGCGAGGAATTGCTCGCCCTGCAAAAGATGGTGCGACAGGTGCCCATCGCCACCGCGGTCAAGGATTACGCCGTCCGCCTTGTGCTGGCCACGCATCCCAAGACCGACACGGCGGCGCCCATCACCAATCAGTTTCTGCGCTTCGGCAGCAGTCCGCGGGCGGCTCAGGTGCTCACTTTGGCGGGGAAGGTGCGGGCGCTGACGCAGGGACGATTCAATGTCAGTTTTGAAGACATCGCCGCGGTGGCCGCTCCGACCTTCCGGCATCGTCTCATTCCGAACTTTGAGGCGGAGGCGGAAGGGGTCACGACGGATCAGATCATTGCCCAGATCCTGCGCGATGTACCCCGGGATGCGGGCTTGGTTTCGGCGTGACGGTGGGTGCCGGTTGGGTGGCCGATCCGGAATGCAATCATGAGTGGGCTGATCACGGTGGACCTGCTGCGACGATTGGAGCAACTCCAGTTGTTGTCCGCGCGTCGGGCCAAGAGTTCGCTGAAAGGCGAGCGCCGCAGCCGGGCTCGCGGTTTGAGCGTCGAGTTCGCCGATCACCGTAATTACGTCAGTGGCGACGATCTCCGCTATCTCGACTGGAACCTCTACGGCCGGCTGGATCGTTTGTTCCTGAAACTCTACGAAGAAGAGCGGGAATTGCCGGTGCGGATTTTTCTCGATGCCAGCGCCAGCATGACCTTTGGCGAGCCCAGCAAGTTTCTACTGGCCCGACAATTGGCCGCCGCGGTGGGATACGTGGCGCTCTGCGGCTTTGATCGCGTATCCGTGGTGGCCTTTCCCGAGGCCACCGGTGAAACGGCAGCCCGGGAGACCGCGGTACGGGGCGCGTTGCGGGCCGTGCGCGGCAAGAAGGCCTCCATGGGCTATTTTCAGAACCTCGCGGCGCTGACGGCCGGTGGAGCCGCGGATTTCAATGCGGCCCTCAAGCGGGGCGCCATGGAAGCGCGGCAGACCGGGGTCGCCATTGTGCTCAGTGATTTTCTGGATCCCGCGGGTTACGAGGCGGGGCTCACGGCGCTGATCGGGCGCGGCTTCCAAGTACACGCGGTTCAAATTCTCGCGCCGGAGGAAATTCAACCCACCTCGTTCGGGGATCTTCGTTTGATTGATTCCGAGACCGGGGTGGAACAGGAAGTGACCTTCGGGAAATTCCGTCTGGCGGCGTATCAACAGAGTGTCGCGAATTACGTGCAACGCCTGCGGGAATACTGTCGCGCGCGTGGGGTGCGGTTCTTCAGTGTGAGTTCAGCCACCGATCTGAGCGTTCTGCTTTTGAAACAATTGCGCGCCCAGGAGGTGTGGGCGTGAACCCGCACCAGAAGGGGAGGGCGACGGTATGAATTTTTTGGCCCCGGCCGCCTTTGCCTTTGCAGCCACGCTGCCGGTCGTGGTGCTGTTTTATCTGCTCAAGCGCAAGCGGGTCGTGCGAGTCGTGCCGAGCACTTTGCTTTGGCAGCGGTTTCTGGCGGAAACCCAGGCGAGTGCGCCGCTGCAGCGTCTGCGCCGCAACTGGCTGCTGTGGTTTCAACTGCTCCTGCTGGCGTTGATGATTCTGGCCCTTACCCGACCCTATTTTTCCGGTCAGGCGGGCGAAGCCGGATTGCAGGTGCTCATCCTGGATGCCTCGGCCTCCATGCAATCCACGGACGTTACACCCTCGCGCTTTGAAGCGGCCCGGGCCGGAGCTTTGAAGCTCGTGGACGGCCTTAAGACGGGCTTTGGGGAGCGGAATCAGCAAATGCTGGTGATGGTGGCCGGAGCCAATGCGGAAGTGCGGCAGAGTGCGACCTCGGAAAAGGCCGCTCTCCGGCGGGCGATCACGGAGGCGCAGGTGACCGACTCCACCACCCGTCTGGCCGAGGCGCTGCGGGTGGCGGAAACCCTGACTCGCGATCGGGCGGATGCCGAGGTGCATCTGTTTTCGGACGGTGCCGGCATCGATCTCTCGGAATTTGCGGCCAAGGAATTGCGCCTGGTGTATCACCGCGTCGGGGTGCGGTCGGAAAACGCGGGCATCGTGGCGATGGATGTGAAGGCGAATCCGGAAAATCCGGCGCAGCGGGCGGTATTTGCCGCGATTGCGAATTACTCCTCCGCGGCGCGCGAGGTTCGGGTTGAGTTGCTCTTCGACGGGGAATTGCGGGAGACGCGCAACTTGTCGCTGGGACCCACCAACACGACGCCGGTGGCGTTGGTGACCGCGCAGGACCGTGACGGGGTCTTCACCCTGCGGCTTACCGGAAAGGATGATCTGCCGGCGGACGATGAAGCCCGGCTGGTCAGTCTATTGCCGCAGCCGGTCCATGTGCTGCTGGTGACGAAGGGGAATCGTTTTTTGGAGAAAGCGCTGAAGGCGGCCGCGCCAAATCTCGAGCTGGCGGTGGTGAGCGACTATACGGATTTGGCGACGAAGGCGGATGTGTATGTCCTCGACGATGTGGCGCCGACCCGCTGGCCGGAAGGCAATGTGCTCGCACTGAATGTGGCCGCGACCAACTGGTTCGCGGCGCCGGTCGGCGAAATCGAGAATCCGGCGATCGTGGATTGGCGCAACACGCATCCGCTGCTGCGGTTTGTGACGTTTGACAATGTTCAGATCGCCCGGGCCATGGCGGTGAAACCGCCCACCTGGGGTGTATCGCTGGTGGATTCGCCGCAGAGTCCCCTGATTGTGGCCGGTGAACTCGGCCGTCAGCGGATTGTCTGGGTGGGATTTGATGCCCTGCAGAGCACCTGGCCGCTGCGCATTGGATTCCCGATTTTTGTTGCCAACGCCATCGATTGGTTGAACCCCGCCACGGCCAAGGCGGAGCTGTTTTCACTGCGGGCCGGCGAGGCGATCCGGCTGCCGTTGGGTGATTTTGGGGGCACGGGATTGACCTCGGCGAAGCTGACCCGACCTGACGGCAGCGAGCGGGTGGTAAAACTGGATGCCCAAACCCGCGAACTGGTGTTTGGAGAAACCTCCCGGCAGGGCGTGTACCGGGTCACGCTGGGGACCAATCGACTGACCTTTGCCTCCAACCTGCTGGATTCACAGGAGAGTAATATTCGTCCGCGAGACAGTTTGCAGGTGGGCAAGTACACGGAGGTGACCGCGACCCGCCAGAAACGGGCCGATCTGGAATACTGGCGGTGGTTCGCCCTCGGAGCCCTGGCCGTGATGATGCTGGAATGGTGGTGGTACCACCGCCGCACCGCATGAAACGGCCTCCCGGACTTCGCGGTTGGATCGGGTGCTGGCTGTTGGCATTGATCGGACTCGCGTCCATCGGTGCGGGGTGCGGCGCCCGCCCGGACGTCGTGGTGTATTGCGCCCAGGATCAGGCCTACGCCGAGCCCATCTTTGCCGCCTTCACTGCGGTCACAGGTATTGGCGTGCGGGCGGTATTTGACAGCGAAGCAGTGAAAACCGTGGGGCTGGCGAATCGGCTCCTGACGGAACGGGAACACCCGGCGGCCGATGTTTTCTGGGGCAACGAAGAGTTTCAGACGCGGCGCCTGGCGGCGCTGGGGGTCTTTCGGGCGAGCAACGGTTGGGCGGGTTTTGGGCAACGTTCCCGACGTTTGGTCGTGGGAAAGCAGCGGCCGGAGCTGGCGGATATTGGACTCGCCGGGCTGACCAATGCCGCGCTGCGGGGACGGGTTTCGCTGGCCGCGCCCTGGTTTGGTTCCACGGCCACGCATATGACCGCATTGCGGGCCGAGTGGGGAGAAACCGCGTGGCGTGCCTGGTGCCGGGCGCTGGCCGCGAATCAGGTGTTTCTCGAAGAGGGAAATTCCCACGTGGTGCGGCGGGTGGCGCGCGGGGAAGCGTGGGTGGGTTTGACGGATTCCGATGATATTATTTCCGCTCAAGCCGACGGCCTCCCGGTACTGCCCGGGCCGGTGCTTTGGCGGCTGCGCAATACCGTGGCGATTCTTCACGGAGCGCCCCGGGCGTCGGCCGCCGAGCAATTGTTCCAGTATCTGCAATCCGCCGGGGTACAGGAAAAACTGCGCACCGCCGGGGCACTGGAAGCACCGACCGAGTGGGCGGTCGAGCCCCGCTGGGACGACATGCTGCGGGATTTTGCGGCCGCGGGACAGGAACTGAGGGGGATATTTGCCCCATGAATATCTCCCTCTGGTGGCATTCCTTCGCGGTGGCGATTGGTGCGTGGGCGGTTGCCCTGCTGGCGGGCTTGGCCATGGCGGTGACCGTGGCCACGGCGGGACCTGCGCTGCGTCGCTGGGGTTGCGCTGCCGGCGCCGTGACTCTTGCGCTGCCACCCTTTCTTCCGGCCAACTGCTGGCTGGAAATCACCGCCGCTTGGCGCTCGACGATCGGAGCGGAAGCATCCGCCATCGCGATGTTGCCACTCACGGCGATGGTGCTGGGCTTGGGGCTGTGGCCGGTGACGCTCTTTCTGGTGTTGGGCGCGTGGCGAAAACTGGAAGCGATCGTCCTGGAAGCTGAACCGAATCTGCGGGGTTGGTCCCTGGTGCGCTGGGTGCTGTGGCCGGCGGCTCGGTCCGCCTTGAAACTGTCGTCCGTGCTGACACTGACGTTGGCGCTGGCGAATTTCACGGTGCCCACACTTTTTCAAGTCCGGGTGTTCACCGAGGAATTTTGGCTGCGCTATAACACCCAGTTCGATCTTTGGGGCGCGCTTTCGGCCACGTGGCCGTTGTGGATTCTGCCGGTGCTCCTGACCGCGCTGTGGCGCACGCCGGAGGTGGCGTGGCGCCGTGAAGCCAGCACCGTGCCACCCGCCTTGCTGGCGCGGCGAATCGGCCGGACCGGCCGAACGGTGACGATCGGATTGAGCGTCCTGGTCGTCCTGGCTTCGTTGGCGTTGCCGTTGGGCCAATTGGTGATCCATCGGCGGACCTGGACGGAATTGCCCGGCGCCTTTGCCGCCGGGAGCCTGGCCGCCGGTAATTCCTTTCTATCGGCCGCGGCGGTGGCGGTTTTGCTGCCGGCGATGGCGCTGCTCCTGGCCGGGCGCGGGCGCGGGCGCGGGCTGAGCCGGAGGGATCATAACCGTGCCGGATTTCTTTCGTGGATCGCGCGCGGGGCCTGGCTGGTGTTTTTGCTCCCGGGAGTCTTCCTCTCGGTAGGTTTGATTGTGGCCTTGAACCGGCCGGGATTGATCTGGTGGTACTCGAGCTTTGGCATTGTCTGGCTGGCGCTGGGCTTGCGGTATCTGGCACCTGCCTGGGGGGCCATATCGGCGGCGGTGCAGACCGTGGATCCTGCGCTGGACGAAACGGCGCGTCTGCTCGGCGCCGGGCGCTGGGCGCATTTTCGCTTGGTCACCTGGGCGCAGTTGCCGGGACCGATCCTGGCGATGGCCTATGCCGTGTATCTGCTGTGTCTCTGGGATGTCGAGACGCTGGTTCTGTTGCAGCCTCCGGGCGGTGAAACTCTCGCCCTCCGAATTTTCAATCTGCTCCATTACGGCCACGCCGCCCAGGTTAATGCGTTGTGCCTGGTGACGTTGGGCATCGCCCTGCTGCCGCTGGTCGGATTTGGAGTGGCCCGTTGGAGCGTCCGGCCGCAGCGCCCGGGACTGCCCCCGGAGATCGATTCCAATCCGCGCGTCCAAAGCGGGTGGCGTTCGCGGTGTCTAGCCGTCGGCTGCGGCGCGGTGGTGCTCGGCGGGTGTTCCGATCGCTCCGCCGCGTTGCCGGGGGATCGCCCGCTGACGTCGAAGTATTTCGCTGCGGCCCGAATTGTTGGATCGCGCGGGGTGGCGCCGGGGCAGTTTAACAAACCGCGCTCGGTGGCGTGTGATCGGGACGACAATCTCTATGTGGCCGACATCACTGGCCGCATTCAGAAGTTCAGTCCGGACGGCCGTTTTCTTTTGCAGTGGCAGATGCCGCAGACGGATATCGGCAAGGCCAAGGGAATGTCCGTGGATCCGGCGGGCAACATCCTCGTGGTGGAGCCGCATTATCAGCGGGTCAATCACTTCACGCCGCAGGGCAAGTTGGTGGCCCAGTGGGGGCGTCGGGGCACCAATATCGGCGAATTCATTCTGCCGCGCTGCGTCGCCGTGAATTCGGCGGGCGAATATTTTCTGGGGGAGTATACCACCGTGGAGCGGGTGCAGAGATTCAGCGTGAGTGCGGACCTTACCCACGTGCCGGCCGCCGGAGTCTCGGCTGTGTCTCCGTACCAGTTGGTGGGGACCTGGGGACGGCCGGGGCAGGGGGCGGGGGAATTCAATCGAGCGGAGGGCATCGCCGTCGGTCCGGGCGATCTGGTCTATGTGGCCGATTCCTGCAATCATCGGATCCAGATTTTTGATCGGTCCGGAAAGTTCGTGCGCGAATACGGGCATGCGGGGGCGGAAGCGGGAGCCTTTAGTTTTCCCTATGATGTCCGGGTCGACGCCATGGGGCGGCAATTCATCTGCGAATTCGGCAACAGTCGCGTGAGTATTTACGATGCGGCCGATCAGCTGTTGGAAACCGTCGGCCGGGCGGGCCGGGAACCGGGTGAGTTCGCGAATCCCTGGGCCATCTGCTTTGATTCCCGGGGTAATCTCTATGTTGCCGATTCACAGAATCATCGCGTGCAGAAACTGCTTCGGCGGGCGGCTCCGTTGGTGGCGACAGCGGGTGGGCACGGATTTAATCCCAGCGATCCCGCCAATGGCCGCGTCAGCGATGCGGAACCGGCGGCGCTGCAGCGGTAACTTCATATTCATTTCATGCGCTTCCAGTTCACGCATCCCGAATGGCTCCTGCTGCTAATCCCGGCAGTGGCGTGGACGCTCTGGCTCGTCTGGCGCTCGGACGCGTCCCTGGCGCCGTGGCGTCGTTGGGTGTCGACGGGCCTGCGGTTGTTCGTGCTCCTGCTGCTGCTCTTGGGGGTCGCGGGGATTCAGTGGAAACGTCCGCGCGAAGGCATGAATACGTTTTTCCTGCTGGATCGTTCGGATTCCGTTCCTTCGCCGCAGCAGGAACAGGCCCGTGAAATGGCCAATACCATGGCCGAAGGAAAGAAGCGGGAGGATAAATCCGGCTTCCTGGTCTTCGGTTCGGACGCCGCTTTGGAGACGGAGGTGCGGGAGACCACCTCGGCCATCAAGATCCAGGCGATCGTGGGTGGTGAGCGGACGGACCTCGCCGGTGCCATCCGATTGGGCACGGCCGCATTTCCCGAGAATGGCCAGAAGAAGCTGGTGATCTTTTCCGACGGCAATGAGAACGTCGGCGATGCCGCGGCCGCCGTGATCGCCGCGCGCCCCTTGGGGGTCACGGTGGATGTGGTGCCGTTGGGTACCGAAAAGGGGGGCGACGTCTCGGTCCAGAAACTCCAGATACCCGCGAATCTCAAGAAGGGACAGACCTTTGAGGCCAAGATTTTTGCGCTTTCTGACAAGGTGCAGAACGGCACGGTGCGGCTGTATCGCAATGGGCAATTGCTGGGCTCGCAGACCGTGAAACTCGACGCGGGGAAAAATCTTTTCTCGTTTCCCCAAACCTTGAGTGATCCGGGTTTTTACGGGTATGACGTGCAGTTGGAGGTCGCGGGCGACACGGTAGCCCAAAATAATCGGGCGGCGGGATTTGCCAGTGTGCGGGGGGATCCGCGGATCCTGCTGGTGTCGGCTCAACCCGCGGAGGACGCGAACCTCGTGGGTGCCTTGCGGTCGGCGAACGTGGAGGTGGTGCTGAAGGATGTCACCGTGGTTCCCGATTCACTGGCGGAACTGCAGAGTTACGACGCGATCTTCCTCTCCAATATTGCCGCTGGGGATTTGGGGCAGGATCGGATGCGGTTGCTGGAATCCGCGGTGCGTGATTTCGGGATCGGGTTGGTCTGCATCGGCGGCGATAATTCCTATGCGGCGGGTGGCTATCGCAATACCCCGCTGGAGGCGACGTTGCCGTTGGATATGGAGCTGAGTTCCAAAAAGGTCCTGCCCAGTGGCGCCCTGGTGCTGGTGATGCACGGCATGGAATTTGGCAACGGCAACCAGGTGAGCCGGGAAGTGGCCATCGCCGCGCTGGATTCGCTCGGCCCGCAGGACGAATTGGGTGTGCTGCTGTGGGATGGCACGGATCGCTGGTTGGTGCCGCTGCAGAAGGTCACCAACAAGAAGGCGATCGCCAACACCATCGCCGGGATGAATCAGGGGGATCTGCCGTCCTTTCAGAATCTCATGCAGATGGGGCATGACGGACTCAAGAAATCCACGGCGAATCTGAAACACATGATTGTGTTTAGCGACGGGGATCCGGGGGCTCCGACCGATGCCCTGATGCGGGATTTGGTGTCGGCCCGGGTGACGGTCAGCACTGTCATGATCGGCGGGCACGTCATGCCGGATTCCATGATCAAAATCGCCGAACAGGGGAAGGGGCGTTTTTACGATGTGAAATCGGCTGCGATGCTCCCCCAGATTTTCATCAAGGAGGCGGCGGTGATCCTGAAGTCCGCGATCTTTGAGGAACCGTTCAAACCGCAGGTGACCGGCGGGAGCGAACTGATCCGGGGCATCGGCGCCGGGGAATTTCCCACGCTTCGGGGATATGTCGCGGCGACGGCGAAGCCCCGGGCCGAGGTGCCGATCGTTTCCGAGAAGGGCGATCCCATTCTGGCACATTGGCAATATGGTCTGGGCCGCGCGGTGGCGTTCACGAGCGATGCGCGCAGCAAGTGGGCGCAGGACTGGATGGGGTGGGAGAAGTACCGGCAGTTCTGGTCGCAGACCGCCAAATGGGCGCTGCGCCGGGTGGATGCCGCGGAATTCAATACTGAGGTTAATGTCGAGAACGGCGTTGGGCACGTCGCCGTGGAGGCCTTGGATCGGGAAGGAAACTTTCGGAACTTCCTCAAACTTCGTACGGCCGTGGTGAGTCCGAAAGGTGTCCGCCAGGATGTCGTACTGGAGCAAACCGGGCCGGGCCGCTACGAGGCGAAGTTTGATACCAAGGAGGTCGGTGCGTACTTGATGAATTTGCAGGATCTGGACGACAAGGGTGGCGTTCGCGGATCCCAGGTGCTTGGGGCCAGCGTGAACTACTCGCCGGAATTCAATGCGAGCGCACCCAATCTCAGCCTCCTGCGCCGATTGGCGGAACTCAGTGGCGGCCGCTGGTTGGAACCGGGAAAGGATAATCCGTTTTTAATCGGACGTCAGAAGACGTTCCAGCCGGTGGATCTCTGGGAAGGACTGTTCCGTTGGTTTGTTATTTTGTTTGTCCTGGATGTGGGCGTACGCCGGGTGGATTTCGATCGGGAGGAATGGGCGAATTGGTTTGCCCGGGTGCGGCGGCGGCTGGGCTTCGGCGACCTGCGCAAAGGGGTGGAGTCGCAGGAGAATGTGGGCGCCCTCCTGGCGGCGAAGGGCCGGGTGCGCGAAGCCAAGACCGCGGAGGGCGGGGATGGCGTGGTCGTGCCGGTGGTGCCAGCCGCGGAGCTTTTCCGGCCGAAGCAGGCCCCCACGGCTCCCGCGGATAACGCCGGGGCAGGGACCACCGCCCCGCCGCCTCCGTCCGGGGTCGCTGACGCGCCACCTCCCGCCGATCCGCGGGGCGGCGTGACGAGCCGACTGCTCGAAGCGAAACGCCGGGCGCAGCGAAAATAGGCGAACGTTCGCGTGCGGCCTCGCCCAGCCCTTGATGGCTGGGCCATCGGGCCGCCGACATTTTTCGCTGAACTCTTTGGACTCGCCCGGCGGCCTGTCCATCGTTGGTCACCTGCATGAACCTGAGTGAGATGACCTGGCCCGCGGTGGCGGCCCTGGACAAGCGCACGCCGGTGATCATTCCCGTCGCGGCGCTGGAGCAACACGGACATCACCTGCCGGTCTTCACCGATAGTCTCCTCATGGGAGAGATTGTGCGGCGGGCGAGCGAGCGGCTGGGCGACCAGGTATTGGTGGCTCCCCTGACGTGGCTGGGAAATTCCCATCACCACCTGGATTTTGCGGGCACACTTTCCGCTTCGCCGCGGACCTATCTCGATCTGCTGGCCGGTCTGGCCGAGAACTTTCTCACCCACGGCTTCAAACGGATCGTCTTTCTGAACGGGCACGGTGGGAATGATGTGCCCGGGAAACAGGCGCTCTTTGAAGTGCGGCAGCGGGAGCGGCAGCGCACTGATTTGTTGCTGGCCTTCGCGACGTACTGGCATTTGGTGGAACGTCCGTGGGAATCCGTACCCGGAAGTCACCAACGCGAAATGGGCCATGCCTGTGAGTGGGAGACCTCGATGATCCTGCGATTGGCGCCGCACCTGGTGGTGCCGGGCCACGAGAAGCTCGCGCCGGTCCCCTTTGGTAACGCCTTTTCTCCGGCCTTTCGCGCCTGGATCACCCGGGAGCGGACCGAACCGGGGCACATCGGGGATCCCCATTTGGCGACCGCGGCGAAGGGTGAAGCCCTGTTCCGGGTGTTCACGCAGGGGGTCGTCGATTTGCTGGAGCGGGTCATTCGGTGGGACGGGGTGTCCTGGAACGGTTAAGCGGCTCCGATTAAAGACATGAGCACACCATTCCGCCGCGATTCCTGGAAATGGTGGATCTGTGGGCTGCTGCTGCTGGCCTCGGCGCTCAATTACATGGACCGCCAAACGCTGGCGAACGTGTCCACCCGCATCACGCGACAGTTTCATCTGACCGAGGAACTCTACGGAAATCTGGAAACCTATTTCGGGTTGGCGTTTGCGTGCGGGTCCTTGTTTTTTGGGTGGGTGGTGGATCGCTGGCCGGTGCGGTGGGTGTACCCGGTCGTCGTTTGCCTCTGGTCCGTGGTGGGGTTTTCCACGGCGGCGGTTTCCAATTATCCGGAGCTTCTGGTGTGTCGAACCCTGCTGGGCTTTTTTGAGGGCGGCCATTGGCCGTGTGCCATCAAGACCACCTTGCGCCTGCTGGAAGCCAAGGATCGTCCCATGGGCAACAGCGTGCTGCAAAGCGGTACTTCCATTGGTGCGATTCTGACGCCGCAGTTCATGAAGTTGTTTTTGACCGATCAACCCGATAGCTGGCGGCCGGCGTTTCAGGTGGTCGGGGTGATGGGGGTGCTGTGGCTGATCGCGTGGTTTTATTCGGTGCGGGAAACCGATCTGCAAAAGGTCGCGCCTGCTCCCGGACCGGGGTTGTCCGGTGGTTTCTGGCGGGCGGTGTGGAGCCGTCGGATGCTCACGGTGGTGATCATCATTTCGCTCATCAACACCGGCTGGCAGCTCATTCGGGCGTGGTTGACGAAGTTCCTCATACAAGGCCGCGGGCTCACCGATACCGAGGCGCTTAATTTCAATTCCATATTCTTCATCGCCTCGGATCTGGGCGTGTTTGGGGCGGGAATGATGACGCTGTGGTTGCACCGACGTGGCTGCTCGATTCATCGTTCGCGATCGTTGACCTTCCTAGGCTGTGCGGTGCTGAGTGCGTCGTCACTTTTTGTGCTGATTCTACCCAAGGGAACGGAATTGCTGCTGGTGCTGAGTGTGGTGGCGGCCGGCTCCTTGGGGGTTTTCCCGATTTACCACGCCCTGACCCAGGACATCGCTCCGCAACACCAGGGCAAAATCAGTGGCCTGGGCTCGTTTCTGGCCTGGTGCTGGGCGCCCGCCCACAAGTACTATGGGCGGCTGGTGGATCATACGGGATCCTTTGACCTGGGCTTTGCCCTGGCGGGTTGTGCACCGTTGTTGGCGTGGGTGGTGTTGGCCCTTCTCTGGGGGCGCGATCCCGCCCCGACCGCAGTGCGGCCGTCCGCCGCGACTTGAATTTTATGTTCGCCTCGGAGCCTGATTCCCCGGAGTCCTTGATGCCGCACGGCCTGCGGCGTCGGGCATTTATTGGTGGTCTTGCCGGTGGCGTGGCGTGGCTGGGCACCGGTGCAGTGCTGGGCGCGCCGTTCATTCGTACGCGCCCCAAGACCCGCTCCCGCCCACGCATCGCCGTGGTGGGTACGGTCATCAACAAGTACTCCCACATGGAGCACTTCGTGGATCGCCTTTTGGAAGGCTACGGCTGGCAGGGCTCCTGGCATCAGCCACAGCTGGAGGTGGCCTCACTTTATTGCGACCAATTTCCGGAACAGGACCTGGCGCACGAGCGCTCCCGCCGGCGCGGGGTTCCGTTGTATCCGACCCTCACCGAGGCGTTGACCCTCGGGGGATCGAAACTCGCGGTGGATGGCGTCGTGATCATTGGCGAGCACGGCAATTATCCGCGGAACGAGAATGGGCAGGTGTTGTATCCGCGCCACCGCTTTTTAATGGAATCGGTGCGCGTGTTTGAGCAGAGCGGCCGGGCGGTTCCGGTTTTTCAGGACAAGCATCTTTCGACCGATTGGACCGAGTGTCGGGAACAAGTGGCGGCGACGCATCGCCTCGGATTTCCGTATTTGGCCGGGTCGTCGCTGCCGGTGACCTGGCGGATTCCTGAAGTGGAAATTCCCTGGGGCGCGGATCTGGAGGAAAGCGTCTCGGTCGCGTATGGCGGCATCGATTCCTATGACTTTCACGCGTATGAAACGGCCCAGTGCATGTCGGAGCGCCGCCGGGGTGGCGAGGTGGGCGTGCGCTCCGTACACATGCTGCAGGGTGGGGCGGTTTGTGACTGGTTGGCGGAAAATCCAGCGACGTGGCAGCTGGTAAAGGCAGCGCTGACCCGCAGCTTTTCCCTGCGGCCCCGGCCGGGATATACGTTCGCGGTGCCGGATTTGCCGTGGCTGCGGGAGAACGGGAGCGGCTTTTCGTTGAATCGCATTGAGCATCGGGATGGCTTCCGATCAACCATGGTGCTGCTCAACGGCATGGTGCAGGACTTCACCTACGCCGGACGGCTGCGGGGTGGGAAGGTGGTTTCGTGTCAGATGCATCTGCCGATGCCGCCGCGGCTGTCGACCCTCGCCAGCTTCTTCAGTCCGCTGGTGCATCATATTGAGCAGATGGTTCTCAACGGAAAGGCGCCGTATCCGATTGAACGAACGTTACTGACGTCGGGGCTGACCCTGGCGGGGGTGGAATCCCTTCACCGTGGTTCCCAGCGACTGGAAACGCCCTACCTCGACGTGGCGTATACCGCGCCGCAAACCTCCAACCATTGGCGCGTCTGATCATGAAGCCCACGGTGACCTTGGTTTTCGACGAGTTTGAGTTGGGCGGCCCGGCCCAGCAGATTCTGGATCGTGTCCTCCTCGGTTGGGTCGTGGACGGCGAAGTGCAGGAGCCGCCGGTGTGGGAGGTGCGGGTGGGTTTTGTCGGCCCCGAAATGCCGTTCGCACTTCAGGAACGCCAGCAGCGCTTCGGGTTGAAGATTTTTACGGCCATCGACGCGGCGGTGAGTGGCGCCACCGCCACGATGGTGATCGCCCGAGGGATTCCCTCCTTGAAGCTCGCCGCGGCGGTGGAACAGGTGCTTCGGACGGGTGCCGAGAAGTCGGCATTGGCGTTTCACGGGCCCTGGGGGACCACGCCGGAGAGGGCGGCGATGGTGGCCTCGACCGTACGACAAAAGCGTTTGCGAATCTGGACGACGCATGCGGATGCCTTTTTGGTGCCCCTGCCGGCGACGGAGGTTTTCCTTTCCGGGCAGGCCTTCAAGGAAGGCCTTCTGCTGGCGCCGAACACCGGCGATTCGGCGCTGAATGATGCCTTGGGAGCCTGGCTCCCGCGAATCAGTCGCCGGCCCGGCGCGGAAAGCGCCGAATTGGCGCTGCGCCGGGTGCGTTGCTGGCTGGGCACAGGTGCCTGGCAGTCGCGTGCCGAGTGGCCGGGGGACTTGTTCGCGGCCGCCGTTTCCCGCTCGGACAATCCCCAGGGCGATTCGGATCGGGAAAGCCGGGTGCAGGATTTGGTGGGCCTCGGTTTGGCCCCGGGCCTGGCCCAGCAGTTGGAGGTGTGGCAATTGGAGCACGCCGATGGCTTTCGTTCCACGATAGTCCTCCAGACGGGCCTGATTAAGGACGTCTGTCTCGCGGCCCGGACCCGTGCCGGGCGGATTATTTCCGGCCAACTTTTTCGCCCGGGCACACCGCAATTGCGGCAATACGATGGGTTGGTGGAGCAATGGACCCGTTTGGTGGTGCCGGGCGGGACCGCCGGTGGCCCCGATATCGGGCCGGCGTGGACGCGGTTGACGGCGGCCCTCGCCGCGGCGCCGCTGCGGGCTGGCTCGTGGCGGGCCCTTTGAGGTTCGCATAAATCCTTGGACGGCGTGAGGGTTGCCGTCGAGTCGTGTGGCGGGTGCGTACGGACACCCGGTGCGAACGGATGATCTCAAAACTGCCTTACTGGGCGTGGCTGGGAGCTTGGGCGTTGGCCTGCGTGGCGGGCATGGTCAACGTCGTCGGTCTGCTCGGGCTGGAACATCAAGCCATAACGCATCTGACCGGCACGACGTCGATGCTGGCGGCCGCGGTGGCGGAAAAAGACGGCGCGGCAGTGGTGCAGTTGTGCGGCGTTTTGGGGGCTTTTCTCACGGGCTGCGTCCTGAGCGGATTCATCATACAAGACAGCACCTTGAAAATCGGCCGCCGTTACGGAGTGGCCCTGCTGGTGGAATCCCTGCTGTTCATTGCGGCCGTGCCCCTGCTCAAGGGCAACAATGCCGCCGGGTTGTATCTGGCCGCTTCGGCCTGCGGCCTGCAAAATGCGATGGTTACCACTTACAGCGGTACGGTCATCCGCACCTGCCACCTGTCCGGGATGTTCACGGATCTGGGAATATTTTTGGGGCACGCGATCCGGGGATTGCGGGTGGATGCTCCGCGGTTGCGGATGAGTCTCCTGATCATCTCGGCGTTTTTCTGTGGGGGAGTGATCGGTACCCGAGCCTACCGGCGTCTGGGTTATGCGACTTTGTACCTTCCGGCCGCGATTACCGGAGCGATGGCCCTCACCTACGGTTGCCATCGGTTGCTCCATCGAGAGCGATCGGCGACGCGTTGAGGACCGGTCGGGCCGGGAGGGAGGCAAGATTTTCAAATTTGCCGTTTGCGCGGTTGCGTCCTTCGGGAGCACTGTCCTGCGTTCCCCGCAACTTTATGCCGCACAGGTACCTGACAGACCCGATCTGGCTGGGCTCTTACCCCCAGCGCGTCGGGCTGCCCGTTCGCAGTCACTTGGCGTCCCTAAACTGCCCGGAACGTTTGGTTAAAGTTCAACGCATGTACCGCCGGGCAGTTCCTGCCGGGCGGCCTCTCAAGCCATGAAACGTCAGTATATTCCCTCACTCAAACCAACGATGGCAGCGATATTCCTGCTCTCGACCGGCCTTGCGCTGGAAGCCAAGAATATCGTGGTCACGACTCCCAACAATGACGCACCACCGGCTGGGCAAACGTCGCTGAAACAGGCGATTTCCCAGTTGGCGGACGGCGACGTCATTCAATTCAATCTGCCTGGGGCTGGACCGCACGTGATTGTGACGCCCATTGGTGGCTATCCGGTGATCACGGCCAACAATGTCAGCATTGATGGCTACTCACAGCCGGGATCGAAGCCCAACAGCAACGGCATCCTGGGTGGCAACAATGCGGTGATTGGCGTCGTGCTGGATTCGTCCGGAGTGGACACGCTCCCGAGCCCGGACTCGAATGAACCGGATCTGATCTTGACGCGATCGACGCGTATCCTGGGTCATCTCTATGGGGATAGCAGCGATAACAATGGCTACGGCGACGGCGAGAATGGCATTTTGGTGGTGTATCAGGGCGACGGTTTCAAGGTGCGGGGCCTGGGATTCATCGGCCACTACGCAGCCGGTAACACGGCGGATCCCAGCATCTATGGCGTGGCCTTGGTGAAGGAGGCCAAGAATGCCAAGGTGCAGGGCTGCTGGTTCGGTATTATGCCCGGGGCGGAGTACACGCAGGAAAACATCAAGCCGGTGACGGATGCCGTGACGGCGTACCGCTGGCGCGATACGGCCAAGGCCAATTCGGTTTTCTCAACGGGACTGGTGTTCGGTACGGATGGCGACGGCACCGCGGATGTGCAGGAATTCAATGTAGTGGTGGGGACCCATGTGGCCCTGGGCTTGGAAGCTGGCGATGTTCGCATTTCGGGTAATTACATCAACGTGTTTCCCGATGGTCTGACGTTCGTGAACGTTGAGACTTTGCAGGACGCGTACCTCGCCGTACCGAACGGCGGCAATGACACGATTGAATTCATGGAAAACGGCCGGGATACGGCCAACACCCTGATTGGCACCAATGGTGACAACAAGAGCGACGGTAATGAGCGCAACATCATCGCTCATCCCAACTACAAGCACGCGATCGAATTCTATGGTGCGGACACCGCCAATGGCGGTCGTACGGCCACCAATACGGTCGTGGCCGGGAATTATTTTGGCGTGGGCATCGACGGCGTGACCGCACAGGCCGAATTGACCGTCAAGCTTCCCAATCTCATTGGTACCTCCGGGGGTGACTACCGGGTCGGCTCGAACGGCGATGGTGTCAGCGATGACATCGAGGGTAATCTCATCGTCAACACCCCTGGCCTCCAGATCTTGGAGGGCACCTTGCCCGCCGTCATTCGTCGCAATACGATGATCAACAATGCGTTCGACGGCTTCCCGTTTGCCGACGGCAGCGGTGGTCGCACCTATGCCACCTACTTCGCCAACGCCGTTGCGGATCCCGCCGCGGGAGCCATTCCGGCGATCACCAGCATCACGGCCGGGATCATGACCGGCACGTTGCCGGTCCCCAGCGCCAGCGGCACCTATACCAAGAGCGTGGTCGATGTCTACGTGGTGGACACCAAGTCGGCCGACAAGGGCGTGATCCTGCCCGGTCGCTATGCCGGTTCGTTTGTGGACAATGGCAGCGGCGATCTGGATGCGGCGGCGAACAAGTTCCGCGTAGACCTGCGCGGCATGAAGGTGGCGCCGGATGATAAGGTGGTGATTGCGGTGACCTACACGGCGGCGGCGGCGGGCACTCCGGGCGCCAACTCCCTCACCGGCCCCCTGTCACCCTCAGCGGTGGCGGACATTCCGGTGCTCGTACCGGGCAGCGTGGAATCCGTTGGATTGACCCGCATCGTTCCGGACAAGCCGATCATTGTTCCGCAGAACGACGCCTTGGGTAACTGGGAACCGTACATCAGCGTTTTGGGCACTTCGACCTTCCTTATCGAAGGCAGTACCTTCGCGGACGGCTTTGATGCCACGGATGGCAAGCAACGGTACGTCGTGGCGCTCCAGCCGACGGACGGCAAGCCCGGCAAGACGGTTGAAGGCTTCTATGCCGACAACAAGACGCCCTACAAAGGTCCCATCAATGCGTCCCGCCAGAATGGCAATCCGGGTCGCGTCGCCGGCGACCGTCGACCGGGCGCCACGCGCTACATCGTAGGTGCGGAAGCCTCGCCCCATACGCTCAGCGAGTTCGGCTCGGACAACCGCTGGACCTTGGGCTTTGATCGCTTGTCCGACGGCCGTTACGGCACGGTGCAGACGTATAACCTGGACACCACCACGCTGGTTCCGACGCCCATCATGAAAGCGGCGGATTCCTCCAATGGTCGCCTGACTTCCGGCACGGCTGCGGGCAGTCAGATCTCCCGCTTCGGTGGGGATGTGGCCGGCCTCGACAACGGCAACTTCGTTTCCGTGGTGGAAGATCGCGGGCATGTCCTCGCCGCGGGGGATGCGGTGATTGCGACGATCTTCGCGGCGGACGGCACGATCGTGAAGGACGCCTGGGTGGTGGCGAACGGCGACATCTGGGCGAACGTCGCCTCGTACCAGGGTGGCTTCGCGGTGCGGTGCAAGCCGCAGGATGGTGCGGCGACCCGGGTCATCTATCTGTTTGATAACGCGGGCAACCTCAAGAACACGATCGCGCAGACCTCCTCGGGGGCCAGCTACGACAATGGCCGTGGTGATGGAACGCGCATCGCGGGTCACATCAATTCGCCCTACATCTTCCTGTTCGGACAACCGGCGGGATCCACGGTGATGAAGGTCGCGGCCTGGGACACGCGCAATCCGGACCGGGTTGCCTTGTTCGACGCCAGCGAGCCGGCGTTCGGTGGTGGATTTGACCGCGCCAATCTGGCGGTCGACGCCCTCAATCGCATCACGGTGGCCTGGGTTTCGAAGCCCGACGGCTACGAACAGCAGCAGGTCGCGGCGCGGGTCCTCGCCCTCAACGGCGACACAATGACGATCACCGCCCTCACGCCGAGCTTCCTGGCGTTCGTCAACCAGGCCAAGACCGGCGACATTCGCTCGGTCGGTATGAGCGTCGCCATGACCACGAAGCAGATCTGCATCGCGGCGAAGGGCGAGATCAACCTCCAGAACAAGCCTGCGAACGGTGCCACGGTGAACCTCAACACCGGTGGACCTCTGAAGGAAATCAACTTCTACACCGTGTTCTCGCATCCGAGTCCGCAGGATGACCCGACGCCCTCGGCCTCCGCCAAGCCGATCGTTGTGACGGCCACGCGTCAGGCTCAGGACGTCACCATCACCTGGACCGGCGGAACCGGTCCGTTCCTCGTCCAAACCTCGCCGGTTCTCGGTACTTGGATCGACACCGTCACCACGGCGGATCGCACGGTGACGCTGCCGTTGGTCGGTGGTGCGGGCTATATCCGCGTACTCGACGGTGCGACCAAGACCGTTCAAGTGTTCAAGGCACATTTGGATGCCGCGCAGGAACCCAACAAGCCGGCTTCCACCGCCACGGGCGCGGGCATGGCGATCATTGAAGGTCTCAAGCTGACCTACTACGTGAGCTATGAAGGCCTGACGACCGGTCTGACCGCGTCGCACATCCACAACGGTGCGGTCGGTGTCGCCGGGCCGGTGTCCATCGGCTTCACGCCGCTGGTCGGCAGTTTCTCCGGGATCATCTCGGGCACGGCCACGATGACGGCCGATCAAAAGGCTGCCATCGTCTCCGGCGGCTCGTACTTCAACATCCACACGACGAAGTTTGGTGGCGGTGAAATCCGCGGCCAGATCCTGCCGTAAGGACGCCCGATTCCCACGCCGCCGGCAATCCCGGCGGCGATGAGGATTCTCTGTTCGAGGTCGGCCAAGTTGTCTGATTTCGATGGTGGCGGCGGTTGCCTCACGGTGACCGCCGCCGTTTCGCGTCTGGACGGGGCGTAAGAATGTGGGGCTGAACCCAAATTCCATTTCACTTAAGCCATCGAGGGGTATCAGCGGGCCCGCGAACTCACCGAGCAGTACTTCGACCGTGTCGGCCCCGATGCCCTGCCGCTCTCTCCCTCGGGCGGCAGTTAGAAGGTTTCCGTCCCACACCCTCTCCAAAAACCGGTGCCAACCTCCCTATTCAGCCCAGTCGAAAGATCGTGCCAGGCTCGCTATCTTCGCAATATAGGGAGCCAGCCTCAGTATCTTGCGTAGCGGCCTCCGACGGCGATGCCGCGGTCGGCGGCGTGAGCTTTGGGCGCTGGGCCCGGTCCGAAACGGGCAATTTGGGCTGCGGGTCTGCCCATTTGGCGGGCCACAACGCCTTCGGTGCCTCGCCTACGCCAGCGACAGGCAGAGTTCTCCCGACCCGGCGCAGAGATTTCGCCGGTTCAGCTGGTGGAAGTGTGAGTTCTTTGAGCCGTCAGCCGATGGCGTCGACGCGGAGGTCGCGTAGCACGCTGATTCCGGGGAGTGGGACGCCCCGGATGGGGCGGGCCCCATCCTTCCGCTTCGGGCTGAAGCGGTCCCGATACCGAATGAACTGTCGATCTACGAACTCTCGTGAACCCAGGACTACTCCATCGCTGAAATGCCGTATTCGCAGGCGCAGCACTTGCCCCCCGCCCAACTCGCCCCCACGCGCGAGTTCGGCGCGGATCGTTTCCGGATCCAACACCTGTTTGTCGCTCGCATTCGCCGAGCCCGCCGTCACGAAGAGCAGGCGCCGGTAGGCGGCCGCGGCCGCGGGCCATTCCTTGGATTCCAGGAAGCTCATTAATCCCTCCCGGATCGCGCTTGATCCCACCAGCGCGGCGGCGTAGCCGCAGTGCCGGTAGTCCTTCGGATCCGAGACCAATCCCGCCCGCACGGGGTTCAGATCAATGTACGCCGCCAATGTCTGCACCGACGTCGGGGAATCCTCCACCAGAAGACTCGTAAAACGTTCGGCCCACAGGGTGCCGAAGCGGTCGTTCCGTTCGTTGTACCACCGACTGAAGCTTTGCTTGAACTCCTTCATGAAGGCCGACACATCCCCCTGACGGGCCTCCACCGAAGCCCGGATGGTTGCATCGATCTTCCCCCGTTGTTTCAAGCTCTCCTGCGCCAGCAACGTCCAGACGCCCTGTGGGCCGTAAAACGCTGTCAGCTTTTCCAGTAGCGCCTCCTCGGAGAGTTCGGCCGGTGGGGGTATCCGCAAGAGCAGGTGGAAGTGATTGGACATCATGCAGTAGGTCAGCACCTCCACCCCGCAGAAGGCGGCCAGAGGCCAGAGGAGCTGGACCAATTTCTCCTTCCCCAGGTCATCCAACAGCTTCTGCCCGCCCACTATTCGTGAAAGGCAGTGATACACTGCCGTCTCCCCGACTGGTTTGATCCGCTTCAGTCTCATGTTGTTCTCCGTGGTGTTTGCGGTCCCTGCCCAACGGGGCGGGGTTCCACGTCCTGCTACGGAGAATTCGGGCTGGAGTTACCGACTTTTTTAAACCGAGCCTGCCACGATCTCCGGAGGACGGCCGGGGATAGGGAGCCTGGTACGCTATTCGGCGCGCGGGGGGATAGGGAGCGTGGCACCACTTCCAGGCGACAGTGAACCTGGCACCGTGTTGGTGGGGGTGGACTTTGAACCTGGTACGCAGGGAGCGGGCCAATTCGTCACCAGCTCGCTAGGCGTGCCGATACCCTCCGTCGCTCCTTGCCCGGGCGACGGCTGGAAGATTTTTGTTCCACACTCAATTTCCGCGCCGCTGGCCGTCAAGCTTGCGGGGATCGGTGGCCTGGACACTATTACACCCATGATTTGCCATCGGGCCCTCCCGTCCCTCCGCCTCCTTCTGGCGGCCGCCCTCGCGGGTTGGACGCTCGCAGGATGCCGTCCCCCCGCCGCTGAATCCGCGGCCGGCAATCCGGCCGACGGTGCCGGCAGCGGCTCCTCCGGCGGACTCACCAACTATCAGGTCTCGGGAATTGTCCGCGAATTGAAGCCCGATGGCACCAACGTGGTGATCAAGCACGATCGGATCGCCGGCTTCATGGAATCCATGACCATGAACTTCGACGCCACCAACCCGGCGGCGCTCCACGGTCTGAAGGTGAATGACGCCGTACAATTTCAGCTCCATGTGACGGCCGACGACTCCTGGGTCAACGGCTTCCAGGTTTTGAGCAATGTCGGCCCGGCAGCGGTGACGGTGCCGGAAGTGGTGCTGAATGATCCCACAGCCGTTTCGTTTTTCCGGGTGGTACCCGAGCTGAAGGAGGGTGATGAAGTCCCAAATTACACCTTCACCAATCAACTGGAAAAAACCTTCAACCTGACCGATTACCGGGGCCGGGTGCTGGCGTTCAGCTTCATCTTTACCCGATGCCCGATGCCCGATTTCTGTCCGCGCATTTCGGCCCGTATGCGCAGCGCGCAGAATTCCCTGTTGGAACGGAAGGATGCACCGCCGGACTGGCAGCTTCTTTCGCTGTCGATCGATCCCCTCTACGACACGCCGCCTGTTTTGTCGGCCTACGCCCACCGGTACGGTGCGAATCCGGCGCGCTGGATTTTCGGCACGGGCGCTTACGAGCAACTCCAGCCGCTGGGCTCTCATTTCGGTCTGGAATTTGCCATGAACGTCACGCCGGACCGCTTGGGGCACAAACTCCGGACAGTGGTGATTGATCGCGCCGGCCGGGTGCGAAAGATTCTGGTGGGCAATGAATGGGCCGCCGACACGTTGGTGGAGGCCATCATCGAAGCAGGCGCGAAATAGGCCTCCTGGCGGGCGAATTCCGGAGAGAATTCCGCGCCAACGGCGGCGGCCCGACAAGCCCCCGGCGAGCCCCCACCGATCAGCCCATCAGGTCTTCGTTTTCGAGGAAGCCCTGCAGCTGGCGCAAGCGCGTCGGGTGCCGCATTTTTCGCAGCGCCTTGGCTTCGATCTGCCGAATCCGTTCGCGAGTGACTTTGAACTGTTTGCCCACCTCTTCAAGGGTCCGGCTGTAGCCATCCAAAACCCCGAAGCGCAACTCCAAGACCCGCCGCTCCCGGTCGCCCAACGAACTCAAAACGCCGGAAAGCTTTCCTTTCAGGAGGCTGAAGCTGGTCGCTTCCCAGGGATTCTCCGCGGCCTTGTCCTCGATGAAATCTCCGAAGCTGGCTTCATCGGTTTCGCCCACCGGCGCCTGCAGGGAGATGGGTTGTTGCGCCATTTTGAGGACGCTCCGCACCCGCTCCACGGGGATCTGCATTTCCTCGGAGATCTCCTCCGGGCTGGGTTCCCGGCCATAGTCCTGAATCAGCTGCTTCTGCACCCGCAACAACCGGTTGAGCACCTCCATCATGTGCACCGGAATACGGATCGTCCGCGCCTGATCGGCGATGGCCCGGGTGATGGCCTGACGAATCCACCACGTGGCATAGGTGGAGAACTTGAAGCCCCGACGGTACTCAAACTTCTCGACGGCCTTCATCAGGCCCATGTTGCCCTCCTGAATCAGGTCGAGGAACGACAGGCCCCGGTTCGTGTACCGTTTGGCGATGGAGATCACGAGCCGCAGATTGGCCTCCACCATCTCCGTCTTGGCCTGCAGCGCCTTCTTTTCGAAGTGCTTCAACTGGGAGAAGGCGAGAATGAAGGCGCCATGCTCGGAGCGGACAAATTCCTCCAGCACCTGCATCTTGCGCCGTTCCGCCTCGATGATGGCCTCGACTTGTGGCTCCGGTTTGCGGGCCTCGAGCACTTCGATCTGCCGAAGCGACGATAAAAAGCGGTCATTGATGCTATCCGCCACCAGGCAGATTTCCTCCACCACGCGCTGCTTGTAAGCAAAGCGGGGGAAGGTTTTCTGCAAGCGCCGATCCAGCCGGCTGAGCTCCATTCGGGCGCGTTCCCACCGCTTTCCCGTGGGTGGCAACGTGGCGAGTTCCCGCCACTTCCGATCAACTTCCCCATCGAGCAAACGCACCTGGCGAATTAACAGGCGCGCCTGTTTCACGTACTCCTCGCGGCGCTCCTGCATTTGGTCCAGCACCACCCGATCAAAACGTTCCCGGGGCGGATCCGCCGTCAGCTTTTCCGCGAGCGCGATGTGCTCCTTGGCGGTGAAGCCGAAACTGTAGACCAGGCGCCGCACCTCCAGCTCGTTTTCCTCGATGCGCCGGGAAATTTCCACCTCCTGCTCCCGGGAGAGCAACGGCACCACGCCCATTTGTTTGAGGTACATGCGGACGGGATCGTCCAGAATGTCGCCCCGCACCTTTTCCTCCTCTTCGACCGGTTCCGGGGCCTGCACCCGATCCACTTCGGCCTGATCCACGATGTCGATCTCCAACCCGCGCAGCTTTACATACAGATCCTCCAGATCCTCGGGGGTCACCAGGCCATCGGGCAGGGCGTCATTGATGTCGCCGTAAGTCAGATAGCCCTGCTCGCGGGCGAGCCGGATGAGATCCTTTATGTACTCGGTGGGCGCCGCGCCTGGAGCGGCCTCGATCGAGGGGACGGCGGCCAACCTGGGCGGGGTCACCTTGTTCCCGCGTACCTGGGGCCGAACGGGTTCGCGGCGGTCCCCGGCGCGATCAGGCCGCTGGGGAAGCGAGTTCCGGGGGGGAAGTTTCGGCGCGGTTCGACGTGACGCGGCTTCGCGGGTGGTCGGCGACAAGCCCGGGGACGCCACTCCCGTCTTGCCCGTCTTGCCCGTCGAGCCACGCGGGGACGGGGGTTGCGGGCGCGGTCGAGCCTGGGAAGAACCCGGCTTTTTTTTCGGTTTGGCCATAGGGGTGAACCGCCTGGCTGTTAATTGAAGAGAGCGGAGCACTATCCGGATCCGGTATTTCACCGTCAAGCGAACCACGCGGAAATGCCGGATACGGAAATGGTGTTACGCTGCACTCCGATGCGTGTACTCGTCACCGGCGGAACCGGATTCTTGGGCAGCGTCCTGGTGCCTCGCCTTCGGGCAGACGGTCATCAGGTGCGCATTCTGGCGCGGTCTTCGCGCGCAATCCCCGCTGGAGTCGAATTTGTGGCCGGCTCCGTACTGGACCGCGCGTCGCTCGCCGACGCCGTCAGCGGCTGCACGGCCATTGTCCACCTGGTCGGCATCATCAGCGAGTGCGGCTCGCAGACCTACGAACGTGTCCACACCGAAGGCACCCGAAACCTGTTGGACGCCGCCGGGAGTGCGGGAGCGGTTCGGTGGCTCCAGGTCAGTGCCATCGGCGCCCGACCGGACGCTCCCTCCCGCTATCTTTCCAGCAAGGGGCGCGCTGAGGCGCTCGTTCGTTCGTCGCCCCACGCCTGGACCATTCTGCGGCCTTCGCTGATTTACGGACCCGGCGATGGCTTTACCAACCTGTTTGCCCAAATGAGCCGCTGGTCACCCATCCTGCCCCTGATGGGGGGCGGACACACCCGGGTGCAACCCGTCGAGGTAGCAGACGTGATTGGCTGTCTCGCCAACGCGCTGATTCGCCCGGTGGCCATCGGCCAGACATACGACCTCTGCGGGGCGGATCGGCTGACCTGGCGGGAAGTGCTCACGGAGATCCTGCGAGCCCGGCACCGACGACGCTGGTTGATGCCCATTCCCTGGAGCATCGCCCGCGCCCAGGCCCGATTCCTGGAAGTCATTTATCCCCTCCTGTTACGTCGAGCGCCTCCATTGAACCGCGATCAACTGCGCATGCTGGCGGAGGATAACGTGGGCGATCCGGGCCCCGCCCGGGAAGATTTGGGACTAATCCCCCGCCCTTTTCGGCTGGCCTGACGCCCTTGTCGCTCCCCCCCGATGCGGGCATTCGCCAACGCCAGTCGTAATTTTGCCGACCAACTTATCGCTGTCTTCCCGCACGAGACCTGCCAATCGTACCGGCCCGATGTCGAAACCGGCACTTGGTAGAGGCCTGGGCGGACTACTGTCCCCCCCTCCCCGCGACGTTCCCTCCCCACTGGCGGAGGGTGCGGATGGACCGCCTACCGGCGTACAGCTCCTGCTGCGTGGCGAAAACGGACAGCCCATCGCCCCGCCTCCGCCCACTCTCCAGCCCGCCGCCACGACCGACGCCACCCATCTGCCCAGCTGGGCGCTGGGTTCGCTACTGCTCGCGGATATCCTGCTGGTCCTGGTGGCCGGATGGATCGCCTTCGGCAGTCATGCGCCGGGCCGCCTGTTGGTCACCAGCCTGCTCATACTTTTGGGTGGCGCGCTCCTGTCGCTGGGAGTTTGGTTGCGTGGCGAACGTGGTGCCGCCGAGTTGCAGACCTTGAATCCGTTCGATGAAGAGCGTCCCCGGGTCCGGGTCCAGTTCCTCGATCAAAAGCGCTGACCCGCACCGGGGCTCCGGGGGCTGGATGGATTCCGCGCATTTAGGCCGCACTTGTGGTTGACCGCACGGCCCCTGACACGGCAACAATCCCCGCGGGGAAATGGAACATAACCTCATCCGGGACATCGCGCTGTGCATTGGAGCGGCATGGCTGCTGGGCGTCGCCGCGCAATTGGTGCGGCAGCCGGTCATCCTTGCCTATCTGTTGGGCGGCTTCCTGCTGGGCCCGACCACGTTCAAGATCGTCACCGATCACTCTTCGATCGATACCATCTCGGAACTGGGGCTGATCTTTCTCCTCTTCATGATCGGATTGGAGATCGACTTGAAGAAGATCATCTCGGCCGGCAAGAGCATCACGTACACGGCCTTTTCCCAGATTATCGGGGGCGCGGCCATTGGCATCTGTTTCTTCCGTCTGCTGGGATTTGCTTTGGGGGCCAAGGGGGTAGGCGGATGGGACGCGCTGTATCTGGGGCTCGCCGCCGCCCTCTCCTCCACCGTCATCATCGTCAAGGTGCTGTACGACAAGCGGGAACTCGACACCCTGCCCGGCCGGATCACGTTGGGCATCCTCGTCCTGCAAGACCTCGCAGCCATCCTCTTTCTCGCCATCCAGCCCAATCTGAATTCGCTCCAGGCGACCACCGTGGTCATGTCCCTGCTGCGGGTATTTGCCTTGGTGGCCACCGCGATGTTGGTGAGCAAATACCTCCTGCCGGGCATTTTTCATCGGGTGGCGCGGCTGCCTGAGCTGGTGTTGGTCGGCGCCATCGGTTGGTGCTTCCTGGTCAGTCAATT
>CANIZL010000078.1 GCA_947471985.1 Verrucomicrobiota bacterium | reverse complement strand
GGACGGTGTCAGACACTTCGCGACCGGACGGTGTCAGACACTTCGCGACCGGACGGTGTCAGACACTTCTCAAAAGTGTCTGACACCGCTGCCGCGGCTTCTCGGCCGCAGACTCCATTGAGTGGAGAGCCTCAGCCCCGTCAGAGCGACCAACAGCAATCCCCCGGTCAGCAAACCGGACAATTCCGCGGCGTGACTCATGGTCGACGGCAGGCGGCCCAGGCCATTGTTAAGAATCGCCAGGGTGGCGACCCCAAAAAGTGTGCCGCCAACGCTGCCGATCCCGCCAAAAATGCTCGTTCCCCCCAGCACCACCGCCGTGATGGCGGCCAACTCATACCCCATACCGGCATCTGCTTTCGCCGTACCCAAGCGGGCTGTATACGTCACCGATGCCAAGGCGGCTATCGTCCCCGACAGCACGTAGACCAACGTTTGACGACTCGAAACCGGCAGGCCCGCATACCGGGCGCCTTCGGGAGAAAACCCGATCGCCCGCAAGGACCGGCCAAAAGTGGTCCGATGCACCAATGCCCAGACCCCCACCGCCACCAGCAGAAAAATCCAGGCCTGCACCGGCAAACCCGCCGCCCGGCCGCCGCCCAAATCGAGAAAGCTCGCGGGAAAGTTGGTAAACGCATCCGTCCCCCGGGTGAGCGCTTCGGCCAGTCCCCGAAACAACGAGTAGGTTCCCAGCGTCACGATCAAGGGAGGCAGGCGCAGTCGGGTGATCAGCAGGGCATTGAAGCCTCCCGCCAGCGCCCCAAAACCGAGCGTGAGCGCCGCCGCCGCCGGCCACGGCAGGCCAGCATCACGCCACAGCTTTCCCAAAACCACCGCACACAACCCCAGCAACGACCCCACCGATAGGTCAATGCCACCCGTCAAAATCACCGGCAACAAGGCCAGCGCCAGCAGCCCCAGCTCCACCGAATGCCGGACCATGTTTTCCACATTGTCGCGCGTGCCAAAATTCCGTCCGTTGATTTGGAAGAACAACACTTCCAACACCAGCACCAGCAGCAGGACATACTCCGGTCGAAAACGAAAACTGGGTCGATAGCTCATCGGGGTGCGAGGGGTGAGGTTCATTTGCTTCATCCAGTCTTCCGACGACCCGATTCGATTCGCGGCCGACACCGCCGCCAGCCGTCCGCCGTAACGGCCAGCAAAACCACCGCTCCCTGGATCGCCTTGTCCCAGTAAGGTTTCACCCCCAGATACGTCAGCGCCGGTCCAATACAGGTGAGCAACAAGAAACCCGCCAGTACGCCCCAGAGACTGCCGCGACCGCCGGAGATGGCCACGCCCCCGACCACCGCGGCGGCAATGGCTTCCAATTCCAACTGCCGCCCCATGGCCGGATCCACCTGCGGCGCCTGAACCAGCTGAAACACCGCCGCCAAGCCAGTCAATCCACCCAGCACCACAAACGTCCAGAACGTCGTCACCCGCGGACGCAGCCCCGCGAGCCTCGCCGCTTCGGCATCCGAACCTACCGCATACAAAAACCGACCCGCCGCACCGCACCGCAAGACCAGGGCCAGCAGCACCCAAACCACACCCACCAGCCCACAAACCCACGCCTGTCCCGCGTTCATGGAGAGCCCAAACCACTGCACCCGCTCCGGCAGATTCACAAACACCCCTTGCTGGGCGAGCCGCAAGGCCTCCCGCAGGGTCACCATGGTCGCCAGCGTTACCACAATCGACGGCAACCCCAGCCCCGCCACCAATGCGCCGTTCACCGCACCCGCCAAGCCCCCCAGCAGGAGGACCAATGGCACCACACACCCCATCGGCCAATTCGCCGCCAACAAACTCCCGCCCACCACACCGCAAAGAGCGAAAACCGATCCGACCGATATATCAATCTGCCGGGTCAACAGGATCAGGGTCATTCCGCCCGCAACCAGCAGTCGCGGCGCCGCCGCGGTCAGACGCGACAACAACGGCTGCCCCTCATAAAAATGCGGCGCAAAAATCGCCATCAGCACGAGCACGCACAGCAACGCCGTCGCCACCGAGATTTCGCGAAAGTATCGATTTATCACGGCCCGAACCCTCCGTTTGCCGATCGGTTCCCATCCGATGAACGGGCTTGCCCCAAGGCCGCCGCCATCACCGCCGGCCCCTCACTTCCCGCCGGCAGCTCCGCCACCAGTGTGCCCCCGCGCATCACCAGCAGGCGGTCGCTCAAGGCCAGCACCTCGGGAAGATCACTCGAAATCAACAACACGGCCAATCCCGCGTCCGCCAACTCCCGAATCAACCGGTGGATCTCACTCTTCGCGCCGACATCCACGCCCTGGGTCGGTTCATCCAGAATCAAAACCTTGGGCTGCGTCGCCAACCAACGCGACAGGGCCACCTTCTGCTGATTGCCACCGCTCAAGGAACTTCCCGGCGCGTCCACGCCATCCGTCTTGATGCTCAAGCGCTGCACCAGCTCCGTCGCCAACTTCCGCTCGGGACCGGATCGCAGCCACGTCCCGGGAAACAGTCGCCGATGGACCGCCAGGGAGATGTTGGCCACCACCGGCAGCTCCAGAATGATTCCGTGGCGCCGCCGGTCTTCCGGCAAATAGGCCAGCCCTAAACCCACCGCCACCGCCGGCGAAGTGATCGCCACCGTCCGCCCGTCGATCCGAATCTCCCCGCGGTCCGCCGGGGTCAATCCAAACAACACGCGGGCCAACTCCGTGCGCCCCGCCCCCACCAACCCGGCCAACCCGACAATTTCGCCCGATCGCACCCGCAGTGAAACATCGCGGATTCCACCGGCCACCGACGACAATTGCTGCACCGACAACACCTCCGCGCCCGGCGCCCGATCGCGCGCCTGCCGGGTCATTGTCACGGCACGTCCCACCATCAGTTGAATCAGGGCCGCCTCGGTAAGTCCCTCCGCCGGCCTCCCGCTCGACCCCGACGCTGCCTCGGTGGCGACGTTCGTTTGCACGCCCCGAGTGCCCACGCTGGCGCCATCCCGTAGAACCGTGACCCGATCCGCGAGGGCAAAAATCTCCTCCAATCGGTGAGAAATATAGATCACTCCCACCCCCTCCCGGCGCATTTCCCGCACCACGGAAAACAATCGCTCCTGTTCCTTCCGCGTTAACGAAGCGGTCGGTTCATCCATGATCACAATCCCCGCCCCCGCCCCCACCGCCGCCGCGATCTCCACCAATTGTTGTTCGGGCATCGATAGCTCCCGCACTTCCTGCTCGGGCGCAATTTCCGCCCCCACCCGTTGCAGTAATTCAATCGCACGCGCCCGTCGTTGCGCCCAGTTCACTCGACGGAACGGACGCACGGGCTCCAACCGCAACGCCAGGTTCTCCATCACGCTGAGATCCGGGAAAAGAGCCGGTTGCTGATAAATGCACGCCACCCCACGCGCATGTGCTTCCGCCGGGGAAAGCCGCGTGACGATCTCCCCCCGAAGCACCATCGATCCCCCATCGGGTTGATGCGCCCCGGTGATGATTTTGATGAGCGTGGATTTCCCCGCACCGTTTTCCCCCAGCAAGGCGTGCACCTCACCCGCGTAGAGATCGAAGGACACTCCCCGCAACGCCTGTACGGCACCAAAGGATTTGGTGATATCGCTGAGCTGAAGTAAGGGCGTCCTCATCAGTATCGGGGCCGGCCGAAAGAAACGTTGTCCCACCCATTAATTCCCGCTGCGGCTCTGCTGAACCTCCCGTTCATACTGCCGCACTTCGTCCAGCCAACCGCCCTGCCCGGGCACTTGCTGGCGTTCGCAATAGTCGTCCCAGATGAATCCGTACGGCAGGGATTTCGCGTCCTCCTGCCACGCCAGACGGGCCGTGAAATCGCCCGCCTTCTCGGCTTCCCGAATCCGCGGTGGCTCCAACAAGGCCGCCAGCAACGCCCGTTGCACCGCCCGGGATCCGATCACCCAGGCCGCCACGCGATTGATGCTGGCATCAAAATAATCCAATCCAATGCGCACCCGATCGAGGTAGTCGTTCGCCACCACTTCCCGGGTGATCGCCTGCAATTCATCGGTGGAGGTCACCACGTGATCGCTGTCCCACCGCACCCCGCGGCTCACGTGCAACAAGACGCCGGGAACGAAGGGCAACACCGCCGAGAGTTTGTCCGCGATGGACTCCGTGGGATGGAAATGGCCCGCGTCCAGACACAGCAACTTCCGCCGCGTCACCGCATATCCGAGGTAAAACTCGTGGGATCCCACCGTGCAACTTTCCGCCCCGATCCCGAACAGTTTGCTCTCCACCGCATCCAGCAACTGCGCTGCGGGCCAAGCCCGTTCAAACACCGCATCCAGCGATTCCAGCAACCGCTCCCGTGCGCCGCGGCGATCCGCCGGCGTATCCTTGAACCCATCCGGAATCCAAAGATTCGTGACACACGCCGAACCCAATTGTTCCCCGAAACCGGCCCCGATCTCCCGTGCCCGCCGGCAATGCTCCACCCAAAACCGCCGCACCGCTGCATCCGGATGCGCCAGGGTCAAACCAGTAGCCGCCAGGGGATGCGCAAAACACGTGGGATTGAAATCCAAACCCAAGCCCTCGGCCTGCGCCCACGCCAGCCAGCCGGCAAAATGCCCGGGTTCAATCGCATCCCGTTCCACCCGCTCGCCGCCAAACTCGCCATAACTGGCGTGCAAATTAACGCGATGCCGCCCCGGGATCAGTGACAGGGCCTTTTGCAGATCCGACCGCAATTCCCCCGGAGTGCGCGCGCGCCCCGGATAGTTCCCCGTCACCGCCAGTCCACCACCGAGGGACGACCCGGTCCGTTCGAAACCCACCACGTCATCCCCCTGCCAACAGTGCAACGACAGCGAAATCTGCTCCAGCCGGTGCAGGGCTTGATCCACGTCCACCCCCACATCCGCAAACTGCGCACGGGCACACGCCACCCCAGCCGGCAGGGTCAATGCCCGGGGGCCACGTGTGCTGACCGGAGGTTTCATGATGGCCGACTCTAAACACACCCAGCCGCCCAGCGCGAACGGGAAATCAAGCCCATCCGACACCTCACGTTCCGTAACACCCCCTATAGGCGGGCATCCGGGGAAACAATTTACGGAGTCGTCTACCAGACCGATGAACGAACCGTGCGGGTCCGCCCCATCAACAGCCGCAACGCCAATTCGCGATCGTCTCGGCGAGCTTGCAATCCGGTTCGTTTCCGCGGCAGCAATTCCGCCAGGTCACCATTAGGCCACCAAAAAACCACCCACCTTCCCCCTGTGCAATCCGGCCGCTTCTGACATGTTTAGGAGCTTTTTGCATCATGGATCCGCGAATTGAAAAATTGGCCCGCCTCTTGGTGGAGTACTCGTGCAACCTTCAAAAGGGTGAAACCGTCCTGCTCGACCTCGTCGACGTACCAGATGACATCGGCGTCGCCCTGGTCCGGGCCGCCCGGGCCGTTGGTGCGATTCCGATCGTGGAGACCCGCCACTTGCGCCTGGTCCGCGAGGCCCAGATGGGCACGACCCCGGAGCACGCGAAGTTGGTGCACGACATCGAGATCGCCCGGATGAAGCGCATGCAGGCGTACATTGCGATCCGCGGCGCCCTGAATAGCGCGGAGACCAGCGATGTCCCCGCCGCCGCCCTCAAGCTGTATACCAAGACCATCCGCCCGGTCCTGAACTACCGGGTCAACAAGACCAAGTGGTGCGTCCTCCGCTGGCCGACGCCCTCCATGGCCCAGGCGGCCAACCTCAGCACGGAGGCCTTCGAGAATTTCTACTTCGATGTCTGCACCATGGACTACGCCAAGATGGCGAAGGCCATGCTGCCTCTGGAAAAGCGGATGAAGCGCACCAACCAGGTGCGGATCACCGGTCCCGGCACGGATCTATCCTTTTCCATCAAGGGCATCGGTGCCAAGCCCTGCGAAGGCATCCGCAACATTCCGGACGGGGAGTGCTTCTCCTGCCCCACGCTGACGTCTTCCGAAGGCGTTATTCAATTCAACACGCCCACGATCTATTCCGGCACCAAGTTTGAGAACGTGCGGCTGGAACTGAAGCAGGGGCGCATCGTCAAAGCGAGCTGCGCCGGTGGCAATGAACGGCGTCTCAACGAAATCCTCGATACCGATCCCGGAGCCCGTCGGATCGGCGAATTCAGCCTCGGCTTCAATCCCTATATTCAGCAGCCGATGTGCGACATCCTGTTCGACGAGAAGATCGCCGGTTCGCTGCACTACACCCCGGGCCAAGCCTATGAGGACTGCGGCAATGGCAATAAATCCGCCGTGCATTGGGACATGGTGCTCATTCAGCGCAAGGAATGGGGCGGTGGCGAAGTGGCCTTCGACGGCGAAGTGATCCGCCGGGACGGTTTGTTCCTGCCCAAGGACCTGCAGGGCTTGAATCCCGATCGTCTGCGCTAAAGGAAACGGCGGGGATGCGGAAATACCCCGTCAGCGCCCGGGGTCCGGCGCAGCGGCCTCGAGTCGCTCGATCAGCTTGAGCACTGGGCCGATATCCCGGCCAGGGAATCGGCCCTCCCGCGTCATCGCGAGGGAGGCCCGGGCCGCTTCCAACAGGGCCTCCCGATGCTCGCCCGGCGCCGCAATCTGCAGCTGCCGGGCGAGCAACACCACCTCGTCCGGATCCGCCACCAACGGCAGCAGGCGCGCCTGAAATTCCTCGTTATCCGGCGCCGAAATATCCGGCAGCAGCTGTAGCAGCGCGAGGCGCAGGGTGGCAGCTCCCAGCGGGTTGGTTCCGGCTTCCGATTCGTACCGCACCGTGTCGGATCGTTGAAAGTATTCCGCCAAAGCGGGCAGCGCCGCCGTGTCCAGACTCAGGAGTTCCTGAAGCAAAAGGCGAAATTCCGTCACGCCCTTATCCGCCGCATCCGGCCGCGTGAGTTTCAGCGCCACCAACTCCTCCACGAGTTTCCGCGCCTGATCCTCAGGTTCCAAAGGCGCCGCCGGCGCCACTGCCGGTGCTCCGGCGTCACCGGAAGGTTCCGTATTGGTCACATCGGCAGGCTCGCTGCGGGTGGTGGCCTCGATAACCGCTGCAGCAACTTCCGCCGCGTCTCGCGACATCCGACGCCGGGCCAGCAAGCCCAGCAGCAGTATTCCGGCCAGCACCAGCAAGGCTAAAAGGCGCGCCGCCACCCGGCCGGCACAACCGGCCGACCGGGCAAAACGTCTTCCACGGCCACAATTCCGATGCATGCCAAAAGCGACCATCCGATACTTCCGCCCGAGTCGATTCTCCTTACGGTTGCGGCCAACGCAGATGGCGATGGAGGAAATCAAACGTCCCCTTGCCGTTGATCGTATGGGGGCCCACAAACGTCTCCATCTCGCACCGGTCCCCGAGCCCGAGTCGAGCCGCGTACAGGAACTTCACCTTCCCGAACTCCCACGCCACGCTCTCGTCCGGCGCCACGCCATCGAAGTGCCCGCGCTCCACCATGAACGGTCGCGGGGCAATCAGCGCCGCCATTTCCGCATAATTAAAGGTGCTGCCAAGATCGAATTCGAAGATCTCATATTCCCCGCCCCAGACATAACTATACCGCCCCATCGTCCCGGCCGTCGCCGCATTCTTGCCCACCCACTCATTGAAATCCGCCGAGCAGATCGACAGGACATACTTGGTCACCAACGGCGGAATGCGCATCGCCGACTTCCCGCCGTAGCTGAGGCCGTAGAACGCAATCCGCCCGGAATCCACGAAGGGCAGTGTTCCCAGCCAGTCGACAATTTGCTGGTGCTGCGGAACGATGGTGGAAAACAGCGTCTTCTTCAGCGCATTGCTCTTCCGTTGGAGAGTGCGGAAACGGTCGGTGAAGATGTATAGATTCTGCGGGGCAAACGTAATGAAGCCGCGGTCCGCGAGCCGTGCGGCAAAATCGTGGTACGCTTCATGGTTTCCGGTGACAATGTTCTGGGGGCGTCCCTCCAGCCCGTGCTGGCAGACGACCACCGGCCGCCGTTCCCCCGGTTTCAAATCCCGGGGAACCAACAGGAGCCCGTACGCCATCACCTCCGGAAAGACGTCCAACGTCACCTCGTAGCCGATCCATTTCTCGGTTTCATACGCCTGCCGGCTGTGAACATTCGGCGGCAGCAGCGGATCGTCGAAATGGCCCACGACCTCCTCGGAGAAATACCGACGATAGTCTTCACTGCTCCGGGCGTAAGCTTCCGGCGATTTGAAATCGAGCCGCTTCATGAATTCCCGGCGCACCTCGGGGCTCTCCGCCAAAAGACGTTGGGAATGGTGATCGATCTCCTGGAGTTGGCGAAGTTGCCGCCCGGCGGGATCCACCGGAGCGCGGGTCGCCCGCGGCGCCGCGCCACCCGCCGCCAACGGTGCGCCCGGCGCGGCGGCCCGCAGGAACGCCTGCAACGCGCGCTCCGTACCAAACGGTCCGGTTCCGTCCCCGCTCACGATCAATTCCAAGGCTGCCGTCCCCGGCAGTCCCGCCATCAATTGACGGGCCCGCTGCACCTCCTGCTCCACCGTGGCCCGTCGCGGCGTCAACAGGCGGGCCGGCGCGCCACCGCCCTGCCCCGAAACCGTGATCTCCGGTCCGCGCGCCGCTTCAAGAATCAACGGCCGCGGCGCCACCAGACTCGCCAGTTCGGCGTCGCCAAATTGTTCCAGCAAGCCAAACACATTCCGATCAATCGGTTCTTCCCAGACATGATTCCGGTCCTCGAAGTAACCACTGACCGCCACCGCCCCAATGCGCGTATCCAGCGCCCCGGCGTACAAGGCCAGCAGTCCGCCCTCACCCCATCCGATCACACCCACGGGCCGCCGCGCTGTGCCCCCGGATGCTGCGTACCAATCCACCGCGGCTAGAACCTTCTGCACCTCATAGCCGATCAAATGCCGCCCCAGCTCAAACGCCGAGCGGTAAAGAAACTCCCGCGCCGTCAATCGGGCCCGCCCCAGATGCGGCCCCATAGTGCGATCGATGATCGTCGGGATCAGCACCCGGCAGCCACTTTCCGCCAGGCGTCGGGCGAATTGTGATTCCACCGGAATGCCCGGAGCCAGGCCACAGAGTTGTTCCGGAGTCTGTTCGGCATCGGGAATCGCAATCAGATCGGCCACGGGCGCCCGGCCCGTTGGTGTCAGCAGCAAGCCTTCGCCATGGACACCGCCGAACGCTGGCCAACGAACCACATCGATGTCGTAGCCCGCTCCCTGCCCCACCCGTGCGGGTTGATCCACCGTCGCGAGGAGCTCAGGAGTGGTCACCGCTGATCGGGCGTCCCGCACGCCGAGAATCCGCGCCAGGCGTTGGCGGTTGGTTTCCACGGACCGGTTGTAAGCGTCCGCCGACGTGAAATCGCGGTGCCAATACCGGGCCCGTAAGGCCACGGATTCCTCAATCTTGCGGAGGAGAAATCGATCCACCCCCGCCACCAGATTGGAAGCCAGGTCCCCGGGAACGGTCAACGGCTGCGTGCCCGCCAAGGGCACGACTGGATCCGCCGCCCGGACAAGGCCGATCCAAAGCAACAGCGTTACGAGCCTGGGGAGACGATTCATGCTCCCGAATTAATCCCACCGGCCGCGAAGTGTCACGCCGCAAACCACTGCGGATCCCGCCGCCATCGGGCATCACTTCCTGGCGGAAACAGCGGGTGCGGACGCGGTCAAACCGCGGGCGACCGAATAGATACCCAGGGCCAGCAGCAACGCCCCCACGGGCACCAAAAATACCCCGATGCCGGGATCCCCACCCCGAATGAACCAACCGCCCAGAAGAAAACCGGACGGCACCAAAAAACCGCCCGCCATCAGGCACCCCGCTGCCCAGCGGGCGGCCGGTAAACCCGCCGACAAGTGCGGCAGCGTGGCGGCGAAGCCCAAGTGCACCAACGCGAGCAGCGTCCCGTGCGCGTGGGCCAGCGTCCACATCAGGCGCCGGGGCGCCGCACTGACATTGAGGTAACCGCCCACCTTAAATCCGTGCAGGGCCTCCAGCAGCATCCCCAACAACAAAAAGCCCAGCAACGACCACCAACCGATCTGCAGATGTCGGCGCTGCAACGCTTCCAGACCGAGGCTCGGGCGCTTCGGTTCCGCTTTGGGAACGGCGTTTTCTTCGACTGCGGCTCGGGAGTTGGGTGCGTCCTTCATGCTGAGGGGTGAGGAAAAAGGGTTACTCCTGCAAATCCATGGATCGATTGTCGCGCCGTCCGAGCAGCGATTGCAATCGCGCGTTATCCAAGTCCCCGGACGGGGTCAAAAGGCAGGCCGAGTTGGTCCGGCCCGGTGCCGATGCCAGTGCGGCCGCCGATCGCCAGCGTTCCTGCACCCGGCGGGTGGCTTGGGGCCGATCGCCCGCCGGACCCACGAAATTAAATTCAAAACCGTCCAGCCCCGGGAGACGTCGCAGCGAACGATGCGCAATAAACCGTACGGCGGAGTACGGATCGCTGATCAGCACGCCCAAAAACGGAGCCACCCAGTCGGATCGCGAAACCGCCAGCGCCGGCTCCCACCCAAAATGCCAGGCCAGCAAAGCCCGCTGCCCGGCATCGCCCTGCAGCGCCCACACCACCGAGGCGGCCGTGGTCTGATGCACCTCCGGAATCACCGGCTTCGGCTGCCGATACCACGTCTGCAATTGATCAGCGGTCCAATCCAACGTGCGATCCAGATGACACAGGTTGCACGCGTTGGGCCGTCCGGTGGCCAGGCTGTTGGTGACCGTGGGACTGCTGATTTGATGGCTGCGAATGGCCTTCAACAACCCATAGGTGGTGTGCGGCATGTGACAGTTGTAACACTCGCCGCCGCTCGAACCGGAGGCGTGGTGGGTATGCTGTTCCACGCGGCCCCGCAGCGTTTCGTGACACTGCAGGCAGGCGTCATTGGAATTTTTTCCCGAACCCAGTTGATTAACGCGGCTCTCCGAGGCGTGCATCGAATGACAGGACAGGCAGCTCATCTTGCCACGTTCGTAACAAGGGGACTCCACCGTGCCGCTGAAGTCCCGGCCGGACACCCGCACCATGCCGTCGGACCAATAGTGCTCGTCGAGATACCGCGGATTCTGCCGCAGCCCCGCCACCAAAAAGGGCTGCTCCCGCCAATGCGTGGGCCGCACCAGCGGCGTCGATTGGTCGAGATCCTGACCGGGACGGAAGCTGAAGCCCTCTTGAGCGAAGTTCTCGCTGTTGGGAATCCACTTGATGCCGTGGCACTGGCCGCAGACCTGCGAGGATCGGTCCTTGGAAAGTTTCGCCGGATTGATGATTCCGTGGGGTTCGGAGGCACTCGCTCGCTGCAGGTAACGCGCCAACGGATTCTGGTAGAAGGCCACGTGATTTTCGGCCGGCCCGTGACAGGCCTCGCAGGCGATGCCCAATTCGCCGACGCGGGTCGCCAAACCACCCAGCTTGAAGTCCGGACGCGGCTGGCCGCCGGTGGCGTGGCACTTGAGACAATTGACGTTCCAAACGTGAACCGACGGCGGCAGCGTGGGATCGCGCAAAAAGGTGGCCTGCACAGGCACCCACTGGCGATCGGCAATCAACCAGGCAAACGGGAAGATCAACTGCTGATTCCCGACGGCGCTCGGAATCCAAAACATCTGCAGGTGATGCGAACCCGTCAGCAGGCCGATCCGCTTCTTCACTCGCGGCGGCGGGCCGGCCCCCGGTTGTTTCCTCAAGCGCTCCTTCACCTCCGGATCGGGCAATTCCGCCCAGAATTCGTCGCCGTCCCGTCCGATCCGATACGTCTCTCCGTCCAACAGCAATGGCCCGCGGGTAAAGTCCGCCTGAATGGTCTCCGGCGAGGCATACTGGGTCATCGTCCGATGATACGAGTCATGCCACGTTCGGTAGGGTTCGGGATGACACGACTGGCAGGTATCCGAGCTGACGTAGCCCCCGGGGCGACCCGTGTGCGGCACCGAAGCGGCCACCTGTTCCTGCTGCCGGCGTCGGAATAGCAAATGGCGATCCCACAGCGCCGCGCCGGTGACCAACAACAAACCCAAAACCCAGAAGCCCCATCGAAAACCCGGGCCTGCCGGCAGCCGCCGATAGACCGCGACTCCCGCCACCCCGCTGAGCAACAAAAACAAAGCCCATTCGCTGAGATTGATCGCGTCGTTCATCAGATCGCCGGGCCTCGCCACCGCCCCTTCACCCCGTACTGACCACGCGCCCCGCCACACGGCGCTTCGACCCGGGTGGCCATGCCGGACCCATCGGCAGAGCCGACGCGCTGCGGGCGCGGAATTTCGGGCGCATTGGCAACTACCAGAACGTTCCGCGCGGGCTGGGTCAAGCTTGAGCGTCCACCAGGACGACCGCACCACTGCTGGACGACGCCCGGTCCCGCTTCATTTTGACCGCATGCTGCTCCCGCCACTTTCACCCCTCTACGTATGCGCACTCGTCTGATCTTGCTCCTGACGTGGCTGACGTTCCGTCTAACGGCGGCGAACGAAATCACCCTCACCCTGCAGACCCGCGATCCGGCAACCGGTGCCGTCCGGCTGGCCAAGGAGCAGGTCGACCCGAAAAATGTCGGAGTCATCGCCGTGGACGTCTGGAATTATCATTGGTGCAAGACCGCCACGATGCGCGTCGACGCCATTGTGCCGCGAATGAACCAGGCGCTGGAAGCCGCCCGGGCCTTGGGCATGACCGTGATGCTGTGCCCGAGCGATGTGGTGGATAACTATGTCGGTTATCCGCAGCGGGAAGCCGTACTGGCGTTGCCCAAGGTCACCGTGCCTGCGGTGGTGGATGTCTCGTGTCCGCCCGTGCCGGACGCCGGCGGTTGCGCGTGCGGCCGTGAACGTTGCGCCGTCAACTACGGCTGGGATGGCATGCACCCGGGATTGCACATCGGCGCCACGGATTGGATGCCCGATACGCAGGCGGAAGTGTACGCCCTCTGCCAAAAGTTTGGCCTGACGCACCTGATCTACGTGGGTTTCCACACCCAGGTTTGCCTCTTGGGCAAGCCGATGGGCTTGAAAGCCATGAAAGCCGCGGGACTCAAATGCGTGCTGGCTCGCGACATGACCGATGCGCATCCGGGCTACGATCCCGCCCGTAATTTCACGCCGGACCTGAACACCGAGCAAGTGGTGGAGCATTTTGAAAAACACCTATCTCCCACCATCCACCTGGCAGAGGAACTCACGCGACTGGGTCGGTGGGATACAGGGAAATTGGTGGATCCCGTGCGCATCACTCCTTGGGGAACCTCCCAACGACCGCATCTATTCGAGCAACCCATCACGGTAACCCTTACCACTCCCCTTCAACCTGGGGCGGAGATTTTTTACACGCTGGACGGCTCCGCCCCCACCCCGAAATCCACCCGTTATCGTCAGCCCCTCAGCTTCTCGGACACCACGCAACTCCGGGTCGCCGCCTTTCGCGATGGCCGACAGGTATGCCTCGAATCGGAAGGCGCCTTCCATCGCATGGGTCCCGTGCCACCCGCACCGGACATTTTTCTCGGCGACTTGAAGCCCGTCCGCTCCGTCGGTTTTGGCCACACCTATGGCGGCACGGTCCGCTATTCGGGCAATACCCAGGCACCCCAGACGGATCAATCCAATCGGGGCCAGCCCTTAAGAATCAACCGGCAAACCTACGCGCGTGGCATCGGCGTGCATGCGCCGTGCGAGCTGGTCTATGAGGTGAAGCCGGAATACCGTCGTTTCGTGGCCCTCGCCGGTGCGGATGAAAATCTCCTCAGTGTCAGCAACGGCTCCAATCTGGCCCGCTATCCCAGCGTGATTTTCAAGGTCTTCATCGACGGACAGGCCGCCGCCACCAGTCCCGTCATGCGGATGCAGTCCGCCGCCTGGCGCTTCGATGTCCCCATCCCCGCGGGCGCCCGCATCGTCAGCCTTGTAGCCACGGATGCCGGCGACGGATCGCGGGAGGATTTCGCCGATTGGGCCAACGCGGGCTTCGTCAGCCGTCCTTGAACCCGGGCGTTTTCTGCGGCTCCCGGAGCGAGGGTTGGGAACTCAAAACAGGTCCGATAAACCCGTCCCGGGACCGCGACCCGACATCACTTCAAGGGCGTCCGCGGATGCCACCGCAGCCATTCCAGGCCGGGACGATCCACCCGGAACTGCACCAGACGCAGCTCCTTCACCTCGGTCACGTAGGCCGTGCGTCCATCCGGCCCACCAAAGCAGATATTAGATGGGTTCGCGCCCAGAACATCAATCTCCTGCAACACCCGGCCCTGCGGTGAGAGCTTTACCACCGTGCCCTTGCCGTGACGGGTCGCGTAGAGATTGCCGTCGACGTCGCACCGCATGCCGTCAAAGCCGAAGTCATCGAACTTCTTCAACAGCCGCTTATTTTTCAGCGAACCATCGGCGGCGATATCGAACTCCCACACGTTCCGCTGCACGCTCTCATTGACGTAGAGCTTCCGCCCATCGGGACTGACATCAAGGCCATTGGACGTGCCCATGCCGGAGACTTCGAGATGCGTCTTGCCGTCGCGGGTGATGCGCCACAACTGGCCGGTGTTGTTTTTCCAATTGGGATCGCTGGCGTAAAGAATTCCGTGCTGGGAGATGGCCAGGTCATTGGGCTGATTCATCGCGTCGTCATGGGCGTAAACCGACACCGCGCGGGTCCGCATATCGACACGGAGTACGTTATGCCCGGTATAATCCGCCACATACATCACCCCGGCGCGATCAAAGCGAATGCCATTCCCCGTGCTGCCGGCGGGCAATTCGACGAATAATTCGGCCCGGCCGTCCGGCGTCACCTTGGCGATGTTCCGTTCGTGTTGAAAACTGACGCAATAGATATTGCCGTCGCGATCACACGCCGGCCCTTCAATGCCTTTGGTAAAATCACCGTGGGTCAGGGGGCGGGCGACAAAAAGCTCCTCGGCGGTCGCCACGGATAGTCCCGCGGTACTACCTGCCAGAATGAGTACGCCGATCGATTTCTTGAGGAAGGTCACACCGAAGGCTAGCGCGGAAGCCTGGCGAGGGGAGCGGAAAAGTTACCCGGACGACACCGCACTGTCCTGGGGCTTCAATAGGAACGTCCGGAACGTTTGCTCCGGGCGGAATCCGGCCTTTCTTATCACGACGCTCGCGGAAACCTCCGTGAACTCCTTCTCGTGACCATTCAGGAATTCATTCCGTACTGGCAGCCCCAACCTTTCCGGCCGTTTCAACTGCAGACGTCCGGCGGTTCCTTCCCGGTGCGCACCCCGCTGCACATTGCGCTGACACCCGGGATGGACGTCGCCGTGATCGTTGAGACGTCCGGTTCGCTGCACGTCGAACTCGTCCCGTTGGCGCAGATTCGCCAGTGCGAATTCACCGGCCCGCCGCAGGAACTGGCGGAATTGATCCCCGGCATCGAGCCCGCACGCCTGACCCGCATTTCCCAGTTGCTGGCCGCCGTCACAATGGAGACCGCGCCGGCAACGGCCGAGGAAAAGGTCGCCCCGGCGGTTTCGTCGGTTTCATCGGGGAGCCTGACTTTCCACAGCAGCCAGACACCGGAAGGAGTCCTTTGGGTGCACGTGGTGGTGGCCGACCGGGACGGCGAGACGATGTTCAGCACCTTCGGCACGCGCTGGAATCTGCACGGCGTGGAGTCCTTCGAGAGCGGCACGTCGCTGTACCTTCACCATTTGGACAATCCGACAGTGGAGCAACGGGTGATCCTGTGGCCACCGGATCGGGGAACTTTTCAGAGCTTCTCCGAAGCCCAATCGCCGACCGAACTGACCGCGGAACTCGTAAAGCGGGATGCGCAGTGGACCGAAAAACCGGCGGTTCACACTGAACCGACTCAGGCATATCTGCGACGCATCGCCCGCAAATTTCCGTTTTCCAGCCGTAACGACGCATTGGCCTTATTGGGCAGGGAAGACCCCGGTCCCGATCGGTTCGCCTTGCAGACGGTCACCCGCAAAACCGCCAAAGGTGCGAGCGTCCGTAATGTGCAGGTCACCGACACGCTGTTGAAGTCGGTGCTCTTCGATCTGACCGGAACCGATTGGCACTGCCTGGCGCGCTCAACGATCGCCCCCGACCAACTGAGCCTGCGCTACGGCCCCAAGGGCCCCGCCCTGAAGCTGACGGTGGATTGGATCGACGGTGCCGCCATCGTAAACACCGATCCCACGGTGTTGCCGCTTTCGTTCGTCGCCCGGCAGCTCATCCACTTTCAGCTTCACGAACACTGGCCCGTGCTGCTGGCTGCCCTGTCAGCGGGACCGGTCTCGAGCGGCGAACCGGAACTCAAATTGCCCGCGCCGACCGGCTTTCAATTGGACCTCTGGCCGGGTGAACCCCACGTGGCCCTGCCCTTCCTGCAACCGCGAATCGTGGATCCGAGAGGACGTACGCTCGTGGATTTTCGCACCTCAAACTGGGGGGCCGTGGTACGCGTGAATCCGGCGGAATCCCAGCTGGCGCTGCAGCTTATCAGCAGTGCCCCCGGCGAGCGGATCAACGATCCCAGTCTCGAGGTGTGGCTGGATCTGGTCACCCATCGGGTCTCCAGTCGCCACTTCGCGGGATGGACCCCGCTGGGCCTGTTTCAACGTCTCGTGCGAACCGTCAGCGGCGTCCCTTGGATGCGGGAAGAACTCCCCCTTTGGTTGGCGAAAGGGAAATCGCTGCCGGGGTAGCCCCGGAGCCCGCCTGTCCGTAGCCACTGTTTTCGGTGCCGGGGATCTTCCCAGCCGACTGGACGAACTTGACCCCGCAGCCTTGCGGAATACGGTGATCCCAATCCGCGCACGCCAACACACTTCCACCCGGAAGCTGGCGACGCATTAAACGACTCATTTTATGAAGCAAAGCAGGCTCTCATCCCATGGTTGCCGCCGCCTCCTCGCCCTCATTCTGGCCGGCACCCTGCTGGGATTCACCTCCGCCCAAGCGGGCGAAACCCTGCCCGACAATTCCGCCTTCGATTCCGGTGCCCCAGGTTGGGCGTGGGAGAATTGGTCGGCGGCGGGAAGTGCGGCAAGCTACGACAGCACCCTGAACTCGGCGATCGCCGGTGGGGCGGCCAAATCCGGCTCGCTTCGCCTCAAGAATGCCTTCACCGACGCCGCCGGCTATCAGCAAGCGGTTTTCACGCAGCCCTTGCCGGCCCCCGTCAGTTTTAGCGGTCAGATCGGATTTGTGTCCTTCGATGTCCGGGTGGACCCGGCTTCCGTCGCCCGGGCAGGCGGTGATTTTGGCTGGCTGGAGGTCATCCTTCGCCAAGGCAACAATTGGGATTGGGTCACCCTCCCGGGTGTCCGCCTCAATGGCAATGACTGGCAGCGGGTCACCTTTCCAGTTCCCAAAGGTGGCGTGGATTCCATCCGCGCCCTGAGCGTAAAGCTGGGCGAAAGCGATCTCCTCGGCCCGGTGACGTTGAACATCGATAACCTCGCCTACGGAACCACTCCGGACGATGTCCTGATCAGCGGCTTCGACAATGGGGTCGTGGGTGAGGGATTTACCGGGTGGTCCTGGGAATCCTGGTCCACCGCGGGAGCGTCTGCTTACGAAATACCGGACACCCATGGACGCTCCACGTCGGGGACGATCAAACTGGAGCACAATTTTGAGAACAAACCAGCCGACTACCAACAGACGGTTTTCACCTATGTGCTGCCGGGCGGGCAGGTCGACGCGGCGAAGGAATACAGCTGGGTGAACGTCGACGTCAAAGTCGACGCCGCATCGGTGCCCCGTGCCAGCGGCGACTATGGATACTTTGAACTCATCCTCCGCAACGGTGCCGGCTGGGATTGGATCAGCACGGAGATCAATGGAGCGAGCGGCGTGCATTTGGCGGACAACGAGTGGCATCACCTGTCCTTCAAAATCAACAAGACCGCCAGCGCGGTGCATCGGCTGACCTTCAAGGTGGGCGAGAACGCGCTACTGGGTCCGGTGATCCTCCACGTCGACAACCTCACCTTCACCCGCAACACGACGCCCCCGCCCCCACCCGTCCTTTCCCTCGCTCCCGCCCAGGCCGGGCTGAAGCTGGTCACCACCAGCTCGGATCAATATGGCCGGCACAATCTGTACACCACGGACGACGACGGAGATCCCGGCCGGTACGCCTTCAGTGGTTCCACGAAGTCGGTCTCGTACTCCTTCGTCCTGGGCAGTTTCCCGGATGCCGCCTCGTATCCTGGATTTCAGGCCCATATTTTTCTCGTCCCCGGCACGCCCGGCACGGAGACCTCGCCCGACTGGAACGAGCCCACGATGATCTTCATGGACATCAAAGCGGCGGCGGGCAATTCGGGCACCGCAACCTTTCGCCTCAAAACCGACCAGGCCGGCGGCAACAGCGAACTCTACGCGAATGGATTGACCACCGTTCAAAGCGCCACGGTGGTGGGTAAATGGACCCTGACAGCGAATGGCAACATCATGACCATGACCGCCCCGGATGGCACCGTCAGCGCCCCGATTGATATCGGCGCCGAAGCCGCGGGACTTTTTGCAGGCACGGACGGACCCCGACTCCGCGCCTACTTCGGCGTACAGCCCAACGCTGAAGCGAACAAGGGGCAGAGTGTGCGCGTATCGAAAATCGAAATCACCCGCGGGGACTCCGCGGTGCTTTCCGACAGTTTCAGCGGTGATGAACTCGACACGACCCGCTGGACACCCAACGCCGCCGCGGGCGGTGTGCGGTTCGGCGCGCCGGCCGATGCCGGGTACGTCGTCAGCTGGACGCTCCCGGACTCCGGCTTCGTGCTGCAGGGCACGGGCGGGCTGAGTCCCACCGACTGGAAGGTCATCGACGTCACTCCCATCACACTGGGCCAGAACCGGCAGGCGGTGGTGCCGAAGGGGGTATTGCCGGCGGGTTCCCAAGCGTTCCTGCGGCTGTTTCAAGTCCAGCCGTAAATGGTATCGCTTGACCGGGAACTTCTCGGTGCGGGCGCCGGAACCATCCGGCGCCCGGTCGCGAGATGAGCGTGGGGCGGCATCGTTCAAGCCTCGGCCCGCCCCATGGAGCGGACAAAGAGCTTGCCGGGGAGCTGGCGGATCAGGCGTTTCATTTCCAGGGTGAAGAGCGCGACGTTGGTGGCGCTGGCCGGCAGGTTCGCCGTCCGGATGATTTCATCGGTGGTCTGCTCGGTCTGGTTTAAAACCGCCAACACCCTCTGCTCGGCTTCCGACAAAGCCAACGCTGGCAGCATACCTGTCTCGGCGGTCGTCGGCGCTTGATTCGACGGAGGAAAGAGATACTCAAACTCGCTCAGAATGTCCTCCACGCCTTCGCAGAGTTTGGCGCCGTTCTTGATGAGTTCGTGGCACCCCTTGCTCCGCGGCGAATCGATGCGCCCCGGCACCGCGAAGACCTGACGACCGTATTCGGTGGCAAAGTTCGCTGTGATCAAGGCACCGGACGCCAGATTGGCCTCGACCACCACGGTGCCCAGGGTCATACCGGCGACAATGCGATTGCGGATCGGGAACGATTGCTTATCCGCCGGTCGATTGAACGGGAATTGGGTCACGATCGCACCAGCCTCGGCCATTCGCTCGTACAACTCGAGATTCTCCGGCGGAAAGACCCGATTGATGCCCGTCCCGAGCACAGCCAGCGTTCGCCCCTTGGCGCTCAAGGCTCCCTGATGTGCCGCCGTATCGATGCCGCGAGCACCGCCGCTGACCACCGTGACGCCGGTGTAGGCCAATTGGTAACCGAGGCGACGGGCTACTTCAGTGCCGTAGGTGGTAGTTTGCCGGGATCCGACCAGAGCGATGGCATTTTTGTCGTTCGCCAGCAGGGAACCCTTCACGTAGAGCACGGTGGGCGGGTCATAGATTTCCCGCAGCAGGGGCGGGTACTCGGGATCGCTCTGAATCACCACGTGGCAACCGAACTCGGCGATGCGTCGCAGTTCGCCGCTGAGATCCACGGTTGTCTCCCAGCTGGCGATGGCCGCCGCGGTGTCGGGACCAATCCCGGGCACGACGGCGAGTTGGCCGGCACTGGCCGCGAGAACGCGTTGCGGTTCTCCTTCAAAATGGGCGAGCAATTGGCGGAGTCGTACCGGGCCAAGATGCTCGATCAGATTGAGGGCGATGTAAGATTCAAGGTCAGTCATGGAATCGGGCGGACCAGACCTGGCTGGACGCCACGGGAAGCCCTACGGAAAATTTCACCGTGCGTTACAGAAAATCAGCCCGCGCCCCAAAAAAAGCGGTGTCAGACACTTTTCAATCCTCGGGGACAGACACTTTTCGCGGACCAAAAGTGTCTGTCCCCGCGCGGCAAAAAGTGTCTGACCCCGTTTTTTAAATCCATGCGCGGCGCAGCAAGTGTGAATATGTTCACGGCACCACAGTCTTTTGCAGCACATGCGTTACATCGAACCTCACGGACACATGGTCAGTCGCACCACGGATGACTACGTCGACATGGTCACCGCCGGTTGCGCGGCCGTGTGCGAACCCGCCTTTTGGGCGGGCTTCGATCGTTCGTCGGCCGCCGGCTTCCGCGACTACTTCCGTCAGCTGACCGAGTTCGAACCCGCCCGGGCCGCCCGTTACGGATTGCCCCACTATTGCTGGCTCTGCATCAATCCGAAGGAGTCCGAAGACGTCCAACTCGCCGAGGAGGTCCTCCGTCTCATCCCCGAGTTTCTCGATCGCCCCAACGTCCTGGGGATTGGCGAGATCGGCCTCAACAAGAATTCCCGCAATGAACTCCGGGTGCTGGAACAGCACGTGGATCTGGCCGCCCGCACCAACCAGTTGATCCTGGTCCACACACCTCACCTGGAGGACAAACTGAAAGGGACCCGACTCATCCTCGATGTCCTGAAGGCCGACGCCCGGATCCAGCCCGAGCGGGTACTGATCGATCACGTCGAGGAACACACCGTCAAGCTGGTGCTGGATCGAGGCCACTGGGGGGGCATGACGCTGTACCCCATCAGCAAGTGCACGCCCGCCCGGGCCGTGGATATCCTCGACGTGTACGGGGCCGATCGGTTGTGGATGAACTCGGCCTGTGACTGGGGCGAAAGCGTCCCACTGGCCGTACCGAAGACCGCCCTGGAAATGCGCCGGCGCGGCTGGACACCCGAGGCCATCGACCGCGTCATCTACCAGAACCCGGTCCGCTTCCTCAGCCAGTCGCCCAAATTCCGCCCCCTTTGAGCATGGGATTCGGTAGTTGACACCCGGCGCCGGCCTGTGGCAGGATGTTGCCACAAGCCTTGTCCGAAACGTCTATGAACTGCCGTACCCTCGTGTCCTTTGGCCCCGCCATGGCAATTATCCTGGCCACCGCTTCCCTGAACGCCCGGGCATCGATCACCGGCGTCACGGAGTCCAACGGCGATACAGATCGTCCTTCCGCCAAGTACTCCGGGCAGACTTTCAATATCAGCAACCCAAACGGAACCGTGCTCGTAGCCAACTACACGGTTCCCCGCTTTGGTGATGACGTGAAGGCGTTCACCGATCGCGTGCATGAGTGGAACGCCGCCAGCACCACGGTCGCCCTGCCGAAATATCTCGTCGGCGGCGAATATATCCTGAACGCGAACAACAACCGCGACAACGCCACGCTGAGTCTCGCCGTCAGCGTCTCGGTCCCGTCCTTCATTTATCTCCTGATCGACAATCGCCTGAACGATGCCAACGCCGGCAATCCCCCGAATCTCGGTCCGGGCAGCGGCAAAATGGAGTGGGTGAGCGTCGCCAACGGCTGGACGATGGCGGCCACCGGCAATAATCGGGCCGGCAACGCGGCTCAACCTGACGAAGTCGGGGTCGACGAAAATGGCGACGGCACGGTCGACAACTGGTCGTCGGTCTACCGGAAGGAAGTGGGGATCGGAACCGCCACCTTGCTGGAGTTTAATGAAGCGGGTCGGAACATGTACGGAGTGGTGGTGCAGCCCACCCCAGAACCGAAAACGTGGGCGCTCCTTTTGACCGGAGTCGGTCTCGGGTGCTGGGCGCTGCGCCGTCGGCCCTGAAGCGCCGTAATCCGCGGTCCCAACCTCGCACTATCCACCGCCCTGGGTTTGCCCCAGGGCTTTTCTTTTCCGGGCTGGAACCTTCGCCCCCCCCTCGGGAATCTCCCCGCTTCCGGAAGCATTGCGAGGAATGGCGCTAACCGCCTGCAAAGGGCAGCCATCGCAGGGCGCAAACCACGGCAACCAAAAAATCAATCCGGGGACAAAACCAAACTCCGAAGTGGGCGAAACTTCCGGAACCCCTGATCGAAAGTAACCAAGGGCAGGTCCGCCGCCACCGCGAAGGCCGCCAAGTAGGCGTCCTGCCAAAGTTTTGGGGAGTACGGAAAACCCTTTGTCAATTGGCGAAGGGCTGCTTCCAAGGCCGGCGGCTCCATTTCCAATGTGAAGCGGGGATCTCCCAATAATTGGTCGTTCAATTTCCACGCCGCATCCGTGCCACACACGTCGGCACCCATGACCGCCGGATTGCTTAACAGTCGTAGCAACCCCATCTGGGCCAGGCGGCAAACCACCACCTCGCTGCCTTTGGGAAGTGCGGCCAGCCAGCGGAGGGCTGACACATGGTGTTCGTGGCCGCCATAACAGAGCGGCAGCAACCAGCTAACGTCGGCTAGGGCGCGCATGACGGGCATCCCTTTCACCAGCTTCAGCCGCTTCAATTTCGTTGACCTTGGCGGCGGTCAACGGGCCGGCCCCTCGCTTGCCGGGCACCAGTGGAAACCGCAAAAGCCGCCGCTCCGGCGTAGACCTACCCAGAGCCAGTCGCAGGCCGTCGGCTATCAGGTCCTTAAGCTTGGCCCCGTTGCGTGCCGCCGTGGCCTTGGCTTCGCGGAACAATTCGTCAGGAATTTCCACCGTCGTCTTCATGACCCATATTCCCATAAACCCATATCAAGCGCAAGCAGGTCTTGGAGCCTACCAGCGAACCAAATCGGGCGCGCCGGTCGACGGATGTGACTCACAGTTGCCGGGTTCTCCCGCCACCGCCCTGGGATTGCCTCGGGGCTTTTCTTTTCCGAGCAAAATCCTTCGCCCCCGGCTACGGTCGCCGGGTGATGCGTCCGGCCTTTCGCTTGGCTTTTCTGCTGCTCGTTGCCATCGGCCTCGGCGGTAACGTCCAGGCGGCGCCCAACGTCCGGGTGAACGAACTCATGTCGGCCAATGACGCCGTTCTCGCCGACGAAGAGGGCGATTTCTCCGACTGGATCGAACTGATCAACGTCGGCACCGAACCGGTTCCACTTCTCGGCTATGGCCTGACCGACGATCCACGTCACCCGTTCAAATGGCGGTTCGAAGGCCGTCAGGAACTCGCTCCCGGCAACTTTCTGGTGGTCTTCGCTTCCGGCAAAGACCGGCAACCCACCCCGGCTGATCCGTTGGATCCGGCGGCCGTGCCGGGTCTCCGCCTGAGCTATGCCGCCGATTCCATCAATGCAGGCGATGCCCAACAGGTGCGGGTGGCCGGCGGTTCCCGCTTTGTACAACAGTGGCTCAATCGCGTACCGGGCGGCAGTCCCGCCCGGCAATCCGATCCCTCCGCCCAGCCCCGGCTGATTCCCAATGCCGTCAACGGCCGGGCCGCGTTGCATTTCGACGGACTCAACGACGTGTTGCGGTGGTCCCAGCCGCCCGGCACCAACGACTTCACCTTGATCTCCGTGGTCCGCGCCTCCGGCGGTCACGAAATTGATCCGGAATCAACCGCCGGGGTCGGTGGCGTTTCCGGCCAGCATTGGCTCTTCGGCGCCACCCACGGCGGCGATCTCGATGGCGGCGCAGGTGTCTCCCTCGGAACCAACGGGGTGTCGGTCTACGAACACGGTTCCGGCTACCTACCGGCGCTCGCGGTCACCTCCGGCACAGTCGGCTCAGGCTGGGTGGTCGTGTCGGTAACGTACGAAAATCGTCGCCCGCAGATCGCGCTCCAAGGGGTGGCCGTCCGCACCGGATTGACCTCACCCCGTCGCCAGGTCTGGGCCCCCACCGATCTCGGGGCCGGCGCTTACGGCGCCTTGGAGGGAGAGGTGGCCGAAGTGCTGGCTTTCGACCGCGCGTTGACGACGACCGAACGCCGCGGCATCGAACAGTTCCTGGCCGGGCGCTACAGCCTCGTCTTTTCACAGCCCGTGCATACGAGCTTCCAACTCGGTGCCTCCGGGGAATCCGTCCAACTCACCGCCCCGGATGGCACCGTGATGGATCGCGTGGATTTCGGGGCCTTGCCGCGCGACGTTTCGTATGGCCGACAACCGGACGGCACGGGTCCCTGGAAACTGTTTGCGCAACCGACGCCCGGCCAAAGCAACACCACCCCGGGCGCGAACGAACTCTTGCAGCCGGTGCAGTTCCTGACCCCGGGCGGCTTCTATAGCAATTCCGTCACGGTGACGCTCGCCGTGACCAATCCTGGCGCGATCATTCACTACACCACCGACGGCTCCGAACCCGGCGTCACGTCGGCCACGTATACGTCGCCCCTGACCCTGGGCAGTCGTGCGGGCACCGCCGCGGTACTGGCACAGATCCCCACCGCGGGCGGGTGGCAGCCTCCGGCCGGTGCGGTTTTTCAAGGCTGGGTGCTGCGGGCCAACGCCTTCAAAGCCGGGGCCCTGAGCGCCGGGGTCACCACCCATTCCTATTTCATCACCCCACGCGGGCGCACCCGATATTCGGTGCCGGTCGTGTCGTTGACCACCGAACGGGCGAACCTGTTTGACCCGGCCATCGGCCTCTACGTCCCGGGCAATACCGGGGCGAACTTTTCCCAACGGGGCACCGAATGGGAACGCCCCGCTTTTGTCGAAGTCTTTGAAACCAATGGCCTTCGCGTCGTCGCCCAAGCGGCCCAACTTTCCATCCACGGGAACACCTCCCAGGGCTTTCCCATCAAAGGCCTGGATCTGGACGCGGCCGGCAGTCCGGAACGACGCCCCTTTGCCTATCCGTTCTTTCCCGACCGCGCCCGCACGAAATTCAACAACGTGCTGCTGCGACCCAGCGGGCAGGACAGTTATCTGGCCTTTCAGCGCGATGAATTCATGCAGAACCTGATGCACGACACCGGGGCGGAATCGCAAGCCTCCCGCCTCGCCGTCGTTTTCCTCAACGGCGAATACTGGGGACTGCACTACCTGAAGGAGAAGGAGGACGATCAGTTCATTCAGCACTATTCCGGTCTCGCGCCGCGCGGATTCGACTACCTCGAAGGGTATGCGGCGCCCAAGGCGGGCGACACCGCCGCTTGGGACTCCCTGCTGCAACTGCTCACCACCCACCGTCCCGCGGATCCCGACACCTATGCCGAGGTCCTCCGACGCATGGACGTCCCCAATTATATTGATTTCAAGGCGGCCGAAATTTTCACCTACCGGTGGGACATTGGGAATCACCGCTTCTGGCGCCCCCGGGCACCGGATGGTCGCTTTCGCTGGCTGCAATACGACAACGATGTCGGCTGGGGCGGTTTTTGGTCGGTGGCTCCCGCGTGGGATTTCGACATGCTGCAGGCCGATCTGGAGACGAGCGGATCGCTCCACGGCCACAACAACGAAACCACCACCTTCCTCCTCCGGAAACTCAGCGAAAATCCGGACTTCCAACGCGCGTTCATCAACCGCTTCGCGGATCTGCTCAACACGGTGTACCAGCCGGCCAACACCCTCGCCCGGATCCAACGCTTCAGCCAGGCCCTGGAGCCCGAGATGACCGAACACACGCTGCGCTGGCGGGCGCCAGGTTCACTGTCGGAATGGCGGGGCCAGGTTCAATACCTGCGCGACTTCGCCGGCCGCCGCCCGGCCGCGATACGGCGGCACCTGCGCCAGAAATTCAAATTGGGCGCCGACGTAACGGTGCGAGCGGCCGTCGAAAGTCCCGGGCAAGGAGTGCTTCGGCTGAACACCGTGCCGATCACCGCGCCGCCCGCGAACCCGTGGATCGGGCAGTATTTCCTGGATCATCCCCTCGACGTGGCCGCGGAACCCGCCCGGGGATATCGGTTCGTGCGCTGGGATGGCTTGTTCGGCATCACCACGAATCGCCTGACCCTCCGGCCCGGCGGCGATTTCTCCCTGACCGCGGTTTTTGCACCGGTGCCCGTTCGCCTCACGGCCCGGGCGACCGCTGCCGGCGTGCTGCTCGAATTCACCGGATCGCCCGCGACCAACTACCGGCTGGAACAAAGCCAGGATCTCACCACCTGGTCGCTGGAGCGCGAGGTCACCACCGACGCCCAGGGCCAGGGTCAGGTGACCAACGCCTTCACCGCTCGTGGCGCCTGGTTTCGGCTGAAACTCCCCACCGATCCCCCGTCCTGATGCCCGGGCTCCCCGATTGACAAGGAACCCACCACGAAATCACCTTGCGCCATGCCGACGACGGTAGAGCCGGTCACGGTTCCCAAACCAGAGATCACGCCCAGTGCCCGCCCGAAGGAGACGCGGGATCCCGGGTATTTGGTGATCTGCTGGAACGATCCGGTGAACCTCATGCACTACGTGACACACGTATTTCAGACGGTTTTCGGATGGAACCTTCGGCGGGCGGAGAAACACATGCTGGAGGTGCATGAGCAGGGAAAATCGGTCCTGGTCCGCGAGACCTTCGAAAAAGCCGAGTATTATATTCATCAGCTCCAGTCCTACGGTCTGACGGCGACGCTCGAAAAGGACGCGGACTAGCATGAAATTGTTGAGCCAAAACGCCGATCGCCTTGTGTTTCAACTCGACCCGCGCGAGGTCGAAATCCTGCGCCAACTGGTCCAGGTGGGACTGACGGCGGAGCGCGGCCCCATCCGGTTGAGCCAAAAGCCCGAAGCCCTGCCGGAGGGTGCCCTGGAGGATTTTGCCGCGGCCATGGAGGAGTCCCGGGCCGCGGGCCGGGCCCTGCTGCAACGGGTGTTTGAACCGCAGGGAGGCTATCTCCAGGAGGCCAGCGGGGGCGCCCGGGGATGCGGATTGACGCTGACGCGCCCCGACCTGGAACAACTTCTCCAAGCCTTGAACGAACTCAAATTGGCCCACTGGGAACGCCTTGGATGCCCCGACGAGGAGGCGCCCGACGAACCGGAATCCCTGGAAGACTTGCCCAGCTGGATGGTGATCGATTTGGTAAATCAGGTTCAGATGCTCCTGTTGCGAGCGCTCGCCAGCGAGGACTGACGGATCCCCCCCCAGAAACACGTCCATGCACCCTCCCGTTCCGTGGATCACTCGTGACTCGGAATTTCCGTCCCCGGAATCGGCGGATGAGCGGGGGTTTGTTTGTGCGGGTGGGGAGTTGACGGTCGACCGCCTGTTGCGGGCCTATCGCAGCGGCCTGTTTCCGTGGAGCGTCCGCCCGGTGACCTGGTGGTCGCCGGATCCCCGCGGGGTGTTTGAGTTTGATCGGATCCACATCGGCCGCAGTCTGGCCCGCGCGCTCCGGCAAAAGCCGTACGAGGTGACGTTTGATCGCGCCTTCACCGCGGTGGTCCGGGCGTGCGCTTCCGTCCCGCGCAAGGGCGACGACACCTGGATTCGGGCGGAATTCATCGACGCTTACGAATCCATGCATCGGGCCGGCTGGGCGCACAGTTGCGAATGCTGGCAGGGCGATCGCCTGGTGGGGGGCGTGTACGGCGTGGCGATTGGCGGTTTTTTTGCCGGCGAATCCATGTTTCACCACGCCGATGATGCTTCGAAGATCGCGTTGATCTCGCTGCTCAAGCATGTGCAACGGCAAGGCTTCCGGCTGTTCGACACCCAGATGCTGACGAGCACGACGCGGGCACTGGGTGCGGTGGAAATTTCCCGGCAGGAATACCTGCGGCGCCTTCCGGAGGCCGTGAACCAGCCCTGCCAGTTCAATGCTCCCATCCCGCCCGCCCTTCCGCCCGCCCCCGCAGCCGGCCCTACCGAGCCCGTTTGAGCACCGGCGACGGGCCAGTCGAGTACCCACCACCGCGCGAGTTTTGCGTTTTTAGGATTCACGCTGACTCTCAGGTCGATGTCGAAATCGATCAGTGGTCATCCCACCTCCCTCGGCCCCGTCACCGCCGGCCCCAGTCCGGCCTTGGTTCGCCGGGCAAAAACACGAACCACGCCGGCCGCCCCACCGACCGAAACTGAACGATTCACCCCCTCCCCTGCCCGCGCCGCCGTGGCCGATCCGACCCCGCTGGCCCTGCGCTTTGATCTGAAACCTAAACAGGTCAAAGCGCATCTGGACCGCTTTGTCATCGGCCAGGTGGAGGCCAAAAAGGTGCTCAGCGTCGCCTTGTGCGATCATTTCAATCACGTCCGCCGTTGCCTGGAAGGCCAGTCCGTCCCGCATTATCAGAAACAAAACGTGCTACTCATGGGCCCTACTGGCGTGGGCAAAACCCACCTGATCCGCTCGGCCGCCGAACTCATCGGCGTGCCCTTTGTGAAGGCCGATGCCACCAAGTTCAGCGAGACCGGCTACGTGGGAGCCGACGTCGATGATCTGGTGCGGGATCTGATCCGACGGTCCAACGGCGACCTGAAACGGGCGGGCTTGGGAATCATCTATCTCGACGAAGTGGACAAGCTGGCCACCCAGGACGGCAACGGTCGGGACGTCTCGGGCAAGGGCGTACAAACCAACCTGCTCAAACTGATGGAGGATGCGGATGTTCCGGTCCTTTCACCCAACGACATTACAGGTCAGGTGCAGGGCGCCATGGCCGTGGCGCGGGGCGGGGCCCCCTCTTCGGACACTATTAACACCCGCCACATCCTCTTCATTGTGAGCGGGGCGTTTGCGGGATTGGCGGACCTGATCCGCTCCCGACTGGCCCGCGAATCGTCCCTGCGCCCGACCACCACGCCGGAAGCACCGTCCGAAGGACTCATCTACGAGCACGCACTCACCACCGATTTCATCACCTACGGTTTTGAACCGGAATTTATCGGACGCCTGCCCGTCCGGGTGGCCTGCCATGGTTTGAGTGAAAAGAACCTGTACGAAGTACTGCGCCGCAGTGAGAGCAGCTTGATCCACCAATATGTACGGGCGTTCGATGCGTATGGGATTCGCCTGAATTTCAAGGCGGACGGTCTGCACCGCATCGCCCATCTGGCCAGCACCGAAAACACCGGCGCCCGCGGCCTGATGACGATCTGCGAGCGCATTTTCCGTGACCTGAAGTTTGAACTTCCGTCCACGGATGTCCGCGAACTCGAAGTGACACGCGAGTTGGTGGATTATCCCGCCCGGGTCCTGGCGCGGCTCTGCTCCAAGACCTGATTCCGGCCCCGGGTCACTAATATCGCCCACGCTCCGGCTCCGCGGACTCTCCCGTCCGCGGAGCCGTTTCGCTGCCATCCCGACCGTTCGCGGCACCACGCTCTGCGCACCGGGTCTTTTCCCCAAAGGCCGCCGCCCACTTTTCTCCGCGGTGCCTGCTCCGAAACCAGGTGCCTGGCCCCCGGGGTCCCACCAAATTTCTGCTCGCTAGCGTGTAACACCTCGCCATTTTTTTCGTAGCAGCGGGGGTATGAAACTCGTTGGCACACTTTCCCGCGCCTCCTTTCACTGGTGTCGTCGCGGGCTCACCCTCATCGAACTCGTGGTGGTCCTGGCCATCCTCATGGCGTTGGCTGGCATCGTACTCGGCTCCATTCCCGCCCTGCTGAGGCAGACTTCCGCCGCCACCGCCGGCGCCGGCGCGGCGGAGGTCAACGCCGCCATGCAGTATTATCGCACGCTCAAGGGTCGATTTCCCGACGGTTACGACTCCCTGCTCGAAGCGCCCTACACGCTGCTGAAAACCCTGCCCAAAGGTTCGCTGCATCAATTGAAACCGAAGGACCTCGACAACGCCGATCGCCCCTTTCTCGCCGCCGTCGGCATTCGCACCACCTGGCAGCATGATCCCACCAACGATGCCTCCGGGGTCACCTTCCGCCCATTGACCTCGCTCAAAACCTTCGATTCCACCCTCGGTGGCGTGGCCTCCGACGACGTCGCCGCTCTGGATACCACGCGCATCGACGTGGACGATCTCTTCGGTCCCGGGACAAAAAAGGGAGGCATTAACGAAATTTTTGCCGTCTTTGGACTCGGCCCCAAATGCACTCTGGTCGGAGCGGACGGCGGGATTCTAGCCGCCCCGGTGACGTTCAACGCCACGCCCGGCACCAATCCCATGGACGCTTATCAGCGTTACGGTCTGGTTTTCCGCCTCGACCGCGACGAAGGCCGGCCGGCGCGCTTCCTGGGGACGGTCATCTTCGACTCCGACGGCATCAAGACCTCCGGTCAAAAGGCCCACGAATGGTTCGCGCGCTGATTCGCCGCCACCGGCCTGCAACTTCAACCGTTCCCGGGTGTTGCAGCTCTTTGAGTTACCCGGACATCGGTTCCAACCGATTGCCGTCGCCCGCACAATTTCCCGTGTGGGCGCTTGCGGCCGTGGGGTTTGGCCGGGAGTTTGCCCAAAAGACGGCTTCGGTCGTTTCCAATCATGTTACTGCGAACGCTTTTTCGGTGGGCCGCCCTGCTTGGGTTGTGCTCCCTCTCCGTGCCCGTGGCGGCCTTGGAAATCTCCTGGCAGAGAATGCCCGGCAAGGGGAAGGACATCAGTGTCGGCGCCGATGGTTCGGTATTCGTGGTGGGATCCGGCGATGGCAACGAGCCGCTCTATCGCTGGAACGGCACCGCCTGGGAAAACCGGGGCGGGTCGGCCGTTCTCGTTGCGGTCGGTCCCGCCGGCGATCCGTGGGCACTCGATAAATACTCCAACCTGGCGCATTTTACGGACGGTCAGTGGCAGCCGGTGGTCCAGAACGGATCGGTCACGGACGTCAGCGTCGGCACGAATGGCACGGTCTATGTCGTAGGAGGGGCCTTCTGCAATTGCGGGAAGGTCTTTAACGAAAAGATCTACCGCTTGGACGGAACCAATTTCGTTGCCTCGGGCGTTTCGGGCGTCGTCGTCCACCCGGATCCTGCGGGTGTTTTGTGGAGCGTCGATGCCAGCACCGCCATCCACCGGTCGGCTTCCAGCGGCAGCACCACCACCATTACCGGACATGCCTTGGATCTCTCCATCAGCGCCAAAGGCGACATTTGGATTATCAGCCGTTCGGCCTTCGACGGCTATGACGGCGACGTGCAGGTCTGGAACGGGACGGAATTTGTCTCGGCCGGCCAGTTCGGCTCCCGGATCGCGGTGGCGCCGGACGGCACGCCCTGGGTGATTACCGACGACAATCGCATCTATCGCGGCCGCCCGATCGATCTCCGAATTGCGGACGCCCAGGCCGTTGAGGGCCAGTCCTTGGTGTTCCCTATCACATTGACGGCGCCGGCCCAGAAGTTGGTAACGGTGGGCTATCGTCTGGTGGCACCGCCAGCCACCGTGGGAACCAATTCCCCGATGGTGGTATCCGGACAGATCACCCTGAATCCCGGCCAAACCAACGCCAGCATCGCGTATCAAGTTCCCAACGACACTGTCTATCTGGGGACGCGCTTATACACGCTGGAAGTTACCAACGCCGTCGGCGCCAATCCCCCCAGCACGCCCAGCTATGGACGAGTGACGGACGATGAACCGGTCCCGCCCACCCTCCGGGCGACGACAGCGTTGGCGGTGCTGGAAGGACAGACCCTGGAGTTTCCCCTGTCACTACTGCCCGCCGCCCCCGCGGACGTCGTGGTCAGCTATCAGGTCTTCGGCGCCACCAATGCGCCGGCGACGAACCAAGGAGTCTTGGGTACCGGCACGGTAATCCTTGCGGCGGGATCGACCACCGGGACCATTCACTTCTTGAGCCGCTCAAATTCGGTGGCCGAACCGGATCAGAATTATCGACTGGAAATTCTTTCCGCCCCGGGAGCGGTCGTGCAAGTCGCCACGGCGACTGGACCGGTGCTGGACGATGACGCGGGCGATTTCACCGTTGCGGCGGTAATGTCGACCTCGACGGAGGGCTCACGCCTGCAGGCCCGGGTGCAAAGCCGGGCGAGCTTTGAGTACACTTTGGAACGGCGCCTGCGCCTGACGGGCAATGAAGGCTGGGCTCCGCTGGTGGCCCTGACCGGATCCGGTGGGGAAATCGTTCTGGCGGACACCACGGAACCGGGATTGGAAAGTTATTACCGAATCACTGCCCGCCGGCGCCAGTGACACAGAAAATCCGACGATCCACACACTCCGCGTCAGCGACCGCGCTCAATCCTCACCAAACTTGCCATCCACCAGGGCCACCAAGCTCGCGGCCGCCGATTCCGCATCGGGACCTTCGCAGATGATCTTGAGTTTGGAGCCCGGCCCTGCGGCGAGCATGAGCAGTCCAATGATGGATTTGCCGTTGATGGTTTCGCCGTCGATTTCGACCATGACGTCCGCCTTGTAGGTGCTGGCGAGTTTGACAAAAGCCGTCGAAGGCCGGGCATGGATGCCCAGCTTATTGGTCACAGTCACGTCGCGGACGATGCGATCCCCAGTGGCGGCGCTCATTAAACGCCCTCTTGTGGCCGTTCGGAGGCGGTTTGCCAACGACGAATTGCGTCCTTGTGCATTTTATTTTCGGATGAATGCTACGCCCGGTCATGCTTCGGTAGCTCAATTGGATAGAGCTCCTGACTTCGGATCAGATGGTTGCAGGTTCAAGTCCTGCCCGAAGCACCACTTTCAAGCGGTCGGGGAGATCGGCGTTTTGCGATCCCCTTTCGAACGTCCCTCCAGCTCCGGCTCAATGTTGACCGGAGCCCGGCCGGTTGATCCTGCGCTCAAATATCGGCCCCCCCAATTCCGCACGACGCTGTACCTCAGCACAATTGTTCCGCCAGCATCTCACTTCACCCGCCGAACGCAGTCAACAATCCCGATCCCCCACGGCAATGGATCGAGATTTAGGTTCCTCGCGCACCCGCACCCCCCACATCCGTCAGCAACGGTTACGCCCAAGCTGGGGAGAATCGCCGCTCCGGACCGCATAGATCTACCGGCGCGTGGGCGTAACGTTCTTCGGCCTCCAGGGCCTCGAAAGGGACTATCAGCTTACCGCCGCCGGCAAATGCGATGGCACCGCCTACAACGAAATTGTACCAGGTTCAATATCCTACCATCCCAACACCGTGCCAGGTTCACTGCCGCCTGGAAGTGGTGCCACGCTCCCTATTCCCGGTCGTCCTCCGGAGATCGTGGCAGGCTCCCTGTAAAAAAGTCGGTAACACTTGCCCAAATTCTTCGTAGCAGGGCGTGGAACTCCGCCCCGTTGGGCGGGGTCCGCAAACATCACGAAGAACAACATGAGACTGAAGCGGATCAAACCGGTGGGGGAGACGGCGGTGTATCACTGCCTTTCACGGATTGTGGGTGGGCAGAAGCTATTGGATGACCTGGGGAAGGAGAAGTTGGTCCAGTTACTCTGGCCTCTAGCCCGCTTCTGC
>CANIZL010000077.1 GCA_947471985.1 Verrucomicrobiota bacterium | reverse complement strand
TGGGGCACGCATTGCTCAGCAATTGCCGGAGATTCCGGGGTAGGGTTTCATGAACGGGTTGATCAACGGTTGAAGGCTGCCGCCCGGGATCGCCCCAATCAGGCAACCTCATACGTCCAACCCCAACCGATACCCGTGCTACGAAAAATTCCGCCAACTGTTACACCCCTAAAGCGAAATTTCCGAACAACGCCCTTCCACCAGCCGTACGTGTCTGACACCGCACGCCCCACCAAAATATTACCTGGCACGATCTGTCACAGACTCGCGGTGGGGCCACCCGGTTTGCCCGCACGCACTTCAATTGCCTCACTTCAATCGTCTGGCACCCACGCTCTGACAGAAATTACCCGGCACCGCGGTGGCCAACACGGCACGACCCAAGAACGCAACCTGGAGGCAATAACCGCAATGCCACGCATCCCATCGGTGCGCCTCGCGCATAAAAAATCAAACGCTACGCTGCCTCAATGCCACGAACGGTTGCGGATCGGTTTCAGGAGGAACGGGCTCACGTCGCCCGCGGTCTGACCGTGCTGGCAGGTGTCGACGAGGCCGGGCGCGGTCCACTGGCGGGTCCAGTGGTGGCCGCCGCCGTCATCCTGCCGGCCGCGTGGTTGACCGAGGGATTGCCCGCCGAACTCGCCGGGCTGAACGATTCCAAACAACTTACCGCGGCCCAACGCGAGGCATTCTTTGCCTACATTTGCGCCCACTCCACGATCATCCACGCCGTCGCCATCGTCGACCCAGCCATCATCGACCACATCAACATCCTGCAAGCGACGCATCGGGCGATGAACACCGCCCTGCAGCAGCTCGCCCGGCGACCGCAGCATGTGTTGGTGGACGGTCTACGGGTGAAATCGCTCGTCTACCCACAGACCCCCCTGGTAAAGGGTGACGGTCGTAGCTACTCCATCGCTGCCGCCAGTGTGCTCGCCAAGGTGACCCGGGACCGAATCATGGTCGCCGCCGATCAACGCTGGCCCCACTATGGGTTTGCCCAAAACAAAGGGTATCCCACCCCCGACCATTTGGCCGCCGTGGCCCAGCACGGACCGTGCGAAATTCATCGCCGCAGCTTTGCCCCGTTGCGCCAACCCGAACCCGACCTTTTCCGATGAATTGGCAGCGCTGGATTCCAGCAGCCTGGCGGCGAAGTCCCAGCCCACCACCGGACGAGCCGGAGAATCTGCGGCGGGGTCGGATGGGTGAAACCGCCGCCAAAGCACACCTCCAAGCGGCCGGCCTCAAATTCATCACCGCCAATTTCCGCGACCCACGGGCCGGCCGGGGTGAGATCGATCTCATCTTCCGTGACGCCGACTGCCTGGCCTTCGTCGAGGTAAAGGCCCGTTCGAGCGAGCGCTGGGTCCGCCCGGCCAACGCCGTCGATCGGCGCAAACGCCGCCTGCTGAGCGCCACTGCCGTGGCCTACCTTCGGCAGCTGAAAACTCGGAAGGTTCGCTGGCGCTTTGATATCGTCGAGGTGCTGCTGGTCGACGGGCAGGTACGGGAAGTTCGCCACCTGCCCAACGCGTTTCCCGTCGACGAACGTTATCAGTACCTGTAGCCGGGCCCGGGTTGCCCCAACCCGCCTCTCCGCTCCTGCCCCGACAACACCGGCACGCCCCTGAGAATTTGCCGGTGCGATACTTGCGCCCCGCCACGGGACGCACCATTTCGCGGGATGGCGGAACCGGAATCCTGGCAAAACCTGCAGCGACTGCGGGCGGCCGAAGGTTGGATCGAATTGGGGTTGCTCGAAGAGGCGCGGGCGGAACTCGCCGAACTGGGGCCGGAATTGCGCAATGGAGCCGACGGACTCGAAGTGCAATGGCTGCTCTTCGCCGAACGCGGCCACTGGGACGCAGCCTTCGCCGTAGCCCAACAATCCGTGGATCTGCACCCCCAATCGGAGGGCGGTTGGATCCATCGCGCCTACGCGGCCCGCAGGCGCCCCGGCGGAGGACTTCTCCTCGCTCAGGAATTGCTGCTCCCCGCGGTGGACCGGTTTCCGAAATCCCCAACCATTCCCTTCAATCTGGCCTGTTACGCCGCCCAACTCGGGCAATTGGATTCCGCCTGGGAGTGGCTGGAACACGCCGCGCGCGCCGGCAGTTGGCGGTTAACCCGCGAAATGGGACTCAAAGACACGGATCTGGAACCCCTCTGGCCCCGACTGCGCACGGCTTAAGCTCCTTCCCCGGGAACCCAAACTTGATTCCCCGGCTCCGCTCGCCGTCAGTCCCGCCAACATGAAACGGAAGCGCACCTGGAAAATCGCCGGCATCAATTTTGACCATTTCCACATGGGCGATCTCCTGCGGTATGCCCACGAGCACCCGAACGTCGAACTCGTCGGCATCAGCGACGAACAACCGGCCCGAATGGAGGAGGCCGTCCGCAAGTTCCGCCTGCCGCGGGAACGGGTCTTTCAGGACTACCGCCAGTGCCTGGAACAAACCAAGCCCGACGTCGTGATTCTGTGCCCCGCCGCCGCTCGTCACGGTGAGTGGGTTAAAAAGGTCGCCCCCTATGGCGTGCACCTGATGGTGGAAAAGCCCTTTGCCGCCTCGCTCAAGGAAGCCGACGCGATGATTCGCGCGATGCCCGCGGACCGCACGCTCATGATCAATTGGCCGCTTCAATGGGTGGCCTCCCATCAAAAGGGATACGCGCTGGTCTCCGACGGAGCCATCGGCGAGGTCCTGAACGTCTGGCATTTTGGCGGCAATCGCGGGCCGCTCTGGCATGGCGCGGACAAGGACGAAAAGACCGCCGCCCAAGTGGCCGCGGAAAAACCCAACTCCTGGTTCTACAAGAAGGCGCACGGGGGTGGTTCGCTGCTGGATTATCTAGGGTATGGCACCACGCTGAGCACCTGGTATCAGGGCGGACGACGTCCCCTGGAAGTGACCGCCGTCACCGATGCCCCGCCCGGTCTGGAAGTGGACGAGCACAGCATCGTAGTGGCGCGTTATGCGCATGGCCTTTCCAAATTTGAAACCCGCTGGGGCACCTTTTCCGATCCCTGGATCCTCCAACCGCAGCCCAAATGCGGTTTCATCATCGCCGGTACGGAGGGGACGCTCAGCACCTACGACTACGATGATTTCATCACCGTCCAAACCCGTCGACACCCGAAGCCCCGCAAGATCAGCGTCGCCCCGCTGAAGGCTCCCTTCCAAAATCCCGTGCAATATTTGCTCCACTGTCTGGACCGCGGGGTTCCGCTGGAAGGCCCGGTTTCCCTCCGTATCAGTCGCATCGGACAGGAGATCGTCGACGCCGCCGTCCGCAGCGCCGCCAGCAAACGCACCGTGAAGCTGGCCCCGTGAGCGAATCCCGGGCATTGCCTCCAAACCAAGCTCCGACCACCGCAACTCCTCCCGCGATCAGCCATCCCATGGATCTCACCCCCTCCCTGCGCCGCATCCGCTTGTTCCTTTGTGACGTCGATGGGGTCCTCACGGAGGCGCAAATCTCCATGGGCGGCTCGGCTGAAACCAAGACCTTCCATATCCGGGATGGCTTGGGCCTGCGCCTGCTGCAAGGCGAAGGGATCCGGGTCGGCTGGGTCAGCGCCCGACCGAGCGACGCCACCACCCTGCGCGCAGAAGATCTGAAGGTCGATTTCCTGCACCAATCCTCGGGTTCCAAAGTCGCCGCCATCGAATCGATCCATGCGGCGACGGGCCTGACGTGGGCGGAGACCCTTTATATGGGCGATGACGTGGTGGACTTGGGTGCTCTGAAACGGGCCGGCGTCGCTGCCGTACCGGCGGACGCCATCGCGGAAGCGCGCGCCTGCGCCCATTACGTCTGCCACCTCGCCGGCGGACGCGGAGCCGTTCGCGAAGTGGTCGACCTCGTGCTCAAGGCACAGGATCGCTGGGCGTCGATCATCGAACGTTATTCCGCCTAACCCAGCGGCCACGGGACCGAAGCCCGGTTCAGGTGTCGGTTTGATTGCCGAAGGGGCGTTCAACCTCCTCATTGCCCGACGTTGATGAATAAAGCCGCGGTACTTGAAGCCATCGTGGAACGACTCCAGGCGGATCTGGCGCTCTACGCCAAAGCCGCCGACTCGGCGCGTGCCGAGGCCACGGACGAACAGAGCAAGGCCGAGAACAAATACGACACGCGGGGACTGGAGGCATCCTACCTCGCGCGGGGACAATCCCGGCAGGCCCGCGAAACGGAAACGGCGTTGGAACAATTCGCCGTCCTCCTCCGCCAACCTCCCGCCACACCGCAAGTCATCGGCGTAGGTTGTCTCGTGGAACTGAAAATCGGACGCGAAACGGCCCGTTATTTCATCGGCCCCCGTGCGGGCGGCACCGAGGTCACTGTGGACGGCCAGGAGATCCTCGTCATCACCTCGCAATCACCGCTCGGCAAACAACTGACCGGCCATGGCGCCGGCGAGCGGCTCGCGTTGGACCTCGGCGGACAGGCCAAGGAAGGGCGCGTCGTCTCCGTGGCATGAACCCACCCGACACGCATTTCAAAGGCTGGGCCAAGCCCGGCCCACTGCCCCCGGGAGCGCTCGGATCGGGGCCCGAATTGGAATCGGGTGAATCGCTCGACGCGATTGCGGGACACTTTCGCCTCTTCCAACTCAGTCAGGGACATCGGTTCTCCACCGATGACGTGCTCGCCGCGTGGTACGGCACGTCGCATTCTCCCCGCGCGGCCACGGTGCTGGATCTGGGATCGGGCATCGGAACCGTCGGTATGCTGGCTGCGTGGCGGATGCCCGGGGCCCGTTTTGTCACCGTGGAGGCGCAGGCGGAAAGCGTCCGACTGGCCCGCAAATCCGCCGCTTGGAATGGCCTGGGCGATCGCTACGAAATCCGCCTGGGGGACTTGCGGGATCCTGCCGTTCTGGGCCCCGACGAGCGGTTCGATCTGATTCTAGGCAGCCCGCCTTATTTCCCCCCAGGCACGGGACCCGAAGGGGATCACCCGCAGAAAATTGCCTGTCGCTTTGAAGTACGGGGAGGGATTGAGGATTATTGCGCCACTGCGGCCCGGCATCTCGCTGTGGGCGGGATCTTTGCGTGTGTCTTCCCGGTGGATCCCCCGGCCCAACATCAACGGGTCAAGGCGGCGGTGGCGGCTCAGGGATTGGCCATCGTCCGCTGGCGTCCGGTGGTGCTGCGCGAAGGCAACGCTCCTCTGCTGGGGCTCTTCGCCTTATGGCGCGCCGCGGATCTGCCCGGGTGGTTCCGCGGCCACACCTGGGCCGAACCGCCGCTCACCATCCGCACCGCCACCGGGACCGTGCATCCCGAATACAGCGCAGTTAAACTCAGTTTCGGTTTCCCGCCGTGACGCCGAATTTCGGGCGATCACGGCGGACCGAGACCGCCATCACTTAACGGCAAAACACCACAGCGTCGTGGTGTCGCGCACGTAAAGACGCCCGTTGGCCAATACCGGATACGCCCAGGCCTTCTCCATCTGGTTGGCCCGTGCCGGCAGTTCCGGCGGAGTGAATCGACCCTTTTCGCGATACCCCTCCGGCGAAGCCTCCACGAGGGCGATTTCGCCATTTTCTCCGTGCAGATAAAGCAGGCCGTCCGCGGTACAGATGGACGCGGCACCCAGCGCCCGCTCCTCCCATTGAATCTTTCCGGTGGCCCAATCAATGCATTGGAGAGCCTGACCCGTGGTGCCGTAGAGATAGCCACCCACCTTGACCGCGCCGCCGATGGACACGGGATACTTGGCCTCAAAGAACAACTGTTCCGCCGTCACCCCCCCATCCTTGCCCGTCAGTTTCACGATGGCCCCACCCGTGCCGGCGCCTGACGTATAAATCGAATCACCGCTCACGACCGGACTCGGAATGTTCGCCCCAAAACGACTCACCGCCTTGGCATAACGCCACAAGGTTTTTCCCGTCTTGGCCTCAACCCCCACCAAGCCCTTCTGGGTGACCAGGACATATTGCCGGACACCGCCGGTCTCCACCTGAACCGGCGAGGCATACCCCGCTTCATCGCCGTCCGGCAGGGCCGTCTTCCAAAGCACTTCACCCGTCTGCTTGTTGAGCGCCAGCAATGTCGCCGCACTACCGCCGGGCGTGCAAATCACCGCCTGGCCGTCCACCAACGGGGACTCCGAATACGCCCATTGCCCGGGTTTGCCGGCAAAATCGCCCCGCAGACTCTTCTTCCACCGCAGGGTCCCCTTCGCGGCATCCAGACAGGCCAGGTCCCCATCGGAACTCAGCGCATAGAGGCGATCGCCGTCGACGGTCGGAGTGGATCGCGAGCCGGGATAGCTCGGCTTCTGATCCGGATTCCCGACCTTTCCCAATTGGGTCGTCCACAGCTGTTTTCCATCGGTCACCGAGAAACAGCGCACGGATTCATTCTCCACGCCTTCATTGCCCAGAAGGTAAATCCGATCCCCCACCACCGCAGGCGTGGAAAACCCGGAACCGGCCTCCTTGATTTTCCACAGGAGTCGGGGACCCGCTTTGGGCCATTCCCGGAGCAATCCCTTTTCCACCGAGGTGCCGTCGCGCTGAGGGCCCCGCCACTGAGGCCAATCCGCAGCCGAAAGCTGCAGCGCGCAGACGCACACGCCCGCCAACGGCAGAAGTGTGGCGCCGAACCGCGATTTTTGTACGGAGTATTTCATAATATATTTACGACAAAATTAACCCGCCTAGGGCCCCTCAGGGAGCACCTGATAGCTGACGAAGGCGATCCGTCGGCTGTCCGGGGACCACGATGGTACGTTAAGAGTCCCCTGCCCGCCAAAAAGCCTGGCCAGCACCTCGATCTTGCCGCCCGCCAGGGGCATCAGGCGCAGCGTGACGTCCTTATATTCCGGGTGACCGAGCACGTCTTTTTCATACGAGAGAAAGACGAGCCATTTGCCGTCAGGAGACGGATGGGGGAACCAGTTGTTGAAGTCATCGTTGGTGACGATTTCCTGCTGCGTACCGTCCGGATGCATGCGCCAGACCTGCATCCGGCCCGTGCGGTCAGAATTGAAATAGATCCAGCGTCCATCGGGCGAATAATCCGGACCGTCATCAAGTCCCGGAGACGTGGTCAACCGGGTTTCTGTTCCCCCGTCCACCGGCAGCGTATAGATATCAAATTCGCCATTCCGTTCGGCACAATAGGCCAGGGTCCGTCCGTCCGGCGAAACCCCGTGCCAATACGATGGGCCAACCGGGGTGATCAGCTTCGGGGTGCCCCCCGCCCATGGCAGGGAGTAAATGCGCGACTTGCGATCGGTCAGGGATTGGTCGCTGATGAACAGGGTCGCACCGTCCGGCGACAGCCCGTGATCGTTATTGCAGCGCTGGGCGGACCCCGTGTCAATCGGCACCGCCTCGCCACCCGCCACCGGAATGCGGTACATCTGTCCACGCCCATTGAAAACCAAGGACTGCCCATCGCGGGACCAGTTCGGGGCTTCAATGTGATGGGTGGTTGTCCAGACCACCCGCCGATCCTTGGACGCAATCGGCACCGTCTCCAGGGTGCTGAGAATTCGCGGCGCAGTGCCACCGGTCAATTCCACCCGCGAAAAGGCCGCCTTCACCAGGTCCTCATTATTGTGGGCACAGACCCCCAATCCCACGTAGTACGGCTCGTTCAATTCCAGACGGAAGGAACCACCCGCGGGGTGCAGCACCCCGTCGGTGCCCGCCACGGACATCGAGACATAGCGCCCGCGCTTTTCGATGCGCAGGCGGTGGGGGGCCACAACACTGGACTGAATCTCGTAAGTCCGCTCACCCGTGCCGGCCCGATACTGCAGGGAGGTCAGGCCATCCCCATGCAACACCGCATCGGCATAGGCGGAATTCGGGGCCAGACTCTGCCGCACGAGGAGACAGGCTTTGCGGTGGGGATCGCCACCGGCACCGAGAAGGGCTATATCCGCCGACAGGGACACGTCGCCGGAAACCCGCTTCCAAACGAAGTGAAATACATCGTTGGTAAACCACATGTTGGCGCCACCACCGGAAACCGTATACGTGCCCGCCCCGGCATCCCACTCCACCGCCCCCGGTCGTTTAGGGGCGCCGATTTCCGTCTCATTCTCAAAAAGCCCACGGGCGGCGGCGTGGACGACTAGAAGTCCGGACGATCCGCCCAGAATCAAGGCGGCAGCGCGCTGAAATCGCCGGTACGGCCCCTGGCAGGCGGCTCTTGAAGAAGAAACGATGGGCATAACTGTTAGTCGAAAGGATGAACATCACCGGCGGAGACCCCGAGGGATCTTGGGGCTCGCGAGCGTGGCTTCCCGGAAAATACACCGGGGCTTCCGCCCGGGTTGCCAGAAAGTTGAAATCGATCCGGTGCGCACAGAGTGAGCGTGCCCGGATCAATCGCCGCATGATCACCAACTGCGAGACCGCGCTGCCGGACAAACGGCGAAACCCACCAACTCTCGCGCTGGATCCGGGGCTTCATGGTCATGGAATAGGCTCCCAAATGACACACCCGTTACAGTCGGTCAAACCCATCACCGAGTGACAGCGCGTGACGCCGCGTGACGGTGTGGGACAAAAAACTTCCAACCGCCGCCCGAGGGAAAGAACGGGGGGTAGAAGTTTTTCGTCTCACACCCGGCATCCTCGCCCCCAAGTTTTCCCCTTGAATCGTCGCTGCCAGCCATTAACCACAGGCCATGCCATTGCGTTTTCTTGTCTTCAGTCGTGCCCGTGCATTGGGTGGACTCAGCCTCGCCGGTCTTCTGTCCCTCGGCGGCTGCGCCACCCGCTTGTACACCGAGCATCCCGGAACAATTGGCGACGGAAGCGTCACCATTGGGCCGGAGTACCACGTGGATCCGGACCTCACCGACCGCGGCAATCCCAAGGGCCGCAGCTTCGAGTTCTCCCTGCGTCTGGCCGATAGCAAGATCTTCCGCGGCGACGATGTCACACTGGAACCGGCGAAGAAGGCCGTGCGGACGGAACGGAAAATCTTCGTCTACATTCCCGCCGCCTACCGCAATGGCACCAAGGCCCCCATCCTCGTCACCCACGATGGACCCAGCCAGCTCAACCTGGTGCGCAATGCCTTGGATAATCTGACCATTTCCAAGGATCCGAACCGCCGGCTGCCCGCCTTCATCACCATCGCCGTCGAAAACGGCGGCAATGACGGCAAGAATAGCGAGCGCGGACTTGAGTACGATACCATGTCCGACCGGCTGGCCCGCTTCATCAACGAAGAGGTGCTGCCGGCAGTGTTAAACAATGCGGAAATCAAGGCGGCCTATCCCGGAATCGCCATCACCGACAATCCTTGGGGCCGGGCCACCATGGGCTGCAGTTCCGGTGGCGCAGCCGCCCTCTCCATGGCCTGGTTCCGCCCCGATTTATTCCGCCGGGTCATCGCCTACTCCGGCACGTTTGTCGATCAGCAGGACGATGATGCGCCGGAGGAAGCCAAGTATCCGCTGGGGGCCTGGGAATACCACTCCAGCATGAAGCTGCTGCTGACGAGCCAGCGCAAACCGCTACGCATCTTTACGCACGTCTCCGAAAACGACCTTCGGGCGAAGGACCCGGAGGAAACCCATCATAACTGGGTGATGGCGGGCGACCGGACCGCTGCGGCGCTGAAATCCAAGGGTTATAGCCAGCGCTACATTTTCAGCCGCGGAACCGGCCATTGCGACCGCCGGGTTTTCGAGGAGACCCTGGCGGACACCCTGGTCTGGGTCTGGCACGGCTACCACGCCGACTGAGGCGTACCAGCACCGACGCCAATTCGCCGCCTTCCCGGGGACGAGTACGTCTTCTGAGCCGGGCCGGTCAGCCCTTGCAGTTCCGATCGGCCCGTGTAACTAGGCCGGCATCGGCGTTGGACTTTCGGGGGCGGCTTTGTCGGCGAGCGCGAACAGCAGGGCATCCGCATCGCTCACCAGCGGAACTCCCACCGCCCGCAAATGGTCGCGGAACTCCGGGTAAAACGCCAACCACCAGTCCAGCCAGGCAGGCAAGAGTAAATGGGTTGCCCCTCGTTCACGGAGGGCTTCGATTTGGGTGACCAGTTCGAAGCCGTCGGCGGGCGACCCACCGTGCGCTCCGTCCGGAAGCTGAGGAAAATGCCAACCCGGCTGGGGACTCAGTTCCAGCAACGCATCATCGCCACCCGTCGCGATCACCAATCTCGACACTGGCGAGACTTTCGCCCGGATCAATCGGCCAACCCGCAGCCGCCAATTCTGCTGATCGTTAAGCAATTCCAACTGATGGCAGCGCTGTTTTAGATCAGCACATTTCCGGGTCAGTTGCTCGAGTGATTTCTGCGCGATGAGTTCCAGCGCCCGCAGTCGTTCGATTTCGCGGGTGTGCTCCGTCTGACGAACCTTTCCGATCCCGGCAATTTCGGTCTGAAGCCGCCCAATTTCCGACCGCAGGGACTCCTCCCCGACCGTCTGCATCCGCTCACGTTCTGTCCGCGGGCCGGGCCGGAGATCCAACACGACAAATCCGTCGCCAGCACGAACACTTTCGGCGCTGGAGAGCAAAAGGGCATTCCAGGCGGGATACCGCTCCAGCCATCCCAAGGCGGGCCAAGCCACCAACACCAAGTCGGCACCCGCCTGACGGTGCTGTTGATACTGCCGAACTACCACCGCCTCGGCCGGCGGCCCATGCACTCCGTAGTCGAGCCGGAAAAACTTTCGGCGGGCGACCCAACGACTCAGATCGAGGTAACCCTCATCCACCACCAGCAACCCCGCGCTGGGCGGCAAAACCCGATCCAACTCCATCACCAGCGCGGCCGCCTGCGCATCACGGTCGGATAGCCAGGACTCCGAACACTCCCGGCTCGGACCGGTTGCCGGAATCGCCGGCGCGGAAATATCGGACATGTTCATGGCAAAGATGACGGCAGAGACGGGCGCACATTGAGCTCGACAGCCGCCTCCAGTTGCAGCAATCCCAGAATCCGTTGCGGCGCGAACCAATTCACCATCCGGTGATCACCCGAGGTACGACAGCCACTGAATCGCTCCAAAATCCGGCGGATATCAAAGATGTCGGAATGGCCGCGACACAAAACAAACGCCGAGGACTCCCGGGCAAACCGGCGAAAAAATTCCTGATCGGATACCCCGGGTTGACTGGGGGCTTCGAAGGGTACGTGTCGGTAGGCGGGATACGCCGCATGAATCGCCTCCGTATGAAACGTCTTGTCCAGGAGCAGTTCCAACGGCAGCGAAGCCAGGAACGCATAGAGGGACGCATCCATGAAGGGAACATAGACATGAGTGACCTCGGCCGTCAGGGGGAACAACTGTGGGCACGTCCGGCGGCGCAGGGCATTTTGCACCACAAACGAAAGATCCGGATTGGGTTGATCCACATGCTGATGCAATTCTTCCAGCAGGCGGTCCCGCGCCAGATCGAGACTAAAGCGCTCGTAAACCTCCGGCTTCAGCAATTCCCGCAAGGCCGGCTCAATCCCCGAATGAACTCCCATCATGTAGGTGGCCAGTTCCTCCAACTGACCCGCCAGCCAGAGCTCCATCCGCTTCGGTTCCAGAATGATTCCGCGCGTTACCGTATCCCCGCCGTACCCGGCATAAAGGTGGGAGGTGTTATCCCCAAGGGCGTCCAACACCGCCAGGTGCCACGCACTCCAATCCGTGGCATAATTCATGCGCGGATTCTTCCGCAGTTCCCGCTCCACCAGGGACGGTGCGGCGTCGAGCACCGTGTGTTCCACCCCGACGGCGGCAGCCACCAGCGCCGCAATGCGGGCGTCTTCATTCGCCAACGGGGGGAAATGCCGTGCCGTCAGGCATCGTTGGGGGCGATATCCGGCCTCGACGAGTTCCAGCAACACATGCCGCGAATCACGTCCGCCACTCAAGGGCACGACAAACTCCCCGCGCGGGGCGCGACGACGGATGGCGGATCGAAACTCCGTATTGAGCCCCTCCATCGCCTGGGAACGAGTCCGGTTCTGGCGTCGCACGACGGGCGGGCCGCCGGAAATCCGCAGCCCCCTGCCCGGCCGCCATTCCGCCGTGGAATTGGGTGGCAGGATACGGATGCTGCGGAAGGGTGTGTCGTTACCCGCACAGAAACCTCGACGGAGGAAAAAGGCGAAAGCGGCGTCGTCCAGTTCCGCGGAAACACCCTCCGCCAGCAGGCGCATCAAATCCGTCGAAAGACAGATCTCCTCCGCAGTGGCGTGATAATAAAGCGGATAAAGCCCGAAAAGGCAGTTTTGAAACCGCAAAACGGCACCATCCCACGACCACTCCAAAAACACCCCGTCGTGGCAGGTTGGCGAGGCGATGTCCTGATAGAGGCCAACTCGCGGCACGCCGAGGCAATCCACCTGATTTTCCTTTCGGATCAGGTGGAGATACGGACGTTCGGGCACGGAAAACATCACCCGATATTCGTGATGCCCCAGCGGTCCAGTCAACCCGTCCAGTGCTCCCACCCGCCCCATGACTACCACGGGTATCAGCACCAGAATGTTTCCGGTCGGGCGGCCGTGAAGAAATTCAGCTCGGAGAAACAGGTAAATTGGTTCGTGAAGTGCGTAGAATGAGTCGCTGACGACACCGATCCAGGCGAACCCCTGCACCGGCAATCGCCACTTCGCAACGACCGCCAAGGACAATCCTTTAAGAATCAAGACCGCCCAACCGCACGTCACCATCGTCAGTCTCATCGGCCGCAGCACGATCGATAGACTTCACAGCCTGTTGGGTCACAGTTCAGCCAACGCAGGCCACCAGCGCTTCCCGAAGTTGCACAAGGGTTAGCGGGCTGGTCACCGTTGCCGCAATGCCCGCCTGGATCGCTCGCTGGTGATCCTCCGGACTCTCGCCCAATACCAGCGTGATCAACCCGACCGGCCGCACTCCGTTCGCGGTCCGGGACCGCTCCCACTCCCGAATGGCACCCGCCAGTTCAATCCCATCCACATCCGGCAGCTGCGAATCGAACAAGACGACGGCGCGTCCCTCGGTGCGGAGATGTTCCAACGCCTCACCTCCCGTCGCCACGCTCGCCACCTGGCACCCCAATTTGGTCAGCAACAACGTGGCCAAGCGACGTTGCACCGGTTGGCCCTGGACCACCAGGACGGGCAGCCCGTTCAATTGGTCGAACGCCACGGGGACCGGCGGGCGGGTCAGCGGCGCGGCGATCTCCGCGGCTACCGCGAGGTTGATTTCAAACCAGAACGTGGAGCCGCGGCCGACTTCACTCTCCACCCCCATGTTGCCGGACATCAGATCCACCAGACGTTTGGAGATCGCCAAACCCAGGCCCGTGCCGCCGTGACGCCGTGCCAACGAGGAATCGACTTGCTGGAAGGGCTGAAAGAGCAGCGCCAATTTGTCGGCCGGGATGCCAATCCCGGTATCGATCACCTCGCACCGAAGCCGGGCGCGATCCTCCCCCACGGGCGTCGACTGCATCCGGACCCGGACCACGCCCGCGGTGGTGAATTTCAAACCATTTCCCACGAGATTCAGCAGGATCTGCCGGAGTCGGCCGGCGTCCCCCCGAAACCACGCAGGCACGCCGGGAGAACATTCGAGTTGAACGGTAACCGGTTTGCCATGGCCCGAATGCCCCACGAGCAGCACCACTGCCTGAACCAGGGGCCGAAACTCAAAATCCACTTCCTCCAACGTCAATCGGCCCGCTTCAATCTTGGAGAGATCCAGGATGTCATTGATGATCGTCATCAGGGCTTCGCCGCTATGGGCGATGGTGTCCGCCCACACCCGTTGATGGGCATCCAGCCGCGATTGTTGAAGCAATTCCGTCATGCCCAGCACGCCATTCATCGGGGTCCGGATTTCATGACTCATCATGGCGAGAAACTCGCTCTTGGCGCGGTTGGCGGCATCGGCCCGGATGACGAGCTGCTCCGTACGACTATGCGCCCGCTGTAATTCCTCGCTGATCACCTGCAATTCGTGAAAGGCCTGTTCCGATTCGTCCTTGGCTTTGCGTAATTCGTTTTCGGTTTCCTGCCGCTGCACGATCTCCCGCAGCAACTCCGTATTGGCGGTGGAGAGCAGAGCCGTTCGGGCGGCCACCCGGGCGCGCAAAGCAAAGCCCCAACTCAAAGCCAGCGCACCGAGAGTCCCCAACGCCCAGAACAGCGGGCGAATGGGATTCATCGGCGGGCCACTCAGCATCACTATATCATCCAGACTGGCCACATGGATCGTATAGCCCAGAAAATCCCGATCGGCCGTCGCCCGGTTATCCAGGACCCCCATCACGCGAATCCGGCTGTTCACTGCGAGGGCGCGTCCAGGCTTCCGGACGGCGGGCAGGTTGACCACCATGGAGTTCTTACCGAACTCGATCGCTACCTCCATCGGTGCCGGGGGCAGCGAACTTCCCACCGCCAGAACGCGGCCTTCGACCGCCACCCGGCGTTCATGAAATTCGAGATCCTCAATGGTATCCGGACTCACGTGCAAGGCCATCGGCAATTTACCGTTTCCCAGCGAAATGACTTCATCCGCCATGAAGACCACCGATCGGTTCTCGGCCATGGGGGATCCCAGCAAATCCACGCGGTCGCCCGCCTTCACGACAGTGTCCTTGCGCAGGCGCACCAGGACACCGCCCGAGGTATCCTGAACATAGAAGGATTCATGGGAAAGGCGGTCACCGTGCCCCGCTGCTTCGCTGGAGAGTTTGGCGGTCACCGTACCACTAATCCGCGTCAACTGGTCGTCCCGTCGCAGTTGATTGAACTGCAGAAGCCGCGAGATCGGAGTAGCCGTCACGGAAGTATAGTCCTCCGAACCTGACGCCAAGATATGAAAATCATCCCTGGGCGTCACCACCATGGCCGCCCCGGTAGCCTGCCGGCGCTCATTAAACACCGGTGCCGCGATGCCGCTGATCCGAACGCGCGCGCCCAGCAGACGTGGCGGCAACGGACCCGGGGTGCGTCGCTGAACCGCCAGAACCACCGGTCCATCGGGCAACATCAGCCGGAGCTCCGCATGCTTAGCGTAAACGCTGACCCCACGAACGGTGCCTTCGATCACCACCCGCTCGGCATCCCATCGGCCGATCGACAACGGCAGGGCCATCGCCGGATGGGGCGTTGGCAACTCCGCCGTCCCGATCCGCTCCATGCTTTGTGGAACGATCATCGGCGAGTACCCCCCGGGATCGGTCACCCCGGAGACTTCCACCAGGTCACCGACAGCCACCGGAGACTTCGGTTTAATGGCTTCGACGTAGACCCCGCCCGTTTCATCCTGCAGGAAGAAATCCGCCTCGCCGGGTGGGCCAAAATCGTAATTTGCCGAGGTGATGATCCCGCGCACGCGGACGGGAAATTTTTGGGCCGCGCCGTCCACCGACAGGCTTTTGATGGAAACGCAATTGGTGAGGGTCGGCAATTCCGCGGCGCCCAACCGGACAGCCAGCAGACACGTGAGCCAAACCGCCTGGAAACATACGGCTCCAACCGCCCTCCAGCAGGCGCCGGCACGCACCGGCCGATCCCGCGGTGCGATTCCCGCCAAGTCCTCGTTACAGTCAGTTGGCATGGTCACGGAGTTTCCGCCCGCGTTGTCGCAGCACTCAACAGTGCGTCGAAAAGGGCCTTCATCGCGGTATCACCCGCCCGATCACCATCCCCGATCGCTCGCCCGGAAAACGATCCATTACCGAAATTTTCGCCCACGACGACACCTCCGACGGGCGCCCAAATCCGCTGCGGTCGCTCGCGAGTTGCCGTCGGTCATGTACGAGCCGATGCATATCTACCAACACAATCGCTTAACGGTGATCGCGCAATTATTCCCGCAATTTTCTCACTCTCCCCATAAGAACAACTTCATTGCAAAATTGGGATAATCGGACGCCCCCGGGATCGCCGCCCCACCCTACCCTCGCTGCTGCACCCTTCACCAACGACCGCAAAACAGCCCACAGAACGTCGGGCGTCCGACCCGCAATCATTCAACGCCCCTTCCACGCGACCTCGTCACTTGGTTGAAGCGGCCCGACGGGGCGGCTCACCCACGAGCGGTTGTGTACTGCGCAGGTACCCAAACAGATCCCGCGTTTGCTGCGCATCGAAGCCCTCCAGCAAGCCTTCCGGCATCAGCGACACGCCCGCTGGCTTTAACTCCACCAAATCCGTTCGGGGCAGGATCACATTCTGATTGTCCAGTCCGCGCAACACGATCGTGCGATCATCCTGCTCGGCCAGAAAGCCCGAGAGCGAACGCCCATCCCGCGTCTCCACCGAATAATTTTCGTAGCCTTCGCGGATCTCCGCACTGGGATTCACGATCGCCAGCAGCATGGATTCCAGATCCGCCCGATTATAAACCGTCAGATCCGGCCCGATATCGGCTCCTTGAGTGAACAGTTTGTGGCAGCCGCCGCAGGTGTTTTGAAACAGCGTCCGGCCCTGATAGGGATCACCGCTCCCGCCGCGGATTACCTCCGCCAATTGATGAATCTTTTGATCCATCTCCGCCGTGGTTGGACTTCCGCTGTTCGGCCAGATCTGGTTCAGCACCGTCACCAATTCCGGATCCCGCAGCTGCTTCAATTTGCGGACGATATTCAGTGGAAAGGATTCCGGTTTGATGGCGGGGCCCGCCCAGCCGGACTGCTTCTTGTTGATCGCCTGCGCCAATTTCCGCGCCCAACTCGACCGGCTCGCCAGCAGCATCTGTGCGGTGGGCCGGGATTCGGACCCCAGGGCCGAATAGGCGCTCAAGACCACGTCCGCGATGGCGGGATCGTCATAAATCTGAAACGCCGAGAGGATGGCCTTGCGCAAACCATCGTCCTGCACCACTCCGCGATACGCCCGACTCAAAACCGGCACCGCGCCGGGAACCGGCACTTCGCTCATTACCCCGAGAAATTCCATGCGTTCGTTCCGGGCCGCGGTCTCGTCGGCCACCACCGCCAAGGCCCGCTGGACGGCCCGGGGATCGCCCTGACGCAGGGCGAAAGCCGGCGAACCCACACCGTGACGGGCCATCGCCTGAACCAGTTCCGCCGGAAGCCCGGCCAGGGTTCGTCCCTTGAACGCGGTTTCAAAACCGTTCATCAAACGACGGCTGTGCTCCACCGACGGCGCCAGCGCAAACAGCCGGGCGCAGGTCAATAGATCGCGCCGCGTCCCGGCCTGAGCGAAACGCCGGACGATGCGCTCCAGCAGATGCGCCTCCACCAAGGGGCTCGACCAGAACGCCGGCTCCTCAAAAAGATGCACCACCGCATCACGATGCTCTTCGCACTGGGTTTCCATCGCCCACCAGAGGAGCAACGGCATCCGGTTATCCCGGGCATCTTCAACCCGTCGCACGAGCCCGCGAACCATCGCCAGTCCCTCCGCTGCCGGCAGCCGTCGGGCGGTGGCCGCCAGTTGATTGCGCACCTCCAAATTCGGTTCCTGCCCGCCGAGTGCCACCAGACGCTCGGCAACCTCCGGTGACACCCGACGACCATCCCCCAACAACCGGACGGCCCACAGACGAACGAAGGGGTCGGGATGCGCCAAGGCCGGGAGGGCGGCGGCGTCCGTGAAGCCACCGGACAAATTCAAGGCCCACAGGGCTTCCAGCGCGATCTGACCGGCGCCTTGCGCGACCGCCGCAGACAGGATGGGTATCAGCGAGGCATCCCGCCGATCCGCCAGCAGACGCAGGACCGTCTGCCGCACCCAGCGATTGGGATGCGCCAGGCGTTGCACCAATTCCACCGAGCTGAGGCGCGAGAAATCCTCCGCCCGTTGGGCCTTGGCTCCCGTCGCCTTGAGTCGGTAGATGCGGCCATTGCTGGTATCGATCTGGCCTTCGTGATTGCGGAAATGATTCACCTGCTGGTCGTACCAATCGCAGACATAAATCGCGCCGTCGGGGCCGACCTTGATATCCACCGGGCGGAACCAACGATCATCACTGGTCACCGGCCGGGAGATGTCGCGGGTCCGGTAGGACGATTGATCGGGCAGCATCTCGGTTTCAACGATCCGGCCCTGGATGGGTTCCACGCCGAAGATCCGCCCCGCGTAATGGGCGGGCAGCGCACCGTGATCGTAGATGATGAAATTGTGGGTGAACCGCGGCACACTGCCCTGGGGCATTGCCGGGAAATAACCAAAGGCGTACGGGTTCGACAGCGGCCCGTGTTTCTCAAAGCCCTTTTGCAGATACGCGCCTTGCTGATAATGAAAGCCTCGCGTGTCACCGCCGTTATGACCGGAGAAAATACGTCCCTGACTGTCGATCTCGCAGCCGAACGCATTTCCCCCGCCCTCGGAAAACACCTCGTAAATCCGCTTCTCGGGATGATAGCGCCAGATGTTTTGTCCCTGGGAATAGATCGGCTTCGGATGCAGCGGCTTCCCGTCGGCGCCGTACGTGAGAATGTTGCCCGTCACCGTGCTGCCCTGCGCCCCGTAAAGCCAGCCGTCCGGCCCCCACCGCAGGGAATTCGCCACGCTATGCGTATCTTCCAAACCGAATCCGGAAAGCCGCACTTCCGGATCCCCATCCGGCACGTCGTCATGGTTCGCATCCGGATAGAACAGCAGATACGGCGGATTCAAAACCCAGACGCCGCCCCGACCGCGCTCGACCGAGGTGACAATGTTAAGCCCGTCGATAAAGGTTTTATGGGAATCAAACGTTCCGTCCCCATCCGTGTCTTCGTGAATCGTGATCCGATCGGCCCCCTTGAAGTGATGCGGCGGCGGCGGCGGCACCCGGTCGTAAACGGCGCGCCAAACGCTGTCGCGGCTGATCATTTTCAATCCGGCGGGCGAAGGATATTGCCGATACTCCACCACCCACATCCGGCCCCGTTCGTCGAAGTTGAGAAATACAGGCTGGGTAATGGTGGGCTCCGCGAGCACTTGTTCCCACTGCAGGTCCTCCGCGACCTGGAAATGTCGAACGGCCTCCGTCGGACTCAACGCGGGCGCCTTGGCCTCTTGCGGCAGGTCCGGGACCGGCGCCTTGGGCGAGGTGACGACCGCATCGGGTGTCGGCGCCGGCGCCGGTGCCGCGGCGACGACGACCGGAGCGACCACCCGCGCAGCAGTGGCCCCGGCACTAGCGGATTCCCTACCGGCCAGGCTACCGAGGCTCACCTGGGCCGGCGGCACCGGATCATGCAGGCACCACAAAATTCCGTTGAGCAACAGGCGGCGGAAGAACGGCAGTTGAAAATCATCAGGATTGCCCAACGACGTGTAGAAGACCCGGCGATTCGCCGCGGTATTCACCCACGCCACCGGCTCGAGAACATCCCGACCCTCCACCCATCCGCGCAGGAGTGGCGTCACGGTGGGAGCGACCTGGCTGTATTTGTAGAGGTGCGAGGTCACCGAAATCGGCCCCGGTTTCACCCCGGTGAGCACAAGGTGCGACGCATTGGAGCGAACCTGTTCGATGATCGTCAGCGGGGCGGTGGGCGGCTTGTTGCCATGGTGACCGCCATACTTCGCACCGAGAATTTCCTCATCGAATGTCGGCCACGCGGCGAACGCGGCATCCGTGGGTTCGGCGGCAAAGGCGTGACTTGCGGTACGCAGTCCAACCACGGGCTTGCCCGCCGCCACGTGCGCCCGCAACAGCTCCAGCATGGCTTTCGGGGGCGTCCGCCGCCGTGCGCTGAGCACAATCAAATCGGCCTTCCGGATTTCCCCAATATCCCGAAAGTTGGGATCGCCGTCGTTGGGCGACGCCTGGACGGTGGCGATCTCGTACCCGCGCCACGCGAGTTCCTGACGCGCAAATTCCGGCAGTGTCTCCCAGGTGTGATACTCATTCTCTCCGATCACCAAAACGATCCGCTTGGGGGTATCCCCCTGAAAACGAAACCGCTCGCCCCCCAGAAAATCGGCACTCGTGATACTGGGGCACCAGAACTTCTCGATGTGCTCCACCACGAGTTCGGTGCCCCGGAAATGTGACACGTACGGCGCCTTCCGGTGATTATACATCGAGTCCGTGAGATCGCGCATCAGCACGACGTTCTGTCCCTGGGCCACCAATTGGCGGATCGCAAACGGTCGGCCGAGAACGCACATGTTGATGTGCACCCCCATGACGATGACGTTGGTGATCCCGCGCTGCCGCATCAGATAAAACGCCTCGGCCGAATCGGTAATCGCGTCGCCGTCGCGGATTTCCAACGCCGGATGCTGCCGCGTCCACGCGCCGTATCCCGGACATTCGGGACATCCATCGCAACCGCCGTCGGAATCATCAATGGGCAGGGCTGGCTCCTTCACGCCGGTCAACGAGCACCAGCCTTGCAGCGGCACGGTCGTTTCCACCTTGGGTGCGGCCTGCGCCAGTTTGCGGCCCGGATGATCCTGATAAAAGCCCATCGTATCGCTGGGGCAGTGGATGATGAGCATGCCCTTGGCCCGGGCCGCCTTGATGACTTCGTTCATGCGCGGGGCCATCTCCCCCACCCGCTCGGTCGCGTCGGGACAATGGTGCTTGTCCCACATGTCACAGATCACCACCGCCGTGCGGGACGCGTCCCAGTTCACGGACTGCTCCACGATCGGAAAGGAATTCGTATCGGCCGCGGATCGTGCCCGGGCGCGGGTGTGCAGCGCTATCGATTCACCGCCGTTCACCGGCAGCAGCGTGAACAGCAAAAGGCAGGCGATCCGCAAGAAATCGCCGCGCCACGACGCGGCCCCACGGCCGGAAGTCGCGGGCGGATTCACACGGGGCGTCCGAAATCCGCACGCCATGAGGCGGGCCGCACCAGGGAGATTCATGCGGCGAGATTGACCGGCAGCCCCGGAAAACTCAACTCGAATACCGGCCTTCCCGCCTCAACGGACGTACATGAACTCGGAGGAATTGAGCAGCGCCCAACAAACGTTGGTAAGGCTGCGTTCCTGCGCGGCGGCGGACGCCCGTTGCAGCTCCTCACCCGTCGCACTCCGACCCAAGGCCAGCCGATACGCGATCTGAATCGCCCCGGACAAATCCTGCCGGGCGAGCTGCAGCGATCGCTCCGCCAGACGCGCCGATTGTCGCTGAACGAACGAGCTGTTCATGAGTCCCAGCGCCTGCAATGGCGTGGTGGTGACGCCCCGCCGCGGGGTCTTCACCGACGGATCGGGGCAATCCAGCACGTCGAGCAACGGTTCCTTGCCCGAGTTCACGTTCATCCGGTAAACCGTGCGGCGATTATACTCCGGATCCCCCTTGTCGAACGGGTGATAAAACGTGGCGTTGAAATCGGTGGTGGTGAACGGCCGGAAGCTCGGTCCGCCCTGCTGGAGATTCAGCTCGCCGCTGACGGCCAGCATGGCGTCGCGTACGGCTTCCGCCTCCAGGCGCCGTGGCGTAAAACGCCAGAGATATAAATTATCGGCATCCACCGCCAACGCTTTGGCCGACGCCGCCGGCGGTTGCGCGGCCTGACGATAGGTCGCGGAATTCAAAATGAGCCGGTGCAGGGACTTCACACTCCAACCGCTGTCGACAAATTTCGCGGCCAGCCAATCCAGCAATTCGGGATGCGTGGGCCGGACGCCATTCACCCCGAGGTCGCTGGGCGTCGAAACCAAACCCTGACCGAAGTGCAGCTGCCAGACGCGATTGGCCATCACCCGCGCGGGCAGTGGATTCCGCGGATCCGCCAGCCACGCCGCAAATTTCAGGCGTCGATCCGCCTCAGGCGCATCGGCTCCCAGACCGAATTCGGACGGCACCGCCGAGATCGCGGACAACGCCGCGGGGGTGATGACCTCACCGGGCGATTTGACGTCGCCTCGCAGGAGCACCCGGGTGGGCTCCGGTTTCACCCGTATCCCCGAATAAGCCATGGCCGGTGATTTCTTCGACCGCTCCAATTCCTCCCGCGCCCGCTGAGCCCGCGCCAGTCCCGCGCCTCGGGCCGTCCGTTCGTCGTCGTTTAAGCCCGCGAGAATTTCCGGCAACGGAATCCCCTGCCCGCGCGCCCGGAAAGCCGCCGCAACCTCGGACGCACTCAAGGCCCGATCGTACAGAGCCGCAGCTTGGATCGATCCGGTCAGCCACGGACGACCGCCCCCCAGGTGGCGTCGCCCGAGAACGACACGGGCATCGCCGGCCCGGAAGGTTGCCAACGGCGTGCCCGGCTGATACGCCGCCCCATACGGTTCGCCATTCCGATATAACGCAATGGTGTTGTCGGCCCGGTAAACCGCGGCGAGATGAACCAGCGTGCCCGCCGGTCCCGTCTCCTCCGGCGCCGCCACGTCGCGCGTCCGCGCGTAGCCCTCGCTGCCCGCGACCCATTTCTTCGCCTGGCGTTCGCCGAAGACGATGGCATCGAACTGGCGGCCATCCGCCGATTCCAACGAAATCGCCGCTCCCCCGCCCTGTTCCAAATCGGCCAGAGCCACCCACGCTTCGAGGGTCTTCTCGGTAATTTCGCGGGCGAGGGGCGCGGTCTGAAAATACGCACCGGGCTTCGGCAACCGGAGTTGGCCCCCGGAAATCTCGGCACCATCCACCGGCCGGCCGGGTAGAAGACCAGCGGAGGGCGATGGCACCGCGGTTCCATCAAAGGTCCAGCGCGCATAAGGCTCGGGTCCGGCGACGACCGGCGGCCCCGGATTTTTTGCCGCTGCCCGTCGGGCCCCGTCGGCTTCGATGCCGGCCACCGTCTGATTCGCCGCCGCGATTTCCCGATTCAACGCCGCAATTCGTACCTCGCGTTCCTGACGTTCCTGCGTGCCCTCCATCGGGCGTTCGCCGTGCCGCACGCCTTCAAAAACGGCTTTGATGCGGTAGTAATCCTTTTGGGAAATGGGATCGAACTTGTGATCGTGGCAGCGGGCGCAATTGAGGGTGAGCCCGAGAAACGTCTGGCCCACGACGCTCAGCATGTCCTCCATTTCCTCCTCGTGCGTGATCGCCCGTTGAGTGGCGTTGGCCTGGGCATTGCCCGCTTGATCGTACGGCCCACACACCAGCAGACTGGTGGCGACAATGCCCTCCCCCGTGACCGGTGAGAGCACATCCCCCGCGATCTGCTCCTGCATGAAGCGATCGTACGGCTTGTCGTCATTGAAGCTGCGAATGACGTAATCACGATACGGCCAGGCATTGTCCCGCAACCGATCGTATTCGAAGCCGGTGCTCTCCGTGTAGCGGGCCAGGTCCAGCCAATGGCGTCCCCAGCGCTCCCCGTAACGCGGCGAAGCCAGCAGCCGGTCCACCAGCTGCGCGTAACGGGCGGGCGAAGGATCGCGTTCGAAATCCGCCACTTCATCCGGCGTGGGTGGCAGACCGGTCAGATCGAAATAAACCCGCCGGATCAGGTCACGCGGTGCCGCCGCGGGACTGGGCTCCAATCCACGGGTGCGCAGCCCCGCTTGCACAAACGCATCAATGGGATTTTCACCCGCCGGAACGGCCGGCTGCCGCAAGGGTTGAAGCGACCAGTGCGGCCCCTTCAATTCGGCCGCACCCAATCCGCCCGCCGTCCCCCACAGCACCAGCGCCCCGCCCAGCGATGGGGTCAGGGCCGATCGGACGCCCGCCAAGCGTTCACGCCAAAATGCCATCGATAACCCTCCCATGAACGTCCGTGAGCCGGATGTCGCGCCCGCCAAAACGGAACGTCAATTGCGTATGATCCATGCCGAGTAAATGCAGCATCGTCGCGTGCAGATCGTGCATCTCCAGCACGTGATCCACCGCCTTGTAACCAAACTCGTCCGTCGCGCCGTAGGCCATGCCGGGCCGCACACCGCCACCCGCCAGCCAGACGCTGAAGGCGTATTCGTTGTGGTCCCGCCCGTCCGAACCCTGCGCAAACGGCGTGCGGCCGAATTCGCCCGCCCACACCACCAGGGTTTCGTCCAGCATACCGCGTTGCTTGAGATCCTGCAGCAGACCGGCGATGGGCTGATCCACCGCGCGGGCGTTATCCCCGTGGTTCTTCACCAGCCCCCCGTGCGCGTCCCAGCGGGAATAGCCATCGACCATCGGGATGGTAAGTTCAATGAAGCGAACCCCGCGTTCCACCATGCGACGCGCCAGCAGGCACTGGCGTCCGTAGGTGCGCGTGTGCACAAAGTCGGCGTCCAGACCGTAGAGCCGCCGGGTCGCGGCGGATTCCCCGGAGAGGTCCATCAATTCCGGCACCGTCGACTGCATACGGGCGGCCAGTTCGGCGTTGGCGATGGCACTTTCCAACGCGTCATTGCCGCCGCTGGCGAGGAGATTGGCCTGATTCAGCCGCTCCACGAGCCGGCGTTTCGCGAGTTGCTGGGCCGGCGCCTTTTCACCCGGCACCACATTGGCCAGCGGCGTTCCGTTGGCGTTGAGCAGTGAGCCCTGATACGTCGCCGGCAAACACCCATTGCCAAAGCAGTCCAGTCCGCCCGACGGAATCTGACCGCCGTTAAGCACCACGAACCCGGGCAGATTTTCGTTGTGACTGCCGAGTCCGTAGGCCACCCAGGCGCCCATGCTTGGCCGCCCCTGCAAGCCGAGTCCGCTGTGCAGAAAATAATTGGCACTGGTGTGCTCCGGGAACGCGGAAGTCATCGACTTCAAGACGCACAAATCATCCGCGCGCTGGGCCACGTGCGGAAACAGATCGCTGACCCACAATCCGCTCTGACCGTGCTGGGCGAATTTCCACGGCGACTTCAAAACCTTGCCAATGTTCTCGAATTGGGTTTTCTCGAGTTTACCGATGGCCTGACGCGGATCCTGGCCGTGAAGCCGCTCCAGCAGGGGTTTGTAATCGAAACTGTCGACCTGCGAGACCGCGCCCTCCATGAACAGGAAGATGACATTCTTCGCGCGCGGCCGGGCGTGCGGCGATTTCGGGGCCAGCGGGCGGGTCAATGCCGCCCGGGCCGGCGACCCCAGCAGGGCCGACAGCGCAAAGGCCCCGAACCCATTCGCGGCACGGGCGAGCATGCGACGGCGGGAGAGCCGGGGCAGCGGCAGGTGTTCGCTGGGGGACATGATCAGTTTAGGTAAATGAACTCGTTGGCGTTGACCAGTGCGTGGCAGAAATCGCTCCACACGGCGACCTCGGCTTCCCCGGTATGCAGGGTCCGCAATTCCCCGAGGGAATCGAGACAGGCCCGGGATTCCGCCGCACTCGGCGGCCGCGCGTAGGCCGTTTCAAACAACCAGGCCACCCGCGGCGCATCCCCAGCTGTAGGCAATTCGCGCAGCAATCGTTCGGCCCAGACGCCGGATTGCTGGTGCACGAAGGGATCGTTCATCAACGCCAGGGCTTGTCCGGGAACGTTGGTGACATTGCGACGTCCGACCGTGCTGAAGGGCGTGGGATAATCGAACACCACCATCATCGTCGGCAGGAAATTGCGGCGAATGGCCGTGTACAGACTGCGCCGGCCTTCGCCATCCAACGGACCGCCCTTGTCGGGGCGACCGCGACCCACAATGAATTCATTGAGGTGCACCAGAATCGGGGCTTCGGCGGGCGTCGGATCAAAACGTCCCGACACCACCAGCAGAGCATCGCGAATGGCCTCGCCTTCCAATCGTTGCACCGGCATGCGATGCCACCAGACGTTGGCCGGATCCACTTCCGCCGCCCGGGCATTCGTGCTCTGACTGCTCATCGCAAAGGTGTCCGTCAGCACCAGACGCTTGATCAACTGCTTCAGCGACCACCGATCCTGGTGCACGAACTGCCACGCGAGATGATCGAGTAATTCGGGATGCGTCGGGCGTTCGCCCAGGAATCCGAAATTATCGGGCGTCGCCACAATGCCGCGTCCGAATAGATGCTGCCACACGCGATTCACCATCACCCGGGCGACCAGCGGATTCGCCGGATCCATCAATTGCTGCGCCAACTCAGCGCGTCCGCTGGAATCCGGGCGATGGATCACGGGCGTCCCCAAGGCCGCCGGCAGACCGCGGGGGGCCAGTTCACCGGGCCGGAAGGGCTTGCCGCGCAGCAGCACATTTTCATCCACGCCGGTGCCGTCAAACCACGACACCGCGGTGTGTGAATCCCAACGCAACGATTGGGCCAGCGCCTGTTGATCGCGCGTCCAGGTGGCTGCCGCCGCGGCCAGGGCGGTTTCATCCGCGCCCAACCATCCGTGGTTCTGCACCAGCCAATCGGCGAGGGCAGCCGACCGGGCGTCTGCGCCCAGGTTTTCCGCGCCCAATTTTTGCGCGGCCGCCGACACGTCCGCCTGCCATTGCGCCGCCACCGCCGCAAAGGACCCGGGTTGACCGGTCGGTTGCCACGCCATCACCGGCAACGCGGTGGGTTTTTCCGGGGACTCCACCACCAGCAGAATTTCAAGCGGATTGGACCCATCGGGCGCAAACTCCAAGTGCACGCGATGACCGCTGTAAGCCGAAAGATCCTGACTCACCCAACCCACCTGCGCTCCGCTGTCGAAGCCCGACACCAGTCCCCCGTGCAAAGGTCCGGCGACCATGATATGGGAATCCACCGCGGCATAAACCCGGGCCTTCCCGCGCAACAGATAGTGCAGGCGACCGGATTGCAGCGTGATGGTGGGCGTACGCACCATGCGCCCGGCCCGCGCCGTCGCTTCCAGGGAACCCGCGTCCGATTCCGTGCCCGGGGTCAACGCGAGTCGATTCCAGAATTCATCCCGTCGGGCGGCGCCGTACCCCATGACCGCGGCGAGCGGACCCACGCCGTTGCGATTGGTTCCCAGCACAACCTCACCCAACGCGAGCGGGCGGGAGCCAAACACCGGACCATCCACCTTCCACGGCGTTTGCCCCGGGACTCGAAAGTCCGCCACCACACGATTGCTGGCGGGCAGCGAGAAAGGAACCGCCACGGCGCGAGCCACTTCATCCAACCGGCGCGTCGCCGCCGCTGAGTTCGTTTCCAGCGCCAGCGTGGCGACCCAATGCAACGGGTGCGCCGACACTCCGGCGGCTTGACGCAAATGCCCGGTCCAAGCCGTGAGGCGGACCGGATCCAACCCGAGCGAACCGGCCACGGCTTCCGCCGTCTCGCCGCGCAGCGTCCGCTGGGCCGCCACCAGATAGTCGCTCATCGACGCAAGGGCCGGCGTCACCGCCGCCGCAAAGGCCCGCACCACCGGAACGGTTTGCCGCGCCCGCAAGTCCGCGAGTTCCTTCGCGGCCCGCGCATGCTGTTCCATGGTTTCATACCGCACCTGGCGAAAACTGGAGCCCAGGACAAAGCCGCTCAGCGCGTAATAGTCGCGCTGTGAAATGGCGTCGAACTTGTGATCGTGGCAGCGGGCACAGGCCACCGTCAGTCCCAGGAACGTCTTCGAAAAGACGTCCACCTTGTTATCCACGCGCTCGCACTCGTCCTGGCGGATGTCGACCGGGCTGTGGTTTTCCTCCCCCAGAAACGCCCATCCGGTGGCCAGCACCGATTCATTCGCTCCCGTCGCCGGATGCAACCGCGGCGGCAACAAATCCCCCGCCACGTGTTCCGCGACAAACCGATCGTACGGCAAATCCGCATTGAAGGCGCGGACGAGGTAATCGCGATAGCGCCAGGCATTGGCGATGGGAAAATCACTCTCGTGCCCCCGCGATTCCGCATAGCGCACCAAGTCCATCCAGTGCCGGGCCCAACGCTCGCCGAAATGGGGCGACGCCAGCAGCGCATCCACCACGCGCTCCCGGCGTTCCGGGGACGTATCCGCGGCGAAGGAGTGCATCGCTTCCCGGGTCGGCGGCAGGCCCGTAAGGGCGAAATACACCCGGCGAAGCCAGGTGCGATCGTCGGTCGGCGACGCCGGAGTCAGTCCCTTCTCCGCCAACTTCGCCCGCAGAAAACGATCCACCTCAGTCGACGCCGGCACGCCCGCCGTCGACGGAACCGCCTGGCGTTGGGGGGTCTGCCAAATCCACGGCAACCGTTCCTTCCGTGCGGCCAGATTGAAGCGATCGATCCCGGATGCCGGCGCCGTCACCACGGATCCGGGCCATTCCGCGCCGGTGCGGATCCACTGCGCCAGGTCCGCAATCACCGCCGCGGGCAGTTGGGGTTTCTTCGCCGGCATCGCCAGATCCGGATCCCGATGCCGCACCGCCGCGATGATCCGGCTCTCGTCCGGCTGCCCGACCACCATCGCCGGCCCGCTGTCGCCGCCCCGGAGGAGGTCCGCCCGGGAATCCAGTCGAAGCCCCCCCTTGGTCTTCGTCGCCGCGCTGTGGCACTCGTAGCAGTGCTCCACCAGCACGGGCCGGATTCGGCGTTCGAAGAATTCGCCGCCACTGGGGGCGACGTCGGCGCACACTCCCCGCGACGTTGAGAAAAACGCCACTACGAGCGCTGCCATCCATGCTGCGGGCTTCATTCCGTGATTTACCGGGAAACGTAACGACGAATTGGGACGCTGGGGAAAGGAATTCCTTCACGCTCAACCGGAAAAAGACTTTCGTCCCTCCGTGCCCGCCGCCGAGCGTCCCGCCATGAATTCCTCGATTGCGCCCGCCGTTGGCCTCGTCCTGACGTTGGTTGGTGGATCGCTCCCCCTGTCCGCGGCGGAGGTCCCGGCCAACACCTTCCGGCATTCCTACCTGGTGATGGGGGGCAAGACGGCCATCATCGGCGAGGACCAGCAACCCTCCTGGGAATACCGCGGCGGTTCCCGCGATGGTTTCGTCCTGCCCAACGGCAACGTTTTGATCGCCTTCAGCGACAAGGTCGAGGAAGTGACCCGGGACAAGACCGTGGTGTTCACCTACCAGCGCAGCCCGGAAAACAGCGAAATCGGCACGACCCAGCGCCTGTACAACGGCAACACCCTGGTCACCGAACTCGGGGCGCGTCCCCGGCTGTTGGAGGTTAATCCGCAGGGCACCGTGGTCCGCACCGTCCCCCTGCAGCCCGAAACCGACAACGCCCACATGCAGACCCGCATGGCCCGCCAACTGCGAAACGGGAACTTCCTCGTGCCGCATTTGCTGGCGTTTGCCCTCAAGGAATACACCCCGGACGGCCAGGTCGTGAAAGTGTACAAAACCGATCTGAAGGAATTGGGCGGACGCGCGGCGGAAAACTGGCCCTTTACCGCCATCCGCCTCGACAACGGCAACACCCTGGTGTCCCTCACCCACGGAAACAAAGTCGTCGAGCTGGATCCCCAACACCGGGTTTACTGGAAAATCACCAACGACGACGTCGGTGGCCTCTTCAAGGACCCCTGCGGTTCCCAACGCCTGGCCAACGGTAACACCGTGGTCGGCAGTCATGCGGCCAGTTCAGGGATTTCCCTGGTGGAAGTGACGCCGGAACATCGGATTGTCTGGACCAGCGACCACCCGCTCGCCGCCGGCGTGCATCATTTCCAGATCCTGACCACCAACGGGAAGCCCGAGCCCGGCATGCCGTTGAAATAGCCCGGTTAATCGGGGCAACGGGGTGGTGCCGCCCAAATTCATCCCCCCGCCCCGCGGGAGCACGTTGACCCTTCACCGCCGGCCTGCTACTCCGAGATCATGCCGACGAAAAAAACTGCTGCTCCGAAGAACACCCCAAAATATCGCCGGGTCCTGCTCAAACTCAGTGGTGAGGCGCTGGGCGGCGAGGCGGGCGCGGGGATCAATCCGGAGTCCGTGCACGACATGGCCCGTCAGGTCGCCGAAGTCCGCGAACTCGGCGTCGAGGTGGTGATCGTGGTTGGCGGCGGCAATATCTTCCGCGGATTGCAAGGCAGCGCGCGGGGCATCGAACGCGCCACGGGCGACTACATGGGCATGCTGGCCACCGTGATCAACGCCCTGGCCCTCTCTGACGCCCTCGAAAAACAGGGGGTTCCCACCCGGGTGCAGAGTGCCATCCCGATGAGTCAGGTGGCGGAGCCCTTCATCCGCCGCCGGGCCGTGCGCCACCTCGAAAAGGGCCGCGTGGTCATCTTTGCCGCCGGCACCGGTAATCCATTTTTCAGCACCGATACCGCCGCCGCCCTCCGAGCCAACGAGATCCATGCGGAAGTCGTGCTCAAGGCCACCAAGGTGGACGGCATCTACGACCGGGATCCGAAGCTGTTTCCCGACGCCCGCCGTTACTCCACGGTCACGTATCAGGAGGCCCTCACCCAGCAGCTCAAGGTCATGGACGCCGCCGCGTTCGCCCTCTGCCAGGACAACAAGATGCCGATCGTGGTGTTCGACTTCTTCAAGCCGCACAATCTGCGGGCCGTTATTCTCGGCGATCCCGTTGGTACCCTCGTGGTCCCCTGAACTCCGCCCCTCTCCGCGCCTCCATCCCTCAACCTACCGATCCCGATTCACCTTATGACCATCGAAAAAATCCTGTTTGAAGCCGAGGAAAAGATGCTGAAGACGGAGGAGCACGTGGTGCACCAATTCGCCGGCATCCGCACCGGCCGCGCCACCCCGTCCTTGATCGAAAACGTCTTCATCGAGGCCTACGATTCGCGGATGCGCCTCAAAGAACTGGCCACCATCGCCGCCCCGGAGGCGCGCATGCTGGTGGTCACGCCATTCGATCAGAGTACGTTGAAGGCGATCGAAAAAGGCATTCAACAGGCGGGTCTGGGCTTGAACCCCGCGATCCAAGGCCGCTTCCTGCGTCTGATTCTCCCGGAACTCAGCACGGAGCGCCGTCAGGAATTCGTCAAGATCTGCAAGAAAATGGCCGAGGACGGACGCGTGGCCGTCCGCACCGAACGGCGTCAGGCGTTGGAATTACTCAAGAAGGCCAAAACGGACGGCGGTGTTTCGGAAGACGCGATCGAGACGGCTGAGGCGGAAGTGCAAAAGCTGACCGACGGCTACATCAAAAAGGTCGACGACCATCTGGCGCACAAGGAAGTCGAGATTTTGAAGGTTTAGGCGGCTGAGGGGCTGCTCCTCAATCCACCCGATGGGCGACGGGCATCCGCAGCGGTAGGCGGTTGAGGGGCTGTTGGAAGCCCCGGTCTGGTGGTAGATTTTGGTAACTTTTGGTAGATTTCCGGCTGGTCATTACGGCGTCTGCCCGGGCATATTTCCATTCCGGGAGGCCCCTGTGCGCGGTGAAAAATCGCGATCTTTCGCCGTGAGACCTCCCCGGAGGATCGGTCCATACGGGGCATTCCCGCTGACGCAGTACCCATCCAACTGTCGTTCCGCGACGATTGCCGGACCCGCCTGCCCTACCGACTCATGAGACTCCCTCGTTTCGCTCTCTGCGCCCTGCTGGCGCAGCCCATTTCTACCTCGGCCGGACTGATCCTCAGCGTTCTCTCCACGAATTCGCCCAGCAGCCATAGCACCGGCGTCCCCGTGGGACTGGCGGGCAGCGCCCTATTTTCCGGGGACAGTCGGTATTTATTTTTTGCCACCTCGGATGCCAGCGCCCCCTCCGGGGCCTCCCTCCACATGTTTCGCCGCGAGTTGGCGTCGGGAGCGGTTGCCACCGTGGTTACCACCGTGGATGGCGAAACCTTGCCCCTCGCCGTTTCCGGGGATGGGCAGACCGCAATTTACGTCAGCAACGCCTCGGGTCTCGCCGTGGGAGCCTCCCCGTCGATTCGTAGTCTTTACCAGTGGAATGCCGCCACCGGCGCGTCCACCCGTCTCGCCCCGTCCGGCAGTCTACCCCTGGCCGAAGTCGAGTACGTGCCGAACGCCGCGCTCACCCCCGACGCCCAATGGCTGGCGTTTGAAAGTGTTACGGACGGAACCGCCAGTGGCGGGGAACCGGGAACCGTGGAGATTTTCCTCCGCGAAATGGCGACGGGGATTACCCGCCAGATCACCACCCAACCCGCCACGCAGCGCGTGAACGGGGCCCGCTTGATCGGCCTTTCTGAGGATGCCCGGACCCTCGTCTATGGACTCACGATCAAAACCAACCGCGCCACCGCGGATCAGTGGGAAACCGATCTCGTCGTCGTCGACGTACCCAGCGGCGCCGAGCGGCGACTCACCGTGGCTTCAACACTCGTAAAAGCGGCCGGTTCCCTGGAAACTCTGAACGCCGGGCTTTCTGCCGATGGCCGATATTTAGCCGCCCGTCTCGGCCCCGGCACTTTCGACCTCGCCGCTCCGGCAACCCACGCGAAGTCGGGCGCGATTGCCTGGTGGGATCTGACGGCGGGCACCAACACCGTGGTGGTGCCCGGACCCTCCACCCTTTTCGGCACCGAGACGGGTCCGGAGATGTCGCCGGATGGCCGCTCCCTGGTGTTCCAGTATTCGCCGCCCCTTAGTTCCTTGGGCTGGCCGGAACTGTGGGTTTGGCAGGCCGACACCGGCCTCCACTCCCTGGCTGACCTGGTAAACCCGCCCGGACCGAAGCCGGACTATCTCGAACCGATCTCGCCATCGGAAGCCAGTTTCACTGCCGATGCTCACGGGCTCCTTTTCACCGCCCGCACGTCCAAGGCCATTGGTGCCCCGGCGACCCTCTTCGTCCAGGACCTCGCTACGGGCACCCGACGGGTCGTTGGCGTCGACGCCGCCGGACAGCCTCTCCCGATGGACGCAGCCTTCGCCACATCCAGCGCCGACGGTCGCTACACGGTCTTCACCACCACTCGCCCACAGTCCGTGACGGCGGATCCCCAGCTGAAGCACTCCCTCTTTTTGGTGGAGAACGCGACCGGCACCCTCACCGGGATTGCTCCTCCCCCGATGACCGCCCCGCGGACCGCCGATGGACAAAGCACCTTGAATTCCTTCGGCGCCTTGAGCGCGGACGGACGGTTCACCTTGTTTCATACGACCGCCGCCCTGGCACCGGAGGATTCGAACGATACGGCGGACATTTACCGACACGATCGCCTGACCGCGTCCAATCTGCTCGCCTCCGTCCGCGGCGATGGATTGGCTGCCGGGCAGATGGCAACGACGCCGATGTTGTCCGACGACGGACAGTTCGCCGTATTTCTATCCCCGGCCACGGGCATCGTTCCCGGGGTCACTAATCCAGTCTCCAGATCCAATATCACGCATGTTTACCTGCGCGATTTTGCGGCCGGCACGACGGTCCTGGTGGATCATCAGACGGATAAGACCCTGGCGGGGGGCTCAAGTAGCGACGCACCGCTGCTCAGCGCGAATGGACGCTATGTGCTCTACTTTAGCGCCGCCACGGGATTGGTGACGAACAACTTATCGCCCAACGGCAACAATCTCTTGGTGTACGACCGCGTCACCGATCAGAACCTCCTGGTTAATTCCAATCGCTTTTTCGCCACGAAACTCGGTCACGCCACATTTGCCGCCACTAGCACCACAGTGGCCTTCTCCGAATCCAGCCCAACGTCCTCCGGGCGGTCGATTTATGTTTACGATATACCCCGGAAAGCACTGACCCTGCTGCCAGCCGCGGATTTTCCCCTCAATAGCGGCAGTCTGGCGCTCAGCCCGGATGGACGTCGCGTGGCCTATACGGATAGCGATGGCCAACGGTGTCTGGCGCGTGAGCTAGACTAAATATTAAGATTGTGCGGAATAGCGCGAGGATGGCTACCGCGAGTGATACTCGATAAAAATGCGCGCTGAGGTGATTAAATTGAGATCATCGAATAAAAAATCGGCCGGCCGCTTCTTT
>CANIZL010000076.1 GCA_947471985.1 Verrucomicrobiota bacterium | reverse complement strand
TGATCGGTCGACAAATCCAAGGTCCGATTTGCCGACTTTTGCACCTCACCCCGTGAGGGAGGCGACGACGCATCAATATCTCCTTCCATATCGTTCTGTGGTAACAGGTTGCCAGAAAAACCCACTTCGTCGACTCACGTTTTTAGGTTAAATACTCGCTACCGCCGGGCGAGACGGGTGCGGCTTGCACAAATCTAGGGACGAAAACGACCGCGATCAGCGTAGCGACAACGGCGAGTGTCAGGGCAAATCGGTATGATTTCATAATGCGGAACGATGATTCATCAAAAGCGGGGCTTGCCGGGTTCTGCGGTGAACCCGCCCGCACCTTTCTGGTCGAGGTCAAAAAAGAGGCGCCGCGGGATTTGATCCTCCTGTCCAAACCATCCGCCCGTGCGGAATACCTTCATTTGTCCCGTTTGCCCTTCTTTAACGGGGAAGACTTTGATGACGTAATCCGCGGCGCCAAAATTGTGGAATGTACCATCCCGATCTCCCCAGACTTTCACTTCCAGTGGCGTTTTACCGACGTAGTCATCATTTATTTCTACGCGCCCGCCGGGTTCGCTCGATTCAATCTGTATGGAATACTCGATGGTCCCATTCGGACCGTGTTTTTTCTGACCCGTGGACACAGAATTGCATCCTGCAGTGGCGACAATTCCCAACAAAAGAAGGCATTTGAGCCGTAGATGCATAGCGTACGCAGCGTACGCGCTTCAGTTGCCTAAACCAAGGAGGTTATTGTGGGGCGCATTTTGATACTGCCCCAATAGTTGGCCCGGCGCTTACCTCGGCTTCCGACCCCACGCGCGGGTCATGCGGGGGACCACGAACAGGATCGTCTCGTCGTCGACCGCCCGGTGCATGTCGGCCACGAGGGCGTCGAACTCCGCTTCCGTGTGCAGGCCGCCCGCGAGGACCGCCGGTCGGGTCTCTTCCACGCTCCACGCCATGATGCGTTTGATGTCGCCTCGCAGGTATCCGGGTTGCTCGATCTGGACGTTCAAGTCCTGGATGCCGGCTTCCAGCAACAGTCGGTGCAGTCGGCGACCCAGTGTGTAGTCGACGCCACGCTTCTCCCCGAGGGCAGCGAAAATCCGGGGGAAATGGTCCCCGGCCGAGGGCGGATCGCTGTAAACCGTGGTCAGATCCCCGTCGTCGATAAAGAGCACACCTCCCGGCTTCAACACCCGCAGCATTTCGCGGATCGCCGCCATGGGGTCGGTGAGATGAATCAGCAAATAGCGCGAGTAGACGAAATCAAAGCTGTGATCCGGCAGCGGCACCTGATCGGCCCGCGTGGCGAGCAGGCGGACATCGCGGGCGCCCATGGCGGCCAGGCGCTGTCGTGCGACGTCCAGTTGGGCCTCGCTGATGTCGATGCCGGTGACATGGTCCTCGGGCCCGAGAACCTGGGCAAAGCTGGCCAGGGCCGTGCCGACGCCGCAGCCGAAGTCGGCGAGTTTCATGCCCGCCCGGAGTCCGGCCTCACCGGCGATGCGCCGCATGCCGGTGCCCCAAAGTTCGTGAATGGCCTCCAGCCGCCGAGCCGCCGTGGCGCCCTAGGCCAATACGTACTTGCCGTGGTCGGACATTTGGAAGCTCTTTAGGTTTGGGCGACCAATTGCCGCAGCACAAAGGGCAGGATGCCGCCGTGCTGGTAGTAATCGATTTCGATGGGCGTATCGATCCGGCACTGGACCGCCAGATCTTGAGCGGTGCCGTCCTTGCGGGTGATGCGCAGCGTCAGGTCCTGCTGCGGCTTCAATCCGGGGTTCAACCCGAGGACGTCGTAGGTTTCCGTTCCGTCGAGCTTCAGGGTCTGGGCGGTGGCGCCGTCCTTGAACTGCAGCGGCAGGACGCCCATGCCGACGAGATTCGAGCGATGAATCCGTTCAAAGCTCTGGGCCACGACCACTTTGACACCGAGCAGATTCGTACCCTTGGCGGCCCAGTCGCGGCTGGAGCCGGTGCCGTATTCCTGACCGGCGAGCACGATGAGCGGCGTGCCCTGCAGTTGGTACGCGACGGACGCATCGTAAATGGAGGTCTTGGCGCCGTCGGGTCCGACGGTGTTGCCGCCTTCCTCGCCGCCCAGCATCAGGTTCTTGATGCGGACATTGGCGAAGGTACCGCGGGTCATGATGCGGTCATTGCCGCGCCGGCTGCCGTAGCTGTTGAAGTCCGCGAATTCGACACCGTTTTCCACCAGATACCGCCCGGCGGGTGAGGATTTCTTGATCGCTCCGGCGGGGGAAATGTGGTCGGTGGTGACGGAGTCCCCGAAGATGCCGAGCGTGCGGGCGCCGCGGATTTCGGTGATCGTGCCCGGCTGCATGCCGAAGTTCGTGAAGAACGGCGGTTCCTGGATGTAGGTGCTCTGGCAGTCCCACTCGTACACGTGGCCCACGCTCGCGGGGATCTCGTTCCACTTCGGATTCTGCGCGGCGAAATCGGCGTAGAGCTTCCGGAAGACCTCGGGCTTGAGGGCCGACTGCATGGCCAACTGCACTTCCTGCTGCGTCGGCCAGATGTCCTTGAGGTAGACGGGGCCGGCGGTGCCCTGACCGATGGGCTCGGTGGTCAGGTCCCGATCCATGCGGCCGGCGAGGGCGAAGGCCACGACGAGGGGCGGGGACATCAGGAAGTTCGCCTTGATGTTCTGATGGACGCGGGCTTCGAAATTGCGGTTGCCGGACAACACGCTGGCGGCGACGAGGTCCAGCTTGACGACGGCTTCCTCCACGGGAGCGGCCAACGGACCGGAATTGCCGATGCAGGTCGTACAGCCGTAGCCGACGGTCTGGAAGCCGAGTTGATCGAGATACGGCTGCAGGCCGGTCTTGGTGAGGTAATCCGTCACCACGCGGCTGCCGGGGGCGAGCGAGGACTTAACGATCGGGTTGGGCTTGAGACCCCGTTCCACGGCCTTCTTGGCCAGCAAGCCCGCCGCGAGCATGACGCTTGGATTGGACGTGTTGGTGCAGCTGGTGATGGCGGCGATCAGCACGGAGCCGTGACCGACCTTGGAGCCGTTGATCTCCACGCTGACGGAGCTGAAATCCTCAGCCTTCTTGCCAAAGCCGCTTTCCGTGACCGGCTTGCTGAACGTGCTGACGAAGCTGTCCTTCAGCTTGGTCAGTTCGATGCGGTCCTGCGGGCGCTTGGGGCCGGCGACGCTCGGAACCACGGTGCCGAGGTCGAGCTCGACCACCTGCGAATAGTCAACCTGTCCTTTTTCCGGGATGCCCCACAGTCCTTGGGCGCGGTAGTAATTCTCGTACGCCTGGCAGTGGGCCTCGCTGCGGCCCGTGCCCCGGAGGTAGTTCACGCACTCGGCATCGATCGGGAAGAAGCCCATCGTGGCCCCGTACTCGGGCGCCATGTTGGCGATGGTGGCGCGGTCGACCAGCGGCAGCGCGGCGGCGCCGGGGCCGAAGAACTCCACGAATTTACCCACGACCTTCGCCTTGCGGAGGATTTGCGTGACGGTCAGGGCGACGTCCGTCGCGGTGACGCCCTCGCGGATCGAACCCGTGAGGTGGACGCCCACGACGTCGGGCGTCAGGAAGTACACCGGCTGGCCGAGCATGCCCGCCTCGGCTTCGATACCGCCGACGCCCCAGCCGACGATGCCCAGACCGTTGATCATGGTCGTGTGGGAATCGGTGCCGACGAGGGTGTCGGGATAGTAAATCTGCGGACCGCCGGCGGGACCCTGGGAGAGGATGCCCTTGGCCAGATACTCCAGATTGACCTGATGCACGATGCCGATGCCGGGCGGGACGACCTTGAAGGTGTCGAAGGCCTGCATGCCCCACTTCAGGAACTGGTAGCGCTCGCGATTGCGGCTGAATTCGAGGTCGAGGTTCTGTTTGAAAGCCTCAGCGGAGCCGGCGAAGTCGACCTGCACCGAGTGATCGACCACGAGATCGACGGGAACCAACGGTTCAATGATCTTGGGGTTTTTGCCCAGCTTGGCGACGGCGGTGCGCATCGCCGCGAGGTCGACGAGGAGCGGCACCCCGGTGAAATCCTGCAGGACGATGCGGGCGACGACGAAGGGGATTTCGGCGGTCCGGGCGGCGTTGGGCTGCCAGTTGGCGAGTTCGCGCACGTTGGCTTCGCTGACCTTCTTGCCGTCGCAGTTGCGGAGGATGGACTCCAGCACGAGGCGGATGGAGACGGGGAGGCGGGAAATGGGACCGATGCCGGCCGTCTCGAGGGCGGGCAGGCTATAGAACTGCCCGCGCTGGCCGGCGCCGAGGTCAAAGGATTGCAGTGTGCCAAAGAGGGAATGCGGCGTGCTCATGTCGATCTTGAATACCTGAATGACAGCAAAAAAACGAAGCGCCACACTGCGGTTTGGACCTTCCAACGTCAAGGCGTCGGGGGCGTGATCGCAGCTGCTTCCGGGGATGGACGCGTTGGTCCGGGGAGTGGGTGGGCGTTTTCCGCGTGGAGGGGCACCCCGGGAGGCCATTGCCGGGATCCGCCCAGCCGTTCACGCTACGGGTTTCAGGAGATGAAAACAGACATGGATTTGCTGCCCCAGTTGCTGGCGTTGGTGCAGGCGGACGATTTGGTGGCGGTGCAGGCTTGGCTGGAGCCGCGGCCCGGGTGGCTGTTCCGGGTCGGCCGGCATTCCGGTGCTTCGATGGCGGGGGCTTTGGGCCGGGTGCGGACGCCGGCGATGGCCGAGTTGCTGGTGGATCACGGACTGGATCTGGCGGTGGTGAGCGCGGCGTGGGCCTCGGGGATCGGCCTGGGGGCCATCCCTGGACCCGTTGCGGAACGATGGGTGGCCCGGGGGGCCACGTTATCGGTTCACGCCGCCGCGGCCCTGGGATTGATCGGGCCGTTGCGTGAGTTGTTGGACGCCGCTCCCGACCAGGTTGGCGCGCCGGGCGGCGATGGGTGTCATCCCTTGCATTTTGCCCGCACGGTGGCCGTCGCGGAGCTCCTGCTGGAGCGCGGTGCCGAACTTGATGCCCGGGATGACGACCATGACTCCACACCCGCCCAGTGGCGGATCGGGGAGGCCCCGGACGTCACCCGCTTCTTGCTGCAGCGCGGGGCGACGCCGGATTTGTTCATGGCGGCGGGTTTGGGGGATGAGGCTTTGGCTCGACGGATGGTGGCGGCGCATCCGGAGTGCACGACCGATCGGATTGGCAATAACTCCGGTCCCTTTCCGGGGATTGGATTTCAGGGCCGCGGTGGAACCATTTATCAGTGGACCCTGGGGTTCAATCAGTCGCCCCAGGAGATTGCCTGGGCGCGGGGCCACCGGGCGATTTTCGACTTCCTGATGAGCCGGACGCCGCCCCGGGCGGCGTTCCTGATTGCGTGTGCCATGGCGGATCGGGTTCGTGCGGAGGACATCCTGGCCCGGCATTCTGGACTGCGGGCGGAGCTGACCGGCGAGGATCTGGCCCTGCTGGCCAAGTGTTGCTGGGAAACCAACCTGAATCCCGCGGCTGTTCGCCTGATGTTGGATTTGGGTTTTCCGGTGGCGGTGCCCGAACACAACCACGGATTTTTACCACTGCATAACGCCGCGTGGTGCGGGCACGCGGGCCTCGTGGAACTGCTGCTGCAACGCGGGCATCCGGTGGACGTCCGGGATCCGCAGCATCAAGGCACGCCGTTGGATTGGGCGCTCCACAGCTGTGTGCAAGCGGGTCGGCATCCGGAGGGCGAATTCGCCCGGGTCCTGACGCTGTTGTTGGCAGCAGGTGCGACGGTGGCGCCCGGGCGTTTTCCCACCGGACGGGCGGATTTGGACGACGTGCTGCGGGCCGTTCAGCGGCCTTGACGGGAGCGCCTTGGGAAGATCCGGCGGTGTCAAAACGCCGCAAGATTGCCCAATTCGGATCTCGACCCGCGGAGTTCGAAGGCGTACAAAACGGAGCGTCCACCGAAGCTGCATTACTATGATTCCGAACACGACCCCGGCCTGCCGCCTTACTTATTCCGACCGGGCCTTCACGTTGATCGAGCTGCTGGTGGTCATTGCCATCATTGCGATTCTGGCGGGACTACTGCTGCCGGCGCTTTCGAATGCCAAGCGCAAGGCCCTGACGGTCCGCTGCATCAGTAATCAAAAGCAGATCGGCATCGCCTTCACGCTGTATGCCGACGACAACCGGGATCAGCTCCCACTTTGCCGGGATTGGGCCTCGTCCGGTGGGAAGGACGGCAAATACGATCTCTTCGTCGCGATGACCAATCGGCCGCTATATCCGTATCAAGGCAGCCCGGAGGTTTTTCGCTGTCCGAGCGACAAGGGTGATACGTTTTCCGACACCGCGCGCGGGGTGAAAACCACGAATTGTTACGTCCAATTCGGCAATAGTTACCTGATGGAATGGGCGGCGGATTTTGCCCGAACCAAGCGTATAACGGGCGATGCCGGAGCGGCTGGATCCGGCTATAGCGGGGTGTCCATGAAGATGTCCGAAGTGGCGTTGAGTCCGGCCAATAAAATCATGCAAGGGGACTGGATCTGGCATCCCAACCGCGGGTGGGATGTGAGCAAGAGCCTGTGGCACAATTTCAAGGGTAAGAGCCTCGCCAACATCCTCTTCGGGGATATGCATGTCGAAGCCTACAAGTTTCCCACGATCAAGGATTCGGACCCGTTCTGGCAGGTCGCGCCGAACTCGGCGAATGCCTGGTGGTAGCGGGATTCCGGCCGGCGGGCGGTGGATTTTGCCAATCTGCCGGGCGCCCGGTTTCGTGCCTTGCGGCGGATTTTCGGTAACACTTGGGCGAAATCCGCGTAGAGCAGGTGAAATGGCAAACCTGTTAAACGCGGAAGTGGGACCATGCCACGGTGGCGGTCCCCGGGGCGATCATCATCACCCGATCATCGCTTGGGCCCGGTTCTGCACGACCTGGGTATTCTTATGGGGTGTGCTGGCGACTTCGGGGCGCGCCACTTCCCTACCTGCAGGATCAACGTCCTTCCGGGTCATGACCTATAATGTGGAGAATTATCTCCTGCAGCCCACGGCGAGCCGCCCGGGAAAATCGCCGGCGTCCCGGGACAAGGTCGCGGAGAGCATTGTCGCCGGGCGTCCCGACATTCTCGCGCTCCAGGAAATGGGCGATGTGACGGCCTTGCGGGAACTGCAGCAGCGCTTGCGCAATCGGGGCCTGGACCTGCCGTACTGGGAGCATATTCGGGGGTGGGACACCAATATCTTTGTTGCCTGCCTCAGCCGCTTTCCCATCGTTCGCCGCCTGCCGCATACGAATGAAAGCTTTCTGCTGAACGGCCGCCGATGGCATGTCAGCCGCGGCATTGGCGAGGTGGAGATTGAGGTGAGTCCACGCTACCACCTCACGCTCATTACGGCGCATTTGAAGTCCAAGCGGGCCATCGGGGAAGCCAGTGAGACCGAAATTCGGGAACATGAGGCGGCGGTGCTCCGGGAACTGATTGAGGCGCGACTTCGGGCCCGCCCGGACGCCAACCTCGTGGTCTGTGGCGACTTCAACGACACCCGGAATACCGCGACACTGCGGACCTTGGTTGGTGAGCGGGAGCCCCGATTGTTCGATCCCCGCCCCGTGGAGCGCAACGGGGATGCGGCGCCGTCAGAGAATCCCCGGTACGAGCCCCGTCGGATCACCTGGACCCACTACTTTGGGCGCGAAGACACCTATTCGCGCCTCGACTACCTCCTGGTCAGCCGGGGATTGAAACGGGAGTGGTGTCCGGAGAAATCCGAAGTCGTGAGCGTGCCCGACTGGGGGCAGGGAAGTGATCATCGCCCCGTGCTTTGTGAATTCTACGCGCAGGATAGGTGAAACATCCACCCCCGGCCCCGATGGGAGCGGGATCCTGGGGAGCTTGTTGCGCGGGAGGGAAGCGGTGGCCGATTCGCTGTCCGAAGACGTCCATGAACGACCCCGGGAACCGGCAATGTCGCCGTTGGCGTCCCCCAAGGCGGGCGGTAACCAAAATAAATTTCATCGCCGACGTGGCGGGAGGGGGGATCGATTGGCGTGCGAGTTGTCACTGCCCCCGGTTTGGCAATTGAGTCGAATTGCGAGCAAATCTCGCCCGAAAGATGCGTTGCCGCGTGGATCCCGGGAGGCCCGTCGGGTTGTTTGTCAGGAGACTGAGGAAGGTCGCTCCACCAGATTTTCAAAAAAACGTATTGCCCTCAGAGCCTCCTTCGATAAAGTGCCCGCTCCGTTTCGCCAGAGCTGGCGAGGCAAACATTTTCGGCTGCAATGCCCACCATAAATCAGTTGGTCCGTCAGGGCCGTAGTAAGGTTCGTTACAAGAGCAAATCTCCTGCTCTTCAAAACGCGCCATTTCGTCGCGGCGTCTGTCTGCAGGTCATGACCCGCACACCAAAGAAGCCCAACTCCGCCATGCGGAAGGTCGCCAAAGTGCGACTGACCAATGGGATCGAAGTGATCGCCTACATCCCGGATGAAGGCCACAATCTGCAGGAGCACTCAATTGTGCTCGTGCGGGGTGGCCGGGTGAAGGATCTTCCGGGTGTCCGCTACCACATCGTGCGTGGCACTCTCGACTGCGCCGGCGTTGAAAAACGTCGCGTTAGCCGTTCCAAATACGGCGTCAAACGCCCGAAGGCCGCCGTGGCTAAAACCGCGGGTAAGAAGTAGGCGCCTGGCAGGTAACTGCCGCGCCACTCTGATAAACCATTGAATCTCGTTCGCTAAACCGTCTGCTCCTGTCGTTCTTTGTATGTCTCGTCGTCGTCAAGCTGATCGGCGTTCCGTTGTTGCGGATGCCAAGTATCAAAGCGTCCTTGTTGGCCGTGTCGTGAACATGGTCATGCAGGGCGGCAAGAAGAATCTCGCCCGCCGCATCGTGTACGGTGCCTTGGATGCGCTCGCGGAAAAAAATCCGGGAGCGAATCCGGTGGAAGTCCTGCAACGGGCGGTCGACAACGCCAAGCCGCGGATCGAGACCAAGGCGCGTCGCGTAGGCGGTGCCACCTATCAGGTTCCGCTCGAGGTTCCGGCGGATCGCCAAACCTCACTGGCTCTTCGTTGGATCGTTGGCTTTGCCGACGACCGCAAGGGTCTGCCGATGAAGGAGGCGCTCGCCGCCGAGTTCATGGAAGCCTATCAAGGCCAGGGCAACGCCATCCGCAAGCGGGATGACGTGCACAAGATGGCGCAGGCCAACAAGGCATTCGCGCACTTCCGCTGGTAGACTTTCCCACCGAACTTCGCCCCGATGGCCAATCGGGGCGTTTTTCATCTCCAAAACTCTCGACCTTTTCCCTGACTATGAGCGACGTAGCCGCGATTAACGCCGCCCTCAACTCGCCGAACCGCCAGTTCTCTCTGGAGCGGACCCGCAACATCGGCATCGCCGCGCACATCGATGCGGGCAAGACCACCACCACCGAGCGGATCCTGTTCTACACCGGACTGATCCACAAGATCGGTGACGTCGATGACGGTAACACCGTGACCGACTGGATGGAGCAGGAAAAGGAACGTGGTATCACGATCACCTCTGCGGCGGTGACCTGCTTCTGGACCCAGAAGAAGGACGAAGGCATTTTCAAGAGTCGTGAAGGTCTGGCTCACCGGGTCAACATCATCGACACCCCCGGACACGTGGACTTCACGGCCGAAGTGGAACGTTCCATGCGCGTTCTGGACGGCGCGGTCGCCGTGTTCTGCGGCGTGGCCGGTGTTCAGCCCCAATCGGAGACGGTTTGGCGCCAGGCGACCAAGTACAAAGTGCCGCGGATCGCGTTCGTCAATAAGATGGACCGGACCGGTGCCAATTTCAAAAACGCGCTGGATGACATGCGCAAAAAGCTCGGAGCGTATGCGTTCCCGATCTATTTGCCGATCGGCGCCGAAGACCGTTTGGCCGGTCTTATCGATCTCGTCAACCAGAAGGCACTCTACTGGGGCGAGGGAGATGTCACCAACGAAGGTCTCAAGTACGAGGTTCGCGATCTCGTTGGTCCCCAGATCGAAGAGGCTCAGGAAGCTTTGCAGGAACTGATCGATGCGGTCTCCAACAAGGACGACAGCATCGCTGAATTGGTTCTCGAAGAGAAGCCGATCACGGCTCCCGTGCTCAAGGCCGCCATCCGTCGCCTTACCTGCAAGATTGAATTGATCCCGGTGCTTTGCGGTTCGGCCTTCAAGAAGAAGGGCGTGCAGTGCCTGATCGATGCGGTCATCGATTATCTCCCGTCGCCGATCGACATTCCGGCCGCGCAGGGTCTCGCACCCGACTCCCTGGAAAAGGTCGAGGTTCCGCCGGACGACAACGCCAAGTTCTGCTCGCTCGCGTTCAAACTCTGGACGGACGCGTACGCTGGCAAACTCGTATTTTTCCGGGTCTACTCCGGTCAGCTGAAGAAGGGCGATACGATCTATAACCCCCGCACGCGCAAGCGCGAGCGTGTCAGCCGCCTCATGGTCATCCAAGGCAGCGAGCGCAAGGACGTGGACAGCGTCTACTCCGGCGACATCGCGGCGCTGGTAGGTCTGCGGAACATCATTACGGGCGATACCCTCTGCAACGAGGACTACGAGATCACGCTCGAACCTCCCACCTTCCCTGAGCCCGTCATTTCGATGGCGATCGAGCCGAAGACGAAGGCGGATCAAGAGAAGATGTCGATCGGTCTGCAGCGTCTCGCTGAAGAGGATCCGACCTTCAAGGTGTTTACCAACGAGGAAACGGGTCAGCTGATCATCGCGGGCATGGGTGAGCTCCACTTGGAAATCATCCGTGATCGTTTGAAGCGTGAGTTCAGCGTGGAAGCCGATGCCGGTGCGCCCCAAATCGCTTATCGCGAAACCATCACCTCGGCGGCCGAGGGCGAAGGTAAGTGGATTCGTCAGTCCGGTGGTCGTGGTCAGTACGGTCACGCCTGCATCGAGATCGAGCCCAATGAAAAGGGCAAGGGCGTCGAAGTGCTCAACGAGATCGTCGGCGGTGCGATTCCGCGCGAGTTCATCGGTGCCGTCGAAGGCGGTATCCGTGAGGCGATCAAGTCGGGCGTCTATGCCGGCTATCAGGTGATCGACGTCAAGGTCAAGATGGTGGACGGCTCGTTCCACGAGGTTGACTCGAACGAACTGGCTTTCCGGATGGCGGGCATTTTTGCGATGAAGGACGCCTTCTCCAAGGCGGGTCCGATCCTGCTTGAGCCCGTCATGAAAGTGGAAGCCACCACGCCTGACGAGTACCAAGGTGACATCCTGGGCGACATCAATCGTCGTCGGGGTATCATTCAGGGTGTGGATGCCAAGAACGGCCAGACGATCCTCTCGGCCATGGTGCCGTTGGCGGAAATGTTTGGTTACGCGACGGCGATCCGCTCTCTTTCCAAGGGCCGTGCCTCTTACAGCATGGAGCCTAATAATTTCGAACAAGTCCCCAACAGCGTTCTGGCCGGCATTCTCGATGTCGCCAAGAAGAAGGGCGCTGCCCGTAGTTAACTTTCCGTTCCAAAACTTATAACCTGTTCTTTGTATGGCTGGACAACGTATACGTATCCGTCTCAAGGCCTATGACCACCGGGTGATTGACGCGTCCGCGACTGAAATCGTGGACACTGTCAAACGCTCCGGCGCCAAGGTCGCTGGTCCCATCCCACTCCCCACCCAAATCGAGCGCGTGACCGTTGGTCGTTCGCCTCATGCGGATAAGAAGTCCCATGAGTCGTTCGAACAGCGCACCCACAAGCGCTTGATCGATATCCTCGATCCCACGGCCAAGACCGTTGATGAGCTGAAGAAGCTGAATCTTCCGGCCGGCGTGGATATCACCATCAAAATCTAATCAGACACGCCATGCCACTCGGATTACTCGGAAAGAAATTAGGCCATACCCGCGTTTATGACGCGGATGGCGTGCTGGTCCCGGTTACGGTCGTCCTCGTCGGACCCAACCGCGTTCTGCAGGTTAAGAAGACCGATACGGACGGCTATAACGCCGTTCAGCTCGGTTTCGATGACCAGAAGGAACAACGCCTGAGCAAGGCGGTCCTGGGACACATCAAGAAGTTTAACGGCGCGGCCGTGAAGCGGATCAAGGAATTCCGTGACTTCTCCAAGGACGTGAAGCCCGGCGATGTGCTGTCGGCGGACGTTTTCGAAATCGGCCAGTTCGTTGATTGCATCGGCGTCACCAAGGGCCGTGGCTTTGAAGGTGTCGTGGGACGCTGGTCGTTCCGCGGCGGTGACATGACCCACGGTGCGAAGGGCTGGCATCGTCGTTCCGGCGCCATTGGTTGCCGTCTCTTCCCCGGTCACGTGAACAAGGGCATGAAGATGCCCGGTCACATGGGCTCGGTGCAGCGGACCTCCCAGAACCTGGAGATCATCCAGGTGCGCAAGGATGACAACATTCTCCTGATCAAGGGTGGTTTCCCGGGCAGCGAAGATGATTATGTGATCGTCCGTGAGTCCAAGAAGATTGGTATCGGTTCGGCCCGTCACAAGCAGATCCATGACGCCCGCAAGAAGGCGAAGGAAGTCGCCGCCGGTAAGAAGGTTGAAAAGAAGGCTGCTGCGGCCGCTAATAAGAAGAAGAAGTGAGGGTTAAACGATGAAAATCTCCATCAAAAATCTGAAGGGCCAGGAAGCCGGTGATCACGAGGTGAAATTCGAGATCATTGCGAATGGCCGGGGAACCCAGGCGGTGCATGACACCGTTACCGCTTTCCGGGCGGGGCTGCGCAGTGGTACTGCCTGCACCAAGACCATGGGCGAAGTGGCTGGCTCCAACAAGAAGCCGTGGCGTCAGAAGGGCACCGGTCGCGCCCGCGCCGGTTCCTTCCGCAGCCCGCTTTGGCGTGGCGGCGGTGTGACCTTCGGTCCCAAGCCCCGTGACTTCTCCAAGAAGGTCAACAAAAAGGTGTCCCAGCTCGCCCTTCGCAAGGCGCTGAGCGAGCGCCTCAAATCGGGTGATGTCATCCTGGTGGACGACGTCAATCTCTCCACGCCGAAGACCAAGGAATTCGCCGGAGTCTTGAAGACCCTCGGCCTCGACGGCACCCTGTTGTTTGTGGTGACGGGCCTCGAGAAGAATTTCGACCTCGCGTCGCGCAACGTGCCGACTGTGGGAGTGGCCACCGGTAAGAACGTCAACACCTATGACCTGCTTCGCTATGACAAGCTCATCTTCACAAAGGATGCGTTTGCCCAGGTCGAAGCGCGGCTCGCTAGCAAATAAGGAACCCCATGGCGCTTACTTCTTTCGATATCGTCAAGAACGTCCGGATCACCGAGAAGGGCACGATCCAGGCGGATAAGTTCAACAAATTCACCCTGCGCGTTGATCCCCGAGCGAATGCGATCGAGATCAAAAAAGCAGTGGAGGATCTGTTCAAGGTGAAGGTCACCAAGGTCAATACGTCCAACTTCCTGGGCAAGAGCCGTCGTCAATCAACCAAGGCTGCTGGCAAGAGCAGCGATTGGAAGAAGGCGGTTGTTACCCTGAAGAAGGGTGACAAGATCGAACTCCAGTAAACCGTTCCACGGTTGAATAAAGGCGCGCAGCTCCGGCTGCGCGCTTTTTTCTTTACCTGGGGTCTCCATACCCCCAAGTGACACGGCATGGCCGAAGCATATCCCGTCGAACCGGAGAAGCGCGATGCCTGGATTCTGGGGCTCCGCCGTGGCGTGCCGCGGGCGACCTTGGATCCCCGGCGGGTATCGGCTTGGATTCCCGAAAACGAACCGGACGATCACGGTCGAATCCATTCCGGACTGGCTTTGTTCCTGACGAATCGGGAGTGTCCTTGGCGGTGCCTCATGTGCGATCTGTGGCGCCATACGCTCTCCGTACGGGTTCGGGCAGGCGACCTTCCCGCTCAGATTGACCAGGCATTGAATGAGTCGCGTTTGGCTGGCCACAGCCCGGATTGGATCAAGCTCTACAACGCGGGTTCCTTCTTTGATCCCGGTGCCGTTCCGGTGGGGGATAGGTCCTCCATTGCGCGGCAGGTTCAGGGTTTTCGCCGCGTGATCCTGGAAAACCATCCAGCCTTAACCGACGGGCGGGTTCTGCCGTTTCGGGACCAACTAGGGGGCGCCCAGCTGGAGGTTGCCATCGGGCTCGAAACGGCTCATCCAATGGTGCTGGAGCGCTTGAACAAACGCGTCGGGCTTGACGATTTCCGACGGGCAGTTGGTTTCCTGCGGGAGAAGGAGATCGATGTTCGGGCATTTGTCCTCGTGAAGCCGCCCTTCCTAGACGAATCGGAGGCGTTGGATTGGGCGTGTCGAAGCATCGACTTCGCCTTTGATTGCGGCGTGAACGTGGTGTCCTTGATTGCGACGCGAGCGGGCAACGGGGCGCTGGAGGAGTTGGCCCGCCAAGGCGAATTCTCACCCCCGCGATTTGAAACGCTCGTGTCGGCCTTTCGTCACGGAGTGGAGGCGAAGCGCGGGCGGGTCTTCGTGGACCTGTGGCAATTGGAACAGGCGATCGCCAATCCGGAGGTGATCCAAGGTGCAAGGAGCCACCTCGAAATGGTGAACCGATCGCAACGCTGGCCCGCGGAGGGCGTTTGAGCGTTTGTGGGCGACTGTTCCGTCCGTTGCCGGCGGGGTTTACCGATTTTGCGGGGAGGATTGCAACGTTCTGAGCGCGGGCAGGGGTGGCGGTGGTGTATCGATTCCGGTCGATGACGCGTGGCCATGAAAAAGGGGCTTGAGCCGAAGCCCAAGCCCCTGATTGAACGGCTGACCGTTTAGGGCTTGATCGTCACGACCACGCAGGCTTGGCCTACGTCGCCGCCGACCTTGTTCTGATCTCCGTCGTGCACCATCACCTGGATGCGATAGGTGTGGCCCGCCTGAAGGGGTAGGCCGCCCACCCGCAGGTCATTGACGTTCCAACGGATCTCGGTTCCAAACCCTTCGTTTTGCAGCAGGGCGAATCCGGTGAGGGGGATGTCACTGCCGGCGCCCAGATTCCAGTTGTTCTTGGCTGGATCGGCATCGGTCACGAGGTCGGCGCCGGTTTTCACCGCGCCCTTCCAGGATCCGAAGATTTCGTGCGGCGGGATCGGTGTGCCACCGAACTGCCAATCGCCCGCACGGTATTGCGGACTCGTGAAGCCGGCGTTGTCGCTGATCCCGGTGATGTCAGTGATGAAGAGCGCCGGGAAGATCGGGCGACCGGCGGGGTCATGGACCGACTTGTCACCCACGGCCGGGTTCACCACGTGTCCCGGATTCGTGGACAAGGGGGAGACGGGGAGGGCGGTGCCGTTGCGAACGCCCAGCAGCAGGGCCCGTTCGTCGTTGTAGTATACCCGGATGGTGTCTCCGGCCGTAGCGTCCTCCGGCTCCAGCAGGCGCAGGATGTCGCTCTCGTTGAAGACAATACTGGTCAGCGGGTTGGCGCTGACAAACGGATAACCCAGGTTGCAGTTACAGCCGGGCAGGATCGCCACGGAACAGGTTCCGAAGGTAAACGACCCCGTGTAGTCGATCAGTTCATCTCCCTTGCCATCCTTCTCGAAGATCAGGTGAATGACATCGCTGGTACCGTGGGCGATGGTGCGTTTGACGAGGTTGGTGACCAACTGCGAGGAAGTAACCGTGGCCGGCGACGTGAGATCGGGGTTGTCGTAGACGACGTCGCCGTCGAATTTGACCTGCTTCAGCTTACCGCTGGTGGCGGGCCAGCTGAGGTTGAAGCCGGTCAGGACGATGTCGGCGAGACCCGAGTTGGTGACCGTGATTTGGACTTCCGCCCTCGCGAGTTTTTTGGCGACGACCATCATTTGGCAGGGCGGGGGGAGGGGGCCAGGGGGGACCACAACATCCACCGACGCCGTGGCGGTGGAGGACAATGTGCCGCTGGTGGCCTTGGCCGTGTTGACCACGGTGCTGTTCTTCGCGGTCGCGACGAGCTGGGTTACGCCTAATTTGGAGGGCGAATTCATCTGGTCCGGAATGGCGACGCCGCCGAAGCCGGCCGCTCCGAAGGCCGCCGCCTTGACGACCACCGTGTAACTCAGCACCGGATCCCATCCGCCCGGAGCCTTCGCCGCATCCACGACCAGCACTCCGCCCACCAGCTTGGTCGGTGAATCAACCGCGAGAGAGGCCTTCTTGGGCACGTTCGCCGCGAGATTCAGGTTGTCCGAAAGCGAGGTGGAGAAGCTGACAATATTGTTAACGCTGCCGGTGACCATGGAGCCGTCCCCTCCAACGGGCCCCAGCGTGCCGAAGCCGGACGGATAGCTAATTGCCTGACCGGTACCGGGCACGGTGACGCTATTGGCGGCGGAGATCAGGTCGACGTAGAAATCGAGGACGGTTGATCCGCTCCCGTCCGAAAAGCGGAATTCCAGCTTATCGGTGTCTTTGATTTCATTGAATTTGTGGCTCGGGGTCCAACCGATCGAGCCGGTGCCGTAGGTGTTGTCATTGACGCCGGAGCTCATGACGTAGGTCACCTTGATGTCGCCGTTGGCCAATCGCAGAACGATGATGGTGCCCGGGGCGACGTTGGTGCCATTCGCCACCGCGGTGGTGGAAACCACGGGGGTCACTTGGGCCGTGAGCGTGATCATGGATCCCGGCGGAAGAGTGGGGATGGTGCCCACGGTGAAGTCGTCGCCAGCGAAGGCGGGGGTGCCGTTGTTGTCGGTCACCACGATATTACTGAGCGTCGAGCTGCCAGTGTTCTGGACGGTATAGGCGTAAGTGACGGCATCGAACGGATCAGCGCTGGGGGTGCTGGCGGCCTTGGTTAGCAGGAGGCTGGGGCCGGCCTGATAGAAGCCGGCGTCGGCGGTGGTATTGTGTTCACCGGAGGTCAGTTGATAATTGCCAGTGGTACCGCCGACGGAATCGCTGTCCACGGAATCGCCGCCGGGCGTGGTGCCATTGACGTTGGCCAGCGTGCGCACATAGCCGGCGGGCGTGGCGAACTGCACCTTGTAGCAACCCGGCGCCAGATTGCCGAACATATAGTAGCCCGATACCCCGCCCACCGTGCCTGTGGTCGTGGTCAATCCAGTTGGAGTTTCGTCGCAATTCAGCAGAGTGACAACGACGCCGTTAATACCGGATTCGCCCGCATCCTGGATGCCGTTGGAATTTACGTCGTTCCACACGAAGTCGCCGAGGCTTGCCGGTTGATAAAATCCGGCGTCCGCCGTCCGGTTATTGATCATCGGGTCCACCAGCAGGTAATTCCCGGTCACGCCATTGACTGCGTCGCTGTCCTTGGAGTCGTCGGCCCCCTGATTGGCCGGACTCGGCAGGTAGCCTGCCGGCGTGGCAAATTGAACCTTGTAGCAGGCGGTCGGCAGGTTGCTGAATCCGTAGTATCCGGCCACGCCACCCACCGTGGCGGTGGTGGTGGTCAAGCCGGTCGGGGTTCCGTCGCAGCGTAGCAGGGTTACCACCACGTCATTGATGCCGGTCTCGCCCGCTTCCTGCAGGCCATTGCCGTTGACGTCATGCCAGACGAAGTCACCGATCGAGGCCGTTACCGGCGGGAGGGCGTTCGGATCATAGAAACCGAAGTTCACCTCCTGCAGATACTGACGCGGGACCACGAAGAGGACCGCCTGGTTGGGCGAGGACGGAACTCCGGTGACGCCGTCGTCAAAGTCGTAGGTGGGCATGTAGGGCCCGGGTTGACTGATCGTGACGTTGAAGAGGGAGCCATACGCGTCGGGCACGTCGACGCCGGTGAAGGTGTATCGACCCTGGTTGTCGGTGGTCTGTGAAGCCACGCCGGGCACGGCATTGCCGAACCAGTCGGTCAGCGTCACGGTGACATTGGGAATGCCGACCTCACCGGGGTTGACGATGCCGTTTTGATCGGCGTCGAGCCAGACGCGGCCCTCGATGGCGGCCGTTTCCGTGGTATAGAAGTAAATGACCTGCAAATCGGCCCCGACTTCCGTTGCAATCGGTGCCGCCGTTTTATTGGGGTGGCCACCGTTCACGATCTTGGATCCCTGCCCGATCATGCCCAGGCTGATGTTTCCGGTCCCAATGAAGCCCGCGAATTCACTGTCCGACGGTTGGAGTTCGAGGTGATTCTGGGCGGAGTTGGAAATGGGCGGATCCACTTGGAAACCGGAAGCTCCGGCGGAATCGGTGGTGCCGTCGTACAGGTCGACGTCCTGACTTACGGTCGCTTGCACGCCGACGTTGAGGAACGAGAAGGTCGTGGCCGGATTGTAAAGACTGACCGCACCGGACGAACCGACGTTCAGCGAGTATCCGCGGGCGAGATCCTCATTTTCCACGCGGATGTTGGATCGAACATAGCCGGTGAGCTGAAGTTCGATGCTGGTGAGAGTGCCGATCTGCGGATTGAACCGGGGAATGAGCTTGGTTTCCGACCACCCATTGGCATCAACGTTCTGTAGGAAGACCGAGGAGGGCCCGTACGCGACGGATAAATCTTCCGCCCAGCCCGAAGCCGCTGCGAAGAAAGCGCCGGCGGCGGCCATCACGTGCCGATAAGCACAATGATAATTGTTGTTTATCTTTGCCATAATTTAAATAAAAACCTCCCATTTCCCAAGGGCCCAACGCCTGATTCTTATCAGGGCCTCATTTGCGGCGCCATTAGGGGCCCCAAAATCAGGCCATTTTAAATAAGTAAGACGCGCGAAAACATGATTCAAGAACAAAAGTTTCTCGATATTTTCAAAATGTTTCGTGGCTTTTGATGGTTGATTTTCAATGGTTTTCGCACGGAAAACCCGCGAATTCTTAGGGGTTTTTCGGTGTGTTGAGCATCGAAAGCCTTTCATTTAAGGCATTCTAATTTATAGCTGGACTCTATTAACGAGCCTGATTATGTGTTTTGGTTTACGGTTTTACGGTTTATTTCTTATGTATAATATAAGAATAAAACGTATCCGGGTGAATGCCGGAGGAGGGCCCCGCCGGATATGTTACCCGGTGTGGCAGGGGTGCTGCGACGCGGCAGCGGCGGGGCCGGGAACTGCTTTTGCCGCCTGGGTCGCCGGCACGGCCAAGCACCGGGACCGGCCCAGGCGCGTCGGTATGCCGCCGCGTTGGCGGGCATCCGTGGCTGGGGAATCAGGCCAGCAAACCCGCTTTGGCCCCGTGAAGAGCCCAGTGCTCCAAGAGGATACGGGTCGGCGTGTTCAAGGACATCCGGGTCGCTTCCGCGACCGTGACCCACCGGAACTCTTCCGCCTCGTCATTGAGCTGGACGGTCTGGTGCCCGGGCGCCCGGCAGACGTAATTGAGGAGCAGAAAGTGGGCGTCCCGATGGAATTCGCTGGGATGAATCGCATCCTGCACCAGAACCATCCGGGCCTCGGTGATTTTCAAGGCCGTTTCTTCCAGTATTTCACGATGCAGTGCGGCCTCGCTGGCTTCGCCCCACTCGATCTTACCGCCGGGAATGCCCCAGAGATGTGACCATTTGTGGGTTTGAATCATCAATACCCGCCCGGCGTCGTCGAAAATCAGCGCACCCACCGTGGGAATCGGGAATCGACGGGGGGTGGCCGGGGAGACATTCAGTGAGACCGCGGACGCCTCCAGGTGGGCGCGCAATTCGCCCAGGTGCTCGAAAATCCAGTCCGGTCGTGCGGCTTCCAGTTGGGCCCGTGAGTTGTACCCGGTGAGCACCCCGGCGCTGCGGACCCCACCGTGCCGGGCGGTGTGGATATCGTGCTCCATGTCGCCCACGTACAAGGTCGAGGCGGGGTCCAGGCGATGCTCTGCCAGGAGCCGGCCAATGACGGTTACCTTGTCCAGTGCCCGGAGGTGGATGCTATGAAAGTACTGATCGAAGCCGTTCTGGCGGACCTGGGCCGCAAAATCATCCGGATGGATGGCGCTCAGCAGATGCAGGGTGAGTCCACTCTGTCGGGCCCAGACAAGAAATTCGCGGGCGTGCGGGAGTTCGGTCACCCCGTCTCGAAGTCCGCGCATGCGGTCCTGAAACCACCGCTCCAACTGGGTCAGGGCGACATGGGGCGCTCGTTGCTGGTAGAATGGCTCGTACGGCAGCGTGAATTCCGCCCGGAACTGGGGCAGCGACATCGTCGGCACGCCCGCTTGTTCGAAGCAGTGATTGCTCGCCTGCCACACCGCCGGCAGGTCATCAACCAGGGTGCCCGACCAATCGAGGATGAGGTGATTGAGAGTTTTCAGGGGAAATGGGGGGCTGCGGTGGTGCGATCCGGGACTTAGACGCGGATGAAGATGCGCCGCCGCCAGAGCCAGGCGCAGCACAGCCACATCAAGCCCAGTACCGCCAGACCTTCCACCATGGGTGCGTAGGGCCCGGCGAGATTTGGCCAGAAGTCGGGTCCGAGGTGGGTTTTCAGATTGCGGAAAAAGAACTCGTCCCACAGGTGGGCGATGAAATACATGAAGATCGAATTGGCGCCGACCACCACCAGGGGAAATGCCCAAGCCCGGCGGACGAGAACATCGCAAGCCCCGTAAAACGCGGCGAGGAATAGGCAGCACCATCCACCGCTGAAGAGAACCCAGGACGGCGTCCAGATCCGCTTAACCACCGGACAAACGCCAGCGGCATCCAGCGCCAAGCCCAGGCCGAGTCCAGCCAGACCGGCGATGGCCAATTGCCCAACCTTGCGGGAGCCCGACCAATCGGTTCGGCGGAGCCAGCCACCCGCCAGAAGCCCGAGGAGCATCGTACCCAACGTGGGCACAAAACTCAGCGTTACGTAGCCTCCGCCGTTGTAGAGCCAGGGTTTTGAGCGCGAAAACAGATTCAACCACACTTGATCGAAATAATGGGCGGGATTGGCGTTCTTGTTCCAGTGGGCCGCAAAGCCGCTTAGCCAGTGATCGCGATGGAAGTCCGGGGTGATTCCGTTGGCGGCGAGGTCGAAGTCCGGTCCCGGCACCGGCGTTAGGGCGAAGAGGAGCCAGTAACCGAGCAGGAGGCCGGCCCAGGCCAGCCCTTGTCCGGTGGGCTTCAACCAGCCCAGCAGCCAGAGGAAGGTGTAGCCCAAGCCGATCTGGGACAGCGTATCTTCAAACGTCCAGTTGGTTTGGCTCGCGTGGGTGGAGCGGAGAAAAACACCCATCAGAATCAGAACCAGGGACCGTATCACGGTGTGACCGAGCATTTTCCCAAAACCGTCTCCCCGGCCCTGACGGCTGGCCAGGGACCACGGCAGAGCGACACCAACCAGAAAGGAAAACGAAGGCTGGATGAGATCGTGCAGCACACAGCCGCGCCAGTCGACGTGCGATTGCTGCTGATCCAGGAAAGCCCAGAAGGAATTTCCCGGCAGGTTTTTGGCGACGTGCCCAAACCGAAGCACCTCGCCGGCCATCAGCAGCATGACGAACCCACGGTAGGCGTCGATCGAGGTGACCCGGGCGCTGGGCGTGGCGGGAGCGGAAGCCATGGGCTGAATCTGCACCGGGTGAGGGGAGGTTGCGCAAGCAGATCCGCGGGCGGGCGGCGGGAATTTCCCGGCGCACCTGCCACGGCGGGGCGAGGCGGCCCTTACCAATCGGTAGGTCGGTAATCCTTAAGGAATTGTCCCCAAACGTGCTCCCCGGTGTTGAAGCCGGCGATGATCGGATCCACGATGCGGGCCGCGCCATCGACAATGTCGAGCGGAGGATGAAACCGGTGCTCCTGCTGCTTCCGGGTGGCGATGAGCACGGGATCCTCGTCGGTGACCCAGCCGGTATCGACGCTGTTCATGTGGATGCCGTCTGCTTGATAATCGGTCGCCGAGGTGCGGGTCATCATGTTGAGCGCCGCCTTGGCCATGTTGGTGTGCGGGTGCCGGGTGGTTTTGAACTTCCGGTAGAACTGTCCTTCCACGGCGGAGACGTTGACGATGTGTTTGTCGCGCTCCGGCGAGCGCAGCATCAGCGGCTTCAAACGGGCGTTCAGGATGAACGGCGCGATGGCGTTGACGAGTTGCACTTCCAGCAGTTCCACCGTTGGCACCTCGGCGAGCAGCAGTCGCCAGGAATTGCGATCGCGGAGATCGACCTGCTGCAGGTCCTGATCGAGGCGACCCGCCGGAAACAGGCTGGGTTGCGGCGCGGCTTCCTCGGGTAGCAGCGGTACTTGCGACAGCTGGGCGGCGTGGGTCAAGCCGGCCACCGCGCCCAGCCCGGGGTCGGTGACGGACGAGTCGTTGCTCTGCAGAAGATTGTAGCCGCGCAGTCCCTCATAGGCTCCCAGGAGATGCTGGGCCGAAACGGGAAGGGTTTCCCGCCCGGCCGTTTCCAGTTCCATCATGTGCTGGTAGAAATCCGGGGGCCGCCGCACCGTCTGACAGGCGTTGTTGATGATAAAATCCAGCCGGTTGCGCGTGGTCAGCAGATGACGGCAAAAGGCCTCCACGCTGGGTGTGTGTCGGAGATCCAGGCCGAAGATCTCCAGACGATGCCCCCATTCGGCAAAATCCGGCTCCGCGGCGTAGCGGGCGGCGGAGTCGCGGGGAAACCGAGTACAGACGATGAGTTGGGCGCCGGCCCGGAGAAGCTTGATACCAGCTTGGTAGCCGATCTTTACACGACCGCCGGTCAGGAGAGCGACGCGCCCCCGGAGATCGGCCGTCTCCGTCCGCTTGCGAAAGTTCAATTCCGCACACGCGGGACACAATTGGTCGTAAAAATGATGCAGCGTCGAATAGTCGCGTTTGCAGCAGTAGCAGTTCTGCGGGGCCGCAACCTCCGGCGGCGGTGGCGCTTCGACGCCGGCGGCCGCGGCGGCCGGCGTGGGGGCGGGCAGGGGAGGGAAAAAATTCGGCGTGGTGAAGACCTTTTCCCGCCGCAGTTTCCGGATGCCCGTTTCCTGCAACCGGGCCTGGTCACGGTCCACTTTCTCGGCCTTGCGCTGACGGGATCGCGCCTTCACGAGGCGGCGCCGCTCGGAGATGTCCGGGTTGAAGATCGCCGCCGTGGCCTGCGACAACCGGGTTCGGTCTGCTTCGGAAAGCCCGGCGAGCAGCACGCGATTGGCCGCAACCTGTTCCAGTAGATCAATTACCGTCTTGAGCTGGGCCGGCGTGGTGCCCGCGCCGGACGCGGGTCCGGAAACGTTGTTTTCGATTTCAGCTGACATTCGTCAAAGCAGGTACCTTAGTTGCCTGCCTCGGCCCAAAACAACCCGGAACGTGCATCCTCAAATCTGGACGCCGAAGCGAAGTAGCGGGGATTTCGCTGGTGGGGCGGGCGTTGGGGGAGGGGTAATGAATGTTATTCCCGGCACGGGAAATTTTATTTTTACGGCTAAGAAACTCAGTCCAAGCAAGTTGACGGTTGCTCGCGGAATCCCGTCCTCATTTCGCTGGCGCCTAAAGAAAAGAGCATGAAATTCGGATTATGTAAGGGCTAATGCCTTAGTCTGGTAAGCATATTCTCTACTTTGCGCTAGAAATGTTGAAACTTTCTCTTGCTCGTGTTTTCAGGCTGTTTTCTTATCTCTTCACAAGAAGCTTCTTACCTAATGAGTGTCGACGTCTGGTCCCGCTGCGCGCTTTCCAAGCCGCCCGGCCGCTGACAGGTAAGTTCTGCTAATGGAATTTCGTTATGAAATCTCAAAAAGACTGGAGTCGACGACTCTGGCTGGGCTTGGCTCCCAGAATAATCACCCTCGGGGCGGCTGTGGCCGCTGGAGTTACGGCCGCCGCCTCGGATTTAACCATCAGCTATTTGGCTTCGGTGGTGACCGAGCCGGTTACGGTTAACAACCAGCCGTCGCCGTGGTCGCATCCTCAAACGATTCCGAAGTTCAATCCGGCGATCGGTACGCTGAACAGCGTGGAACTCCGCCTGACCGGCCACGTCCGTTCGACGCCCCGGGCGGAGAATCTGGATCCCGCCGCACGAACCCTGACCGTTGGATCAACGGGGCAGATTACGGTTTTTAATTCTGATTATTCGTCCGCCTTGCTGGGAAATTCTCCCAGTATCACCACCAGCTACGAAGCGACGGCGTATGACGGAACGACAGATTACGCCGGCAGCGGGGGAACTGAGGGCTCGGGGTTTGTGATCGATCCGCCGCTCTCGGCGGATGGGTACGCCACGATTCAGTTTCAACCGGGCAGCGTGGAGTTCACTTCTTTTGTCGGCACGGGCGACACCACTCTGGGGTTGATTGGCGAAGGCGTGGCAGTGGCCACGGGAGCGGACACCATCTCGTTCCAGATTTCCACCGAAGTAGGGGCTGACTTGGAAGTGGTTTACAATTATACGCCGACCGATGCCGCGATCAGCGGTAAGGTCTGGCTGGACATCAATCAGGATGGCAATCCACAGGGTAACGAAATCGGGATGGCCGGCGTTACGGTCACGCTGCTGGATATGTTTGAGCAACCGGTGCCGGGAGTGCCCTCCCAGGTGACGGATGCCAACGGCAATTACCTGTTTACTGGAGTTTCGATTTCCGAGAGTCCCGGTTTCGGGCTTTTCTGGGTGACCGTCTCACAGCCCGTGGGTTATTCGCAGTCCTACGACATGGACGACGGGATTACGCTCTGGCCGGCACTGCCGTCGTCCCCGAATGCGGCATTCCTCTATATCGTGAGTCAACAATTCCAAAAGGATGTGAATTTTGGCTACTACCAGCCCGTTGGATCCATCGGTGATCGCGTCTGGAAAGACGTGAATGGCGACGGCGTGCAGGATGCGGACGAGCCGGGATACCCGAACCTGACGGTGACCCTGTATGCGTCCTCCAATCTGACGACGCCGCTGGCGACGCAGCTGACGGATACCGACGGCAAGTACCTGTTCACCGACCTCGCGGGTGGGGATTATACGGTGGTGGTTAGCGGTGTGGCGGCCACTTTCCGGCAGTCCTATGATCTCGACGACGGAACTCCGGCGGGCGGAACATTTGCCAGCGCCAACAGTGCGAGTGTGACCATTGTCACGGGCGAGCGCCGTGAGGATCTGGATTTTGGCTACCAACAGATTGACGCGAGTGTCGGTGATCTCGTTTGGATTGATCGGAACAGCAATGGCCAGCAGGACAACGACGAGCCGGCCATGCCCGGTGTGCAGGTGTCCTTGCGGGATGCCGCGGGCACGATTCTTGCCACCACGGCGACGGATGCTAGCGGCCATTATCTCTTCACGGGATTGCCGGCCGGACATTATACGGTTCTGGCCACGCCGGCACCGGGTTATATCGAGACCTACGATTACGACGATCAGAATTCGCCTCCGGGAGGATTTAATAGTGCGGACGCGGCGTCGTTCGATTTGATCCCGGGACAAAACCGCGACGACATCGACTTTGGCTATGCCGGCGGAACCTTGGGCGACCGCGCTTGGGATGATGCCAACGCCAATGGTATTCAGGATAGTGGCGAGTCTGGTCTTGTGGGTGCGGTGATTACCATCACGCGTGCGGAAACCGTGGATTTGCCGGCCGCCGAATATACGACGACGACCGACCAGAACGGCTTCTATTCCGTGGGCGACCTCGAACTCCCCGCGGGCACTTACGTGGTCAGTGTTACGCCGCCTCCCGGCTATCGTCAGACGTATGATTTGGATGATGGCGCCCGGTTGACCGGCTTTACCACAGTTCTGTCGACGGTCGTTGAATTGGCCGCGGGTCAGACCCGTACCGATGTTGACTTCGGCTTCCAGAAGCTGGCCTCGGTTGGCGATCGTGTTTGGTTGGATTATAATGGCAATGGCGCGCAGGACTCCGGTGAAACCGGTATTGTCGGCCGGACGGTGGCGCTGTCCCAGATCGTCAACGGGGTTGAGTCCTCGGTGGACACCCGGACGACGGATGCCAATGGTTTCTATACCTTCACCAATCTCCTTCCCGGAACGTACCGGTTGACGGTGCTCAATCCGCCCACGCGGCACATCCCCACCTGGGATTTCGACAATCAGAGCGGTGCGGTGACCACGCCCCATACGGCGGTGTTTACGCTGGCGGCGGGTGAGGTTCGTTACACTTTGGACTTCGGCTATCAGCCGCTGGGCTCGATCGGCGACACGGTCTGGCTCGACGTCAATCGCAATGGTGTTCAGGATGGTGCCGCGGAGGTCGGTATCTCCGGCGCCCTGATCACTGCCACGTCCCTGACGGCGGGTACCTATACCACTACGACGGACGTGAATGGTCAGTATCTGATCGATAACCTGCCGGCGGCCAACTATACGGTGGTGGTGCAACTACCGAGCGGTTTGACGGTGGATCCGACCTATGACCTCGATGACGGCTTCCGTTTGAGCGGGTTCAACACGCCCAACCAGGCGAGCAGTCTCTTGAACCCCGGCGAAGACAACCGGTCGTTCGACTTCGGCTACGCCGCACGTCAGCCCGTTCTTAACTCCGCTATTGGCGACTTGGTTTGGAACGATATCAACAACAACGGTGTCCGGGACACTGGCGAACCGGGCTTGCCCGCGGCGCAGGTGCAACTCCAGCAGAACGGCACTGTGCTGCAGACCACGACCACCGGATCGAGTGGACAATACCTGTTCACGGGCTTGGAAGCGGGAACGTACACGGTGGTGGTTTCGGGTGTGCCTGGCACTCCGTCCTACGACGTGGATGACGGCCATGGACCGTTTGTTTCGCCCAATCGGGCGACGGTGACGGTGGCGGCGAACCAGACCCGCTCCGACGTGGATTTCGGCTACTATCAGGAACCCTCGCTGCCTCTGTTGGCCTCGGTGGGTGACTTTGTCTGGCTGGATGCCAACGGCAACGGATTGCAGGACACGGGTGAAGTGGGCAAAGAGGGCGTGCTCGTCGAGTTGCTCTCCGGTTCCGCGGGAACCACGGTCCTGACCTCCACCAACACCGACGCCAGCGGCAAGTATGCCTTCCGCAACGTCAACGCGGGTACATACCGTATCCGCGTGACGGCGCCGACCAATTTCGGGTTCACCGCCCGGGATGCCAACGCAAACGCCAGTGATGCGATCGATAGCGATATCGAAACCACCTCGGGCGTGTCCACTGCGTTCACGGTCCTGACGGGTGAACAGAAGCTGACCATTGATGCCGGCTTGGTGCAGAACTACGCCGACCTCTGCGTCGACGAAGCTGCCTTTACGGTCGGGGCGCCGCTGTGTGGATTCATCTCCAGTCCCGGATATTGGAAGAACTGGAAGAATCACTATACCCAGACTAAATTCCAGTCAATCATCGCCAATACGCCCCACTACAAGACCAAGACGGTTGCGCAAGTGGAAGCGATCTTGAACAACAATGCGAATCAATACAACCGGCATTTGATGGCGGCGGAACTGAATGTCGCGCTCAATCCGAGCTTTGGGGCTGGAACCTATACGGCGTCCGGTGCCTATGCTGGCAAGACGGTGCTGCAGGTTCTAACTATTGCCTACAACACTGCGGCGGCTTCTGCTCCGACGGCACTCTTGAACACGGTCCTCTATCTGGGTGCCGGTGGTGAAGGCAATTGCGGAGAGGCGTGCCTGGTTTCCAATATGTCCTCAGTGACAGAAGCCGGCTGGGCGTTCTCGCTGACGGGCATTGGCACCGACTTCATCTTTGATCCGGTTTCGGGCCAATTTTCGGAACTGGCCGGCGGCCTGGCCAAGATCACTGGTTACATTCGCAGCCGCGCCAACCGGGACAACGGGTTTATGGTGACGCTCAACCTGAGCGGGTATACCACCACGGTGCCCACGAGCCCCGCGGGTAGCCCGGTGTTGGGATTGAGCCCGTCCAAGTACATCCAGAATGGCGGGACCATCAACCCGGCGACCTGGAGTTATTACACCTCGTTCTCCGGAACGATGACCGGATTCGGCGGGTATCAGGGGGCGGTACTGACCGTCACCAGCTCCGGACCGAGCTTCCAGTTGGGTGTGGGAGCGAATGGCAAGAATCTCAATTGGGGTGCCAGTGGGACCTTCACCTACACCCGGAATGTGCAAGCCTGCGGTGCCACTCTGGCGACCAGTGGATCTGGCGCTTTGGCCCTGGATTTGACGGATTGCCGGCCCGGTACTCCGGGCGGTACCACTTCCACTCCGGCGTGCGACCTGATCACGACGCCTACCGAGTGGGCGGGTTGCAGCAGCCACTACACCACCACCCAGCTGCAAGGTATCATCACGAAAACGCCGCATTGCAGCACCAAGACGGTGACCCAAGTGATGTCGCTCTTGAACAACACCAACGACGAGTACCACCGGTGCTTGATGTCGGCGGAGTTGAACGTTGCCAACCACCCGGCCTTCGCCCTCGGCGTTTATGGGACGGGTTCCTGCGGAGGCAAGACGGTTCTGGAGATCTTGAATATGGCCTGCAGCACTTCGTCGCCGTCGAAGGATCTACAAGATGCCGTCAAGTATCTGGGTGGATGCCAAACGACGACCACCTCCTGTCCCAAGAGTACCTGCACCACCAAGTGCCATACCGGTACTCCGACGACCATCTGCCTGGTGACCATTCCTCCCCAGTAATCACAACGAAAACGCCTTGGGCAATGGCCCAAGGCGTTGTTTCCGGGGTCGCTCGTCGCAAGGCGGGCGACCTTTTCGTTTATTAGGCGGTCCGGACCTTCTTCCAGATCGGTACAACCCGTTTCATTTCATCAATTACCCACTGGCAGGCTGCGAAGGCTTCGCCGCGGTGGGGGCTGGCGACCTCCACCCAAAGCGAGGGTTCTCCCGCGGGCACCCAGCCAAGGCGATGGATCAGGCGAATGGCGGTTATGGGCCACCGCTCGCCGGCGCTGTGGAAAAGCAGCTCAAACTGATGTCGAGCCATGGCTTCAAAGGCCGTGTATTCGAGTCCGGAGATCGGCTCCCCATTTTCCTGGCCCCGAACCACCCCCAGAAAGGTGATGATGGCGCCACTGCCCGCCCGGTCCAAAGCCTCGGCCGGGGACGCAGGGATGACGATCGGGTCCGGGGTTAGAATGAGTTCGGTCAACATGGTCAGCCTCCTTGCACGGGGGGGAACAATGATAGTTCTTCCCCGTCTTTGAGCGCCTGGTCGGCGCTGGCGTAGTCCACCCCCACCGCGATCAGGGTGCTTTTTCGCGCAGTTTCCAGTGTGGGAAAGCGTTGGTAAATCAACGCCATGGCCTCGCCAACCGTGGTGGCTTCGGGGAGTTGGAGCGCCAGATCCCGCGTCCCGGCGATGTCCGCGAAATACGACCAAAAGTGGACGTTGATTTGCATGGCTTGGATCTGTTGTGCAGTCGGCTTTTACGAGCGTCTACGACGCCCGAACCTTTGGCGCCACGGTCAGCATCGGTTGGTCCCCGTAACCTGCGGGCATCGCTGACGAACAGTGGGGCCGATCCATAAACTGGCTACCTTGTTTGCGGGGGGCGTGAAATTGCGGTGGCGGATTAAATGTGCCGGGAATCGTCGGCGTCCTTCAGCGTGTAGCCGCTGTCCTGCCGCTGCAGATTGACTTGGTTCTTCTTCAGGTAGGCGGCAAAGACGTCGTCGGCGCTCATCCCCAGCACCTGGGCCAGACTGATGAGGAAGTGGAGCATGTCGACCACTTCCACCCGCGCGTTCTGCAGATCGAACTTCTGGTACTTGGCCCACCATTTCCAGGGGACGCTGTCCGTGAGTTCGGCGAGTTCCTGCGACAGGGCGCGGGAGTAGTTCAGGACCCACTTGGTTTGATCCGCCTCGGACATGCCCTCCGTAACAACGCCGATGCGGGCGTTCAGGGCTTGTTGCATGCGGAACAGTTCCCGCAGTTGATCGTGCGACTCGGTGGCCATGGGGCAACGATGCTCGGTCGTCGCTCGGTCCGCCAGTCCCAGTTGGCACACCGGCGCACTCGCCGTTGATCCGCCGATGGCGGTGGGTCGGAGTGGCGGCGGAATTCGGTATTTCGCTCGGCGATGATCTGTGCGATCTTACGGTAAGGCATGAGTGATATTTTGGTGGGTGCGTTGAGTCTGCTGCTGGCGACAAATCAGCCGGCGGCCGTGTCCCATTACTTCACGGAGCGCGTGGCGCCCCTTTCGGTGCTGATGGGTGAACCGATGGTGGATCCGGCTGATCCCGTGGAGATTGAATTTCAGGATGTTCTGAAGGTTGATGATGCCGGCGAGGCCGAGATGGAGCGCGTGCTCCTGGAGACTACTCCACCGGATCTGGCTCGGGCGGAAACGCGGGCCACGCTCCGTGAAGCCAAGCGAAAGGCGCTGCTCCAGATCATCAATCGGACCCGCGACCGATATGAGGTGTTTCTCAAACGGCACCCGGATCATGTTCGCGCACGACTGGCCTACGGGGATCATCTAAGCACCCATGGCGAGGATTCCGAGGTGCTGGAGCAACTGGGGATTGCCTTGAAACTGGATCCCCGGAATCCGGTGGTGTGGAACAACTACGCGGGCCACTTCGCTCATGTCGGGCCCATCACCAATGCCTTTCATGCGTACGAACAAGCGCTGGCGCTACGGCCGTTTGAACCCCTCTACCATTACAATTTCGGGACGGTGGTCTTTCTGTATCGGGCGGACGCCATGGATTACTACCACTGTAACGAGACAGCGGTGTTCGAGCGTGCACTGGACCATTATCGGGAGTGCCGCCGATTAGCCCCGAATAATTTTCGTTACGCCTTCGAGTACGCCCAAACGTTCTACGGGGTGAAGCCGGAGCCGGCGGACACTCCGGAGGGGAAGAAGCAGGCCGAGGAGCGGCTCGCGGTGCGGGCTTTAAAGGCGTGGGACGAAGCGTTGGTCGTCGCCAACAACGAGACGGATCGCGATGGAATTTTTCTCCATTTTGCCCGCTGGCAGATCAAGTCAGGTCGCTGGGAAGAAGCTCGGGCGAACCTGGCGCGGGTCACCCTGCAGGAGCATGCGGAGTTGAAGCGACGTTTGGAACGTAATCTCGTGCAACGGGAGAGCGGGCTGGATGTCGCGCCCGATGATCGCCCGCCCATTGAGGCCCCGAAACTGGAATTGAAGCCTGTCCCAGCGCCGGCGCCGGATCCGGCCCCTTAAACGCCGGGGGCGGAACGCCTTGAACTTGAATCAGGGCGCCGGCCAAATTCCGCCCACGATCCGGCGGGGTTGGAACTTTCCGGACTCCAAAACCACATGGCGCACGCGCGTGCGATGCCACGTGTACGTGATGTGAATCCGTCCATCGGACGTTTGGATCACCGCCGGATAGCTGTACTCCCCCGGCTCGCTTTCCAGGGTATGGACCGCCGACCACGTGGTCGCGTCGTCGGAGCTGAGGGCCACATTCAGGGGCGTGCGCCCGGCCTTGGTATGATTGTAAACGAGCAGGTGTCGACCATCGGCCAGGGTCACTGCGTCGACACCGGAATTCGGATTGGGGAGGTCCGTGGCGGCCAACGGTGACCAGGTGACACCTTGGTCGCTCGAGACGGTCCGGAACAGGACGCCCGCCCGGCGGGTTCGACCCAGGGCGGCAAGTCGGCCGCCGGAGAGTTGGAGAACGGTCGGTTGGATTCCCTGGAGATTCGCCGGATCGGGGACGGGCTCTCCATAGCTCCAACGCCCGTCCAAGGGCGCGTGGCGTTCAAAGAGCACCTGCCAGCCGTGGTTTTCCGTACTGGATGGCAACACCAGAAAGGAGTCACTCGTGCGAACCGGCTTGTTTTTGATCGGCCCGAGGTGTTGGCCGGGCAGGCGTTGTGGCGGGGTCCAGGTGCGGCCGCCATCGGCGCTGGTCGACAGCAGGCCCCACCAGGTATCCGGGCTGGGGCCGACTTTGTAATAAAGCGTCAACTGATCGCCCTTGTTCTGAAACAGCACAGGATTCCAGCAAGGCAGGCGGGTGCCGTTGGTCCCCGCGCCCACGCCATTAAAGAGTTCGACCGGGGCGCTCCAACGCCCGCTGTTGCCGGCATCTTCGCGGCGACTGAACCAGATGCCGACATCCGGCGCCTTTTCGCGAGTGCCCCCAAACCACGCCGCCGCAATGCCTCCCGGGATTTCGCACAGGGTGGACGCGTGGCACTCCGGCGTCGGTGCCGATTGATCATAGACAAACTCGCGGAGCAGCTCCGGGGAGCCCGCCGCAGCCAGCAGTTGGATCCAACCGGCCAGGATGGCCAAAACCCCGGGCGTACGGAGGCTTTGCCGTGCGGTAAACAGGGAAGACAGCTTCAAATGACGGTGCCGTGAGGGATGACCGCGTGCTTGGGAATCACCAGGATCCCGTCGCGGACGTAATACAGCGGGTGATCGACATTCTCCGCCTTACCAGCCGGACTCAGGATGCAGTTCTCGCCGATGCGCGCATTTTTGTCGATGATGGCATTGTCGATGCGGGTATTGCGACCGACGCCCAGCGGTATGCCGCGGTTTTCGGGGCGATTGCACCGTTCCGTGGTGTCAAAGTAGTCCGATCCCATCATGACTACCCGATTGACCAGGGAACCTTCGCCCAAGGTGGCTCGCACGCCGATGACGGAATGCTGGACGCGGCAGTGGTTGAGGATGCAGCCGTCGGCGATGATCGCGTGGTCGATGGCGGCGGAGTTGATCTTGGACGCCGGTAAAAAGCGCGGCCGGGTGAATACCGGCGGCTGGAAAAAACTGAAGCGCGGATGTTCGGCCGCCTGATCCAGATTGGCTTCGAAGAAGCTGCGGATCGTACCGATGTCCTCCCAGTATCCCTGGTAGATGTAGGAGAAGACGCGCCGCGAATCGATCGCTCCGGGAATGATGTGTTTGCCGAAGTCGGTGAGGTTGTTGTCCAGCAGATCGAACAACACCTCGCGCGTGAAGACGTAAATCCCCATCGAGGCCAGGTAGAGATCCTCGTCGCGGGTGATCCCAAATTCGGGGTAGCTGGACCGGGGGATCTGGAAGGATTCCAACAGGGCCGGATCCTTGGGCTTTTCGGCGAAACGGGTGATGCGGCGTTCGCGGTTGACCTGCATCAGCCCCAAGGCCGTGGCCTCCGATTTCGGCACCGGGATGGTGGCGATCGTCAAATCGGCGGAGTTTTCAATGTGCGTTTGCAGCACTTCGCGGAAGTCCATCGCATACAACTGATCCCCGGACAGGATCAGCGCGTAGTCGAAGTTGGAGTTCTTGAAATGCATCAGGTTCTTCCGGACCGCGTCGGCCGTCCCCTGGTACCAGCTGGTGCTGGCAAAAGTCTGCTCGGCGGCGAGGATCTCGACGAACCCGTTGGAAAAGTGATCGAACTTGAAGCTCTGACTGATGTGGCGATGCAGCGACGCGCTATTGAACTGGGTGAGCAGGAAGATTTTGTTCAGACCGCTGTTCAGGCAGTTGGAGATGGGAATGTCGACCAGCCGGTATTTGCCGGCGAGCGGAACCGCGGGCTTGGAGCGTTCACTGGTCAGCGGGAACAGGCGCGTGCCCTGGCCGCCTCCCATGATGATGCTGAGCGTGTTGTGGGCGAAGGATGTGGAGCGCGAAAGTGGCATGGACGCGTAAATGATTTTGGCAATTAAGGCCCGAAAACCGGGTCGGCTCAAGTGTCGTTCTGCCTTTTTCGCTGGCCAGGTGTTCGGCCGGGCCGCCCGGGGCGCCATCTTCGGCCGGCCGGGCCAAAGATTTGCCTGCCATCCCGCGCAGCCGGCAAAGTGAGGAGCTCCGACCGCTTTTACCATGTCCAAGCCGACCTCCCACGACGGTTCTCCCGCACCGCAACTGACCTCCGCATCCGGGGCCCCGGTGGGCGACAATCAGAACTCGTTGACCGCCGGTCCGCGCGGGCCGGTCTTGATGCAGGATTGGTGGCTCAACGAGAAGCTGGCTCCAACGGTGTCTGTCTAGTTTCACAGGTAAGCTTTCATTGCAATGCGGAAGTGGCTCAGGGCGGCCGTCCAGCGCAGAGCGCGGATAATTCCGTTGCGCAGCGCCCGGATAAACTGGGCGGTCAATTGCACGATTGCCGGAAGTTTCT